>NZ_JAFICR010000010.1:0-283012 GCF_017833915.1 Paenibacillus sp. 1182 | reverse complement strand
TAGTTACCTATATTATACAACATTAACGCGGTGTCGTCTTAAACAAAATTAACATAAAATAGGCTGTCGAGACTTTCTCGACAGCCTGAGCAGACTCTTGCGAGTCTGCTTTTTTTCCTGCATAGTTATCACATAAGGCTACAGACATTACTGTCAGTAGATGTAGAGAAGGGCGGGAACTGTTTTGGACAAAGACTTGCGCTATCCGATAGGATCATTCGTTGTTCCAGACACCATTACAGAAGAACAGCTTATCGCATGGATTCACGACATTGCTGAATTGCCTGCACAGCTGCGTCTGGCGGTCGAAGGACTGAATGAGCAGCAGCTAAATACGCCTTATCGTGAAGGGGGCTGGACGATAAGGCAGGTAGTTCATCATGTGGCAGACAGCCATATGAACAGCTATATCCGTTTTAAACTGGCGCTGACGGAGGATACACCGACGATCAAGCCATATGATGAGGGACGTTGGGCCGAAATACCAGACGCCAGGGAACTTCCACTGGAGCCCTCGTTGCAATTGCTAGAAGGACTGCATGAACGGTGGGTGACCGTGTTGCGATCGTTGGGAGAGGATCAGCTACACCGATCGTTTATTCATCCTGAATCGGGCCAGACGATCCGCCTGGAACGAAACATCGGTATCTATGCCTGGCATGGCAAACATCACACAGCTCATATTACTTCCCTGAGAGAACGAAATGCATGGTGATTTTTAAAACTAACCCAAATGGAAAATAAAAAGGAATAAGAAAAGAAACCTTCAATCCCACTTTAATCGTGGTTTTAAAGGTTTCTTTTCTTATTTCCTCACAAGGCTGATGACTTGGACGAGGTTGATTGTTCAGGTTCATCGGAGGCTCCAGACAATGTGGAAACAGAGGTCACCTCTGTATTAACATGACGGTCGAGCCAGTCTACGATGTCACTCATCACCTCGTCGCGGTTTGTTTCATGAAGCATCTCATGGCGACCATCAGGATAGAGGCGATACTCTATGTCCTGAAGCTCTAGGCTTCGATACATTTCCACTAGTGACAACACGCCTTTACCGAACAAACCCACTGGATCACGATCCCCGGCAAAAATATAAACTGGCAGTTTGGGATTGATATGTTTCAGCGAGGAAGGCCAATGGATTTCTTGCAATAGCCTGAAAAAATCCAGAAAAAAGCCTGTCGTGCAAATAGCTCCACATAATGGGTCGTGCACGAACTGATCTACTTCCTCAGGATCACGGGACAGCCAGTCGAACGCTGTGCGCACCGGACGAAAGGCACGATTAAAGCCTCCAAAGACCATAGCGTTGAGCAACATACTGCGATGATCCATTCCTTGCAGTTTGGCTTGCAGTAGAGCAACTTGCTCTCCGAGTTTTAGAAGACCACGTCTTCCGTTGGTTCCCGATAAAATAAACCCATGATACGTCTGCCGATCGTCATACATAATTTTCTGGGTTAAAAAGGACCCCATGCTGTGACCCAGCAAAAAACGAGACTGTTCAGGGAATTCCTTAGCCACAATTTCGCCTAGCTCCAGCATGCCATTTGCCATTCGATTAAACGCATCAGCTCCTGGCATACCCAGCTTATCAGGATCACCAGCCGTGCGCCCGTGACCGATATGATCGTTGGCATACACACCGTAACCGCAAGCAGTAAGCTTTTCGGCCAGTCGGATGTACCGATAGGACGTCTCGCACATACCATGCGAAATTTGAACAATCCCCTTAATGGGCAAATTCTGATCGGGCAGCCAGCGGTAGGCAAAAAGCTCTGTTCCATCATTTTCAGCGATGGTGAAGGTGTATTCCCGCATAATTAGACATCACATCCTTTAAGCCTTAAGGAAGATAAGATCTAAGTACGGTCATTCCGTCATTCAGCGTGTAACCGCTCAGGTTAGCGGGCAACAGGAAGCAATCTCCAGCTTTACAGGAAAGAGACTCGGTATTATTGTTCCATGTTATGGTCCCACTGCCTTCACAAATCACGAGAATGGTGAAGCTGTCTTCCGTTGTAGAAAGTGCCCAACTTCCATCTACGATACCCTTTTCCACAACAAAATACTCACAGGCTGCCAGCTGGAGCCATTTTCCAGGCTGTAAGCCGTCCGTTTTCATCGTTGTTGCGCCTGCACCTGCGTAGGAGGTTACATTGAGGGAATCCTCGATATGCAACTCACGAGGCTTGCCATCCAGTCCGGGGCGATTATAGTCATATAAGCGATAGGTAGTATCCGAATTTTGCTGGATTTCAGCAACGACAACGCCTGCACACAGTGCATGTACGGTTCCAGCGGGGATGAAGAATGTATCGCCTGCTTCGACTGGAACCTGGCGCAAACTGCCGAGGATGTCCCCACTTTCAAGAGCTGTACGCAGACTCTCGCGGGTTACACCTTCGGTCAGACCATAAATAATCTTGGCATCCGGCTTGGCATCAAGCACGTACCACATTTCAGTTTTTCCTAATTCTCCGGCTGGAAGTCCTTTGTAATCATCTGTCGGATGCACCTGAACGGATAAGTCATCATTACAATCCAGTAGTTTGATCAAAAGTGGGAATCGTCCGCCTTTTTCCGATACACCCTTGGCCCCGAGCCAATCTTGCCCGTAGGTCTCGCGAATTTCATCCAGTCCTTTGCCTGCCAGCTCACCATTGATGACCGTTGTTGTTCCGTTTGGATGATCGGCAATCATCCATCCTTCCCCGATATGTCCTTCTGGTGGGGTTAGACCAAATTGCTCTAAGGCCCGTCCTCCCCAAACTCTCTCTTTGAACTCAGGTTGAAATTGCAGCGGGTATGGCTTTAGCATAATTTCTCTCCTCCATAATGAGTAAATGAGTGTGATCTAACAGAATAGGGAAATCAATAACGTGCTGATGGGCAATAAACTGGGATGAATAGCGCCCAAACGAGCTAAAAAAATGATATATGTAAGGCGGTAAAAAAGCCGCTCATAACCTGAGTTTAAAATCCGACATTATTTCTTCTCAACTGCCACTACGTAAGGTGAAGCGGCTCGTTGTAATTGACGATAAATAATGCTTTGACCGCTGGAGACCGGGAGAGCAGAAGCCCATTGAAGAACGGCATTTGCTTCTTCACTTCCTCCAGCATGCCCTGGATAGAGTACGGCAGTCAGAATGCCGCGTGGTCGCAGCAATTGTAAGGCAGCATCCAGTGCGACGAGCGTACTGTGCGTATGCGTGATGACCGTAGGATCGGCGCCTTCGGATGGCAAGTAGCCGAGGTTAAACATGACCGCAGCGACTTTGCCATGCAGCATGTCCGGAACGGCCTCCCGCATTTGCTCATGACCTTGAAGTAGTAGCGATACTTCTGCTAATGAAGGTGAAGCGTTTTCTTCCAGTCGACGACGGGCGCAATGCAGTGCTTCTTGCTGGATGTCAAAGCCATAGACACGGCCCCGTTTGCCAGCAGCTTTTGCCAGAAATAACGTATCTGCTCCTGTACCGACGGTAGCGTCTATAGCAGTATCGCCTGGCTGCACCCGCGTAGCCACCAATTGATGAGCGTAGCTCAGGACGGATAGGAATCCCATTTAAGGTTGCCTCCAGTATTTTCCCTGCCACGTTTCGCGTGACTTCAGTTCATGATCAATGGCATTGAGCACTTCCCATTTTTTGAGCGACCACATGGGTCCCACTAGCAAATCGCGTGGGGCATCTCCGGTTAACCGATGAACAATCATTTCGGGAGGTAAAAACTCCAGCGTATCAACAATCAGCTTCACGTATTCGTCCTTTTCCAGAAAGCGTAGCAATCCCGCTTCATACTGCTTGACCATAGGCGTTTTGCGCATGAGATGCAGCAGGTGGATTTTGATGCCCTGCACATCCATAGCCGCTACTGCACGTCCCGTATCAAGCATCATTTCATGCGTCTCTTGGGGCAGACCATAAATAATGTGGGCGCACACGCGGATATTCCGCTTGCGCAACTTTTCCACCGCCTCCAGATAGCATTGAGTATCATGAGCGCGGTTAATCAGCTCTGAGGTCGATTCATGGACGGTTTGCAGACCCATTTCGACCCACAGGTACGTGCGTTCGTTTAGCTCGGCAAGGTAATCCACTACATCGTCAGGCAGGCAATCAGGACGTGTAGCGATGGACAGACCGACAACGCCGGGCTGCTCCAGAATTACCTCAAAGTATTCTCGCAGTTCCTCAACCGGGGCATACGTATTCGTGTAGGCTTGGAAATAGCCAATATATTTGGCGTTTGGCCATTTTAGATGCTGTCGATCCCGAATCGTATTAAACTGGGTGACCAGATCATCACGACGACGCCCGGCAAAATCACCCGATCCGCGTGCGCTACAAAAGGTGCAGCCCCCTTTAGCGATGGAGCCATCGCGATTCGGACAGGTAAAACCCGCATCTAGCATGACTTTGAACACTTTATTTTGAAATTGCTCACGCATTTCGTAATTCCAAGTGTGGAACCGTTTATCTCCCCACAGGAGAGGAGCAGGCAATAAATCTGTTTTCATGGGTGTACTCCTTTTTTTACGATCACCCTATTGTAACAAAAATTAGTCTTCATTGGGAATCATTTGACCGAACAAGTCAATAAAATGTGCGGATTTCACGGCGTTGCGGATTGAAAAAGGTTACACAATATGTTATATTGTAAGCGGTACCAGACATACAATAAAAGGACTGTTTTCGATCCTGAAGATAAAAGTTATCCGTTGCTAATGATTATTCTTCAGGGAGGCAGCTATGCTGTTTCTATCGCCTGTTTTAGGGTAAGTGCACGTCGGTTCCATCACAAATAACCCGTGAGGTGATCTTTTATGAATGCGCAGGATAAGACGCGTATGGATAAAGTTACTGTTGAGTTAACCTTTGATGAGGCGTTGGCATTGACTGGTGTCCGTTTTGGGCAGGATCGTCAGATTGGAACGACCGCACGTCAAAAAATCAGAGCGGCTTGCCAAAAGACAATTGATTTTTCACCTGCTGATGGGGTAGACTATGAACAATTAAATTAGTTGGACCCCAATCCAAATATATTGAAAAAGGAATTTCATTTCCGTATCTTCAAGCGGGGGTGAAATTCCTTTTTCCTTGATAACAGAGTATATGGAGGAGTAACATGCGTTTACGCGGAAGAAAAGGAATACGGGAAAGTCTGGAAGAACAGCAGGATCTAGTCGTCTTGGAGCCGGCACAGTATAAGGGGAAATGGCAACAGCTTTTTGGTAATGATCGTCCCATTCATGTAGAGTTCGGTATGGGTAAAGGGCAATTTATAAGCCAAATGAGCTTCCGGAATCCAGAGGTTAACTATATTGGCTTTGATATGTATGATGAGCTGGTTCGCCGTGCAACAGAAAAGTCCCGTCTGGCCTGGAGTAATTCAGAGGTTGATACGCCGCCTAATATTAAATTGGCACTGGCAAACATTGAACAGATCGAGAATGTTTTTGAACCAGGAGAAATTGAACGCATTTATCTAAATTTTAGTGATCCTTGGCCTAAAGCCAAGCATGCACGTCGTCGTTTGACGCATCCGCGTTTTTTGGACAAGTACCGTCAGCTTTTGAACAGCAAAGGACAAATTCATTTTAAGACTGATTCGGAGACACTATTTGAGTTTTCTTTGAATTCGTTTGCCGATAGCGGTTTACAAATGACGAATATTTCGTTAAACCTTCATCGTGAGGGGATCAACGAGGAGCATGTCATGACGGAATATGAACAAAAGTTCATGGGCAAGGGTATGAATATTCATCGAGTCGAAGTGCTGATCGGCCAAGATGCTTTGGAAGAGTACGGAAAAACACGCCTTGAAAAGTACGGGAAATAAAAAAAAGATCAAATGGATAAAATAAGACAGGGTGCTTCCTTTTAGGAAAGCACCCTGTTCGGTTCCAGTATATCCAAAATACTCTGTGCGCTCTGAAGAGGATAATATCGCGCTACATTGTGGACGTGCTCCTGTCGTTTGCGGACGATTTCTGGAAAATCGTGTAGCAGTCGGTTCATCCATTTCACGACAACATCCAGCGAAGTAATCGGTTCTCCGTAGCCTTGAGCCGTAAAGTATTGACAATTTTCCTCCTCCTGTCCAGGGAGAGGTTTGTGAAACAGCATCGGAATCCCTTTAGCCAATCCCTCGGTGCATGTCATTCCGCCGGGTTTGGTGATGAGCAGATTCGATACCTCCATTAATTTGTCGATTTCCCGTGTAAATCCGAAGATATGAATATTTGGATGATTAAACCTGGGATCTAATTGCATTTTACGACGAATTTTATCATTATGCCCCAAACAAAAAATAAATTGAATGTTCTCTCTCCACTGAGTAAGCGAACGATGTATAACTTCGTCATTCATAAGGCCCCAGCCGCCACCCATAACGAGTACGGTCGGGATGGGTTTAAGTCCAAATTGTTCTCTAATTTCATCGTGCCCAGGATGTTCCCAAAAATTTGGATGAACGGGAATACCGGTCACCTGGATTTTCGAGACGGGTACTCCGCGTGCTCGCAGCTTACGCATGACTTCAGGCGTAGATACAAAGTACCGGTCAACCTCGGGACTAATCCATGTTCCATGTGCATCGTAGTCTGTAATAACAGTACAAAGCGGAACATGTAAACCTAAGCGCTTCAAACGTGAAATTACCGCGCTTGGGATGGGATGAGTACATACCACCAAATCGGGACGAAGCTGCCGGAGAATGTTTCGGGTCTGCGTGTAGAACAGACGGTGCAAAGCGAGCGTTGTAAGACGGTTTAATGATTTTTTGTACTGATGACGGTAAACCAATCCGACTAGGCGAGGCTGCGATACGACAGTCTTCTTGTATGCTGTAATAATAAGGGGGGCCATTCTTGGATTCAAAAAACTCCCCAGCTCCAGCACTCTTGTCTGCACATTCGGAGAAAGCTTCCGCAAACTGCTTGAGAGCGCGTAGGCAGCTTGAGTATGTCCGGCACCGAAACCTTCCGATAATAATAACACTCGTTTTTTAGCCACTCTCATTTCACCTGTTCCTGCTGGGATGTTCTCAATCATACCATATCGGCTTTAAGGCCAGAATGCAACCGTTCCTATTGCTGCAGACGTTCCGATCACCGCTCCTGCAAGTACATCCGTTGGGTAGTGGAGACCTAGATAAATCCGAGAAAAACCTACAATTGTCGCTACAGGCAACAGCAGCAGTGTTAGCATCGGTGACTGTAGCATAAAAGGCACGGTAGCTGAAAAAATAGCGGTCGTGTGCCCTGAGGGAAAAGAATGGTCCGACAAGGGGTTACGGAATGTATTTGTACCTGGTAGCGCTAAATACGGGCGAATCCGTGGGTACAGCTTTTTAACGATAGCTACGGGGATGTGACTGACCCCAAGAGCGATGGCTCCCTTCATACCGGAATCTTTCCACGGGTTCGGAGCGAGCCACCAAATAAGGAGTGTGGAGGCTATAGTAAAGGTAGCCCCGCCTAAATGTGTGAGATAATAAAGCCAGAAGTTCAAAAAACGGTTGTGTAAGCGTCCGTTGATCCATTTGAACAACTGCTGCTCCAGACTTACAAGTTTTACGACTAGACGTTGCATTTGGTTTCCTCCGGTTGCCGGTTCAGGTCAGTCGGCAAATATTTTGAGTCATTTTGACATAATCAGACCATAAGTAATTATTCTCTTGCTCTCATCATATTTTTAAACGCTGTTCATTTCAAGAATCACTAAATATTCATAACTTACTTGGTTCAATTCTACACAAAAATGTTAATGGAATATAAGCTGTATTGTATAACTTTCTTTGCGTTCATCCGTCTAATAAGATAGAGTGTTTAGAAGTGGTTGCTAATTGGCCCACAAAAAGGAGGGACCAAAGAAATAAAAAGTTAGCAAATGGATGAAAATAAGACCTAAACGTCATGAATGAGAAGTCCAGCGCTGCATTCCCGGTTTAAACGGGAGTTTGTTGTGTTTTTTTGCTGCTGAGACCGGTTTAAGGGCTTTGACAAAAGATTGAAAACCAACGAAAATCGTAATGGCGTTCCTGTGTCAGCCAAAAGGGGGCTGCGCACAGCCAATGAAGAAAGCAAGGGTCGGGTCAAAAACTACAGAAAAGGCGCGAAAAGCGCCGCAACTTGCGCTACACAGATAGAAAACAAACAAACGCAAGATTTTAAGGGGTATAAAAAGGGGGTAACAAGAGATCATGTTAGACGCTATTTTTGTGACGCTCCAGGTCATACTGGCGGTGATCGCAGTCTATCAGTTTGCATTCTCCTTGTTCGGATTGGTTCGGAAGAAAAGGAAAGAGCACGCGGCTCCAGAAAAGTCATTTGCCATTTTAGTCGCTGCCCACAATGAAGAACAGGTTGTCGGAGCGTTGATGGAAAATTTGAAGCAACTTGATTATCCGAAGGAACTTTACGATGTGTTCGTAATCTGTGATAACTGTACAGATAAGACTGCGGACATCGTTCGCGCTCACGGCATGAATGCTTGTGAACGTACGAATCCGAATCTGCGTGGTAAAGGCTACGCTATTGAGTGGATGCTCAAGGAATTATGGGCTATGCCACGCCAATATGATGCCATTGTCATGTTTGATGCTGACAATTTGGCGCATACCAATTTTTTGAGTGAAATGAACAATGATCTGTGTACAGGTGCCCGTGTTATCCAGGGGTACATTGATACTAAGAATCCTGAGGATTCTTGGATTACAGCGGCATACGGGGTATCTTATTGGTACATCAACCGTTTGTGGCAGCTGTCACGTCACAATCTGAACATGGCTAATTTCCTCGGTGGTACAGGCATGTGCTTTGAAACAAATCTGCTTAAGGAAATGGGCTGGGGTGCGACAAGTCTCGTAGAGGATTTGGAATTCACCATGCGCTGCACGCAGTGCAACGTATATCCAAGATTTAATTACGATGCCAAGGTATATGATGAAAAGCCGTTGACGTTCAAAGCCTCGTCCAGACAGCGTCTGCGCTGGATGCAAGGTCATTTCACGGTCGCTCGTCGTTATTTCTTCCCGTTGCTGTGGCAAAGTATCAAGCATAGAAGCCTGATTAAATTCGATATGGCTCTTTATGGTCTGAACGTGTATATCGTACTGCTCACCTTCTTGATGACAGTAGCTATGTGGATAGATATCGCCTTCTTTGGTGGACCTAATATCGAGAACATCTATGTACAGTTACCAGCTTGGACCGGTGTTATAGCTATTGGTTTGAATGTTGCTACTTTTGTGCTCGCAATGATTTTGGAAAAGGTCACATTCAAAAAAGTATATCTGTACTTATTGCTGTTCCCGGTCTATGCGATATCGTGGTATCCAATTACGGTCTATGCGTTCTTCACACAAAACAACAAGCAATGGAGCCATACCCAGCATACGCGTGTCGTTCGCCTAGAAGAGGTTCAGAGCAAGCAAGGGTAATTAGACGGTGGAATAGGACTAGAGATCGGTGTCATCAATTTTTATTAAAGTGTTGACACCTCGATTGCACCGTGATAAGATATTTGAGTATGTTAATTGAAAAGTATGGATTAACAAGTAGAAGGTCCGACTTCTCACCTGTCCGGTATTGCCGGCTGGTCATGATCCAATGATTTGTGAATTGAACTTTCATGATGAATTGAGTATCAGACAGGGATGTCGGCTGTGTAGTCGTCATCCCTTTTTTGTGCTTAAACACAATACAACAATAACAGGTTCTGGAGGTGGAGGGTTATTAGTAAGGAACATATGATCAATGATGAGATTCGAGTGAGAGAAGTACGTCTAGTTGGTGCGAACGGTGAACAAATCGGGATTAAACCGACGCGTGAAGCTTTGCAAATGGCGATTGACGCAAACTTGGATCTCGTGAACGTGGCGCCTCAAGCGAAGCCGCCCGTGTGTCGGATTATGGATTACGGAAAATTCCGCTATGAGCAACAGAAGAAAGAAAAGGAAGCCCGTAAAAACCAGAAGATCGTTGACATCAAAGAGGTATGGTTCCGTTCCAACATCGAGGAACATGACTACCAAACCAAGTTTCGCAATGTGGTGAAGTTCCTGAATGAAGGGGACAAGGTGAAATGCTCCGTTCGTTTCCGCGGTCGTGAAATTACTCATGCTAACGTGGGTCAAAAAATTCTCGAACGTGTGAAATTGGAAGTTGCTGATCTTTGTACCGTGGAGCGCCAACCCAAGCTCGAAGGACGCAGCATGATTATGATATTGGCTCCAAAGAGTCAATGACAAATTAAGGAGGAAGTTCAATGCCTAAAATGAAAACACATAGCAGCCTTAAAGGCCGCTTCAAAATTACCGGTACTGGTAAAGTAATGCGTTACAAAGCTTACAAAAACCACTTGCTTTCCCACAAATCCAAACGTGCAAAACGCGTTCTGGGTACTAACCCTGAGATGGCACCTGGGGACGTTAAGCGTCTGAAACAAGGTCTTGCTAACCTGAAATAGCACAGCACGGCAATGAAGGAAGTATAAACATTATTTGGGAGGTCATTTGATATGGCAAGAGTAAAGGGCGGATTCGTCGTTCGTCGTCGTCATAAAAAAGTATTGAAGCTTGCTAAAGGTTATTTTGGTTCCAAACACCGCATTTTTAAAACAGCTAACGAGCAGGTAATGAAATCGCTTGTTTACGCATACCGTGACCGTCGTCAGACGAAACGTAACTTCCGCAGACTGTGGATCGTGCGTATCAACGCAGCAGCTCGTTTGAACGGTTTGTCTTACAGCAAATTGATGCACGGCCTGAAATTGGCTGGTGTGGACATTAACCGCAAAATCTTGGCTGATCTTGCAGTCAATGATATTAATGCATTCAACTCTTTGGCAACTGTTGCTAAAGGCAAAATCAACGCTTAATTATTCATAATGAAGGCGTGGAAACCACGAAAGTGGTAAAGAGGTATCCCAAGCAGTACGCTGTGTAGGGATGCCTTTTTTTGTACATACTCAATGGTACGGAAAAGACTTTGTTTTCTCCAAAATACGAATAAATATGACGTAGGATGGAAGAATGTATGTTTTTTTTAAGATTGTAGCGCTTACATTGTTGAGGTTTTAAAAAAAATTGACCCAAGGTTATTAATTGTCTAGATTTTAGCCGATCATAATTGTATAATCTCTAAAGTAAGTCTTCTGTACGATCTGTCTCGTCAGTAAATGACATGCATGAGCATGTACATGTTCAACGAAAAGAGACAGTCCAGGGATCTAACACTAAGGGGGAACAGTATCAGCATGAAGAAAATGTTCAGTATGTCTTTGGTTATGCTGCTGGCGATCTCGGTCATTCTCGCAGGCTGCGGTAACAAAAATCAAGGTGCGTCCAACGCAAATGGTGGAGACACAGGTGGTTCTGCCAAAACATCGAATGTCCAAATCGGCATGGTTACAGATGTGGGTGGAGTAAACGACAAATCGTTTAACCAATCTGCTTGGGAGGCACTACAAGCCACTGAGAAAGAATCAGGCGTTAAAGTTAAATACCTGCAAAGTAAATCCGATCAAGATTATATTCCTAACCTGAACCAATTTGTTAAGGGTGATTTTAACCTGACTTGGGGAATCGGTTTTAATCTGGCGAATGCGATTGGACAAGTAGCGAAAGACAACCCGAGCAAGAATTTGGCGATCATTGACAGTGTCGTGGATGCGCCTAACGTAAAATCGGTTGTTTTTGCTGAAAATGAAGGTTCCTTCTTGGTGGGGGTTGTAGCTGGAAAGCTTACTAAAACAAACAAAATTGGTTTTGTGGGTGGACAAGATAGCCCGTTGATCAAACGTTTTGAAAAAGGATTCGAAGCAGGAATTAAAGCTGTAAATCCAAATGCAAAATTGGAAGTTAACTACACAGGTGCATTTGATAAGCCGGATCTGGGTAAAGCAGCGGCTGCGACGATCTATAACAGCGGTGCAGATATTATTTTCCATGCAGCTGGCGGATCTGGTACAGGTGTATTTAACGAAGCACTCGCACGTAAGCAACAAGGTCAGCAAGTATGGGTTATTGGTGTGGATAAAGACCAATCGCTTGAATTTGGTGACGACGTAACATTGACTTCGATGGTAAAACGTGTAGATGAAGCTGTAAAACGCGTATCTAAAGAAGTAATTGACGGTAAATTTAAGGGCGGTGTCGAAACACTGGCTCTGAAGGATAATGGCATTGGTTTGGCAGACACTTCAACGAAAAACGTACCTAAAGACGTGCTTGATCTTGTAGAACAATACAAGCAAAAAATTATTAAGGGCGAAATTACAGTTCCTTCGAAATAAGTTTTGGATTGAAGAATATAGAGGTGGCGACAAGGCTGGTTCATAAGACTAGCCTTGTTCTTACGTCTGGAGTTATATGGATTATAACGGGCAAAATCAGCTCATTGGAGCACATACTATAAAGTGTATAAGGGTGATCTCATGGATGCAGCGACCCCCGTCGTTGAGTTAAAGCAAATTACAAAACGATTCCCCGGCATCGTTGCCAACGACTCCATCAGCATCAAGCTGCATAAGGGAGAAATTCATGCCCTTTTGGGTGAGAATGGCGCGGGTAAATCTACGCTTATGAATATTCTTTTCGGACTGTATCAGCCGGATGAAGGGACCATTGAAATCGGAGGTAAACCTGTACAGATTGATAGTCCAAATAAGGCGATTGATCTGGGGATTGGCATGGTGCATCAGCATTTTAAACTCGTACAGCCGTTTACCGTTACCGAAAATATTGTCCTGGGCTCGGAGCCACGTAAGGGTCTGAAAATCAATTATAAAAAGGCTGCCGCAGAAGTACAGCGGTTGTCTGAGCAGTACGGCCTTCAGGTGAATCCGAATGCCAAAATTGAGGATATATCTGTGGGTATGCAGCAACGTGTAGAAATTATTAAAACGCTTTATCGCGGTGCAGATATTCTGATTTTCGATGAGCCTACAGCTGTACTGACACCACAGGAGATCACTGAGTTGCTGGACATTATGAAACGTTTGGTGGCTGAAGGCAAATCAATTATTCTTATTACTCATAAACTTAAAGAAATCATGCAAATTGCGGATACCGTTACGATCATTCGCCGAGGTCAGGTTATTGATACGGTCAAGACGTCTGAAACAACACCAAATGAGCTGGCTGAGAAAATGGTGGGCCGTCGTGTGTCCTTTAAAGTGGACAAGCAGCTTGCGCAACCAGGACAAACGGTATTGGAAATGAACAATGTAATTTCTAAAAACAAGGATGGTATTCATGTTCTAAATGAGTTGAACCTGCAGGTCAAGGCGGGCGAGATTTTGGGGATTGCCGGAGTAGATGGTAATGGACAGAGTGAGCTGATCGAAGCTTTGACAGGCTTACGCAAGGTGGATGGCGGGAGCATTCGTTTGCTCGGACAAGAGGTGGCCAATCAGTCACCACGCAAAATTTCAGAGGCAGGCGTTTCACATATACCAGAGGACCGTCATAAGCATGGGTTGGTGCTCGATTTTTCTATGAGTGAAAATATGGTGCTGGAGACGTATTACCAGGCGCCTTACAGTAAAAATGGTTTCTTGAACAAAGATGCTATAGAGAAACAGGCTAAAAGTCTCATCGAAAAGTTTGATGTTAGAACACCGGATATTCACACGAAGGCAAGAGCATTATCTGGTGGGAACCAGCAGAAGGCTATCATTGCGCGTGAAATTGATAAAAATCCGGACCTTCTCATTGCAGCACAGCCTACACGCGGTTTGGATGTTGGAGCTATTGAATTTGTCCAGAAACAACTGATTGCGCAGAGGGACCAAGGTAAAGCTGTGTTGCTCATATCTTTTGAACTGGACGAGATTATGAATGTATCCGACCGAATTGCTGTCATCTATGAGGGCAAGATTGTCGGGGAAGTGCTGCCAGAAGAAACGAATGACCAGGAACTGGGACTGATGATGGCAGGAAGTGCAGTGAAGAAAGGAGTAGAGAATGGCTAATCTATTGAAAATATTCACAAAAGACTCCTTTGTACTGGCGCTGGTCTCTATTATTTTGGGTCTCCTTCTGGGTGCTATCGTGATGCTGATTGGCGGGTATGACCCTATTGTGGCCTATTCTGCTTTGTTTAGCCGTGTATACGGAGATTCTTATAACTTTGGAGAGGCTATCCGCGAGATGACTCCGCTGATTTTGACGGGGTTGGCATTTGCTTTTGCGGCCCGCGCCGGATTGTTTAATATTGGTGGCGAAGGTCAGTTTCTGGTAGGTATGACAGCTGCTTCGATTGTGGGCATTAAACTCCACGGACTGCCAGCTATCATTCATGCACCGCTAGCTGTGATTGCAGGCGCAGTTTTCGGAGGCCTGTGGGCTGCGATTGCTGGCTATTTGAAGGCCAAACGAGGCGTGAATGAAGTTATTACATGTATTATGATGAACTGGATCGGCCTGTATTTGGCTAATTTGGTGATCAATCAGTTCGCACTTATGGAAGGTGAGAATCGTTCTGTGGATATTCAGCCTTCTGCTTCAATTTCCATCGAATGGCTGTCCCAGATGATGGGGAATGCTCGGGTACATTGGGGTACGGTTATTGCTGTGCTGGCAGCAGTCTTTTTCTACATTTTCATGTGGAAAACAAAGCAGGGCTATGAGCTACGGGCTGTCGGATTTAATCAGGATGCATCCCGTTATGCAGGTATGAATGTAAATCGTAATATTATAAAAGCGATGTTCATTAGTGGAGTTTTTGCCGGATTGGCAGGGGCCTTTGAAGTGCTGGGAGTATTCCATTATCAATCTGTCATGGCAGGATCACCGGGAACGGGTTTTGACGGTATCGCTGTAGCTCTGATTGGGATGAATAACCCATTTGGTGTGCTGCTTGGTTCTGTTTTGTTCGGAACGCTTACGTATGGTTCTGCGGGGATGAGCTTTAGCGCAGATGTACCGCCCGAAATTATCCGGGTTGTCATCGGCTCGATTATTTTCTTCATTGCGGCCCAAGGTATTGTACGTTGGGTTGTGAAGCCGCTCTACTCCAAGCGGAAGAAAGAGAAGGTGTTGTAAAATGAGTTGGTTAACACTTGGTGAATTAATCCATACAACGCTCGTTTTTGCGACGGCGATTATTTTTGCGTCTCTCGGCGGAGTTTTTTCAGAAAAATCCGGTGTGACGAACCTCGGGTTGGAAGGACTTATGGTATTTGGAGCGTTTGCAGCGGGTGTTGGCGGATTTTATGCCGAGCAAGCTGGACTAGGAGGCACCTCTGCGGCTTGGGTAGGTGTGCTGTCAGCTGCGGTGTTCGGTATTCTGGTTTCGCTAATTCATGCTGTAGCCTCTATTACCTTTAAAGCTGATCAGGTAATAAGTGGTATAGTTATTAATTTTCTGGCAGCAGGTAGTACGCTGTATATGGTCAAGCTTTTATTTGAGGGTGATGGTGACACCGGTCGGATTCAGGGTTTCAACGAAATATCCATCCCTTACCTTGTGGATATCCCGATTGCAGGAAAAGCCTTTTTCCAAGCTTACCCAACGACATATCTAGCCATTCTATTGGTTGTTATTGGATATTTAACCTTGTATAAAACACCGTTTGGCTTGCGTTTGCGTTCCGTTGGGGAGCATCCAGGAGCGGCCGATACCGTGGGAATTAAAGTAAATCGTCTTCGTTATATTGGTGTGATGATTAGTGGGGCGTTGGCTGGGATTGGTGGAGCTACAATCACTCTGACTACAACCAACATGTTCTCACACAATACAGTTTCGGGGCAGGGATATATTGCTATTGCCGCTATGATTTTCGGTAAATGGAATCCGCTCGGTGCTTTTGGCGCAGCAGTGTTTTTTGGTTTTTCACAAGCCATTCGCAACTATGTGCAGCTGTTCGCATGGTCACAAAGTATTCCCCAGGAAATTATTTTTATGTTGCCGTATCTCCTGACGATTATTGTACTGGTAGCGGCTGTCGGACGTTCACGCGCTCCGGCCGCTTTGGGTCAACTTTATGATCCAAGCAAGCGTTAAACTTATAAACAACTGATGCTGTATGTTTTGCAAAATGTACATGGGTGTATAAAAAAATCTGGTATCTGCATATGCAGGTATCAGATTTTTTTATATTGTGCAGGCATTTAAACATACGCTACTGGCATGAATGGAATAGACTGTGCTATGCAGATTGGACGGGACGCTCGGCCCCTGTCAGCTCCGGTCTATTTTGTGGTGGTGATGAGCTATCAAGGAGCCGTTCAATCTGTCCATCCGTTGAGAAGAAGGAGGAAATACGATGAAACAGGCAGTAACCAGAAAGCAGGTGGAGAAGCTTGTCGGCAAAGTCATCTTTGCTACTCGCAAGGATGGTTCCCAGGTCAGCGGCAAGCTGATTCGCATTTCGGGTAACCGACTGGTTCTTCAACCAAACCGCAAGAAAAAAGTGAACACGAAGGCAATTATTCCTCTGGTGCTGTTTGACTTGCTTGCCATCGGCACAGCTCCATACATTGGTGCCTATGGTGGGGGATATGGTGGCTACGGTCCGGGCTATGGAGGACCAGGATATGGTCCGCAACCAGGCCCGTATACAGACGGGGGATACCCCGGGGTAGGATATCCGTATTACCCTAATTTATTTTAGTCATACAAAATCCTGAGCCCGAAAAAGATACTTTTTACAGTAACTTTTCGAGTTCGTGGCATCGGCTCAAAGCTACGTATCGCAGCATTTGATATTGATGACGCAGATAAAAGTGGATCCCCCTGATATTGTCTTCATCCACCATCACTTTAGCCCGCTTGCAGCGACGCAGTCGTCCGTAGTGTTCGGCATGCTCAAGCAGTTTTTTTCCGTATCGCATACCTTGATGAGCCGAAGAGATTGCGATCAAATCAATGTATAATAGTTCGCCATGCAGCATAACATGAATGAAGCCAACAACCTGTGCATTATCCGGTCTGCAAGCTACAAAAGTGATGCCCCGGTTTAAGCGCCGGGGTAATTCTTTGCGTATTTGTTCCATTTCCTGGGCACTTAAATGTGATAGGGGGACAAGCTCTTGCTCGATTAGACGAAAGATGATGTTGTCATCTTGAGAGCTGCGTTTTCGAATCATAAACGGGCCTCCTTTTCTACCCTTTTAACAAGATAAGACGTGGCTTTGGAGGAGTGTACTGTCTCACCGTGTGGTCTTTTTTATAATATGCGGGTACCTCTTACAAGCGTGCGACTCGGAGGTGCTTCAGAAAAGAAACATAAATTTTTATGAAATATGGGTATTGACTATCCCAGATGGGAGACATATAATGTGTCTAAACATTTGAAAGAATGACATGAACTCAACGGCAATGAAGAGGACGAAGTGATTAGGGCTCTTTTGTTCAGAGAGTGAGGCATTAGCTGCAAGCTTCACCAAAATCCCTTTTTAACGAGCTCACCTTGGAGCTGTTTTCCTGAAAAGTATTTGGGCCCGATGGTATTAACGGCGTACTAAATCACCTATTAGGGAAAATCGTACGGTCTACGTTACAGACGCCAGATATGGAGATCCTTTGTGATTTCTGTACCTGCCAAGGTTCGATATTGCGAAATATCGGGCAAACACGGGTGGTACCACGGAAGCTACAGCCTTTCGTCCCTCAGTAACAGCAAGTCTGTTCTAGGGATGAAAGGTTTTTTTGTTTTTACAAATGTCAGATGTATGTAAATTTTGTAAAGGAGGATGACCAATGAGTGCACAAATTCCTGAAGTTAGGTCAACCAATGAATTACGTGAAAAGTGGATGAAGCCTGAAGTGATTACAGGTTCGGAAATTTTACTCCGTAGCCTGTTGCTGGAGGGAGTAGATTGTGTCTTCGGATATCCTGGTGGTGCAGTGTTATATATCTATGATGCCATGTATGGCTTTAAGGATTTCAAGCATGTCCTCACTCGTCACGAACAAGGAGCTATTCATGCGGCAGATGGTTATGCACGGGCGAGCGGTAAAGTGGGCGTCTGTATTGCGACTTCCGGACCTGGAGCGACAAACCTGGTAACTGGTATTGCGACGGCTTTTATGGATTCGGTGCCGTTGGTGGTCATCACGGGTAACGTTGTATCTTCCCTGATCGGTACGGATGCTTTCCAGGAAGCCGATATTACGGGAATTACAATGCCGATTACGAAACATAGCTATCTGGTAAGAGATGTAGAGGATCTACCGCGAATCATCCATGAGGCATTTCATATTGCCAACACAGGGCGCAAGGGACCGGTACTGATTGATATTCCGAAGGATATTTCTGCAGCCCAGACGTTGTTTGTCCCACAAACGGAACCTGTGACCATGCGGGGTTATAACCCGAAAGTGTTGCCCAACAAAATTCAACTAGACAAGCTAACTCAAGCTATTTCCGAAGCAGAACGTCCATTCATTCTGGCAGGTGGAGGAGTTGTATACTCCGGTGGACATGAAGCACTTTACGAGTTTGTTCGTAAAACGGAAATTCCTATCACGACAACATTGCTCGGATTGGGTGGTTTCCCAAGTGGACATGAACTGTGGACGGGGATGCCGGGGATGCATGGAACATACACCTCCAATCAGGCGATTCAACAGTCAGATCTGTTGATCTGTATCGGAGCCCGCTTCGATGATCGGGTAACAGGCAAGTTGGATGGGTTTGCTCCTCAAGCTAAAATCGTCCACATTGATATCGATCCTGCTGAAATTGGAAAAAATGTTGCAGCGGATATTCCTATCGTGGGTGACGTGAAGGCAGTGCTGGAATTGCTGAATCAGGATGTGAAACGTGCGGACCTGGCAGATGCATGGAGAGCGCAAATTCAGCATTGGAAGAATGAGAAACCTTATTCTTATAAGGATTCTGAAACGGTGCTTAAACCACAATGGGTTGTTGAGTTGTTGGATGAAACGACCAAGGGTGGTGCAATCGTAACGACAGACGTGGGACAGCATCAAATGTGGGCAGCGCAGTATTACAAATTCAATCAGCCACGCTCATGGGTCACCTCTGGTGGACTCGGTACGATGGGATTTGGTTTCCCTTCTGCAATCGGTGCTCAAATGGCCAATCCCGACAGATTGGTAATATCGATTAACGGGGACGGCGGTATGCAGATGTGTTCGCAGGAATTAGCCATCTGTGCAATCAATAACATTCCGGTTAAAATCGTAATTATCAACAACCAGGTGCTTGGAATGGTTCGCCAATGGCAGGAATTGATCTATAACAATCGGTATAGCCACATTGACTTGGCGGGAAGTCCGGATTTTGTGAAACTTGCCGAAGCATACGGTGTCAAAGGGCTGCGTGCTACGAATAAGGAAGAGGCACGTCGGGCTTGGCAGGAGGCGCTTGATACACCCGGACCGGTCGTTGTCGAGTTTGTAGTCAGCAAGGAAGAGAACGTATATCCAATGGTGACGCAAGGTTCGACAATTGATCAAATGCTGATGGGGGACGAGTAAAATGACAACAAAAAATACCATTGCTGTACTGGTAAATGATCAACCCGGCGTTTTGCAACGTGTGTCCGGCCTGTTCGGTCGCCGCGGCTTTAACATTGAGAGCATAACTGTGGGACAATCGGAAGAAGTTGGATTATCCCGTATGGTCATTGTGACTGTAGGGGATGAGAACAACCTAGAGCAGATTGAAAAGCAGCTTTACAAGCTGGTTGATGTGATCAAGGTCATCGATCTCAGTTCCAAACCAATGGTAGCCCGGGAATTGGCGATGATAAAGGTAAAGGCAGAACCGCCTCAACGGCCAGAGATTATGGGCGTGGTAGAAACATTCAGAGCAGCTGTAATTGATGTTGGAACGACGAGTTTGATTGTACAGGTCATTGGCGATACAGAAAAAATTGATGCCATGATCGAGTTGTTGAAGCCTTACGGTATTCGGGAGTTGACTCGAACCGGGGTTACAGCTATGATACGTGGCAATGCTTAATATGGAGCTTTAACGAATTACCGCTTATAGCGCATTACATCAATAAAGAACCGCCCGCATAAGAGCGGGGACTCGAAGAGATTTTTAGATGCTAATCACGAGGGAAAGTCTCTTGGAGTACCCGCTCATTATGAAGGGTCCAATTAAAAGGAGGAAATTAACCATGGCAGTTACAACGTACTACGAAAAAGATGCAGAACTCAGCGTATTGAAAGGAAAGACAGTGGCCGTTATTGGTTACGGTAGCCAAGGGCATGCTCAAGCACAAAACTTGCGTGACAGTGGTGTGAATGTTGTTATTGGTTTGCGTGAAGGCAAATCGGCTGATGTCGCAAGAAACGACGGTTTTGAAGTTCTGAACGTAGCTGATGCAACAAGCCGTGCAGATGTGGTTCAAATTTTGTTACCTGATGAAACTCAAGCTTCTGTGTACAAAAATGAAATTGAACCTAACCTGAAAAAAGGCGCAGCTCTTTTGTTCTCCCATGGTTTTAACGTTCATTTTGGACAAATCGTAGCTCCTAAAGATAGCGATGTATTGCTGGTTGCTCCAAAATCCCCAGGACATATGGTACGTCGTACTTATGTAGAAGGGTTTGGAGTACCGGGGCTGATCGCAATTGAGCAGGACGCAACGGGTCAGGCCAAAGAAATCGGACTTGCTTACGCAAAAGGCATTGGCTGTACACGTGCGGGCGTAATTGAAACCTCCTTCCGTGAAGAAACGGAGACGGATCTGTTCGGTGAGCAGGCGGTATTGTGTGGCGGCGTGAGCGCACTTGTAAAAGCGGGCTTTGAAACATTGACTGAAGCAGGTTATGCTCCTGAGATGGCATACTTTGAATGTTTGCATGAGCTTAAGCTGATCGTTGACTTGATGTATGAAGGTGGATTGGCAACGATGCGTGATTCCATCAGTAATACAGCGGAATATGGCGATTATGTAACTGGACCACGTGTGGTAACGGAAGATACGAAGAAAGCCATGAAGGATGTGTTGACTGACATTCAACAAGGTAAATTTGCTCGTGACTTCATCCTTGAAAATCAATCTGGACGTGCATTCCTGACGGCTACTCGTCGTAATGAAGCTAACCATCCGATTGAAGTGGTGGGCGGACAATTGCGTGAAATGATGCATTGGATCAAAAAGTAATAATCTTTTGTACTATGAATTCGACTACATGCATTATTTATAAATATTAATTACAATGCGGCCCTGCTTATTGCGTGAGCCGCATTGTAATTTAAGGGTCCTAATCCTGAGGAGGTGCGTTAGGTTGCGCAAAATATATATATTTGACACAACGTTGAGAGACGGAGAACAGTCACCTGGCGTGAACTTGAATACTCGTGAAAAAGTGGAGATCGCTCATCAGTTGGAGAAGCTGGGAATTGATCGTATGGAGGCTGGGTTCCCGGCTGCTTCTCCGGGTGATCTGGCAGCTGTTAATGCAGTAGCAAAAGCTGTAAAAAATTCGACGGTGATTGGTCTTTCGCGTGCAAGGGAACAGGATATTGATGCAGTTCGCGAGGCACTCAAGGGAGCTCAGGACCCGTGTATCCATATTTTTTTGGCAACCTCTCCTATTCACCGTCAACATAAGCTGCGGATGGAGAAGGCACAGGTTTTGGAAACTGCTCGTGCTGCCATACGCTATGGGTTGAAATATTTGCCTAAAGTGGAGTTTTCCTTGGAAGATGCAGGCCGTACAGAGCTTGAATTTGTGGTTGAAATGGTCACCATGGCTGTACAAGAAGGGGCTTCTGTCGTCAATATTCCAGATACGGTAGGTTACTTGACACCCTATGAGTATGGAAATATATTCAAACATATTAAGGAAAATGTAATCGATGTGGAGAAGATTCAATTGAGTGCACATTGCCACAATGACCTGGGAATGGCTACTGCTAATACACTTGCTGCCATCCTGAACGGCGCGGATCAGATCGAGGGAACCATTAACGGTATCGGTGAACGTGCTGGAAACACGGCCATTGAGGAAATCGCCATGGCACTGGAGACGAGACAGGAATTTTTCCAGGCCAAAACGTCTCTTCAATTGTCTGAAATTGCGCGCACGAGCCGTTTGGTTAGCCGTTTGACGGGGATGGTAGTGCCGGGCAACAAGGCAATTGTTGGAGCCAACGCTTTTGCGCACGAATCAGGTATTCATCAAGACGGCATGCTGAAAGAGAAAACGACTTATGAAATCATGACACCAGAAAGTATCGGTCTAAAAGAAAGCAAGCTGGTACTTGGTAAGCACTCAGGTCGTCATGCTTTCCGTGAGCGTTTGATCGAGTTGGGCTACGAATTGAACGAAGAAGATCTGAATCGCGCTTTTGGGCAGTTCAAGGATTTGGCTGATAAGAAAAAGGAAGTTTCGGACGATGATATTTTGGCATTGCTGGAAGAAAAATTGGCTGATGCACCTGAAGTCTTCAAGCTGGAAACGATTTTTGTTACCTACGGGAATAAGGCTACGCCTTCCGCACAAGTGCGTCTGGTTAACGATGAAGATCAGGTTATTGAGACAGAAGCTGAAGGAAATGGTTCAGTCGATGCGATCTATAATGCGATTGATCAAGCCAGCGGTGAGAGCGTTGTACTTTCAGATTACTCCATCAAGTCTGTTACCCATGGTAAGGACGCTCTGGGTGAAGTCCATGTAGTGCTGACGCAAAACGAACTGTCTGTACAGGGACGCGGGGTAAGCACCGATATTCTGGAAGCAAGTGCTCGGGCTTACGTGGATGCGCTGAATGGTTTAATCGACAAGCGTAAAAACTACAGTAATCGCGTAGATTATAAATCTTAGTTTTTATGCAGACTTAAGAGTTGGGTTTACAGGGTCGGGTTTTTCCGGTCCTGTTTTCTTTTTTTCTGATGAAAAAACCAGCTTATAGGCTGTGCCTATTGAATTGATAGATTCTATATCTTGGTCAAAGCCCTGCTATATATGTTACAAAGAAGGTATGAAAAATACGGTTGTATGGCTGTATAACAAGAGGAGTGTACGTGATGGCAGACGTTAAAAAGATTGCGGTAATAGCGGGAGATGGAATTGGACCTGAAGTGGTCGCAGAGGCAGAGAAAATTTTGAAACGTACAGAAGAAGTATTCGGCTTTTCATTTGAAACGGAGCATGCGCTGTTCGGCGGGATTGCCATTGATAAGAAGGGCACACCATTACCGGAAGAAACACTGGCAGTATGTCAGTCTGCAGATGCTGTTCTGCTGGGTGCGGTAGGAGGGCCACAATGGGATAACAATCCAAAGGAACTTCGTCCTGAAACCGGGCTGCTGGGCATTCGCAAAGAGCTTGGTCTGTTTTCGAATCTTCGTCCTGCCGTCGTCTTTGACTGTCTCAAGGACGCGTCTACATTGAAACCGGAAGTGTTGGAAGGAACGGACCTGATCGTGGTGCGCGAACTGACGGGCGGCATTTATTTCGGCGAGAAGTTCAGACGAGAAAGTCCTCAGGGTGAGGAAGCAGTTGATACTTGCGCATATAATGTAACAGAAGTAGAGCGTATCGTGCGCCAATCTTTCGAAATTGCACAAAAACGTCGCAAAAAACTTGCATCGGTGGATAAGGCTAATGTACTGGAAACTTCCCGTTTATGGCGTGAAGTAGTGAACCGGGTTGCTGTAGACTACCCGGATGTCGAGCTGGAGCATGTATTGGTTGATAACTGCGCCATGCAATTGCTGCGTCGTCCATCTAGCTTTGACGTCATCGTGACGGAAAATATGTTTGGTGACATTCTCAGTGACGAAGCGGCTATGCTGACTGGATCCATCGGCATGCTCTCCTCCGCATCACTGGGAGAAGGCAGCTTCGGCCTATACGAGCCGGTACATGGCTCGGCGCCTGACATTGCAGGTCAAGGCCTGGCGAATCCCATTGCAACGATTTTGTCCGTTGCTTTGATGTTCCGTCTTACCTTCGGGTACGAGAAAGCAGCAGATGCCATTGAGAAAGCCGTAGCTGAGGTACTGGATGCAGGGCACCGTACGGCGGATATTGCGGTGGATAAATCTCAAGCAATCTCGACAACTCAAATGGGTGATCTGATCGCTGCAGCTATTCGCTAAAAGCTCCGTAAATGCACCCGTTCTGAAAAAAAGCTTCCTATTATATAGTAAGGTTATACAGTCTAGCTTTTTGGCAAATGTTTAGCACAGTAGCTCCTGAGCAATCAGGAGCTATTTGTATATTCAAAGGTTCAAAATGTGAATAAAATGTGAATTTTTAAGCTAGTTTAAAATAATTATAAAAAAGTAATGGTTACAATATTGACTTTGATTTCAGCGAATGATAACATTTATCAAGTAAGTTGTTGTTTATTACAATACAGATGATTGAGGAAAGCACATTTGGTGTTTTTCTTACATATTTTAAAGGAGGATTTCATATTATGGCAGAAAGATTGGTAGGAAGACCCGCCCCTGATTTTGCATTGGAAACAGTGACTGGAGACGGTCAAGAATTTGGTTCGGTGAAGCTTTCCGATTACCGTGGCAAGTGGCTCGTATTTTTCTTCTATCCACTGGATTTCACTTTTGTGTGCCCTACGGAAATTACAGCATTGAGCAATGCTGCTGACCAATTCAAAGAGCTGGATACTGAAATTCTGGGTATCAGTGTAGACTCCGTGCACAGTCACAAAGCATGGATCAACACAGCTAAAGAAAACAACGGTCTAGGCAAACTGAACTTCCCATTGGCTTCTGACATCACGAAGAAAACAGCAAGCGATTATGGCGTTCTGATCGAAGAAGAAGGCGTTGCATTGCGCGGCTTGTTCATCATTGATCCAGAAGGCGAATTGAAATATCAAGTGGTTAACCACAACGATGTAGGTCGCAGTGTAGAAGAAACATTGCGTGTACTGCAAGCTTTGCAATCCGGTGGCTTGTGCCCAATGAACTGGAAACCAGGCGATCAAAATCTGTAATATAAGCTTCACAAGTTGAAATTAATTAAACAAACAAGCCCCCAACTAGCGGTTACTCTACCGTTATTGGGGGCTTGCTTGCCTGCTCTGTGCAGCGGAAAATGTGAGGACAGCCTGTTTAATGAGGCAACGCAGAGTGAGGTAACAAATAATTATGGAAATGTTGTTGTGTTCTGGAGGAATTTTGCCTGACGAAAGCGAATAAGGTATTGTAGAAGATAAGCAAGGCAGAACAGGTTTTGTTCAGAGGAGGCTGAGCCCGGATGAGTTATTGCTGTGGAGCAAGCATGGTAGGAACCAAGGGAACGCTGAAGCATTACCGCACCCAAGTTCATAATGTTCCTTTGCTGTTTTGCCCGGTATGTCGTCGCATTGAAGTTCATTATAAAGTCGAAAATGAGTATGAAATCTTGGCTGAATATGCACATGGAGATGGGGCAAGCGAGATTGATTTTCAGGATTATGTCATGGAAGACGATGATACGATATTTGAAAATTGTGTGAATCGTGAAAGTGAAGATGCGTTTGAAATTGTGAAGCGTCAAATTGACATATCCCTGGATTTATTGATGGTAGCCAAACAGATGAATGATGAAAAATGGCAGGGAGAGCTTAAGAGAAGACTGGCCGTTATGAGCCAAAGACGATCCCGGCTTCAACATAATAAGAGCGGCAGTTGACATCCTACACACCAAAGAAGCTCTCAATTCTGGAGAGCTTCTTTGGTGTGTAGGGCGCTTGTTCCTAACTTCATTTTTCATTTTGGTAATGTTGCGCAGATATTATGACGAAAGAAAACAGGATAAAAATTTGGATTCGACACTTTTTCCGATTGACTGCGATCCTTAATCTTGTCTATCATAAAATAAGACTGGAATTGGAAAGAGATGGTCGGATTTCTGTGTAACTGTTTTCTACACCATTGAAGGGTAGTCGATAGATGCCTTTCTTTTCTTCAAGATTATTACGCGTCCGATACGGCCAGTTTGTCATTCCGAAACAAGGGGGAAGCCTGGCATGATCAGTGAATTCCAAGAAGCCTTGCTTGATACCGTGGGAGCTTGTCCTTCCACACAGATCGCCAATAACAAGTATGAAAATGTGCTGGAGAACCTGGATAGTGGTATCATGCTGTTTGACAGTGACGGGGTACTGACCTTTATTAACGTGCAAATGGCGAAATTGCTGGAGCTACCACGGAGTTCGCTAGCAGGTCGCAATTTGATGCAAATTTTGCATCATCCTGAGTTAAGCCGGTTTAAGAAGAAGAAAATCATGCGGATTTATAAAGAAACTATCTTTCATAGAAAGCGCTATCATGAGTTAATTGATGAGTATGGTCGGCATTGGTTGATAACAGTAACCTATGGTGATCAGATGGATGGCGATTTTTTGTTTAGCGTCAAGGATGTGTCGGATTATAAGCAGATTGAGCAGACAGCATATCAAAACGATAAGCTGGCGATGCTGGGACGCATCTCGGCCTCTATTGCTCATGAAATTCGTAACCCGCTTACCGCAATCCGGGGCTTTATTCAATTGCTTCGACCGCATTTGGTGGAGTTGGGCAGGGATGAGTATGCCCGCATTATATTAACAGAAATTGATCGTGCGAACGACATTATTTATGAGTTCTTAAATTCGTCCAAGCCTTCGGCTCCGCAAAAAACGGCTGTATCTGTGATGGGGCTGCTGAAAGAAGTAGTGATGCTGACAGAAAGCGAAGCATTGATGAAGGGTTGCCAGATTGCATTGGACGAAAATGATGAGCTCATGAAGGTTTCCATTGATGTGAAGCAGATTAAGCAGGTTATTCTCAATATGATTAAAAATGCAATGGATGCCATTGAAAGCATGGGTGGGGAACGAGAGGGCTGCATCGATATTCATACAGTGCTTGAGGGCAATTATGTCCACATTTGTATTGAAGATAACGGATTAGGTATGGATCACAATACATTGACGCGTTTATTTGATCCTTTTTTTACAACAAAAGAAAGTGGAACCGGATTGGGATTGGCTGTGAGCTATCGAATTATCAAAAATCACGGAGGTTTCATACATGTAGACAGTAAACATGGAAGTGGCACACAATTCAAAATCACGCTTCCTGTAGTTTAATATGGAGAGGTTTTCGCAGAGGGGTCCTGTACATACTATTTCTTTTATGTTGTGCAGCGTTGGGGTATAGGTATCACCTTTTTGGAAAAGGTTATCTGAAGCGCATAATCTGACAAGATGATGCGCTTTTTTGGTGCTGTAAGCTCGGTTATTTGCGTAAATGCGAAAATGAATTCATGAATTTAAGACAAAAAAATGATTCACCTTTCACAGATTAAATGCTATTATATACCAGAATACAACATTATTTTTGATACTATAGACTTAAATAACGGCTTCCAAAGCTGTCAAACGTCTTAGATGATCGGAATCTCCGATATGCAGGGGGCTGAAGAGGCTGAATGAGTATACGGCTGGAAGTAAAAAAAACGATAGGTATCGGCATTGCTGCGATAGTTTTGTTTGTCTTGGTTCAGTTATTTCACGTAACTTTGAATAAGATATACTCCCATAATGTTTTTTTCTTGTTATATCCGATCATAGGGTTTGCCTGTGCTGCGATTTGTTTTTCTATTTTTTATCAATCCTGGTCCGTTTTACTGGAACAGTTATCCTTGCAGAGACTTCTTATTGCCCCGACGTTTTTGGTGGCTGGTCTGCTTTACCTTGTTCATATTGTTTCGTTTAGTTTCGTGAGCCTGACGGACTTTGCTTTGTCTCCGGGCGTTTCGTTATGGCTGCTGTTTGTAAATCGTGCCTTTACCTCTGTCTTGCTCTTATGCGTTTGTTTCCTCCCGTTTAACAAGACGAAATCTGAATACAAAGCGGTGGCTTTGTGGGCAGGGATAGGCTGCACTTTGCTGATTCTAGGAGTTATTAAGACATTTGGTGCAGGCTTACCGGATCTACGTATAAGATACGAAATAGGTAACCTGGGCTGGACGTTAAATCTGGCTGTCATGTTACTACTTGTGTTCACTTTTATTTTCGGGGTGCGAAAATATCGGAAAGTTCGCCCGGCGGAGTTGGGCATGTTGCTTATGGTTCGTGGAATTGGACTGTGTGTTGTGAGTCAGTTGTTCTATTTATTTTCTGAGCAAATGAGCGATATTAATCACCTATTGGGACTTTTGACCAACGCGATAGCATTCTATAATATGTTGAGCGGGCTGGTCCGGTTGATGGTTCTGGTTCCTTATCGTGAAAAGCAGGCAGCCGAATCTGAGTTTAATCACATTGCTTATAATGATGATATAACAGGACTCCCCAATCGTCGCCGCCTTTCCCAACGTTTAGATAAAATATTGCGCAAATCATTGAAATCGGATGAGACAGTAGCACTTTTAGTTCTAAATATTGATCGTTTCAAGGCGATTAATGATTCGCTTGGACATATGGCAGGAAATTATTTGCTGTATGCAGTAGGCGAACGCTTGGGGCATTTTAGCCATGAAGGGGAAGCTGTCTTTAGCATGGGCGGAGATGAATTTGCCTTTCTTCTAACGGGATACGAAGATACAGATGCTATGAGAAGTCGTATTGATGATATGGTGAAGCTGTTCGATCTGCCTTTCGATATTGATGGTGAGTCTTATCATGTGACGGTGAGCGTTGGTATAGCTTTGTACCCGTTGGATGCGAATCAGAGTGAACAGCTTATTCAGCAGGCGGATACGGCTGTACATAGTGCTAAAGAGCAGGGAGTGAATTTTCAGCGGTATGCTAGTTCGATGCAGATGCGAGCGCATGAAAGACTCCAGCTGGAAAATGATCTGCGGCGAGCGCTTGAAAATGAGGAATTTTCATTGGTGTATCAACCTCGTGTCCACCTGCAAAGTGGCGAGCTAACGAGTTTGGAGGCGCTGGTGCGTTGGAATCATCCTCATCGTGGGATGGTGATGCCAGGCGATTTTATTCCGGTGGCTGAAGAAAGTGGTTTAATTGTGCCCTTGGGGGAATGGGTGTTACGGGAGGCCTGTCTGCAAAATAAGCATTGGCAGGAGCTTGGGTACCCACCAATCCCGATTTCGGTCAATTTATCCATGCGCCAATTTCAGCAAAAAAAGCTGGTGGATGTAATTCGGGGCATTTTGACCTATACGGAACTTGAAGCACGCTATCTAGAGCTGGAGATTACCGAGAGTATGACCTTTGATAAGGATCGAGCCTTTGAACAGTTAAAAAAAATAAAGGCTATTGGTGTCGCAATCAGTATTGATGATTTTGGAACTGGCTATAGCTCATTGCATTATTTGAAGAATCTCCCGATTGATCGTCTAAAAATTGATCGTTCCTTTGTAAATGAGGTACTGGTCGACAGCAAAAATGCAGCAATTGTATCTACTATTGCCTCCATGGCTCACCATTTGAAGCTGAAGGTTACGGCTGAAGGGGTAGAAAATGAGGAGCAGCTTCATTTTTTGCAGGCACAAGATTGTCATGAGGGTCAGGGGTATTATTTTAGTCGCCCCATTCCGGCAGAAATCTTTGAAAAATTGTTTTTACGTGAACCTATGAATTGGCTGGCTCAGGATAGTATCTAGTATGCTTGCATTTTGCTGAAAGGTAAGTTATACTAAATAACATCCTGATTCAGCTGGTTGACGATAGGTTAAGCGTGCCATACATAAGAATCGAGATATTATAAAATGCGGGTGTAGTTCAATGGTAGAACTTCAGCCTTCCAAGCTGATAGCGTGGGTTCGATTCCCATCACCCGCTTACTATTTTAAGAAGTTCGAAACCCTTGTGACGCAAGGGTTTTTGTTTTGTTTGGAGTAGATAAATACATTATAGCCGGGGTGCCAATGGGGTATCACGGCTTTTTGCGTTCTTACGAACTATTTTTACATTGCCACACAAAATAAAATATAAAACATTTAGCTTATATGCTATAAATAAACAGATAAAAAGAACTATTTACCATTTACTAAAAAATAAGTATAGTCGCATTGTTGGGATTTAACTTAAAAAAGGATGGTGTAGCTGCAATGAGGAAAATTTCTTTTCTGTTTTTAGCATTAACTTTGGTGCTGCTTACTTTCCCTGCAAGTTCTACGTTCGCCGCTGCTGATTTTCCGAATACGTCGACGAATGGAATGACTGGTTTTGCCGGACAGGCTAAAAGTGAAAATGGAGCTACTAAGCCTGTCACAACAGGGGGAAAAGGCGGTCAGATTATCTATATCAATAATCTAAACGATTTGAAAAACCAGTTAGGGGATTCAACTCCTAAAATTCTGGTCATCGAAAAAAATATCTCTGCCTCCTCTAAAACCGTGGTCAACATTGGTACTAACAAATCGCTCATTGGTTCTTATGCGCAAAACAAACTGGTTAACATTCATTTGAAAACAACAAATAATTCGGGAAATGTGATCTTTCAAAATTTAACTTTTGAGCACAGTGCCAACATTAACGGTAACGATGACATCCAACTTTATCTTACTGCGGGCACAAATTATTGGATTGATCATGTTACGTTTGCAGGTCACAGTTATAATGCAAATGGCTCGGATCTGGACAAACTTTTGTACATAGGCCAATCGGCTGATTATGTAACCATTAGTAACTCCAAATTTGCTAATCATAAATATGGTCTCATTTTGGGATATCCTGATGATGGCAATAAAAATTATGATGGCATGCCTCATATCACGATCGCTAATAATTATTTTGAAAACTTACTTGTACGTGGTCCAGGACTCATGAGATATGGATATTTCCATGTTAAAAATAATTATATTAATAATTTTCAGCTTGCTTATACCATTGCTACGAATGCAAGAATCTATTCTGAGTACAACTACTTTGGAAAAGGTAGTGAAAAGGGCGGTATTCTTGATGATAAAGGCAATGGCGAGTTTAAAGATGTAGGGAGTTTTCCCACCATCAACAATCAAAAATCGCGTGTAACCAACTGGAATCCAAGCAAGAACTATAGCTATCAAGTTCAGACTCCTGAATATACTAAAGAGTTTGTAACGAAATATGCAGGCTCGTCGAATACAACTTTGGTATTTGGAAAATAACGAGGGTTATTTGCAAATGTGTTGTGATCTGCTATACTAACCGCAAGTAATTATCCCATGAAAAGGAAGGTAACCATACGTCCGATGAAGTAAGCACACTGATTTTCCCACTTAACTGCACAGTTACTGGCAGGCGGCTGTAAGCTGCAACGGGAGAAGTGTGTCTGAAAATGAATGTAGGGACGTATGCGTTTATTCCGGAACGGGATTTGGCTTATTCGTTTACGGTGTTATTTTTCATAAGCGTATGTTCTGAAACGATTCATAACAGTCATTCTATATTCCTTGTATGCAAGCCGCAGCCTTCTGCGGCTTTTTTTATTGCTTCCGGGGTCAAAAAACCGGGCTGGGAAAGGATGATCGGTATGAGAACGATTTTGCGTATTCGCAATGTAGTAAAGGATTGGAACGGGACATCTTTATTTGAGAATGTGTCGTTGGATGTGATGGAAGGAGAACGGCTCGCACTGTTTGGAAGAAATGGAGCAGGTAAAACGACGTTATTGCGAATATTGCTGGGAGATGAAGTGCCAACCTCTGGTCAAGTAGAGCATGATTTGCCACTGGAAGAGCGGGGCTGGCTGAAGCAGCAGGATACGGTGGATTGGTCTCGAACCGCACTGGAGGCCGCACAGCAGGCCAGCCCTCGGCATTGGCTCCTCAAGCAAGCGTTGGGACAGCTGGAAGCTGACCTAGCCGATGCTGGGAAGGATATGGAGCATCATCTGGAGCGTTACGGCGAGCTGATGGATGAATACGAACACCTGCAAGGCTTTGCCTGGGAGTCTGAGGTGGAAAAGGCGCTCACTCGAATGGGAATGCCTGCCCAGACGTGGTCCATTGCTTATGGTGACCTGAGTGGCGGACAGAAGACGAGAGTGCGGTTAGCCGGACTGATGGTCAGGCAGCCGAAGCTGCTGGTGCTGGATGAGCCGACCAACCATTTGGATGCCGAAAGCTTGCTTTGGCTGGAGCAGTGGCTGTCCACGTATCCGGGAACGCTGCTGTTTGTATCGCATGACAGAGCCTTTTTGGATCGAGTGGCTACGAGTATAGTTGAGCTTGCATCAACGGGTATTGGACGCTATAAAGGCGGCTATAAGGAATATAAAGCGCAAAAGGAGCGGGAACTGCGAGAGCAGGAAGCCAGCTATCGAAAGCAGGAGCTGGCGAAACAGGCACTGGAGGAAACGATTCGAAATTACAGGGAATGGTTTCACCAGGCACATCGTAGCGCATCCAAAGTCGAAGTGGCTATTACACAGAGCTTCTATAAGGCCAAGGCTAAAAAAAATATCTCCCGTTATCATGCGAAAGAAAAAGAACTGGAGCGACTGGAGGCTAACAGGGTAGAACAACCACGTGAAGCTCCGTCTTTGCACATGAAATTAAGTGACAGCGGGTTTCAGGCAAAATATTTGCTGCGTGCTGAGCAGGTTGACTTTAGCTACGACGACCGTATCATTGTGAAAAATCTAAATCTGATCGTTGCACGTGGAGACCGTCTGGCTGTTCGGGGGCCCAATGGAATTGGTAAAACCACACTGCTTCGGTTATTAACAGGTCAACTGGAGCCGCAGACAGGAAAAATCACAGCCAACCCACAGTTGAACATCGGATATTTTTCACAGGAGCTGGAGCAGCTCCCAGAGGATCAAACGTTGCTGGACAGTCTGCTTGCGCTTCCGACGATGACGCAAACAGAAGCGAGAACAGTGTTGGGCTGCTTTCTTTTTGCGAAAGAGGACGTGTTTAAAAGGATCGGGACACTTAGTATGGGAGAAAAATGCAGGGTAGCTTTTCTGCGTCTGTACTTTAGTGGAGCCAATCTGCTGGTGCTGGATGAACCGACGAATTATTTTGACATTGAAACCCGTGAAATTGTAGAGGATTCTTTGCGTAACTATGATGGAGCACTGGTGCTCGTCTCACATGATCGGGAGCTGGTGAGGAGCACGGCAACTCGGTTACTCGATATGAAGCCGGGGGGCAGATATGAAATCTATGAGGGGACAGCCGACGAAAAGCAAGAAGATGAACGGAGCCGTCAACGGGAGCCAGAAGACCAGGAGCGGCGTGAGGAACGTCTTCGATTACAATTGCGTCTTACAGAGTTGATGGGAATGACAGGCACGAATGACGAAAATGAAAAGTTGTTGAGCGAAATCAGGCGCATTCGTGCAAATCTGGAGCGGTTGGATGATCTCGATATCTAAAGGGTTGAAACGTATGCCCTGCTTGCCAAAGCGCGGTAGTTTGCATATAATAATGAACAATAGTTCGAATTTTTGAAAATGTCTTGATGGAGAAGAGTAGACAGTGTCCGATTGAACAGGGAGGAAGCGTCGTAGGATTGAGAGCGTTTCTGCAAATACTGGGCTGTTGAAGTTCGCTCCGGAGCAGTTCCTTGAACCTCAGGCGCCATGTGAATGGCGAATGTGCAAGTAGGGGATACCGGTTCACGACCGTTATAACGTGCAGAGCGAGACGATGATGCATAGCATGAACAATCACCTGTAACTATGTTGCCGTAAGGCAAAACGCCGGGTGAGCTAAGCTTATTGTCTAACGAGGGTGGTACCACGGTCTTTTCGTCCCTTACCGGGAGGAAAGACCTTTTTTTGTTGTCTGAAAAGCTGGATATGAAGAAAGGGGACTGAACAGGCGATGAGCGAAACCATCCAAATGAAGGAACATTTGCTGGCCTTGAAGGAAGAAGCACTGGAAGTATTGGAGAAGGTGGCAACACCTAAGGAGCTGGCTGATCTACGGGTCAAATACTCGGGAAAAAAGGGCGCATTGACTGAAATTTTGCGCGGTATGGGCAAGCTGAGCGCGGAAGAGCGTCCGGTTGTTGGACAGGTAGCCAATGAGGTGCGGGAGGCGATTGAAGAAGTCGTTAACCGTAAGCAAGACGAGTTCACGAAAGCGGAAACGAATGAGCGTCTGCAAGCGGAAAAGATCGATGTTACGCTACCTGGACGCACACTGCCGCAAGGCGGACTGCACCCACTCAACAAAGTGATTGAGCAAATCGAGGATATTTTTACAGGCATGGGATATCGAGTGGCTGAGGGTCCACAGGCTGAGACGGATTATTATAACTTCGAAGCATTGAACCTGCCTAAAAATCACCCCGCACGCGATATGCAGGATTCATTTTACCTGACTGAGGATCTGTTGATGCGTACCCATACGTCACCAGTTCAGATTCGCGCGATGGAAGCGATGAAGGGCGAAACACCTATTAAGGTTATCTGTCCGGGTACGGTTTTCCGACGTGATGATGACGATGCAACACATTCTTTTCAATTCCACCAGATTGAAGGGCTTGTCATTGGAAAAGACATTCGCATGAGTGATTTGAAAGGAACCTTACTTCAATTTGCACGCGAAATGTTCGGAGAATCGACCGAAATCCGTTTGCGCCCAAGCTTCTTTCCGTTCACAGAGCCGAGTGCTGAAGTAGACGTAACTTTTGTGAAGAAAAATGGCGAACGCGTGTGGATTGAAATTTTGGGCTGTGGCATGGTCCATCCGAAAGTGCTAGAGATGGGCGGTTTTGATCCCGAGGTGTACAGCGGCTTTGCATTCGGTATGGGTGTAGAGCGGATTGCTATATTGAAATACGGTATCGATGATATTCGTCATTTTTATAACAGTGACCTGTCGTTCCTGAAACAGTTTGCGCGTCAATAAACAACTATATCAAGGGAAGTGAACCCATATGAAAGTATCATTCGAGTGGCTGTCCGAGTATGTATCGCTGGATCAGGTAAGCGCGGAGGATCTGGCAGAGAAAATCACCCGTTCGGGCATAGAAATTGATGAGGTCGAGCAGCGCAATCAAGGGATTACTGGCGTCGTTGTCGGCTATGTTAAAAGCAAGGAAAAGCATCCTGATGCTGATAAGCTGAATGTATGTATTGTCGATGCAGGTCAGGAGGAAGATCTGCAAATCGTGTGCGGTGCCAAAAACGTGGATGCAGGTCAAAAGGTTCCTGTTGCAGTTGTAGGTGCCAAGTTGCCGGGAGATTTCCACATTAAAAAGGCCAAGCTGCGTGGTGTAGTATCCATGGGTATGATCTGCTCGGCCAAAGAACTGGGCATGAATGACAAGCTGCTTCCAAAGGAATTGCAAGAAGGTATTTTGGTGCTGCCTGAGGATGCTGAAATTGGTATGCCAATTACGAAGCTGCTGGCGCTGGATGATCAGGTGCTGGATTTTGATCTGACACCCAATCGTTCGGATTGCCTGAGCATGCACGGAGCAGCATATGAAGTGAGTGCGATTCTGGGACGTGATATTTCGCTGGCTGATCCGGCTAAGGATCTGGTGGAAATTAGCGATGCAGCGGCAGATCATCTGTCTGTGAAGGTAGATACTCCTGAACTGTGTACGCACTATGCGGCCCGTTATATTACAGGTGTAAAAGTGGGGGCTTCCCCATTATGGATTCAAAACCGTCTGATGGCGGCAGGTGTTCGTCCCATCAACAACATCGTAGATATTACGAACTACGTCATGCTGGAATACGGTCAGCCGTTGCATGCTTTTGATGCGGATAAGCTGGAAAATGGAAATATTGAAGTTCGACTCGCTCGTGCAGGCGAAACATTGATTACACTTGATGATCAGGAGCGTAAGCTGGAGCCGCATATGCTGCTGATTACAGACGGTGTGAAACCAATAGCATTGGCAGGCGTGATGGGTGGAGCCAACTCCGAGGTTACGGATGCGACGGTCAGCATTGCGCTGGAATCTGCGAAGTTTGACGGCGGTACAGTTCGCAAAACGTCTCGTCAACTTGGACTGCGTTCAGAAGCAAGTCTGCGTTTTGAAAAAGAGGTTGATCCAGGCGCTGTTGTGCCTGCTGTGAATCGTGCAGCTGCGCTGATTCAGCGTTATGCAGGAGGCACTGTACACCAGGGCATCGTAGAATCTGCGTCTGCAAAAGCTGAAAACCGCATTATCAAGCTGTCGCTAGATAAAATAAACCGATATTTGGGAACCGAACTGTCGCTGCTTGAGGTGAAAACGATTTTCGGTAGACTTCATTTCGGATGTGGCGACGCAGAGCAAGGGGTACTGGAAGTTCAAGTTCCTACACGCCGTGGAGATATCACCATTGACGTGGACTTAATCGAAGAGGTTGCTCGTCTGTATGGTTACGACAATATCCCGACCACGCCGATTGAAGGTCCTACAACTCCGGGAGCTTTGACAGCATCACAATCATTGCGCCGCTCCCTGCGCAGATTGCTGGCTCATGGTGGCTGGCAGGAGACGATCAGCTACTCTTTTGTACATCCGCAAAGTACGGGGTTATTTAATGCCCTGACAGAAGGCAGCCATCCGGTACGTTTGGCTATGCCTATGAGCGAAGACCGTAGTGTTTTGCGTACGAGTATCATTCCGCAGATGCTGGATACAGCGGTGTATAACATGAACCGGAAGCAAGACAATCTGGCGATTTTCGAGATGGGAACAGTATTTTATACAGAGGAACAAACATTAACCCGCCAGCCGCAGGAAATTCAAGTGCTGAGTCTGTTGTTGACTGGGGTTCGCCGTGAAAAACAATGGAATATTGGTGCTGAAAAGGTTGATTTCTTTGATATTAAAGGCGCGCTTGAAACGGTGTTTGACTATTTCGGATTGAGTGCCAGCATTCGTTATGTCGCTGACCAACCGCAAAGCTACCACCCGGGCCGTTCCGCTTCGGTATGGCTGGATGTGAATGGAAGCTCTCAACGGATCGGTACCCTTGGGCAGATTCATCCGGAGCTCCAACAATCTTATGGGCTGAACGATACGTATGTTGCAGAAATTGCGTTGCAACAGGTCATTGAACACGCAAACTCTCATATTCAGTTCAGAGAGCTGGCTCGCTTCCCATCCGTGGAACGTGACATTGCCCTCGTGGTCAATAAAGACGTTGAGGCAGGCGAACTGCTTCGTGTTATTCACGCTGCAGGCGGAGAGCTGTTGCAGGATGCACGAGTGTTTGATGTATTTACAGGCAGTAAGCTTGGTGAAGATAAGAAGAGCGTAGCTATCTCTCTGACCTATCGTCACTGGGAACATACGTTGACGGATGAAGAGATCAATGCGGCGCATACTCCTGTCGTTACGTCTCTGGAACAAACTTTTGGAGCGGAATTGAGAAAGTAGCAGGAAATGCGGGAAGCCGTATCGAATCTTAGTGACAGAGGTTCGATACGGCTTTTTGGCCTATCATCATAGGAGCTCTCTTACTCTGATAATTACCCGCTGCGGGGAAGCCGGACTAATAAGGTTGAACGCTTCACGGAAGGCGGGTTACCATAGTACCGGACACACCTTAGAATCAACATACAGTAGTATTGAAGGAGGGCATAATTGTGACTACACCAGATCGTACTCGCGTCACTGTAGAGATCTACGGTACTTCTTATAAACTCGTCGGCAGCAATACCGATTATATGAAGCAGGTTGCCAATTACGTGGATGAGCGTATGCACAGCATTTCTCAAGCTCATTCGCGTCTGGATATGCCCCGAATTGCCGTGCTGGCTGCGGTTCATATGGCAGAAGAAGCTGTACAAATCCAGGAAATTCAGAGTCATATGAACCGCTTAGCAGCGGAACGAGCAGAGCTCCGGGGAGATCTGGCGCAACTCCAGACAGCTCTAGGGGAACAACAGCAGAAAAATACAGATATGCATCAATCTCTTATTCAACTGAAGGAAGAAAAGGAAGCAACGCAGAAGAAGCTGATGGAAACCGAATCTGTATCAGCGAAGGAGATTGCCCAATTGAGGGCAAAGCTGGAACAGCAGGAGAAAAAAGCGGCTGAACTTGAAAATGGACAAAAACAAGCTAAACGTGAATTGGAGGAGTCCCGTCAAGAAGCTTCTCGCAAGCTGAAAGAGCAGCAGGAGGCGGCCAATGCGCGTATCCGGCAGATAGAAGAGCAGATGAAGAAGGAAGTATCTGAAGCGGCTAAACAGGCAGAAGCCAAGCTGTCAGCTGCAGAGAAGACTCATCAGGAGCAAAAGCGCACAGAACTGGACAAGCTGCGATCTGCTTTGCAGCAAGAGCATAGCAAGAAGGTAAGCGAATGGCAAACCAAGTGTTCCGGACTGAATGAGCAGCTGGAGCAGGAACGTAAACAGGCTGAATTGGCGTTGAATGAGGAAAAGCTCCAGCATCAGGAAGCGCAGAAACGAGCTGATGAAGCTGCACTGGAGCAGGAGATTCGGGTCGAGGAGCTTCAGGAACAATTAGAACAAGTACAGGCAGGCAGTACAGAGCTTTCTTCTCGTCTGGGAGAGGCTCAAGAGCAAGCAAGAGTACTGAAGGAACAACAGTCCGAGCTGGAGTCTGTGCTGGAAACACAGCGACAGGCTGCGATAGAGCGAGAGCAGGCAGATACGCTTGCACGTGAAGAATTGCAAAGTCGATATGATCAATTAGAAGCTGAAGCCAAGGCTAAGCAGCAGCAGACGGCTAAGCTGGAGGAAGAACAGCGACGGATGCAGAAGCTGTTGGAGCAAGCTCACGTATCTTCTCGCAAGCTGCAAAGTGAGCTGGCTACGCTAGCTGAAAGCGAGAAGTCATGGAAGAAGCTTGCAGAAGAACGCCAGGTGGCAGTTGATGAACTGGAGCTCTCCCTGCTGGAAGCACGTGAGCAGAAGGAAGAAATACAAGTGCAATTACAGCACGCAGCGGCTGAGCTCGAAGCTATTAATGATAAATTTGCTTCACAACAGCAACGGCTAGTTCAACTCGAAGCGAGAATCAAGGAGCTTTCACCTGAGCTGATTCGCGTTCAGGATGAGCTTGAGAAAGCCAAAGTCCGAGAGCAAGAGGGAACTAAGGCGTATCAATCGCTTCAGGAGCAATATGGAAGCATGAAGAGCCGAGCTGGACAGCTGGAGCAAAATATCAAGCAGCTCCAGCAGGAAAATCGAGAACGGCGGAGTGAACTGGAACGTGCTGAGGAAGAATCCCTGGAATGGCAGCTTAAATACGATCAGTTGAAGGCTGAAGCGGAACGTTTGGAAGCCGAAGATGCTGCCCGTAAGGAAGAATTTGCTTCTTGGGAGCGGGAAATAGCGGTAACGGTTCAACAAAAGGAACAGCTTCAGGAGGAGATTCGTTTGGCTGTTGAAACTGCCAAAACGGCGAAGGCTGAACAGCAGTCCATAGAGCAGGAACGAATGGCCTTGCAGTCTGAATTGGACGAAGTGGGTCAAAAATATGAAATGGCGGCGCATCAGCTTCGTCTGTTGCAAGTACAACAGGACGTAGATCGGGAAAATTCGGAGAGGATTTCTACGGAATTACGTCAATTACAGGAAGAATACACCAAGCTTCAAACTGAGTATAATGAATGGATTGAACTTATTGAACAGGATCAGTAGATACGGATTATACATGTAAGGCAATCCCCGGCTGCTCATCGCCGGGGATTGTTTGTTTATTGTATCCACTCAGAGGTGTAAATGACAAAAAGCTGTCCTTTGGCAGATGAATTCTGCTTCGGGACAGCTTTGCCAGAAGCGATTACTGAAATTAATTCCCGTTTTTGCGACCGGCTTCAAACGGTGTCGATACCGGAATGAACAGGTCGATAATCCCGATAACCAATGCAGCGAGCAATGCGCCCAGAACGGAAACACTGACATGAGCGACGACATATTGAGCGACCCAGATCACCAGAGCGCTCACAAGAAAACCTACGATACCGCGTCCAAATGGGGAGACGCGTCGACCAAACACCGCCTCGACGATATAGCCAATCAAGGCAATGACAATGGCTAGGATCAGCGCGCTCCAAAAGCCGCCTACACTAAATCCGGGAACGATCCAGCTTACGACCATCAGCACCAGAGCGGCAACGATGAAACGTACAATGTGCCCGAGAATGCTCACGGAATAACCTCCTTTGTTTTTTGAATCAGGGTTAGACAAAGGTTAGTGTGTGGCATGAAGAGCTTTCTTATGTGTAAAACAGAGTTGGCAAATAGCGTAAGTTTGCTGCTTTCGGTATAATATAGATATAAGTGAAAGGAGTAGTGAAGTTGGACTCTAAAATTTTCAAAACCCTTGAATATCAAAAAATTCTAAATAAACTAAGTCACTATGCCCAAACGGCAACGGGACAACAGACAGCCCTTCAGCTACAGCCCAGCGATGATTTGGAGCATATCAAGAAAATGCTGAAAGGTACGGATGAGGCCTATGCTGCTGATCGCCTCAAAGGAGTGCCTTCATTTAACGGAGTAGTGGATATCACTCCGGCGGTGAAGCGTGCCCGTATTGGTGGAACATTAAGCCCGCATGAGTTGCTTGGCATTCGGACAACGGTTCAGGCCGCACGCCGTATACAAGTATACGTGACAAGTTTGCATGAAGAAAATCCTGTCGAAACATTGCTGTATTGGAGTGAGCAGCTTTCGGAGCAGAGAAGTTTAGAAAACTCCATCAAAGGCTGTATTGACGAAAATGCAGAAGTGTTGGATTCTGCCAGCACAGAGCTTTCACAAATCCGTCGGGAGCTACGCTCGGGAGAAGTGCGTATTCGTGAGAAGCTGGATTCCATGATTCGTTCCTCAACTGTATCCAAAATGCTTCAAGATCAGTTGATTACGATTCGTGGAGATCGGTTTGTGATCCCGGTTAAGGCCGAATACCGTTCTTATTTTGGCGGAATTGTTCATGATCAATCCGGGTCAGGTGCAACATTGTTTATCGAGCCTGAATCTATCGTAGCCATGAACAATAAGCTGAGGGAAACAAGGCTGAGAGAAGAGCGTGAAATTGAAGTCATTTTACAAAAGCTGACCGCACTTGTCGCAGAACAAGCGGATATGTTGCTGTATGATGTGGACATTTTGGGCAATCTTGATTTTATTTTTGCAAAAGCGCGTCTCGCCCGTGAAATGAAAGCAACCTTGCCTTTAATGAATGACCGAGGGTACTTGAAGCTGAAAAAAGGCAGACATCCTCTAATTCCGTTGGAGCAGGTCGTTCCCATAGATGTGGAGCTGGGCAATTCATACACCTCCATTATCGTTACCGGACCGAACACAGGGGGGAAAACCGTTACCCTGAAAACCATTGGCCTGCTTAGTTTGATGGCGATGTCTGGACTGTTTGTACCTGTCGAGGATGAAAGCCAGCTGTGTGTATTTGATGCAATCTATGCTGATATTGGTGACGAGCAGAGCATTGAGCAAAACTTAAGTACATTTTCCAGCCACATGACCAATATCATTAGCATCCTGAAAAATATGACGCCCAAAAGTCTTGTATTGCTTGACGAAGTGGGGGCAGGAACGGACCCCGCGGAAGGTTCGGCTTTGGCTGTGTCCATTTTGGAGCATATACATGCCATGGGTTGCCGTATGGTTGCGACGACTCACTATAGTGAATTGAAGGCGTATGCCTACGAGCGTAAAGGAATTATTAATGCAAGCATGGAGTTTGATGTCGCTACATTAAGCCCGACTTACCGCCTTCTGGTCGGTGTCCCCGGACGAAGTAACGCATTTGCCATTGCCGAGCGATTGGGATTGCCAGGGCGCATATTAGACTATGCCCGTGGTGAGGTAACAGAAGAAGACCAGCGCGTTGAGCACATGATTGCGTCACTGGAGCAGAACCGTTTGACAGCTGAGCAAGAACGGGAAAAAGCAGAGCAGTTGCGTAAAGAAATGGAAGCATTGCGTAGCCGTCATCAGATGGAGCTGGATAAGCTGGAGTCCCAACGGGACCGTATGCTGGAAAAAGCTGAGGACGAAGCAAGAGTTCTCGTGGATAAGGCTCGTAGCGAAGCTGAGAAAATCATTACTGATTTGCGTAAATTGGCTCAGGAAGAAGGGGCCTCGGTTAAGGAGCACAAGCTGATTGCAGCTCGCAGAGAACTGGATGAGGCTGAACCGAAGCAACGCAAGAAAAGTACCGTCAAACGCCCGGCCGCTACGCGTACTCGTTCTATCATGGCTGGCGATGAAGTATCCGTTCACAGTCTGAATAAAAAAGGCCACGTGGTTGAACTGTCCGGTACCAAGGAAGCTGTGGTTCAATTGGGGATCATGAAGATGAAGGTCAGTCTGGATGATCTGGAACTACTGCAACCTGCCCAAACAACGACTCCAAGAGTTCAAAAACCAGTCACTGGCGTTAAACGGACACGGGATGATAACGTACGAAGTGAACTTGATCTTCGGGGGGCGAACGTGGAGGAAGCCTTGATGGAAGTGGATCGCTTCATGGATGAAGCGTTTCTGGCCAATCTGGGTCAGGTACACATTATTCATGGCAAAGGTACGGGTGTTCTGAGAACCGGTATTCAGGAGTACCTCCGCAAGCATAAACATGTGAAAAGCTACCGTATCGGTAATTACAATGAAGGCGGTACAGGCGTAACCGTTGCTGAATTGGAATAGTTATGGGTTGCGGCTTTGCCCGGGAACGCTTGGTAGAACGGGAGGGACGAAGTGAAGATGGCGATTGATGAATTGCTGTCACATCCGTTGGGGATGATGCTGGGTTATTTCTCGGTGGCGGTGCTGGAGTTAATTGTATTTTTGTCGTGTTTTGAGCTGGTAACCCGCTATAAATGCTGGGAAGAGATCAAGCGCGGCAATGTTTCAGTAGCCATGGCTACGGGAGGGAAAATGTTCGGTATTTGCAACGTGCTCCGCTTTGCAATGGAAGCCAAATCGAGCGTGTACGATACGATGATTTGGTCGTTCGTTGGCTTTTTACTGCTACTTGCGGCGTACTTTCTTTTTGAGTTTCTGACACCGGTATTTTCTATCGATCAACAGATTAAAGAGGATAACCGTGCTGTCGGCTTGTTTTCCATGATTATTTCAATATCGTTATCTTATGTGATCGGTGCCAGTGTAACTTGACACATCCTGTATACTAGAGCTTGGTATACGCTTGGAACGGAAGGATGATAAAGCTTGGAAATGACTATTTGTCCATGGTGTAACATGGAAATTATTTGGGATGAAGAATTGGGCCCTGAGGAAGAGTGTCCCTATTGCCATAATGATCTGAAAGGTTACTCTGACATCACTGATGATGATGAAGATGAGTCTGTTTCTCCACCTGTTCATAGACATGCCGGTGAGCATGGACATGAAGAGACGAAACATGATCATGTGACTTCTGTAACCCCGGCGCCTCACGCTCATGGAAAAGAAGACCTGAAGGGTTATCGTACATTGAGTATTCAGCTCGGTGATGATGAAGAGCAGGATATTTTATATGAGGCAGAGGATGAAATCGTAGTTGAAAAACCGGTTGATGCACCGTTGTTGCAGGATAATGAGCTTCATAAGCTGCCGGTGCTGCATACTTTGCAAAAATTTGAAGAAAGCGGTGCGGATCTGATGGCTTATGAACAAGGCGCTGAACAAATACTCGACAGACAAGATGAAGTTCTTGAATGTTCCCAATGTGGAGAGTACATGCTGCATGCGGGTTCGCAAACCGTAACCAGAGAAGGCTTTGAACCGTCGATGTCGCCAGCACTCGGCAAACCTGTTCTGGACTTGCCATTCGTCTTGAATGTTTATGTGTGTCCTAGCTGTTTTCATGTCCAGCACACATTGTCAGAGAATGACCGACTGCGGATGCTGGAGAAGCTCAGCGGTATTTCCAACAATTAATTAGCAATCCCCCGGATAGGCCCAAGCTCAATACGGGCATCTTAATCGAAGAAATCTTTGAACAAGCTGGCTTTAAACAAGCTGATTGGTGATTTTTCGGTTAGGGGGAACTGCATTGAAATCAAACCTAAACGGACAATCCATTCTGCTATTAAGCTTGAATGGATTGTTTGTGTTTGCAGCAGCATTGTCAGGCACATTTCTCAACGTATATTTATGGAAGAGCAGGCAGGATTACGCGATGATTGGCTGGTTTAATGTCAGCCAACAAATTGCGCTGGGAATTATGGTCTGGGTGGCTGGAAAATGGGTCAAGGAACATAACAAAATGAATGCCCTGCGCGTGGGGACAGCACTGTCCGGTCTGTTTTATTTAATCGTGTTATATACGGGACCGCAGGCTGTAAACTACATATGGCCGCTCGGAATGTTATTGGGTGCAGCATTAGGTTTATTCTGGCTGGCGTTTAATGTCATTTTTTTCGAAGTCACAGATCAGGCAAGTCGCGATCATTTTAACGGATGGGTCGGTCTGCTGGGTTCGTTTTCCGGTATCGTGGGTCCTTGGCTGTCTGGTTGGATTATTGCTCGTATGGAGGATGATGCGGGTTATCGAGTAATATTCAGTATTTCCTTAGCTTTTTATGTCGTAGGAGTGGTGCTTAGTTTTTTTCTTCGCAAGCGTAAGCCGACAGGAAATTACAATTGGAAGGAGCCTAAGCAACGATTGTCACAAAAAGGGAGCATGTGGCGTCCCTTGTCGTTATCACTTGTTACCCAGGGCATTCGTGAAGGGGTTTTTGCCTTCCTGATTACGCTGCTCGTGTATGTAGCTACTCAACAGGAATGGAAGCTGGCACAGTTTTCACTTATCACCTCGGCGGTTTCATTTTTCAGCTTTTGGGCTGTCGGAAAATGGCTCAAGCCACACTATCGCTCGGCTGGTATGCTGTTGGGTGCTGTATTGTTGGTGATTGCGCTGTTACCATTATTGTGGCGTATGGAGTATATCACGCTACTGATTATGGGGATCGGCACCGCTATATTCCTGCCCTTGTATTTAATTCCTATGATCTCAGCGAGTTTTGATTTAATGGGTACGAGTGAAGGAGATGCGAATCAGAGAGTGGAACTGGTTGTACTGCGTGAACTGTGCTTAATGGTAGGACGGTTGACCGGTACACTCATTTTCTTGGGCGTCCTAAGTATCAGCAAGGCTCCTACAGCGATGATTTGGTTGTTGATTGGACTTGCATTAATGCCAGTGATCGGCTGGTTTTTTATGCGAAATGTGCTGAAGATGGAACAGAAGACAAAGCGAAGCAATTCTCATTCCCATGCACAACGCTGGCGCAAGCAAACGGAGTAACAGGAAAATTCAACACAAAAAGAACCTCAGAATTCACTTATATAGGCGAAAGGAGGTTCTTTTTGTATTCATATGTTAAACCATTGGTTTTGTTGCTTCTGGCGAGGGTTTGGTCGTACGGGTCAGAGAATACAGCTCCATTTCAGGTCGGTGTGTGCCCGTCAGTTCATCAGCCAATAGCTGTGCGGCCATCATATTCGTAACCGTCCCATTTCCCCCGTAACCCTCCAAGAAATAGCAGTTTGGAAAACGCGGATGTGGACCAATATACGGCAAGCCGTCGTGAGAGGAGCCGAATACAGCCGCCCAAGCGTAGTCGATCTGAAATGGCACACTGGGAAAATGCTCCTGTAGTGCTTGCAGCAGCTTTTGTTGTTGGTGTAGTAGCCTGATTTCACGTTGGTTGGCGTCCAATACAGGTTCATCCAAACCACCAATAATGATACGTCCTTCCGGTGTGGAGCGCATATATAGATAAGGACGGGCCGTTTCCCAGATCAGACACTGCTCATGCCACAAGGGAGCATCTCCGATTGGATTGGTGGCGATAGCATAAGAGCTTTGCAGAACGGCTCCCTGATCGGTTTTAATCTCTTGTGTTTCATAACCCGTTGCAAAAATGATTTTTTTCGCTCGGATCATTCCACCGCTGGTATGACAAACGACTTCATTTTCATTGAATTCAAAATGCTTGGCTTCCGTATGCTCATATAAGCGTACACCGAGACGGCTGGCGGATTGCAATAGTCCTTGGGCAAACAAAAATGGATTAACCTCGGCATCTTCGTGTGTGTACAAGGCTGCCGGTTTTCGAAAAGGAAATCGGGTAGCCACTTGTTGCTCATCCCAGTACTCCACTGGAAATCCAAACCGGGTTAGCTGTTTGTACTCTTCCTGAAGCACCTGTACATCTTCTAGTGTACTTGCATAGTACAGGCTGCTTCGCCGAATAAAGGAAGGGTCTGTATCCAGTGTGGCAGCCAGCTTATCTAACTGATCTAGTGCATCCTTGCACATGCGGTAAAACAGTACACCGTTCGTTTCACCAAACGTATTGATGAAAGAGGTTAAGGTCTTGTCATTGCTGTATTGCAGCAGGCCAGTATTGGCCGAAGAGCTTCCAGTTACCAGTTTGCGTTTGTCAATAACCACGGTGTCTACCTGTCGTTCTCCCAATAACCGGGAGCAGATGGCCCCTCCCATCCCTCCTCCGATGATCAATACATCACAAATTAAATCCTCTGCCAAAGGCGGAAAATCCAGTGTCTGCTCCACGGAATTCGGCCAATATGTATTCCCGCTTATCAACTCCATATAAAATAGCACTCCTCATAGGCAATATGTAGTATTTCTTATGTGTACATAGTATTTCGCCAAACGGACAAGATAACCAGCGTGCAACAAAACTTTTAAGGAGGCACAGAGATTATGCAATCTACGAACATGCAACCCCTGTCAGGCAAAGAGCTGGAGTACATCGTGGACTCCATCTCCAATGAAGAACTACTACTCAAACAATGTGCGGCCACAGCGGCGTCTATTCAGCACCCAGCCATCCAACAAGCCTGTTTACAACTGGCAAGAACTCATGAGCACCACTTGAATCTGCTTTCTAATGCTCTTCAACAGCATCAGCAGCTTGCTCCAATGCAACCACAGCAGTAATTTGGATTTACCAATAAAGGAGGTTTGACAGAATGTATTCACAAAACAATATGTCATTTATGCCCGAAGAAGATTTGCTCTATACCATTCTTGCTGATATGAAACGTACAGTGCGCGAATACACAACGGCGACGACAGAATCCAATTGTCCGTCTGTGCGTCAGATGTTCACCGACCTTACGAATGATACATTGCGTCTGCAAGGTGATTTGTATCATCTGATGAGCCAAAATAATATGTACGCCACTCCAACTAAAGCACTGCGCATCGATTTGGACAAACAGATTCAAGAAGCTCGCAAGACCCAACAAGAATGCCAACAGTTCATTCAGCAAAAGTCGACATCCGCGGGAGTATATGGTCAATCTATGCACCAGCAAGGCCAGTCTACACACCAAAACAACCCTTATTATATGTAAACGGGATTTTCTGTTTTTGAAGCAGATTCCCATAACAGCCGTCCACCTGCCGGGTTTACCGGAGTGGACGGTTTTTCTTTGCAGGTTTAAAGTGCGTATTGTATGATGTATAGTAATCTCTTTCGATGGAGGCCTTATGTAGAATGACAGAGCTGAATGAATTGAAATTAAAAGTGCTGGAATTGTTAAAAGAAGATGCAAGAAGAACACCGACTTTATTGGCTACTATGCTGGGGGTTGACGAGCAGGATGTACGCATCTCAATGAAAGAGCTCGAAGACCAACACGTGATTGTCAAATATGCCGCTGTAGTTAATTGGGACAAAGTCGACGACGAAAAGGTTACCGCTTTGATCGAAGTGCAAATTACACCCGAGCGTGGAAGAGGCTTTGAAGGGATTGCAGAACGGATTTATTTGTATCCGCAAGTTAAATCGGTCTATCTCATGTCCGGAGCATACGATTTGCTGGTAGAGGTTGAAGGCCGCAATCTTCGTGAGGTCGCTAACTTTGTGTCGGAGAAACTGTCGCCAATTGATTCGGTCTTGTCTACCAAGACTAATTTTACGCTTAAAAAATACAAGCAGGACGGAATTATCTTTGAGGACCATCAGGAAGATAATCGTCTGATGATTTCGCCGTAAAGGAAGATCATGATGAATCTCAAAACAGAAGCATTTACCGACAGTAACAAAGCTATGAGTTCCTATTTGTCCCCGTTGGTGCGCGAGATCCCATCTTCGGGTATTCGTAAGTTTTTTGACTTGGTGGGTGGCAACAAGGATATTATTACCCTTGGTGTAGGCGAACCGGATTTTACAACCCCTTGGCATATGCGGGAAGCCTGTGTCTATTCATTAGAGCGAGGTTTTACCAGCTATACGTCTAATGCGGGAACGCCAGAACTGCGTGAAGCGATCAGTGATTATCTGAATGAGCAATTTGAAGTCCGTTATGATCCTAAAAATGAGATTATCGTGACCGTTGGGGGAAGCGAGGCGATTGATCTTGCTTTGCGTGCGTTAATTGTACCTGGCGACGAAATTCTCGTGCCCGAACCGTGCTACATTTCATATTCTCCAATCACTGCAATTGGAGGCGGGATTCCGGTAGGTATTGAAACCTTTGCTAAGGATGAATTCAAGCTGACGGCTGAGGCGCTGGAGGCAAAAATTACACCTAAATCCAAGGTGCTGATTTTATGCTATCCGAGCAATCCAACTGGGGCTACGATGACTTATGAAGATTGGCTTCCGATTGCCGAAGTCGTGGAAAAGCATGATTTGATCGTCATTTCTGATGAAATTTATGCTGAATTGAATTATGGAGAGAAGCACGTCAGTTTTGCGGCTATGCCTGGTATGATGGATCGTACGATTCTCGTCAGTGGTTTTTCCAAAGCCTTCGCCATGACAGGTTGGCGTATTGGATATACATGCGGACATCCCGATCTGATTGCCGCTATGCTCAAAATCCATCAGTACACCGTAATGTGTGCGCCTTCTATGGGGCAAGTTGCGGCACTGGAAGGGTTGCGGAATGGTTTGGGTGAGAAAGATCGTATGGTAGAAGCCTATAATCAGCGTCGCCGTCTGATGGTTGAAGGGTTTCGGGAAATCGGCCTGGAGTGCCATGAGCCAAGAGGGGCTTTTTACGTTTTCCCTAGTATTCAAAGCACGGGACTCAGCTCAGATGAATTTGCACAGCGTCTTTTGGCAGAGGCTAAAGTTGCGGCTGTACCAGGTAATGTGTTCGGTTTGGGAGGCGAAGGCTATCTTCGTTGCTCATACGCGACTTCTGTTGCTCAGCTGACGGAGGCACTGGATCGGATTGGTCATTTTGTAGAAAAAGTAAGAAAAGAAGGTTAAAATTATTTTTTTATGGGTAATTCATAAAAAATAGTATTTTATTTCTAAATTTCTATGCTATAATTTGAAATCGATAGCAGGAAGTTCAATTTTTCAATTGTAGGAGGAATGCTCATGTCATATGTTGGATTTAATTCGTCTAGTTCAATAGGATACGACATTTCTCTGGAAGATGAAATTTTGTTCCTGCGCAATGAGATGATGCGGACGTTTCAGAAAGAGCAGTCCTTCACCTCTGATCTTGTCATTGAGATCAGCTGCAAGCTCGATTTGAAAATCAATGAATATATGAAGCTGTATGGTACGGAATGCAAGGTTTAACCGTGTGAAGTCAGCCAAATGTAAGAAGAAGGCCGTCGAGCCTTCTTTTTTTGCGTTCACAACTTATGATATATTAATGGCATGGAAGAGGGGGCGTACATATGAGAGCGGGGCTAAAAAGGCTATCGCCGTGGATCATCGGAATGCTGACACTTGTATTATTGGCTGGATGTGGGGGACGGGACAAGGACAGCTTCTCCATTTTTATTATGGATAAAGGGGATGCTTCAGTCATCCGTGAGGAGCTGGCACAAAAGCTTAAGGATAAGCTGGGTGAACAGGCTCCGACTATTGAGATTTCAGTCAGTCCGCTGTATAACCAGCAGAAGCTGGTTGTAGAATATGCGGCCGGGGAACATGATCTGTTTCTTTTGCCGGAAGAGGACATGAAGCTGTATGGACAGAATGGTTCGAATCTGCCGTTAGATGATGCTTTTGACAAGAAGACGTATGCCCGGGGCGTGTTCGAGGGCGGCGTATTTAAGAAGAAGGGGCAGGAGGAAGAAGGAACAGATGTGAGCAAGGAAACTCATTTGTTCGGAATTCCGGTGGAGCAGATGAAGATGTTTAAGGAGCTAAAATATAACTCCAAAACATTATTTGCTACCGTTCCGCCTCGTACAAGCAATAAGGAAGAAGCCATCAAGGTGCTGAAAGCACTTACGGAATGATAAAGGGGATGAAATGGAATGGGAATCTATACTAGAACAGGTGATGAAGGACAAACTTCTGTGATCGGCGGTCGAGTGTCCAAAGATGATGATCGTGTGGAAGCGTACGGAACAATTGACGAGCTGAACAGCTTTGTAGGACAAGCGATCAGCTTTGCCGAAGGGGAAGAGTTTGCGGATATTCGGACTCAATTGGAAGAAATACAGCAGGAGCTGTTTGATTGTGGTTCGGATTTGGCATTTGTTAAAATCAGTGAAAGCAAATATAAGGTGAAGGACGAGCTGGCAGAGCGTCTGGAAGGTTGGATTGATGCATGTCAGGAGGAAAATCCGAAGGTGGAGCGTTTTATTATACCAGGTGGTAACACATTATCCTCAACGCTTCATGTTTGCCGTACGGTTTGCCGACGCGCAGAACGCCGTGCGGTTACACTAGGTAAACATACGGACATCAATCCGGCGGTACGTCGGTATTTGAACCGCCTTTCTGATTATTTCTTTGCCGTCGCTCGCACAGCGAATGTCCGTCAGGGCGTACCCGATGTCGAATATGTGCGCAGCAAAAAAGTGTTCCGCAAATAAGGAGGCAACCGGGAATTTGTATGAGCTTGTACTATGAACCTATCGTATATACGATCCCTCCGGAGGAGGAGGGCATGCTGTTGAAGACTATTTTACAAAAACGTATGAACATTTCTCGAAAGTTAATATCCAAACTCAAGCTGACCGAGCAAGGTATTATGCTGAACGGGACACGTGTGTACATCAGCGTAAAGGTGAAATCCGGGGATCGAGTAGAAATTCGCATGGAGCGCGAGCGTTCTGATGATATTTTACCGGAACCCATTCCTTTTGAGATATTGTTTGAGGATGAACATCTGTTAGTGGTGAATAAGGCGGCGGGCATGATTGTCCATCCGACTCATGGTCATTACACAGGAACACTGGCTAACGGGGTTGTGCATTATTGGCAGACCAAGGGGGAGCTGTTCCGATTTCGTCCTGTTCATCGTCTTGATCAGGAGACGACGGGGGTGCTGGTCGTAGCCAAAAATCCATATGTACACCAGCATATTTCTGAACAGATGATTGCGGGAACGGTGGATAAGCGCTATACGGCTCTGGTGCATGGGCGCCCTGAGCTGCAGGAAGGTAAGGTAGACGGACCGATTGACCGCAACCCGGATGATCCGCATTTACGTATGGTGACTCCGGATGGTTATCCTGCACTTACGCTGTATAAGCTGGAGGAAGTGTGGAGCGGGGGAAGCCGCATCGGACTAAAGTTGGAATCCGGGCGTACGCACCAAATTCGAGTGCATATGACTTATATCGGTTGTCCGTTGATCGGAGATAAAATGTACCGGATTACACCTGATGATGCTGCGCAACGTGAGCGATATGATCAGCTTGATGCCAGGATGACTCGACAAGCCTTACATGCTTCAGAGCTGTCCTTGGAGCATCCTGTAACCGGGGAGCGGCTGACATTCTATGCTCCCCTACCTGACGATATGGCTGAAATGCAGGAGCTTTTAAGAGAAAACCAAATGGAGGTTAATCTAGCGATGAGCCAACTGAAAGTATATCAGTATTCTAAATGCAGTACCTGCCGTAATGCAGTGAAATGGCTGCAAAACAAGGGGCATGAGACGGAACTGATTCCTATTTTTGAACAGCCGCCTGGCCCGGAGGAATTGGAAGAATTGATTCGCAAAAGCGGGCTGGAGCTGAAAAAGTTTTTCAATACAAGCGGTGAGGTGTACAAAGAGTTAAAGCTGAAAGATAAGCTGGGAGACATGAGCCGTGAAGAGCAAATTTCGCTTTTATCCTCAAATGGAAGATTAATCAAACGCCCGATTGTAACCGACGGTAACAAAGTAACGGTAGGATTCAAAGAGGAAACATTTGAGGGCACATGGGGAGCTCAATAACGCCCAATTTACCCCCACGATATGTTATACTGTGGGGGTTAAATATTATGATGAATGGGAGCAATACAATCTGTGACACAACGCAATGAACAATCCGTAATGCTGGTTGACGGCATGGCCCTGCTATTTCGCGCTTATTATGCAACCGCCGCAAACGGTTATATCCGTCGTACAAAAGCTGGGGTGCCAACGAACGCCATATATGGTTTTATTCGATATTTTTGGGATGCAGTCCAAACGTTTAATCCTACACATGTTATTTGTTGCTGGGATATGGGCGGAACGACATTCCGTGGGGAACATTTTGCTGCGTATAAGGGAAATCGAGCCGACGCACCAGATGATTTGATTCCCCAATTTACATTGATTCGCGAAGTGACGGACAGCCTCGGCATTCCCAACATTGGAGCGGAAGGCTTTGAAGCCGATGATTGTATCGGTACGCTTGCACGCCATTATTCGCAAAATGAGGACATGGATGTAATGATTCTCTCGGGAGATCATGATTTACTTCAATTAGTGGATGATCGGACACGGGTCATTATTATGAAAAAAGGCCACGGCAATTATATGGTATACACCCCGGAGACCCTGCTGACTGAAAAAGGACTTAAGCCACGCCAAGTGGTGGACCTTAAAGGCCTGATGGGGGATGCAAGCGATAATTATCCAGGAGTACGAGGTATTGGTGAGAAAACGGCACTCAAGCTGGTGCAGGAATACGACTCTATTGAGGGCATTCTGGAGAATCTGGATCAATTAACACCATCGGTCCGCAAAAAAATTGAGAGTGATTTGGATATGCTGCATCTTTCACGCAAACTCGCTGAAATTCACTGTGGTGTACCTGTAGCATGTGCTTTGGATAGTTGTCTGCTGACGTTGGATCACGTGCAAATTGTAGACAAGTTTGAGCAGCTTGAAATGAAAAGCTTGTGTACATTGATGGGTGTCGCAACCGGATCATAATGAAGCTATTAGGCCTGGTACGACAATTTAAATAAAGTAAGTTATATAGGGATGCTGAGGCGGGATGCGTCAGTGTCCTTATTTGTATACGTTATGTTAACGGAGTTATATCGTCTTGTGAAGGATTATATACAATTGCGATTAGGGGATTGACCTCAGGTACATTTCAGGTGAATATAGTGGAGAGAGAACCGGATTATCGAAAGGGGACAACAGCAACTATGACAGTATTGGGAGCAATTGAGGCAGGCGGTACCAAATTTGTATGTGGAATTGGCAACGAACGTGGAGAGGTACTGGAACGAGCGAGCTTTCCAACAACCACACCAGCAGAAACAATGGAGAATGTCATCGCATTTTTTGAAGGCAAGGGCATTGAAGCATTGGGCGTAGGATCGTTCGGGCCGATTGATCCTATCGAAGGTAGTGATACATATGGTTATATTACAACAACGCCAAAGCCACATTGGGGAAATTACAATCTGATTGGTAAACTGAAAGAGCATTTTGATGTGCCTATGGGGTTTGATACGGATGTGAATGGAGCAGCACTTGGTGAGTCTATTTGGGGTGCCGCCAAAGGATTGGACAACTGTCTGTATATCACGATAGGCACAGGCATCGGGGCAGGTGCTTTGGTTGGTGGAAAGCTGATACATGGATTATCTCACCCGGAAATGGGGCATATTCTGGTACGTCGTCACCCAGAAGATACTTACGAGGGGACATGTCCTTATCACGGAGATTGTTTGGAGGGACTGGCAGCAGGTCCTGCGCTCGAAAAAAGATGGAAGGTTAAAGGACATGAACTTTCTGTCGATCACGCAGCCTGGGAAATGGAAGCGTACTATCTGGCACAGGCTTTAATGAGCTATGTATTAATCCTGTCACCGCAAAAAATTATTATGGGCGGGGGAGTGATGAAGCAGGACCAACTGTTCCCGCTCATTCGTACCAAGCTTCAAGAACTTTTGAACGGATACGTACAGCATTCGAGTCTGACAACAGATATTGAGCAATATATCGTATCTCCGGGATTGGGTGACAATGCTGGATTGTGCGGTGCTCTGGCATTGGCAAAGGAAAAGCTGAATCATTAGAATTTATGGTTGACGGCACTCCAAGGTACGGTTATTATATAGGCAACAGTATAGTACGGCTCAAAAAGGGAAGCACCTTTCTTGCGAATACGCAGGATAGGTGCTTTTTTTGCGTTTTTGTGTTGTGCGGGACTGTCTTTCAACGATATGAGGGAGGAAGAAATCATGGAGATTGTATTTTTAAATCGCTTGTCCAAACGGAATGAACAGGGCTATGAGGATTTTGCTCAGGTATGGATTGGGCAACATGAAGGGGGATGGAGTGCAGGCTGGAGCACACACCATGTCCCGGATGAAAGTATAGACGACCTTTGGTATGAGGGCAGCTTGTGGCAGGAATTACTGCATGTATACCGTCATGAGCTGGCGCTCAAAATGGCTGAGGGCTACAGGCCCTTAATCCATGGCGTATTTCATGAGCAAGAAGGATCATCAGGACGAGGACAAACGCTGCAAAAGCTGTATTGCTACAGTGATTTGTTTCCACGTGATGAAGTGTATGAGCAGTTGACGATGTGGAGACGGCAAAAAGCAGCAACGGAACGAAAAGCGCCTTATTTTATCGCTACGAATCGGCTGCTTCGGCTCATTAGCGTCTATCTTCCCCATACCGAAGAAGAATTGTTGGAGCTGCCTGGTATGGGTCAGGGTAAGGTGTCGCAATATGGGACGGAGCTATTGGCTATTACGACACAAAATGACCGGACCACGCCATTTCCGTTGAACTGGGTAACAGAGACGCTGGAAGAAGAAGTTTTTTTGTCATGGTTATACAAGCAAAAAGAGAACCAGTACAGGCAGGAGCTGAACAAATTCAGCTTAACTAGAACGATTATTGAAGGCATTTCGGACGGTCTTTCACTGGAGCATATCGGAATGAAGACAGGTTTGCATCGTAGAGAGATGATTGAAGCTGTGGAGCATTTGGATAGAGACGGTATTGATATGGACAAGCTGATCCACAAGGAATTGGTGAATGTATCTGAGGCGGAGCAGGCAGCTATCTGGTCTGCTTATGAAGAGTTGGGGGATACGTTGCTCAAGCCCGTCATGCTGAAAGTGTATGGGGAAGAAAAGGCAACCGAAACAGGACTGGATCAGATTTATGAGCGTCTGCGTCTGATCCGTATACGGTTTCGTCATCAGCAGGTACCCGACCGACATGTTGGATAATATAGAACTATTTGGATAAAGATGGGTATTGAAGTATATTCAGGGTCCAACATACTAAAAAGCAGCAGCCAGTTCCTCACAGGACACGGCTGCTGCTTTTTATGACCAAGCTTGAAAATAGAAAAAAGTATCCAATTTGATACTTTTTCCCCTTTTATTTTTAAACCCAGTCTTTCTTACGGAAAATACAGAACATACTGACGCCTAATGCCACCATAATACCAATGACGACAAAATAGCCATAACGTGTATGAAGCTCAGGCATATTATCGAAGTTCATCCCATATATTCCGGTAATGACCGTCAATGGCATAAATACGGTCGTAATTGCTGTAAACACACGCATAATTTCATTGGCACGGTTGGCGATACTGGATTGATAAGCTTCTCGAAGGTTACCCATCAAGTCGCGGTAAGTTTCGAAAGTCTCCGAAATTTTCACAGCATTTTCATAAATGTCGCTAAAATATTTTTGCAATTGATCGTCGATGAGCCGCAAATCCCGCTTGTTCAGGGTATTGATGACTTCTTTTTGCGGGCCCAACACTTTTTTCAGCCACAGAATCTCACTGCGTAAGCCGATGATTTCGTTCAAATGCGACTTTTTCGTATGCATTAGAATATCTTCTTCCAGCTTTTCAATGCGGACCTCAATCCGGTCACCAACCAGAAAATAGTTGTCAACAATTAAGTCGACCAACAGATACATAAAACGGTCAGGCTGGCTGACTTCTTGCTCCCACAGCATAGGCTTGAGGGTACGAAGCTCATTGATTTTCTGCTTGGTCACCGTAATGATAAAATGGCGGCCGAGAAAAATGTTCAAAGCTCGCAAAAATATTTCTTCATCATCAAAACGAATGCTATTTACAACGATAAAATAATGGCTTTCATAAATTTCAATCTTCGGACGCTGTTCTTCTTCACTCAAACAGTCTTCTACTGCAAGATCATGCATGGAAAATAAAGGCTGGAGCACTGCCAAATCATCGACATCGGCATCAATCCAATAAAAACCTTCTGCCGGTGCAGTAAGCGCCATTTCAATTTCTTCGACAGGGGTAAAAACCCCGTTGTTGACCAAACGGATTTTCATATACGTCACTCCTTATGCTCCGCCGTAACGGAAATACGTTTACCTTAAGCATAAGGAATGGACTCAGTTAGCCAGTTAGCCGGTGCGGGTAAGCGTGCACTCTCATCAAAAGCCGGAGGCTTTTGGAGCATGCAGAGCCTGGCGTCCCGTCTTTCGGCAAGCTGAAGTCATTCCTATGCTGTTGTTCAGGGATCGCCGCCTATTCGGACTCGGGTCGCCTTCCATTCCGGATTCACCTCTCAAATGTTCTTTTTTTAGATTGCCACAGTATCGCAGGAAACACTCAAGTCTGCACTACTGCTCCATATTTTTGCCTAATAGCACTTGTATAGTATAACGCTCGGCCTACGGCCTTTCAAGCGCAAAATCATGGGCAAAATCAACAGTAGTGTCAAGAGCTTCAGCGATAGGAGGGATATGATTTAACCTATGGAAAAGGTAGACAAAATGTGAATGCAGGTTACAAATTTGCAAGTCCCATCTTGACGAAGCCCAGCCGATGCATTAAAGTGAACAACAAGAACTTTGTGAACCCAAAATGAATATAGCGAAATCTTATCAAGAGCAGGTGGAGGGACTAGCCCGATGATACCCGGCAACCGGCGATTTTAATCGCACGGTGCTAATTCTTGCAGGACGCGCGCTTTGTACAAAGCGCGTTGCCCTGACAGATGAGAGAGGCGCATATGGATACAAATATGACCTTTCTCTAACCAGAGAAAGGTCTTTTTATTATATGCCCGGCATCTCAACAAGACGATTTTCGCAAAACTTACCGAACAAGGAGTGAGTTTACATGCCGATTAAAATCCCAGACACATTACCTGCTAAGGAAGTGCTGGAGGGCGAAAATATTTTCGTAATGGATGAAAGCTTGGCTTATCATCAGGATATTCGTCCGTTGCGTATCGCCATTTTGAATTTAATGCCTACAAAGGAAACGACGGAAACCCAACTGTTGCGCCTGGTCGGCAATACGCCGTTGCAAGTGGATGTCACGCTGGTGCATATGAAGTCTCATGTATCCAAAAATACATCGCAAGAATATTTGAACATGTTCTATAAAACGTTTGACGAGATCAAGAACAGTCGTTTTGACGGCATGGTCATTACAGGAGCCCCGGTTGAACAGCTTGAGTTTGAGGATGTGAACTACTGGGAGGAAATCCGGCAAATCTTTGAATGGACGAAAACGAATGTAACTTCTACCATGCATATCTGTTGGGCCTCACAGGCAGGCTTATACCATCATTTCGATGTCCCTAAATATGGGCTCGACTACAAATGCTTCGGTGTATTTCCACACACCGTGATTAAACCTAAAGTAAAATTGTTACGCGGCTTTGATGAACTGTTTTATGCTCCTCATTCCAGGCATACGGAGGTTCGTCGGGAAGATATTGATCATATCGCCGAATTAGAAGTTTTATCCGAATCCGAAGAAGCTGGAGTGTACCTCGTAGCCACGCTTGACGGTAAACAAATTTTTGTAACTGGGCATTCTGAATATGACCCGCTTTCACTGAAATGGGAATACGACCGCGATGTAGCCAAAGGAATGGATATTGAAGTCCCCAAAAATTATTTTCCTAATGATGATCCTGAGCGCACCCCCCCCTCAATTTGGCGGGCGCACGCCAATTTATTATTCTCGAATTGGCTGAACTATTATGTATACCAAGAAACACCTTATGATATCGGGCCCCAGATTTAAAAAAGGAGCATGTAGTTTACCTTTGTAGAGTATCACCTTGCAGTAGCGCAGCAGTATAGTCTTTGACATCCATTTTTGCAGGATTGGTTATAGCACCCACTATGGAAGTTAACAGGAGGATTCATATGAGTGAGAAACAGTGGAAAATCGAAAGTAGATTGGCACAAATCGGTTCAGTAGAAGAGCCAGTAACCGGGGCTGTTAATTACCCGATTTACCAATCTACGGCGTTCCGCCATCCCCGTCTGGGTCAAAGCACAGGATTTGATTACATTCGGACGATCAATCCCACGCGAAAGGTACTGGAAGAGGCTTCTGCTGCACTTGAATCGGGTGATGCAGGCTTTGCATGCAGCTCAGGTATGGCGGCGCTGCAAACGGTATTTGCATTGTTTGGACAGGGAGATCATCTCATAGTATCGCTGGATCTGTATGGCGGGACGTATCGTTTGCTGGAGCGTATTTTGTCTAAATTTGGTGTGACAGCCAGTTATGTGGATACGAACGATCTTGAAGCGCTCGAACAGTCATGTCGACCGAATACCAAAGCTGTATTCATAGAAACGCCTACAAATCCGTTAATGATGATTACTGATATTCGAGCGGTGGCTAAATGGGCATCACAACATCAGTTGCTTACCATTGTAGATAATACGCTGCTAACGCCATATTTCCAGCGGCCATTGGAACTGGGCGCGGATATTGTGGTACATAGCGCAACCAAATATTTGGGCGGACACAATGATGTGCTGGCAGGGTTGATCGTAACCAAAGGCAAAGAGCTATCAGCTGAAATTGCATTCCTGCACAATTCCATAGGGGCAGTGCTTTCCCCAAGCGATTGCTACCAGTTAATGAAGGGCATGAAGACGTTAGCGCTGCGTATGGACCGGCACGAGCATAATGCAACAGTGCTGTCTAACTATTTACTGACGCATCCGGCTGTGGCGGAAGTATTTTATCCAGCTCTAGAAGGCCATCCAGGTCGTGAGATTCAAAATAAACAATCCAGCGGAAATACGGGTATCTTTTCCTTTAAAGTAAAGGATGCTCGTTATGTGGAACCTTTGCTTCGTCACATTAAGCTCATTGCGTTTGCGGAAAGTCTCGGCGGTGTGGAATCGTTAATGACCTATCCCGCTGTGCAGACACATGCGGACATACCAGCAGAAATTCGGGATGCAGTCGGGGTAGATGACAGGCTGTTGCGTTTCTCCGTAGGCATTGAGCATACAGACGACCTAATTGAAGATTTACGTTCGGCGTTGGAAGCGGCACGTCAAGAAGTAGAAGGAGGAGAGCTGCAATGATAGAGGATGCGAGGAGGATCGGGCAGGATCTGAACAAAGAGCGGAAGTTCGCTACCAAGCTGCTGCATTTTGGCTCTGAAATTGACAGCGTTACGGGGGCATCGAGCGTCCCGATCTATCAAGCTTCTACCTTCCACCATCACGATATTTTTAATCCTCCACAGCATGACTATAGCCGTTCAGGTAATCCGACACGACAAGCTTTGGAGGATTATATCGCTTTATTAGAAGGCGGGGCGTGCGGTTTTGCCTTTGCATCAGGTATGGCGGCCATCTCTACTACATTTATGCTCTTGTCTGCTGGAGATCATGTCATTGTTTCCGAGGACGTATATGGAGGAACATATCGACTGCTGACCTCCATTTTGAAACGGATGAATATCGAAACGACCTTCGTCGACATGACGGACCTCAACCTTGTGAAAGATGCGTTGCAGGAGAATACAAGGGCTGTATATATGGAAACTCCGTCCAATCCGACACTCAAAATTACCGATGTGGCAGGAATAACTTCTTGGGCACAGGACAACGGGCTTTTAACGTTATTGGATAATACTTTTATGACACCTTATTATCAACGTCCGATTGAGCAGGGAGTTGATATTGTATTGCACAGTGCGACCAAGTTTCTGGGCGGACACAGCGATGTGCTGGCAGGACTTGCGGTAGCACGTACCGAATCGTTGGGAAGACAAATCAAGCAGCTCCAAAATGGACTGGGTACCGTGTTGGCTCCGCAGGAGTCATGGTTGCTCATGCGCGGTATGAAGACACTGGAGGCTCGTATGGCTCACAGCGAAAAGAGCGCAGCGAAGCTCGCTAACTGGCTGAACGAGCGCAACGACATTGAGGCGGTATACTACCCGGGTCTGGAGAATCATCCAGGGCGTGAAGTTCATGAGCGCCAATCCAGCGGTTATGGTGCAGTGATATCTTTTGATGTGGGTTCTGGTGAGCGTGCAAAAGAAGTCCTCAGTCGCGTACGTATTCCAATTGTAGCGGTGAGTCTGGGAGCTGTGGAAAGCATCTTGTCGTATCCGGCGATGATGTCACATGCGGCTATGCCCCATAGTGTACGATTGGAGCGCGGGATTACGAACGGACTGCTCCGTTTCTCCGTAGGTTTGGAGGATATTGACGACCTGATCAGTGATCTGGATGAGGCGCTGCGCTAGAGCGTTAGCACATCCGCAGCATCTTTGTCGTTTTCACGCTGAGAGCAAATATGTACAGTACTAAACAGCAAGTTTCCAGTATTTCAGGAGGCTTGCTGTTTTCTATAAAATAACATGAACGACAGTGTGAAAAAAGACACTTTTCAGTTCTGTTTTCTTATTTTTTGGCTATATGCAACGTTGAGATAAGCTTGGCAGTTGCCTGTTTTCCTAGGTGAAAAGCAGAAAAAAGCGGGAATAAGTATGGTTGCTTACCTAAAGATATGTTAGTATTATCATTAGGTTTTACTATGCTAAATAGCACAGACAACATACAAGGCTAGTCATGAACATACATTACGGCAGGGTTCGAACGCAGGTTTGTGAAAGCATTCTCGTTCATAAGTCCTGTCGTTCATTTCGTCGCCCTGTGACAGCGAAGGAGGATACACCATGAGTGTAATCGACCATATTTTAGATAAAGCCCTACGCGGCGAACGCCTGAATTTAGAGGATACCGTTGCTTTGTTCGAATCAGACGAGGTAGAAAAAATCGGTCATGCGGCGAATAAAGTCATGAATCGCATGCATCCCGATCCCGTTAAAACCTTCGTTATCGGACGAAATATTAACTATACAAACGTGTGTGACGTATACTGTCGCTTCTGCGCTTTTTATCGTAGACCAGGTTCTGATGAAGGTTATGTTTTGCCGGATGAGGTGATCTTTCAGAAGATCAAGGAAACGCAGGAAGTAGGTGGCACCGAAATTCTAATGCAAGGCGGTGTGAACCCGAATCTGCCGTTCAGTTATTATACCGATTTGCTGAAAGATATCAAGGAGCGTTTTCCCGATATTACGATGCACTCCTTCTCGCCAGCTGAAATTCACAAAATGAAGGAGAAATCTGGTCTTTCTATGGAAGAAACAATCCGCGCCATTCATGAAGCTGGATTGGATTCGCTTCCGGGCGGAGGTGGAGAAATTTTGGATGACCGCACACGCCGCAAAATTAGCCGTCTCAAAGGCTCTTGGCGTGATTGGATGGATGTCATGCAAACGGCTCATAAGGTTGGGATGAACACGACTGCTACGATGGTTATTGGCTTTGGCGAGTTGATGGAGGAGCGTGCGCTGCATTTGTTGCGTGTTCGTGATGCTCAGGACGAATGCATTGAAAACAAATATAATTCTGAAGGATTTTTGGCCTTTATTCCTTGGACCTTCCAGCCAGACAATACCAACCTGAAGAAGGAACGTCAGACGCCGGAGGAATATCTGAAGACCGTTGCGATCAGTCGTCTTGTATTGGATAACATCAAGCATATTCAATCCTCATGGGTAACTATGGGACCTGAAATCGGTAAAAAATCGTTGTACTACGGTTGCGATGATTTTGGTAGCACCATGATTGAGGAAAACGTAGTTTCCGCTGCAGGCGCAACGTATAAGGTTAACATTGAATCCATTTTACAGTTGATCCGCGAGACGGGTCACATTCCGGCACAGCGTAATACCCGTTATGATATTATTCGTACTTTTGACAGTGCCAGCAGTATTGAACATGATTTTATCATGCAGAATTAATATCCGTTAATATAGTGTTCATTACAAAACGCCTATCTGTACTAATCGTTATACATAGATTAGTGCAGATAAGCGTTTTTTGATGTGTTACTTTGCTATGCTTTCCATCGTTTCATATACATGATCTCAGCTTGCGGGTCTGCCATTTGGATGACTGCCTTAAAGCGCTGCAAATCCAACAGATGAACGCTGTAAACGATGACCATTTGTTCTTTTTTATCCTCAGATTCGCTTTTGATCTTGCCCTCTATCTGGGCAGAGCCTTCAACAGGCGTGCTGTGTATACGCAACCTGCGATATATAGCATCCTCGACGGTTGGCTGCTTCTTGCTGACAACACAAACCATACGCGTCAGACCGGTAAACATCAGCCGGGTCGTTTCGTAGGCGGCGAGGCAGGATAAGGCTGAATATAGAGCTGGCTCCCAGCCTAGCACAAAGCCAGCTGTAATGAGCAGCAGACCGTTACATAGCATAACAATCTGTATTAACGGAATCTTGCGGTGTGTTAGCAACAATGTGGATGGACGGCCATCGCCTGTTTCGTTAAGTCCTAGTGAATCAAGCAGACCACCGTGACGAGCTGCCAGCCCTGCGCCAAGACCGATACAGATTCCGCCGCCCAAAGCACATACGACCGGATGGCCGCTCACTGCCGGAAAAGGCGAAAGAATGATGGCTGAGCCTGAAAAGGCGAACAAGCCGGGTAGTGCACGGAGCAGCATGGGTTTGTGAGTGGATAATGAATACAGCAGCATGAGTGGCAAGTTCAAAACGAATAGCAATAACCCAAAATGCTCTTGTGTATAAAGCGACATGAGTCTGGAGATCCCCGTGACGCCTCCAGCGATCATATCATGCGGATGCAAAAACAATTCCAGACCGACGGATGCCGTAATTCCGCCAATCACCGTATAAAAGACAGGGAACCTGCTCGCATCTTCTGAAGCGGGCTTCACAAGCCGCCTCATAGAGTTTCGGCATGTTTAATAGCGTGCGGCATAGCCTTCCCTCCTATGGATTGTCGTATCCAGCTTTACAGTTACGCCGAGTTACTTTCTTCTTTTCGTAGGCGGGGGTCCTTGAACTTGAATATTTTGTTTAACATATTAAAAATAGGTTTTGACTGCTTTGTGAGAAGTGGTCCAAGAATGGCCAGTATGAGTACATAGATGGCTGCAAAAGGTTGAACAATATCAAGTAAACCACCTTCTTTACCCAAGTTGGCCATGATAATCGAAAATTCACCCCGTGCCACAATGGTCAGTCCGATATTTGCTGACGCTTTGGGAGATAAGGAGGCCGTACGCCCAGCCAACATTCCTGCCCAAATGTTCCCAAATAACGTGAGAACGACTGCTGCCAGCGCAAGCCATATCGCGTTTCCTCCTAGGGACAGTGGATCAATGGATAGCCCAAAGCTGAAAAAGAACAGAGCGCCAAAGAAATCGCGGAAAGGAACAATTAAATGCTCGATCCGTTTGGCATGTTCCGTTTCGGCCAGTACGAGACCGACTAACAGGGCGCCGATAGCTTCCGCCACATGAATCGTTTCCGAAAAACCAGCCACCAGAAACAGGGAGCCGAAAACAACAAGTCCGAATACCTCATTGGAGCGAATACGGAGAATCCGATTTAACAGAGGGACGGCCTTACGACCCATAATAATGACTGCAAGCATAAAGCCAAGCGCGATTAGCGCTGATAGCAGTACACCCCCGAGCGAGGATGAATCGCTAAGAACCAATCCGGAGAGGATGGAGATGTATACGGCGAGGAAAACATCCTCGAACATAATAATGCCCAAAATCATTTCAGTTTCAGCATTGGCAGTCCGCTTGAGATCTACCAGCACCTTCGCAGCAATAGCACTGGATGATATGGTTGTAATTCCGGCGATAACCAGTGTTTCTGCTACAGGAAAGCCGCTCAGGAAGCCAAGAGCCAGCCCCAGTGTGAAATTGATGCCAATATAAATGGTGCCACCCACGGCAATGGAGCGGCCTGATTTAATTAACCGACCTACTGAAAACTCCAGACCCAAGTAGAAGAGAAGAAACAGCACTCCGATTCTTCCCATAAAATCAATAAAAGGGGCGCTTTCGATAAAGCGAAAATCAAAATGCCATAGCTCCATCGCATGCGGTCCAACTGCCATTCCGATCAGGATATAAAAAGGGATGACCGAGAAGCGCAGTTTGGAGGAAATAAGTCCGGCTGCAGCGATGAGAGCAATAGCCAATCCAACCTCAAATACCAGATGATCCATCCAATCACCCGCTTCCGTTCATAAGGATTTGTTTAAAGCGTTTTTGCTGATCGCGTTCCCCAACAACAACTACAGTGGCATCATCGTTAATAATCACTTCAGGACCAGGATTTACATATTTCATTCCCTTTTTCTCCACAATGGCAATAACAGTGGCTCCCGAATTTTGTCTAATATCCAGCTCACCGATGGATTTGCCAACACTTGCATAGTGAGATTCCACTCTATACCATTCGATAATAAAATCGTCAAACGTCATTTCTACACTTTCAAGCTGTTTCGGCTTATAAGTCATACCCCCGATGATGGAGGCTACCAATCGTGCTTCCTGATCATTCAGGGTTGTCATAGAAATACTTTGTTCCAAATCCTCGTAATCAAAGTGATACAACTCACGCCTGCCATCATCATGAATAATAATGACAATTCGGTCGCCACTCTCTGCATCTATTCGATACTTAATCCCGATTCCTGGCAAAATAGACTCTCGAATATCCATTTGTAAAGCCTCCTGTGCGATACGTTATTTAAATGAATGGTATGGGAAATAAATCACATGCTTTGGGAGTGACATGGAAACTTTCTTTTTGTATTAAATTTTATAAATTAACATAGAAAACCTGATAAATATACTTAACGTATTACACTTATTGGGAACGGTTAACAAATAGACATGCAAATGTGGTGATGTGCATGCTTAAGGGAGGTTAAGCCACATAACTAGAGGTAAATTTGATGGGGAACAAGTACAATTGCTTCTTTAGTTTGCAAATGACAGGAATAAAAGGCAGACGTAGTTTAGGGATGCTCAATAGCAGCACAAACGCTATCAAAATGACAAAGGGAAGTGATTTGGCCGCAGCGATCACCAGATGAAGTAAAGGGGAGGATTTGCGTATAGCTGGTTTGGGATGGTGCTCCAGACCGTGAGAATCGGTTTCTAACGAGGAAACATCAGCATGAGACAGGAGAGAAGATCCCGCAGTAAACTGAAGGGATTGAGTAGTGTCTTCCGCATGAAACGTCACAGGAAGGGACAAAATCTGAACGAGGCTCAATATGACGATCATGAATGTACGCAGCATGTTCAGCATCGTTGACATCTTATCTCCTCCCTCTTGTGAAAAATTCATATTAATTAACCTTAACATACCCCACCCTAAATATTCAAACGTCTTTCGTTTTTTTCCTATACCACAGTAATTGTTTATAACACGCCAACCGGCTTTTTGAAACCTGATCATCCTCTTTTGACTATGTCTTTCTGTTTCCAGTCGTTCACTTCGTATAACCCTTCAGAGGCCGCCATATACTGAAAGCAGTGATCGAAAGGAGTGAGCCAATGGAACTGTTTACAGTGTGGACCAATACAAACGGAGATCAGGAAACCGACCGGTTTTACGAAGTGGTCAAAAGTAGAACAAAGGGGCTACATATGTCACGGCGCGGATTTCGATTCACTTTCAGACAGCTGGACAACAAAGTGGCATGGACCTGCAAGGGCACAGAAAGCAATTCGGCGTTTGAAAGCTTTCTCCCCTGTGTATACAGCATCATGTCTTCGGCAATAGCGGATTATATTATCGAGGTCAAGGAGTGGGGGCTGCTTAATCTCATTCTCACCAAAGCCTGTTCGCTGCTGGAGAAAGAGGATACAGAGCAAATTCGCAGTATGATTCGTTCACTGTTAAACGATGATGGCCCGAGAGGTCGTTTGAAGCGTCATGGTAAGCTGACCACTCTCCTGGAGAAGGATTTTAAGGAGCTTCGTGTGATCAATTTGGAAGGACTGATTCAATTTAGGCTCCATGCGTATAAAAAAGAGCTTGAAGAAATCGTCGACTATGCCATGGAAGAATTCTGGGCAGATCGGCAATACGAAGAATTTATGGGGTTGCTTAAATATTTTGTTTTTTTTCAGGAAAGCAAAGTTCCGCTCGTACACGTACTTCACCAAGGCGGACATAATTTTACGATTCTGGATAGTGCCATGGTGCCGATACCGACTCCCGATGCAGATGACATCATTGTCGAGATGCCAGGCATTGAACTGGAAATGGAGGTCGAGGATCGAATCGTGAGCACCCTTATTTCGATTTCTCCTGCTTCCATTATATTGCATACAGACGATGAGCACACCCCCATAGTGCGGACACTCCTGCATATTTTTGAAGATAAAGTGAAGCTGAGCAGATTTTATCCAGGTCAGGATGTTCAAAAATAATAATCTGTTCGTATAAACCAATGGATTTCTGGAAAGCCTTTGCCTCAAGGGGAGGTTTTTTATGAGATCCATGTTGGTATGGAAACGGATTTTGGGAACCGTGTTAATCGCAACCTGTCTGGTATTGCCCGGCAATGAAGTTTACGGTCACAAAGAACCGGTCCAGCATAAGAAATGGCAGTCCACACCTGTTTTAGCTCCACGTGAAGAGCAGGTTATTACGACCATGACGGTCACAGCAACAGGATATACAGCAGGCTATGAATCGACTGGCAAACGGCCAAGTCATCCCGGTTACGGTATTACGTATTCCGGTGTAAAAGTGCGTCGTGACAAGAACACGCTGTCTACGATTGCGGCTGATCCCAAAACGTTTCCTTTGGGAAGCATATTGTACATTCCTGGTTATGGATACGGGATTGTAGCAGATACAGGTTCTGCGATTAAGGGCAATAAAATTGATTTGTATTTTAAAACAACCCGGCAGGTGTATTCTGAATGGGGCAAGAAAGATGTGGATGTTCAAATTATAAAAAAAGGTAACGGAAAATGTACGGAAAAGATGGTGAAATCGCTCCAAAAGGCGATAGAAACGCATAAAACCATTCCGACCGCGACACTGGATGCTTCCATATAATCCTTGAATATTGTTTTTTCCAACATCACATACTATGTTGCGGGATGAGTTTATCCCACAAAACATACTGGGAGGTTGAGAATTATGCCAAATCAAGGCGGAAGTTCTTTCACGAACAAAGGCTTCAATGCAAGCACAGGAAATCAGTTCAGAGCGGAATTTGCACAAGACAATACGGTAGGTGTTGTTTCACAAAAGGTAAAGCAGTCTGAACAAAATAAAATTCAAGACAACTTCCAGACACCAAATGAGAAGTATGATGAAGAATTTGCAACAGATCAAGGCGGTACAGGTGCAGTAGCACAAAAAGTTCAAAACTCTAGTCGCAACAAAATTCAAAACAATGCTCAAACACCGAATGAAAAGTTCGACGAAAACTTTAACACGAAATAAAAAAGCATATACAATCGATTATGCTCCGGATTATATCCGGGGCATTTCGTTTTGAGTAAAGTGGTTAGGTACAAATAGGTCTAAGGTTTTATCTCCTTTTTAATTGTTTTTAAGGTGGAATTAAGGTTTAAAGTGCAAAATAAAGTCAGTTAAACAACACCACCTTGAAGCATAGGGTTTGGGAGGAGATATACAATGGACGAATTTAAAAATAATAACTCCGGACGCCGGAACGACAACGATCAGGTTGATACCGATAACGTAACTCGGCAAAACGATTCGAACGGTTCCTCATATTATTATTCTTACGGCCCTTTTTCTTCAGTTCAATCGGACGGACAACGTAAGGAAGGGCAGTCGGTGGAAAAAGATGTTGAGATCACGCCACCGCAGGCAGTAAGACCCCTTCCTCCCTCATACCATCGTGCTATGCCTGAGCAACAGGATGGTTCGGGTCGAAATGGCGGCAACTGGCAATTCAAACCGAATAAGCCCAAGTCGCAGGTGAAAACAATTTTCTTATCTTTTTTGGCCGGGATGCTGGTCATTACAGTATTGATGTATACAGCTGACCGAACAAATATGTTCACACCCGAGACGGCGTTGACTTCGGCGGCAGCTGAAAGCGGAGAAACGACTAATTCAGGAACAACCAGTTCGACTCCAAGCGCAGTTCCGGCTGTGATGCCTTCAGGTACCGCTGATGTTCAATCTGTTGTGGCTAAGGCTGGACCGGCAGTCGTCAAAATCGAAACGCTTGCCAAACAAACCAGTGGCAGCAGCGGCAGACAAAGTAGCCCTTATTACAATGACCCGCTGTATCAATACTTTTTCGGTAATCAGTATGGTGACAGTGGCAGCAGCGGTAACAGTAATGAAAATGAAGGTAGCAACAGCGGACAGCTGACTCCGCTTGGTATTGGTTCCGGTTTTATTTTTGATAAATCGGGTTACGTCCTAACCAATAACCATGTTGTTGAAGGGGCGAGTGTGGTTCAGGTTACAGTAGAGGGAACTAATAAGCCTTACGAAGCCAAAGTCTTGGGCAAAAATGCTGATCTTGATTTGGCGGTACTTAAAATTGAAGGCAAAAATAACTTTCCGACAGTAACTTTGGGTGACTCCGATAACGCTAAAGTCGGCGAGTGGATGGTCGCAATTGGCAACCCTGAAGGCTTTGAGCATTCGGTAACAGCCGGGGTGCTAAGTGCGAAAGAACGTACGATCACCATTAATAGTGAATCAACTGGAAAACCGACGCAATACAAGCATCTCATTCAGACGGATGCGTCCATTAACCCTGGTAACTCTGGTGGACCGCTGTTAAATCTGCAAGGGCAAGTTATCGGTATGAACGTAGCTGTTAGTGCAGACGCACAGGGAATCGGGTTTGCGATTCCGTCCAATACGATTTTGGAAGTCGTCGATAAGCTGAAAAATAACCAGCCTATCCCTAAAGAACCTGTGCCTTTCATTGGTGCAAGTCTGTTAAATTTGAGTCCTGAAGTAGCCAAAGAACTGGGAACAACCCTGACCGAAGGCTCGGTTGTGCGGGATATTATATACAAATCACCAGCTTATCAGGCTGATCTGCGTCCTTACGATGTGATTATCGGAGCCAATGGCACGCCTTATAGCACATCACAAGAGCTGATCCAGTTCATTCAAAAACAAAAAGTGGGTACAGCACTGACGCTTAACATCGAACGAGCTGGGCAGAAAAAAGATGTTCAACTGAAAATTGGCAACAAAAATGACTTTAGCTCGACGCTCCAGCAATAAGATGATAACTTTACAAAAATGAACATGTGCACGCAAGAAACGGAAGGAAGTTCCCTTCCGTTTCTTGCTGTATGAAGTAGCGAGATGCTACGCGCGTGTACTCCTGCTACAATAGAGGGAAAAGAAGAGATAAAGGAGTTCGATCGTGTATGCGTTCTACTATTTTGATCATTGATGACGATGAAAAAATTGTTTCCATGCTGCGCAGAGGGCTGGCATTTGAAGGCTATGAAGTGCTGACAGCCGCCAATGGAGCAGAGGGATTAAATAAAATGCTGACAGCTGAGCCTGATGTAGTCGTGCTGGATGTAATGATGCCGCAAGTCGATGGTTTTGAGGTATGCCGTCGCATGCGGGAGGGGGGGAGCACGGTACCTGTCCTAATGCTTACAGCCAAGGATGAGGTTGAGAATCGGGTTAAAGGCTTGGATCTAGGGGCCGATGATTATCTCGTCAAGCCGTTTGCTCTGGAGGAGTTGCTGGCACGAGTGCGAGCGCTTTTGCGGCGTAAAACCGAACAACAGGGCAATAACGGAAATAGACTTACCTTCGAGGATTTACAACTGGATAACGAATCCCGTGAAGTGGTTCGTGGCGGCAAACGCTTGGAACTGACGGCCAAAGAATTTGAACTGCTCCATTTGTTCATGCAAAACCCGAAGCGTGTTCTGTCGCGTGATCTGATTATGGACAAAATTTGGGGCTATGACTATAGCGGAGAATCGAATGTGCTCGAAGTATATGTTGCCATGCTACGACAAAAAACGGAGCAGGATGGCGGTAAACGTCTCATTCGTACAATTCGGGGAGCTGGCTACATTTTAAGAGGTGATGTGTAATATGTCTATTCGGTGGCGGCTGACAGCTTGGTATTCGAGCATCTTGGCTATAGTGCTTGTCATTTTTGGTCTGGCTATTTACGGACTGGTTTATTATTACACATACAATGAAGTAAAAAGTCAGCTTACGACTCAGGCGCCACGGATTAACAAGCAGCTACTGCTTACAATTAAAGGGGGGTTATTTGAAGTCCCCAATCTGGATTTGGGTTTAGTGCAAGAACGTGGAATTGATGATTCACAGCTATATGTACAAATTTACAATTATACATCAGGTGTTACCAAAACCACCCAAAACATGAAAGACCTCAATATCACCTTCCCTGTTCCATCTACAGCGACAGGAGCAGTTCAAAATGAGGGAATCCGGCGTGTGAACGTAAATGGGGATACCTTTATGATTTACCAACAGCCCATTAAGTCCGAGGAGTTGGGCTTGGTAGTCGGGTTGCTACAGGTAGGACAATTCACGGGCTCTCAGGATCGACTCATGAACAGGTTGCAAAATGTGCTTGTATATGGTTCGTTGTTTGCATTACTTGCTGCTGCGACTTCAGGTCTCTTTCTGGCCCGCAAGTCTATGAAGCCGCTGGTCAAGGTAATTGAGGGGGCAAATCAGATTCAATCCAGTAATGATTTGAGTGTTCGGATTGAATATGACGGACCACCAGATGAAATTGGACAATTAATCGGGACAGTTAACAACATGCTGGGGCGTACAGAGGTGTTTTACAAGGAGTTGGAAGATGCGTACGGTGCACAGCGCCGCTTTGTGGCTGATGCTTCCCATGAGCTTCGTACGCCGCTAACGACGATCCGTGGCAACGTTGATTTTTTGCTCAAAATGTGGACTACCGAACCAGGAGAGCGACCGAATATGGATGAAGAGATGATTCGTGAGCTTTCTATGGAGGCATTAAATGACATGGCAGATGAAGGCAAACGGATGAGTCGTTTGGTGAGTGATATGTTGTCACTTGCGAGAGCAGACACAGGGAAAACGTTCGATAAGACTCCCGTTGCGCTGGAACCCCTTGTAAGTGAGGTTGCCCGTCGTGCTCAGTTTTTAGAGCGAACGGCCGAATGGAATGTGGGAGATTTTTCGTTGCTGAATGGTATTTATATGGATGGGAGCAAGGATTATTTACAGCAAATGCTATTCATTTTCATTGATAATGCATTCAAATACACACCTGAAGGCACGGTCCGATTTGATGCCATTGTTTATCAAGGACAGGTAGGGCTACGGATCAGTGATACGGGCATTGGAATGGACAAGAGTGAGGTTCCCTTTATTTTTGACCGCTTTTACCGGGCAGATGAGTCGCGCGGGGTGACAGAGGGAATTGGATTGGGGCTGTCTATTGCCAAGTGGATTATTGATGAACATCACGGGTCTGTGGAAGTGGTTACGCGTCAAGGAGAAGGAACGACATTTGTCATCTGGCTTCCGGTCAGCTTTTCCGCGCCTTTGGAATAGGCTATAATAGGAAGGCAACTACATCATAGAATTGGCCGGTAAAGGCTTGGATGCCCACAGCTACCGAGTTATCGGAGCTGTATACTGTGTCGAAGAAAGCGGGGGCTCATTTTGGAAGTACTCAGAATTTCGCCCCGGGGTTACTGCTACGGCGTAGTCGATGCCATGGTATTGGCTCGTCAGGCAGCCAGAAATCTGGACTTACCCCGGCCTATTTATATATTGGGCATGATCGTGCATAACAGTCATGTCACGAATTCCTTTGAAGACGAAGGGATTATTACACTGGACGGCCCGAACCGTATGGAGATTTTAAGCCAGGTAGAGAGCGGCACTGTTATCTTTACTGCTCATGGCGTATCACCAGAGGTACGCAAGCTGGCACGAGACAAGGGGCTGACTACGGTAGACGCGACTTGCCCTGACGTCACAAAAACGCATGATCTGATTCGGGAGAAGTCTGCCGAAGGCTACCAGATTGTTTATATTGGCAAAAAGAATCATCCAGAGCCGGAGGGAGCTATCGGTATTGCTCCTGACCATGTTCATCTGATTGAAAAGGAAGAAGAGATCGACAGTCTTACGTTGCCAGCTGGCAAAATCCTTATCACGAATCAGACGACCATGAGCCAATGGGACATCAAGCACATTATGAAGAAGCTGCTGGAGAAGTTCCCGGGTGCTGAGATACACAATGAAATCTGTTTGGCGACGCAGGTACGTCAGGAAGCGGTAGCTGAGCAAGCTGGACAGGCGGATCTGGTGATCGTTGTCGGTGATCCACGCAGTAACAATTCAAACCGATTGGCTCAGGTGTCGGAGGAAATTGCTGGTACAACAGCTTATCGTATTTCTGATGTAAGCGAGCTGAAGAGAGAGTGGCTTGAGGGCGTAGCCAAAGTGGCTGTGACTTCTGGGGCTTCAACGCCGACACTGATTACCAAAGAGGTTATTACGTATTTGGAGCAGTATGATGCGGCTAACCCGGATACGTGGGAGATTCAGCGAACCATAGATATGAAAAAACTGCTGCCTCCTGTACGAGAGAAGTCAAAAACGACGAAATAGTATGCAATTGATTACAGCCGTTATTCGGATACAACCATCCGGATAGCGGCTTTTCAATTGTTTAAATTTATAGATATTATCCGGTAAGCTTCACTAAGTTTGAATATTGAATAATTCGGGATAATTAAACCTTGACGAGTATAGCTAAAACAGGTATAGTTGCTTTAACGAATAAAAGCTTAAAAGCGAACAAGCGTCTAAGTGTCATAATATCAATCTATTACTGGTTAATAAAATATGTTTCATAGAGAGGAAGAAAAAAATGATCGTTATCGCTGGTGTTCAAACACCTGAAGAGCATATTCAAGCTATTGTTGAAGTTATTGAGAAAGAAGGATTGCAGGCTCATGTATCAAGGGGATCGGATCGCACGATCATCGGACTGATCGGTAGCGTAGAGCCCAAGCTGGCTGAACATCTGCGTCAAATGAAAGGCGTAGAAAATGTGGTTAAAATATCGAAGTCCTATAAATTGGCCAGCCGTGATTTTCATCCGGAAAATACGGTTATCTCCATTAAAGGTGTAAATATCGGTGGGGGCGAGCTTGTCATTATGGGTGGACCATGTGCCGTTGAGTCTGCTGCACAGATAGATGAGATTGCCGGATTGGTCAAAGCAGCAGGTGCGCAAGTTCTCCGTGGAGGTGCCTTTAAGCCGCGTACAGGGCCTTACAGCTTCCAGGGAACTGGTGTAGAAGGACTGATCATGATGGCTGAGGCCGGCCAAAAGCACGACCTCCTGACCATCACAGAGGTCATGACACCTGAATACGTAGACATTTGTGCGGAATATGCCGATATCCTGCAAGTAGGTACACGTAATATGCAAAACTTTGATCTGCTGCGCAAGTTGGGAACTTGCGGCAAGCCAGTGTTGCTCAAACGCGGTTTTAGCTCGACTTATGACGAGTTTTTGAATGCTGCCGAGTACATCCTGGCAGGTGGCAATCCGAATGTTATGCTGTGTGAGCGCGGTATCCGCACATTTGAAACCTACACCAGAAATACACTCGATTTGTCCGCGATCCCTGTGTTGCAACAATTGAGCCATTTGCCAGTTATTTCTGATCCTAGCCATGGCACGGGTAGACGTGAATTGGTTGTTCCTATGACGAAGGCTTCGGTTGCTGCCGGAGCGGACGGACTAATTATTGAAATGCATACAGATCCCGACAACTCGATGACGGGTGATGGTGTGCAATCCCTGTTCCCGGATCAATTTTCAGATTTACTAAAAGATTTGGAAATATTGGCTCCTGCTGTGGGGAAAACATTTCACACGCCTAGTACCATTGCCTAAAACCAATGTTTAACATTAATGCATAAAAGTTTTGCTGCAACGCAGTAATGAGATTTAAATTGCCTAAAAGCCCGATGTTTCGGGCTTTTTGTGCTATCCAAATGTTATCAAGGGCGTAAGCATATCTAACATTAGTTTAAAAAATACCTTACATAGCTATTGACCCGTGTCATGTTTGAGATTTATAATGACGACAGAAAAAAACATTCGATCATGAACATTTCAGGGTTGTATAAGACTTAATGTTCGGAAAAATTGGGAGGAAGAAGACATGTCCGTTGAAAACGTATTGAAAACAATTCAGGAAAATAATATTGAGTGGGTAGATTTTCGTTTTGTAGATTTGTCTGGTCGTGCTCACCATATTTCATTGCCAGCTTCCGAAGTAGATGCAGAAACATTTGTTAACGGTGTTGCTTTCGACGGTTCTTCCATTCCCGGCTATCGTGGCATCGAGGAATCCGACATGGTTATGCTGCCCGATGCAGAAGCGGTTTTTATTGACCCTTTCACTCAGCATCCTACACTGAATATTCTGTGTGACATTGCTACGCCAGATGGCGAAAAATACGACCGCGATCCTCGCGGCATTGCAAAAAAAGCTGAGGAATTTCTGCAATCCGCAGGAGTCGGCACAGCAGCATTTTTTGCACCTGAGTCCGAGTTTTTCATCTTTGATGATGTACGCTACGAAAGCGGCATGAATAGCTCCTCCTTCTTCGTAGATTCCGAGGAAGCAGCTTGGAACACGAACCGTAAGGAAGAAGGCGGCAACCTGGGCTTTAAAGTGGGAGTGAAGGGCGGATATGTACCTGTAGCGCCAGTAGACACCCAACAAGATATCCGTAGTGAAATGTGCCGTTTGCTTGAAGAAGCAGGTCTGAGAATTGAGCGCCATCACCATGAGGTAGCTACGGCAGGCCAAGCGGAAATCAACTTCCGTTTTGACACACTCAAGAAAACAGCAGATAACCTGCTCGTTTATAAATACATTGTACACAACACAGCTCGTCAATATGGTAAAGTGGCAACATTCATGCCGAAACCGATTTTTGGGGATAACGGAAGCGGTATGCACGTTCACCAATCTATTTTCGATGGGGACACTCCTTTGTTCTACGAAAAAGGTGGTTATGCTAATCTGAGCGAAATGGCTCTTCATTACATTGGCGGTATTCTGTACCACGCACCTGCGTTGATCGCTTTGACCAACCCAAGCACCAACTCGTTCAAACGTCTCGTTCCTGGCTACGAAGCACCAGTTAACCTGGTATTTTCCAAAGGTAACCGTTCTGCGGCTGTACGTATTCCAGTAGCAGCTGTTACTCCTAAAGGCTGTCGGATCGAGTTCCGTACACCGGACTCCACGGCTAACCCTTACCTTGCCTTCTCAGCAATGCTGATGGCGGGTCTGGATGGCATCAAGCGCAAACTGAACCCAATCGAATTGGGATATGGTCCACTTGACAGCAACATCTACGAGCTGTCTGATGCTGAAAAAGGTAAAATCCGTAGCGTACCTGGTTCATTGGATGAGGCTCTGGACGCTCTGGAAGCTGACTACGAATTCTTGACTGAAGGCGGCGTATTTACGAAGGACTTTATTGATAACTATGTAGAGCTCAAACGTTCTGAAGCTAAATCGGTGAACATCCGTGTTCATCCACACGAATACAGCCTGTATTTTGACTGCTAATAAGTCGATAGCATAGCTGCTTTGAATAAAAAACATTAGCTTACGGGTAACACTTGTTATTCAAAATAGGTCTCCGGTCTTATGCCGGGGACCTTTTAATATTAAAGTGAAAATCACAGAATAAAGATGTTAAATATGTTAACATTCACAACTTTGTCACATCATAAATGAAATTGAAAACATTTTTATACAAGTCTTGAACGCATTTATGAATACTGCTATCATAGCGATAATATCCACACCAGAGTAGAGAAGGGATGGGAATTTGTTGAGTAAGAGAGCCTACAATTTTAATGCAGGACCAGCGGCATTGCCGCTCAAAGTACTGGAACGTGTACAAGCTGAATTCGTAGATTTCCAGGGAACAGGGATGTCGATCATGGAAATGTCACACCGTGGAGCTGTGTATGAATCTGTTCATAATGAGGCGCAGGAACGTCTGTTATCTCTGCTGGGCAATCCACAGGGCTACAAGGTGTTATTCCTACAAGGGGGCGCAAGTACGCAGTTTGCAATGCTACCTTTAAATTTCTTGCGCGAAGGACAGACTGGGAGCTATGTAATGACAGGTAGCTGGTCGGACAAGGCATATAAAGAAGCCAAGCTACTGGGCAAGGCTCATATTGCTGCATCCTCCGCTGATGAGAAGTACATGCGTCTTCCGAATGTGGATTCCTTGGACTTGCCTGAGAATACTGCTTATGTGCATATGACGTCCAACGAAACGATTGAAGGTACACAATTTAAGCAATTTCCGGATACGGGTTCCGTACCATTGATTGTGGACATGTCCAGTGATATTTTTTGCAAGCCTTTTGATGTTACTCAATTTGGATTGATTTATGCTGGCGCACAAAAAAATCTGGGACCTTCTGGTGTGACGGTCGTGATTGCCCGTGAAGAGTTGCTGACTTCCTCACCGGACAATATTCCTACCATGTTGCGTTATAGCACATATGAAAAAAATAACTCTCTCTACAATACCCCCCCATCTTTTGCCATATACATGGTGAATGAAGTGCTGAAATGGATTCAGGAAGAAGGCGGTTTGGAAGGTATTGAGCGTGTGAACCAGCAGAAGGCTGCTTTGCTATACGACCGTATTGACAGTAGCGAAGGCTTCTATCGTGGTTGTGTGGACAGCGCTGATCGCTCTATTATGAATGTAACCTTCCGCCTTGCGAATGGGGATCTGGAAAAACAATTTATTAAGGAATCCGAACAGGCCGGGTTCATCGGACTGAAGGGACATCGCAGCGTAGGAGGGCTTCGCGCCTCGATCTACAATGCTGTTCCATTGGAGAACTGTCAAGCATTAGCCGAGTTTATGGACGGATTCAAGCAACGTAACAGTTGATTACGTCGACATATATTTCGATACACGATATTTGAAATCGAAAAAGTAAATGTAGAGCCTTCCCTGAATGTGTATAGGGGAAGGCTTTTAGTGGTGTGGGTTGAAATTTTTGTCGTTTGATGTTCATATCTGTCTGATTTTGTTAAAATAGAAGAATGTGTATGTTTTCAATGTATACACTTTGGTTAAACTGTAGGTTATTTGTCTGATGAATTTAATGATGAAGGGAACGAAACGAGATGCCATTACATATTGTGCTTGTCGAGCCGGAAATCCCGGCCAACACAGGGAATATTGCCAGAACGTGTGCTGCAACCGGAACTCATCTGCATTTGGTGAAGCCACTCGGCTTCCGTACCGACGATGCCACGTTAAAACGCGCCGGACTTGATTATTGGTACGCTGTCCACATTGAATATCACGAGTCTTTTGCTGAAGTGCAGGAGAAATATCAGGAAGGTCGCTTTTTTTATGCGACGACCAAAGCAAATCAGCGGTATAGTGATATTGCATTTCAGGATGGAGATTTTTTGGTATTTGGTAAGGAAACGAAAGGCTTGCCTCCTGAATTGTTAGCTGCTAATCCAGATACATGTATCAAGATGCCTATGTCTGATAAAGTAAGATCTCTAAACTTGTCGAATTCCGCTGCAATTATCGTATATGAAGCGCTGAGACAAATGGATTTTCTGGATTTATCATAAAGAGCATCAGGTGAACAAGTATAAATGCGAATAAAGAACCAGGACCTTAGTTGCTAATAAAAGTTTCACTTTTATTGCTCAAAAGTATATGACAGTGGAGCTTAAATCAAGCTTGTATGGTCAAAAATTTGCGAAATTTCTCAACTAGGGCTAATAATAATTGGCTTTCCGGTCGATAAAAATATTATAGACATTCTGTACCATACTTTGATATGGTTCATGATTTTATGAAAAAATGTAATAAAATTTCCTGTGATCAGCAGGATTCGACAAAAAGACAGCGAATACTACATAAAGAATAGTGTCTTTGTACCTAGTTTTTCGCATGGTAAGAAATTGTAAGTTATTACTCAATAGGAGAGGTGTACGATCACGATGAAACCTGCCGGTGTGGTACGTAAAGTTGATCAGCTGGGGAGAATAGTTTTGCCTAAGTCACTGCGTAAAAGATATCAAATGAATGAGGGAGATCCTGTCGAAATTTTGGTTCAGGGTGACCACATTATTTTGGAGCGTTACCGTCCAAAATGTGTATTCTGCGGGTCAGTAGAACAAGTGAACGATTTCAAAGACCGTTATATTTGTGCTCAATGCCTGACAGAAATGACACAGTATTCCTCCTAAATGAGGCAAAAGCATCACGACATTCGTTCGTGATGCTTTTTTTCGGATAGAGACGTACGTCGGCAAGCATATTTAATTTGGTAGCAGACTACACATAACTATTTATAGAACAAAAAATGAGTAGGGACTGGACGCAAATTACCATCTGACGGTTTGTTTACGACTCGACCGTTAAGTATAAGCGACGAGGAACCGCCTCCGTCCAAATTATAGGCATCTTGAACACCTAGATTGTACATTTTTCCTTGCAGTTCTTCGAGCGTCGCGCCCGAACCCCCGCTTTCATTGTAGCCGTCTACGACAATAATGAGCAACTGATCATCTTTATAGTTGCCAATGACCGTACGTGGGGCCCGCTTGGGGGAGACTTTCCATTTGTCAGGAATAGGCATTTTTTGTCCCCTTTGCAGCAGGACGGGAACGAAGGTAGCCCCAAAGGTAGGCTTTAAGCTGTCAAGTGCACCTTGACTGTAAAATTTGCCACCGATAAGCTTGCCATCGTTACTCAATCCGACGAAGGATAAATCCTTAAAACTGGACTGAAAGCCAGTAAGGTAGTGGCCATTCAAGACAGTAGTGCTTAATGGATAGCGTTTGCCGTCTCCATCCGCAAAGCCGCCTGCATTGATGCCTGCAATAGCTCCGTGTCTCAAGACTGCACGCATGGTGGTTTCGGAGCCACCCAATTTGTCACTTCCCAAAGACATTTTCATAGCAGTAGGATCTTTAAGTTTGACCTTCATAGCGTAGCCATGATAAATTCCCGGGTTTACCTTAAACAATTCAATGGTAATCCGGTTGCTATCTACCCGCTCATAGGGAACCCCCAGTTTGGCGGTGATGCGTCGATCATAGATGACCGCGGGCCGCTTGGACTGCGTAGAGGCAGTCACGACAAGCTGATTCATCGTTTGGGTCGTTTGCTTGTAGAGCTCAGAAGTCCGGCGAATTGTAGATAAGGTGTACGTTGCCGTTTGCTTGGCTTCATCAAGCTGCTTGCCTACTGATTGCGTTTGTAGAGTGACTTCAGCTTTTTGCAGACTTGAAGAAGTAGACCCAGGAAAGCTCAATGAGGGATGCACTAACAAAATACACCCTAACAAACCGATAAAAGGAGCAAGGGCCAACATAAAGAACCGATTCACTTGTTTTGCGTCTACATTCATTTTAGCAAGTCCATTTTTTTCTGAAGTGTATTGAGCTGCTGCTTGACTTCGTTTAATTGGGTGTACAGTTTATTACTGTTATCGGTCTTATTGTTTGCATTATCCTTCGTGAAGGTCAGTAGTTCATTGAAGGACTGGACTTTGCCTTGCAATCCGCTAACTTCCTTGGAAAGAGCAGTCAGTTGCTTTTCATAGTCAGATTTGAGTGCTTGAATCTGTTGGTCTGTATGGGTTTGCATCTCGTTTAGCATTTGCTGCTTCAAGTGATTGCTATACAGATAGGTTGCGAGAGCACCTAGTATAATAAGAATGAACCAAAATAGCAGAAAAGCCTTTATGGGTAACCCCTTTCTTGAATTGCTCCGCCGAGCTTCGGCAGAAGGACGTTCAGGTGAAGCTTGCATACGATTTTCAACTCCCGTGTAAAGTCAAATTTCCAGTCTTTATTTGCAGTTCCAATTCTATCATGGGCCTATTTATTTCGCAAAAGCGAAATAGTCGTATAAAAATATTGGAAAAAGAGATTGCATCGGAAGGAAGTCCTAGGATACAATTTCCTTAAACGTTTTTCGCTTCCTATACGTTCACATTCGCGCAATTTCTACATATGCAATCACCAATTTTAGGATTATTTTCGCTATTAACTATGTATTTTTTTGTAAAATCAGGAGGTTTAGATATGAGAAAAGTATGGCAGGTGGTCATCATAGATATCCATCCTACAAGTATGCTGGGAACAAAGCTTATTTTGGAAGACCAGCAGGATTTGCTTGTCAGAGGGATGTCTTCCTCCGGAACGGAAGGCTTGGAGCTCGCTTGCTCCATTCGACCAGAAATCGTTTTAATGGACTACAGGTTGCCTGAGGGAACGGCGGAACCATTTTTGACACAAATGCGGGCCTTGTCTCCGGACAGCCATATTGTTATTATGACGGATGAGGATAATATTACTTTGTTTCAGCAGCTAATTTCGCTCGGAGCAAATGGAATGTTATCCAAACAGGCATCACCGAGCCAGTTAATCCATCTGATCAACGGTTTACGCGAAGGATTTGCTTCCTTGCCGATGGATTGGATTCGGTATGGAAACTGGCCCTTTATGCCGTTAATGGCATCCGAGCCTTTTGACGAATTGACACAAACCGAAGTGTTTATTATGGAACGTATTGTACAAGGAATTACATATGACAAAATTGCTATCGAGATCGAAGTTAGCCGGCGCTCCATTGATAATTATCTACGTAAAATTTATGCAAAATTAGGCGTGTCCAGCCGGGCGCAGGCGATTGAACGTTATGCCTTATATGCGCGTCAGAGGAAGCAGCTATATGCCTGATGCGTCAGCCCGGAGATCATGACCTATTTTTCAGGAGAAGGAGGATGTTCATGCAATATTCCTTTGCTTCACGAACGGCTGCGATGTTGGCTTCTCCAGTGCGTCATATCCGGGAAAATGCGAGAAGACACTCCTTTATATCTCTGGCTGAAGAATTGCCTGCACAAGAGCTGTTTCCGGTGAAGTTGCTGGAAGAAGCGGCCCATGATGTGTTTGGCTCCGGCCCTGATGCCCTCCAGTATGGTGAACCGGAGGGCTATTTTCCTTTGCGAGCATGGCTTGCGGGTGAGTGGGAACAGCGTAAAGGAGTAAGAGTACCACCAGGTCAAATCCTTCTCACGACAGGTAGTCAGCAGGCCATTGACCTGATCATAAGGCTGATGGTGGATGAGCGTGATCCGGTATTGGTCGAAAATCCTACATCTCCTGGATGTTTACAAGTACTATCTATGCAGGGTGCACAGATCGTTCCTGTAGAATCAGATGGGGAAGGTGTCATTCCTGATAAGCTTGAAGCTTTAATGATCCGTTATCGACCCAAGCTTTTTTTTGCCACGCCAACGTTTACGAACCCCACGGGCTCCTTGTGGAGCGCTGCAAGGCGGCAGGAAATTTTGGACCTGTGTAGGCATCATGAGGTACTGGTAGTTGAGGACGATTCTTATGGTGAATTGCATTTGAAGCAAAAAAATGAGTCCCATGACAAGAGTCCGCATGGTCAGAGTCGAAAATTCGCAGAGACTTACCCCTCACTATTTGCGCTGGATCATGCGGGTCAGGGCGGTCAAGTGCTCTATATCGGTTCGTTCAATAAAACCGTTGCTCCTGCGCTGAGAACGGGTTGGGCTGCTGGTCCTGCGCCGCTGATTGAAGGAATGTACGCCTTGAAGCAGTTGGCTGATATGCAATCCAGTACGATGAACCAACGGCTGCTGTTCCAATTGCTGACCAGCTCGCGTTTTCAATGGCACGAGCACTTAGCGATGCTGAACAAGGAATATTCGACTCGACTTCAATTAATCTTGGAGTTGCTCAAGCGTCCGTTTTGGAAAGACGTGACGTATCATATTCCGTCCGGTGGCATGTATGTATGGGTGCAGCTGCCCGAGGGGCTGGACAGCGCATTGCTGCTAAAGGCGGCGTTACCCAAAGGCGTAGCCTTTATGCCAGGTGCGCTATGTGCGGTTGGTAGTGAAGGCGCGTCCCATATTCGCCTCAATTTCAGCCATCCGGGCCGTGAGCAATTGCTTATGGGCATGAATCTGATCGGTGAGACGATTAGTGAATTTACTGCACGGAGCTAGCAAAAACCATCGCCCCATGTCAGTCATCCACCGTTTCCGCAGCAACGGTGGAGTAAGTGATTGGCGCTTCCGCAATCTGGCGCTGTCCACTGTCCTCGTCAAGCTCTGCGTCCATTCCAGCGGCCGTTTTAATGCCATGTTCTTGCAGTACTGCCGCATACTCGTTCAGGGCAGCTTCGCCAAACGGAGTCAGTCGATAGCGGCCGCGGGATACGCGCTCAAACCAGCCGTAGTAGTTATGCTGAAGCACGGCAGCAGCTGTGCTGACGGCTGCTATGCGAGCGAGCTGCGCCGGAGCGGCTTCCCCCAAGCTCTGCAAGGCTGCCGCTACGCGCAGCGCTTTTTCCCGATAGGCAGTGACCAGCTTGCGTCGGGTGCTGCCGCCAGTATTGTGGTCACCGCTGCGTGCGTGAAATTCCCGCAGTAGCTTTTCCTTGCGCGAGCCCGGGCGTACCGCTGCTGCATTGCGGGCATTGTCGCTAGGTAGCGCAGGGTTACACAGTACCTCAACGAGCGGCGGCTTCGTTTTGAAATGGGTGACGGTAAGCAAGCCAAGTCCTAACTGGCGGCACAGTCCCACCAGTTCGTTCCAGCGCTGATTCACGGCCCCTTTTTTGGCACGATTCCGTTCTACAGCCACATATACATTGCTGCTTAGTTTCAAACGCTGCATGCCTTGCAGCACAAGCGCCAGGTTAAACGTCTTTTTGATCTCTACAATCAGTGGTGTCTGTTGCCCTGGCTTGATACCCACCAAATCGCAGTTGCGCACCTCTCCTTTGACTTCATATCCCAAGCTCTCAAAAAAGGCTTTCACCGGAGCGTACAGCTCCGTCTCATGCCGAACCGCCATGACTTCTCCCGCTCCTTTATCCCATTATTCCGAGCTTATATTGTACCATAATGCGTCAGGTCCGCGTCGTTGTTGTATATTTTAGCACAGTGTATCCCTTGGTTTTTTCGATAAAGCAGAGAGACCTGTCACAAAAAATAGGTCAATTCTGAAATCAATCTGCATAGGTATGTATTACACTTTTTTTAAGGGGATTGCATCATATCCTGAAAGGCGTGACGAGTGTAGCCATAATCATCCGGAGTGGAGGATAGTCATTACGCAGTCATGGGAGGAACCGAGCATGAATATTTTTGAACGCGTTGCGGAGTACCGGGCGGAAAACAACCGTCTGGCCTGGAGCGGCACTTTTAGAGAGTATATTGAGATACTCAAGAAAGACCCGACGCCGGCGATGACAGCTCATGCACGGGTTTACAAGATGATTGAATCTTTTGGTGTAGAAGAGGTTCGGGGACATAAGCGATATAAATTTTTTGAGCAGGAGATCTTCGGACTGGATCGAGCGCTGGAAAAGTTGGTGGAGGAATATTTCCATTCCTCAGCCAGGCGACTCGATGTGCGCAAGCGTATCCTTCTTTTGATGGGACCCGTCAGTGGGGGGAAATCGACACTGGTCACGTTGCTAAAGCGTGGCCTGGAGAAATTTTCGAGAACGGATCAGGGAGCCGTATACGCGATTGAAGGCTGCCCGATGCATGAGGACCCGCTTCATCTGATTCCCCATGAGCTGCGTCCCGATTTTGAAAAGGAGCTGGGTGTACGGATTGAAGGTAATCTCTGCCCATCCTGCCAGATGAGATTGCGCACAGAATTTGATGGCGATATTGAAAAGGTCCGCGTGGAGCGGGTGTTTATATCAGAAGAAAACCGGATTGGTATTGGTACGTTCAGCCCTTCTGATCCGAAGTCACAGGATATTGCTGATTTGACGGGCAGCATCGACTTTTCCACGATTACGGAGTATGGTTCGGAATCCGACCCGCGTGCGTATCGGTTTGACGGAGAGTTGAACAAAGCAAATCGTGGACTGATGGAGTTTCAGGAAATGCTGAAATGCGATGAGAAGTTTTTGTGGAATTTGCTTTCTCTGACCCAAGAGGGGAATTTCAAGGCCGGACGGTTTGCGCTCATCAGTGCAGATGAGATGATCGTGGCTCACACCAATGAATCCGAGTATAAAAGTTTCATTGCAAACAAAAAGAACGAGGCATTGCAATCAAGGATGATTGTAATGCCGATTCCTTATAACCTGAAGGTGTCTGAAGAAGAAAAGATTTACGCCAAGCTCATTAAACAAAGTGATATGAGACATATCCACATTGCGCCTCATGCGCTGCGTACGGCTGCCATTTTCTCCGTGCTTACCCGCTTGAAGGAGACGAAGAAACAGGGGATGGATCTGGTCAAAAAGATGCGCATGTATGACGGTGAAGAGGTCGAAGGATACAAGGAAGCCGATCTGAAAGAAATGCAAAGTGAGTTTCTGGAGGAAGGTATGTCCGGGGTAGACCCGCGGTACGTCATTAATCGCATTTCTAGTGCATTGATTAAGCAAAATGTGGAATCCATCAATGCCCTGGACATTTTACGAGCAATCAAGGATGGTCTGGATCAACATGCCTCCATCACAAAGGAAGAACGGGAGCGCTATCTGAATTTCATTTCCGTGGCTCGTAAGGAGTATGACGAATTGGCGAAAAAAGAAGTGCAGAAGGCCTTTGTGTACTCTTTCGAGGAATCAGCCAAGACGCTGTTTGACAACTATTTGGATAACATCGAAGCTTTTTGCAATTGGGCGAAAATTCGCGATCCGCTCACAGATGAGGAACTCGACCCGGATGAGCGGCTCATGCGCTCTATTGAGGACCAAATCGGGGTATCGGAAAATGCGAAAAAGGCATTCCGTGAAGAAATATTAATCCGTATTTCTGCGTATTCTCGCAAGGGACGGAAGTTTGAGTATCATCATCATGATCGGCTGCGAGAAGCCATTGAGAAGAAGCTGTTCGCCGATTTGAAGGATATTGTGAAGATTACGACTTCAACCAAAACGCCTGACGCTAATCAGCTCAAACGGATGAATGAGGTGATTAAACGACTGATTGAGGAGCATGGCTACACAGGAGCCAGCGCTAACGATCTGTTAAGGTATGTAGGTAGCCTCCTGAATCGGTAAGACGAAATAATAAATAAGTACAGCATGGTGAAACTATGGATTGATCTGGATGGTGCCACACAGTTGTGAGGTTCCGATAAACGTGTTTTAGAGGGAATTCGGCAAGCACAGGGGGGTTCAGGTGCCTGTCGAATTCTTTTTTTAGTATCATTAGGCAGCGGAGAGTGCCTGCAATATTGCTTCTTCGCAGGAACATACAGAGGAATTGGCTTCGTTCACGAAGCTGATAAAACATGGTGAAGGAATTGGAAATGCTACAGCACTCCTCGGAAATGTTAAAGGTGTAAGATGTGGCTTGAAGACTATCCTTACGTTGGAAGCTTTACTATTGCAATGATTCAGTCATAGACTTTTTCCATTCCATATGAGCCGCAAGTACTCTTTTCCATAACTCGTCCCGTTCCTGGCGACTGTAGTTAACGAGCGGCTCGCCAAATACATCTGCCAACACTTCCAGCCACTGCGACTTCTTATCCAACTCTATTTTTTCCAAACCGTTTAGCCCGCGTTTTTTCCAAATACATCCTCTGAGTTCATTCGCCTCTAATGCTTGCCTTTGCCGAATCAGAAACAGGTTAAACCATGGAGATTCCGGTGAGCGGCTATAGAAATGATGTTTCGGCATAAATTCTTCCAAATCCTGAACAACCGTAGGAGCAAAATCAACGCCAACAAATGAAGCAAGCGAGTCATGCTCTAAGCGCCAACCTTTTGTAACAACCCCGGATTCCATGACTTTATAATGAAGAGGGGCTTGTTCATAAGTCCCCATACGGAGTGGAAGAGGCTCATATGGCATATCGCCCAGCCCGACATCAACAATCCATACTTCATCTTCTTGCTGCTCATTTAGCAAGTTCACTGTTAGTCCAAGATGAAATGAATTAATGCGTGGTTCAGCTCCCAGAGGTTGTACCCCGGCACGATGCAGAGAAACTTTGTACCCTAGTGAATATAGTAGTGCACTAAATGCACCATTCAGATGGAAACAATAACCACTTCTCCCATGTAGAATGAGTTGAACGGATTCTTGAAAACCAATGGCTGCCGGCTTCCTTGCAAAAATGTCCAATGTTTGCCATGAAAGATGTTTTACATGAGCCTTATGCAGCTCAACTAGATAGGAAAAGGTAGGAGGCTGAATTTCGGGAATTCCGATTCTGTTTAAATAAGCTTTTATTTCTTCTTTTGTCATGGTGTACATGTACAATCACCTCTATTGTTAGTTTCCCAAATTCTCTTCTCGAAACCATTAAGCATTGAGTCTTAGCATCATTGTAGAAGGGGGAAGTGCTGTTTACAATGCTATATATTTTTGGTTGTACCGGTACAGTCAGCAATTCGATTGGCTTTAGCGGCATGCGCTTTTCCTGTAGTTGGTTGTCAGAACACAAAAAAACAGACCGCTTCATCGGGTCTGTTTTTTTGTTTAGTTCCAAGCTGACAGATTATAAGAGTGATCTAAGTTCACGTCGGTATTTGTTCAAATGCGCGAACGACGGAATGACTCGCTTGGCAGAACGGAAGCCGCCTATTCTGATATTGCGGACCACATGATAGGGAGAGATCAATAGTGCGTGAAGCAGATGCAAATCATGGGTGCTCAATGGACGATATCGTTGATAGTAATCTATCGCGCGCAGCATCTTTGTCCCATTCCAAAGACAATTCCGATGAAGAAGATGGGAGAGATCTTTCATCCTTACATGTAGGGAGCAATTTTCAAAGTCGATCATATGGATTTTGAGCTGTTTGTCTTTAATCAGATTGGGATAATTATAGTCGCCGTGTATAAATGCGGCGGCTTTTTGCTCTTGAGCAATGGCTTCTCTAACTTTGGGCTGCTGTAGGCGATGGGACACTTCTTCACAAAGAGCTACGAGATGTGCTGTACCTCTGTATGGGATGAGGCGTTTTTTGTATCCAGCTATTTCATCGCTCAAGCCTTCATACCGGATTCTGGATGGCGGAGCTTCAGTGATAGGAAAGCCAACGGCACTGGAATGGAATTTGGCTAAAGTAGCAATTCCCTTTTTGAAGTCTATTCTTTTTGTGAATTCTGGTCTGAGTCCATGAACCCAATTGGTTAATGTATACGAAACACCTTCATAGGTCATGTAAGCCGTTTGTTGTACTGTTGGATAGACCTTTTGGCTGCGTGTAAACCCGCGCTCATCCAAGTAGGACAAGACACGTGTAATAAAACGGATCTCTTCTTCCGGGAATTTGTAGGGTTTTAAGCAATAAGTCGTATTAGCGGTCTCAATCTTGTGAATGTCCTTCATTTGACGGGTACGCTGAATTTTGATTCCGTACATCTGCTCAACGTTCGATAAAATCGACATTTTGATCCTCACTTTCTTTTATACATGAGCCCACTCCTGCAAAATATGGATGATTTGTAATCGAAGAGGCCACGACTGATCCCAATTGTCCAGGATTTCGCGATCTCTTGAACGATTCGGGTGTCGGGAAGCATGCCAGGCTTCTCGTGGTAGTTTATATAAAGCTGTGACAATCTTCCGTTCTGTACGGCTTAGTGGTTTGCTCTTTTGGTATCCCTTCAGCAAGGATTGCACAAATTCAGGATTGAATTGAGTCGTATTCATAAGGGCCTTTGCCAAATCAGCATAGACTGAGCCGATCTTAACCCGATCCCAATCAATGATTTTGAGATGACCGTCATCCGAAATAATGACATTCGGGGTAGTGATATCACTGTGTATCAAGGAGGGATGACGATGTTCCATCCGAAGCAGCCTTATAATGGATGCGTCCTGCAAATCCTTCCATGCTCGCCTGGATAAACGTTTGCAGTCTTCGCCGTGAGCATTGTACCAGTTGCGGTACGTTTTATCATGGTGACTGGTTTTTGTCATTTTTTTTTGAAAAAGACGATCCTGGTTTTTCCATATCCGCAATTGTTGAATGGTCGGAGGGGATTTTCCTTTATCCATCTGATGCAAGCCGGTGGAGGTGGCGTGAAGTGTAGCAAGTGCCCGCCCCAGTTTTTCGAAATCTTCAGCGGTCTCCAGTCCCCGTCCTTTGATCCACTGACTTACATAAAATGGCGTCCCCTGATATAGAGTCCATAACTTGCCGGAATGAGTGGGGAGCCATGCGGGCATGTAAGTATACTTTCTCTTTTTCAAAAGCCTGATATGGCTCGCAGCTCGTTCCATCTGTTGAATCGTATTTGAACGGACCATCTTTGTACGACTAAAGGGCTTTAGTGCATAAGTTCCTTTTTTCGTTTTCACCTGGATCACTGCATTTTTTCGGTATAATGATGAGACTAAGCTTGATTTTAACGGGATCAGGCCGAAACGACGGGTGATTTTGCGAATCTGTGCTTTAGTATAGGATTTCGCCATAAGAACCTCACTTGACTTTGGATTGAAGAAAAAAGGTAATCCTCTGTTAGTTATCAGTCTATTCATGAAGAAATAATAGGTGCAGTTTTATGGAGCCATCTTCGTTCTTTTCCTGTGTCACATTGGTCAAAAAAACGGAGCAGCGAAAGTTCGCTGCTCCGTTTTAATTAGCTCTGTATTTAGTTACCCTAATTATGACCTGGGTAATTAATATTCGTTGTCATCATCATCGTCTGTATCCACGATTGCGCCAGATGATGCATGGATATCAAGCTCAACGGTTCCTTCGTTGGTGAGTACCTTTACCTCGTAGATGAATTGTCCATCTTCCTTATCCAATTTAGAAGACAAAAGGGTACTCCCGGGCACGTGTTTAAGCGCAATTTGCCCAGCCTGCTTTTCAGTCAGGGTGATGTGATTTGGCTTGTTAAGGATGGACTCGTCATTCGAGTCATGATCAAGCTCAGAATGGGAACGGATGGTTTTCCCAGTGTAAGCATCAACATCTATATCCCAATCTTTATCTCCTTGTTGGAGATCCACCTCATAGTAGACCTTTCCGTTTTTGCGCTCCAGTTCGACATCTTCAACTTGTGCATTATTCCCCACAGCTTTCTTGGCAATGTTGGCAGCGGCGGTCGCTCCAATAAGACCCGTAGGTTTAGCGGCCCATACGGCACTCGCTGAGACACCCGTAACCGTAACTCCAAGCAGAACCGTGGCTGCCATAATTCCTAATGTATAATTTTTTTTCATTACATCATTCCTCCTTGTGCTATAAGCATGAATACAGCTTATCTCTTGAACATGAGAGGAACATAATAGAATCATGAGAAAACCATGAGAAACATGAGCTAAGATGATCGTCAAATCGTCATGATTCGTCGTGCTCCTGTTTTTCTTTTTCCCAAGTTATAGAGTCAATAGAGCCCGATACTGCATTGACCTGTACTACTGCTTCACGCCCATCTTTTACCTCAACCTCAACCAGATAGTAGAGGCCTTTGTCGTTGCGATGAAGCTCAATATCATCGGATGTTCCGTTAACTGCTTGGGCAGCAAGCTTGGCTGCTTCTTTCTCCGTAATGACGAGAGAAGCTGGGTCAGGTTTATTAGTTGGATTCGATGTGTCTCTGGTTGGTGAGGTACCGGGCTTGTGGTCCTGGGGCTCCTGCTTCGCATCTGTATAAGCCTGTGCCCGCTTAATGGATTCGATGACACCGTCATAGGCATTGGCTTTTATATCGTACTTCCCTTTGGCGCGTTCCAGCCTGATCAGATAAAAATCACCCAAGCGTTGGGATTCGAGCACCTCGCCGGGATACTGATGCAAAACGGATTGGATGACGGCCTTTTCTTCCAATGGAGAAGCTGCTAACGACCGTGCCCTAGGCCACTGTAAAAGACAAATTGTAATCAATACAGCCGCCAGCGTACCCCCAATCATCCACACATAGATGGCTTTCATCGTTATTCCCTCCTTTGGCTTATTATTTTGGAACGGTAGGGAGGATGATCGTTGCCGTTGTTCCGCTCCCCTCTACACTTTCTAGCCCAATTTGAGCATGTATAGCTTGTGCAATTCCTGTAGCTAATGATAAGCCTAGCCCAGCCCCACCTTCCTCGCGGCTTCTGGCTTCATCCACACGATAGAAACGGTCGAATACTTTAGATAACTTTTCTTCCGGGATTCCAATTCCTTGATCTGTGATTTTTATGCAGGGTTGAGTTGTGCCGTCCACGGTATCAATCATCAGGTATATCGGCTCGTCACTGTATTTGCGTGCATTATCCAAAAAGATAAATAGGAGCTGCTTCAGCTTATTTTCATCGGTATAGCCAATGCAGTCTGCCTGTACATCCAGTTGAATTTGTCGGGCGAACGCATTTTCAAATGTAGCCTTTAATTCTGTCGCTATTCTGGTCAGGCGTACAGGCTCCAGCACGACATTCCACTGTTCTTCGTTTCTGGCTAACAGAAGAAGCTGCTCTGCCATGTCCTTCATTCGGATCGCCTCGGAATGGATCGCTTCAACGGATTCGGCAAAAATCTTGGGATGCTGCAACCCCCGCCGTTTGAGCAGGCTGGCATAACTTTCAATAATGGTGAGCGGCGTCTTCAATTCATGGGACGCATTAGATACAAATTGTTCTTGCCTGACGAAATTTCGCTCTAGCAGTTCAATCATGTCATTAAATGTTTCACCCATTTCGACCAGTTCGTCGCGTGATGATGAATGGAGCGGAAGACGTTTAAATTTCCCGCTGCGCTGAATTTCTTTCATCGTGCTAATCATAGATGTAATTGGACGTGTAATCAGTCTGCCGAGCAGTCTTCCCGATACCACGACAGGAATGAGCGCAATTCCAGTGACAGCAACAAGTACGATTCTGAGTACCTGTAGCGTCTGCATCGTCGGTTGCAGACTTTCGGTCACCTGGAGATTGACAACCTCGCCATTGGTCCAAATCATGGGGAGCGATACAAGAATGTAACGGTTGCTTTCATAGGTAATGATGCGAACCTGCCGTGTTTCATCAAAAACGCCCTTCATCAAGCTAAGAGATTGCTCGGAAGAAGAGGTGATAGGGGGAAGAAAGTCGCCTTCTGGTTTCATTAGCCGAAGCATGCCATCCAGCGGTACATAGGCTCGGAGAAGATCCTCAGCGGCTACGGATACCGGAGCACGTTGAATCCCACGAATCATGTTTTCTGCTGCGGCCTCTACCTGGTCTTTTCGACTGTCTATCGAAAGTTGGCTGAATAGGAAATAGACTGAGAAGTTAATGGCCACAAGTAAAATCCCGAATAATAACGAGGTATACGTATGGATTTTGTTTTGTAGCTTCATAAGGATTCCTTCAGTACATAACCAATTCCGCGTACAGTATGGATCAGCTCAGGGAGCTGGCGCGTAGGGTCGATTTTATTGCGCACGTAGCGAATATACACATCGACCACATTGGTATCGCCCATATAATCTATGCCCCATACATTCTCCAGTAATTGTTCACGGCTAAGTACCTGCCGCTGGTGTCTGAGTAAATGAACGAGCAAGTCAAACTCTCGCGGTGTAAGCTCAATGTTGTGCTCTCCCCGAAGAACTTCACGAGTACCTTCATGGAGACGTAAATCCCCGGCACTAAGCCATTTATCTACCACTTGTGGAGCCATGTCTTTCGTTGCACCCACTCTGAGTGCGGCCCGTACACGTGCAAGCAGCTCTTCGATCACAAACGGTTTGGTAACATAATCATTGGCTCCCAAATCGAGTCCCTCGACCTTATCTGCAATGGAACTTTTAGCCGTCAGCAAAATGACAGGAACGTTCGCATCATGCTTGCGAATCCTCCGAAGTAGCTCGATGCCATTGAGACCGGGAATCATAATATCCAACAACACTAGGTCCCAATTGCCTTTGCAATACGTCTCCAGCCCATCAATTCCGTTTTTTTCTTTACATACTTGATAGCCTTCAAATTGAAGTTCGATCTCTAGAAGCCGGGCAATCTTTTCTTCGTCTTCTACGATCAAAATAGATTGTTTCATGATCATGCCCTCCTGTAGGCGAATAGCCGATACGGAAGTATTTTAGCATATACGGACAGGTAAGACACTTCAAAGCGCAGGGCAGTGAGGGAAGAGATGTTTATACTGCGTCATATTTCCTTGACATTAAAAAGGGACAAAGTGTAACGATAGCGCTATGGAAAGTTGCAGTAACATAAGTTCAGGCCGCGGGCTTGCCCTTTGTCGCCAGGAGCGTAAAATAAAATGAAGCGAAAGCAGGGAGGGCAGGACATGGATAAAAAAATACTGATAGCGGACGATGAGGCGAGCATTCGAAATGCGCTGGCTTATGCGTTAAAGCGAGAGGGTTTTTTGGTGGAAACCGCCGTTGACGGGGAGGACGCCTTGGAAAAAATACGTTTGTTCCATCCGGATGTGCTCATATTGGATGTGATGATGCCCAAACTGGGTGGATATGAGGTGTGCCGCCGTTTGGAAAGTCGGAAGGGCATCGGTATTTTACTGCTGACGGCCAAAAACGATATCGTTGATAAGGTACTCGGACTGGAGCTGGGTGCGGACGATTTTATGAGCAAACCGTTTGATCTGAGGGAGCTGCTCGCTCGTATTAAAGCATTGGTACGGAGACTGGAGCGAGAAGGAGCACCTGCCCCGGAAGGAACAGAAATGGTACTCGGCCCATTACGGGTACGTCCGTCCAGCCGAACAGCTGAACTTGGAGCCATAGCGCTGGATCTGACCCCCAAGGAGTTTGATGTGCTGGCGCTGTTGGTGTCTCATGCCGGAAGGGTGTATACACGGGACGAGCTGCTGGAGCAGGTATGGAGCTTCGATTATGTGGGCGGAACGCGGACGGTGGATATTCATATCCAGCGTTTGCGCAAGAAGCTTGAGCCGCATCAGGCGATATTGCAGACCGTGTATGGTATCGGCTATAAGGCAGAGAAAATGACGTGAACGAACATCATTCACTCCATCAGCAAGGAAGCTTGCGGTCCACCCACCAGCAGAAGCGCAAACGCAAACCTACAGGCTTGAGCCTGCGTTGGAAATTTCCGCTGGTACTGGCGGCTTTGCTGCTGTTTACTGTCGGTGTGCTGAGCTGGCTCGTGCTTACTGGTATTCGCGCTAACCAGACAGACCAAATGGAACGCAGCTTAAAGCGTCAGGCCGAAATTGTAGAAATGCGTGTAAAACAGTCTTACCTGTTGGGAGTGCGCCAATCACCGGAAGACTTTATGAAGAAGCAGGCACCTGGGCTCGCAGTGGAACTGGGCGTATCCAGTAATATGCGCGTTATTTTATATGATGGTCAAGGGCATGAGGTTGGCAATTCTCTACCGCTGGCTTTTAGAACAGATGTCAGCCAGGCGCTCTCCTATGCGATCCAAGGCAAAATTGCATACATTACGGAAGGAAGCGCAATCACTTATTTGGCTCCGCTTCAAGGTCCGGACGGCTTACTGGGAGTGGTACAGCTTCACAGCTCAATAGAAGCGCAGCAGCAGTTCTACCGGGCCATTGCCCACTTGTTTCTATGGACGGGGGGTGCGGTGCTGGTATTGAGCTTTATCTTAGGTTTAGGCTATGTCAGCCGCCAGACGAGGGACATCGGAAGACTAACTCGCGCTTCTGAACAGATATCGGCAGGGCATTATCCGGAAGCCAGACTGCTTCGGCGGCAGGATGAGCTGGGAAGACTGGATGAAGGAATGCTCCAGATGAGCCATGTGATCCGGGAGAGCATTACCGCGCTGGAAAACGAAAAGCTTCGGCTGGAAGAAACGGTTCAGCGTTTGAGAGAGCTAGAGCAGCAGCAAAAATCTTTTATTGGAAATATCAGTCATGAACTAAAGACCCCGTTAACCTCTATTCAAGCTTATGCTGATTTACTGGATATGTATGGGGATGATCCTGAACTGGTGCGTGAAGCGAGAGAAAGCATCAGTAAGGAAACAAAACGGTTATACGAGCTTGTCGAGGACTCGCTGCGGCTATCTGTGCTGGATAAATATGATTTTGAATTGCATACGGAGGTTGTGGAACTGCATTCGTTACTGGAAGATGCGGGGAGCCATATTCGAGGAAAAGCGGCAGCGCGTAGACTGGATTTTTCGATAGATACCGTTCCAGCCCAGGTGTGGGGAGACCCTAAGCATCTGATGCATATTGTACTAAATTTGCTGGATAATGCAGTAAAGTATAATCAAGACGGTGGATGGATTACGTTATCGAATCGGGTAGAACAGGACACTGTGATTGTGTATGTACGCAATTCCGGTCCGTGGATTCCTAGGGAGCAATGGGACATGATTTTTGAGCCGTTTGCTACTTTAAGTCGTGATCGATCTCGCCAGGACAGCGGTACGGGACTCGGTCTTCCTCTGGCACGCAGACTGGCGGAGCGCATGGGGGGAGAGTTGCAGCTTACAGCTTCAGATTATAGTAGCTTGGAAAATGACAACAGGCATACAAATGTAAGTGGAAATGAATTTTCGCTTAGACTCCCTCTCTTGGTTCACGATGGCTCCCTGTAAACGGCCAACTGTTAGCACAGGGCTAGAATGGTGTCTTGTTTACAACTTGGAAACAATTCGATGTATTCATGAGATGTTCGGGCATTAAACTGGGGGTATCGTTAACAAGGAGGCCGTTGTACATGATAAAGAAAAACATAGACAGCTATGGGCAAAAGAACGGTTCCTCTCATCGCGAAGATTCCCGTACAAGAATTTTCAGACAGAAAGCCACTGGGCTGCTTATGACCGGCTTAATCGCCGGAGGATTGCTCAGCGGTTGTGGCATGAAGAGCGCAGGAGAGACAAATCCAGCATTCGGTATGAAACCGGGCCAACAGCTTACTGTGATTGACACGGATGCAGCCCAGCAGCAAGTAACGGACGAGCTGGTGGTATCGTCTATCGACAGGCTGGGGGATGTCTACGCGAGGTCTTGGCTGAGTGACGAAGAGCTGATTGTGGAGCGTAAAACCCAGCTGTGGATTCATAATGTAGAGACAGACAAGGAGCGGATTTTAACACCAGGTCGTAAAGCTCCACAGTTACTTGCTGTGGTATCACCGGATCAGCGCCATGTCTTCTTTACTGAAGGTAGCCCCAACAGCAAATATGATATTCAGGGCTACATTTTGGAACTAAGCAGTGGTAAGGTTACATCGATTGGCAAGTTGGATATGACTAACGAAGTGAGCTGGAGCGATGAGAATCATCTCATTACAGGCACACCGGATGGTAAAATCCGACTGATTGGTCTGGACGGCAAAGCTGAAGAATTGAATTTTCAAGATCCGAATCGCTCTGAATTGATGTCTCATGTTGAAAAAGTGGGTAACGCCATATTTTATACAGGCAGTGATAAACAAGGGTATCCAGTGCTGAATCGGTTCACCCTTAATCATCCTCAGGCTGTGACCATTGCAGAGGGTGCCATGTCCTTTGCCGTGTCGCCTGACGGTAAGTCTATTGCCATTGAAAAGCAGAAATGGAATACATCCGAACCAGCCCGTATGATCATTTTGGATGAACAGGGCAAAGAGAAAGGAATTGTCGGGCAAGGTACTTTAATGAGTCGTGGAAGCTGGTCCAGTGACGGGTCCAAGCTTGCTTTTTCCATTTATGATGAGGATCAGCAAGGCATGAGAGGGCTGTATGTATTTGACCAGTCCACGGGTAAAACCACTCCGGTTACGACCAATATCCAATCCTATGACAGCCCAACGGTATGGAGCCCATCCGCCCGGTTTTTATCCATGTACCAGAACATTTCGGAAGGTGGAAAACAGCTCAATCAAAGCTATATCGTCGAATTTAAGGAAAAGTAGTAAAAGGCGTATATCCGTTTGTTCGGAATGCGCCTTTTTAAATGCAGACTGGCTATTGATTTTATATGAGAATCAATTTCATAACTCATTAAAGTTTGATGGTTGTAACTAGAAATAGACAAATTAAAACATTTTGATCTATATCTAGTTTTAATTGAAGCAGCTAGAGGTATTATGAAATTGATGCATGACTATACAAATTTACGATGATGCTTCTTACCGTCATATGAGAATAAGGCGAGCTTACCCTCAATCATCGTTTCCAAATGAACGGTGCGCCCCCACAGCTGATATACATACGGAAGCGTGCGCTCCATATATTTTAAATCTAGCTCAATGCCTTCGTACTGGTGCTTGAGCTTCAACTCGCCCGTATGCAGGTAATCTCCATCCTCGACGACGATATAAGGGGAGCCTCCATTCACACGTGAAAACACGAGCTGATCCCGTATGTTTTCCCAGGATTTATCGGTAATTTTCCAATCAGGTCCTCGTTTCTCAAACACGTACAGATCCAAATCCTCTGTCAGCTTCTTGGTCATGTAATTGCGTATAAAAGAGGTGTCTGAGTCAAACTCTCGCACCTCGAACATTTTAGCTCGACCCTCGCCCGGTTTGCGCCCTTGTCGCTCTTGCTCCTCACGGGTTGGGTTATCCCAACGTTTTTCAATATCCTCAAATATTTTCAGTCCCAAATAGTATGGGTTCAGGCTTTGCTTGGAAGGCTGTACGACAGAAGCGTTCAGCATCGCAAATTCAACGGTTTCCTCCCCGGTCAAATCCAGTTCCCTGACAATCCGCTGGTGCCAATAGGAGGCCCAGCCTTCATTCATGATTTTGGTCTCCATTTGGGGCCAGAAATATAGCATTTCGTCCCGCAGCATCGTCATAATATCTCGCTGCCAGTCCTCCAGTACCTCGGAGAATTCCTGAATAAACCAGACGATATCTTTTTCAGGTTCCGGTGGGAACTGGCGTACCTTAATACCCTCGGTCTCGGCCGAATCATGCTGCTTTACTGTGTCCAGTGACCACAGATCATCGTAAGGTCCGATGGGACGCTGGTGTTTTTTGGGTTCTTTTTGCTCCTTGATTTTGAGTTCCATATAGCGCTGTTTATCCAGATGCCTTGGTTTGATAAGCTGTGGGTCTACATGCTCCTGTATCGCCAGTACAGAGTCAATGAAGGATTCAACAGTCTTTGAACCATATTCCATTTCATAGCTGTTGATTCGATCTGCTGTGGCCGACATACTCTCCACCATATTGCGATTAGAAGCTGAAAAGCGGGCGTTGTGTTTGAAAAAATCACAGTGTGCCAGTACATGAGCGACAATTAGTTTATTTTGCACCAAAGAATTTCCTTCCAGCAGGAAGGCATAGCAGGGATTGGAGTTAATGACCAGCTCATAAATTTTGCTCAATCCAAAATCGTACTGCATTTTCATCTTGTGAAACGTTTTTCCAAAACTCCAGTGGCTGAAGCGCGTGGGCATACCATAGGCTCCGAACGTATAAACAATATCCGCCGGACAAATCTCATATCGCATCGGGTAGTAGTCGAGCCCGAATCCATCTGCAATCTCCATAATTTCTGATATCGCATATTCTAGCTCCTTCTGGTCGGTGCTCATCCCACCGTTCCCCCTTCCCGTTTGCGAAAAAAGGTGCGTAAGGCTTGGTATACCTCACCTTTCTCCTTGATGACATAGTACATAAACTGATCCTTTTTAATATTCTTGTAGGCTGACATCAGCGTGCTGCTGCGATTATATTGATTCACTTCGCCATAGCCGAACATATTGCTCCGCTTTATAAGTTCCTCGATTAGCTTCACGCACCGCTCATTGTCTGAGGTCAGGTTATCGCCATCCGAGAAATGGAAGGGATAAATATTGTAGCTGGAAGGAGGATATCGTTTGTCGATAATCTCTAGTGCTTTCAAATAAGCGGAAGAGCAGATCGTGCCGCCACTTTCTCCGCGGGTAAAAAATTCTTCTTCCGTAACCTCTTTAGCCTCGGTATGATGCGCGAGAAAGACAATTTCCACCTTTTCATACTGACGGCGCAAAAAGCGGGTCATCCAGAAAAAGAAGCTGCGAGCACAATATTTTTCAAAAGCGCCCATTGAGCCTGAGGTGTCCATCATGGCTATAATGACCGCGTTGGATTGGGGAATGGTCTTCTCTTCCCATGTCTTGTAACGAAGATCGTCCGGACTAATATGATGAATGCCGGGCTTCCCTTCACGGGCGTTGCGACGTAGATTTTCGAGAATGGTTCGTTTCTTGTCAATGTTCGCTTGCATGCCTTTTTTACGTATATCATTGAACACGATAGATTCAACCTCAATTTGATCCTTGTCTTTTTGCTGTAAATTCGGCAATTCCATTTCCTCGAACAGCATATCTTCCAGCTCTTCTATGCTGACTTCCGTTTCCATAATATCGTGTCCCGGCTGGTCGCCGGCTTTCTCACCTTTACCAGGCTTCTGGGAGGCAGAATCACGCCCGATGACATCTCCCACCTGACTATCTCCATCCCCTTGGCCTACATGCTTTTGCTTTTGATAGTTATAAATGAAGCGATATTCATCCAGGCTGCGAATCGGCACTTTAATAATCTGTTGACCGTCCGACATAATAATATTTTCTTCCGTTATCAGATCGGGTAGATTTTGCTTAATGACATCTTTGACCTTCTGCTGATGACGTTGCTGGTCCTGGTACCCTTTGCGATGCAGCGACCAATCTTCGCGGGATACGACGAATGAATATGGCTGGCGTGGTTCCGGCATTATTAGGCACCCCCCAAGTGGATACACGGCACAGTTTGGCCTTGTTGGTTATTAAGTATATTCACGGGGATGAACGATATGTGATGGAACTCGATTTAAATTCTGCCCGTTTGCTTTTATAATGAAAGTAAAAAATGTAAAAAAAGAATGGAGAACCTTGGGTTATGGAAGAAATTGCAGTACTTATAGTAGACGATGAGCAGGGGTTGCGGGATATGCTGACAACGGTGTTAAAAAAAGAAGGGTTCCTTCAAGTCAGGCATGCTGCAACGGGGCGGCAAGCGCTGCAAGTCGTGATGGAATCTCATATAGATGTGATTGTACTTGATGTCATGCTGCCTGATAACGATGGGTTTGAGATATGTCGTCAAATGCGACTATATACGGATGCCCCTATCCTTTTTTTGACGGCAAGAGATACAGATCTGGACAAATTAATGGGGTTCGGTATCGGAGGAGACGACTATATTACCAAACCGTTTAACCCGCTGGAAGTCGTTGCCCGTATGAAGGCTCGAATGAAATATCGGAAAGTTTCGACAGTGGTCATGAAACCGACCTTACGCACTTTAGATTTTGGATATTTTCGACTGGAACTGGAATCCGGTGTGTTGTATGTGGAGGACAAGCAGGTCGAGTGTCCGGCGCGTGAATGGCTACTGCTGGCATTTATGTGCAAGCATCCTAACCGTATTTTCAGTGTACGGCAGCTTTACGAGGCGATATGGAGCGAGGCCTTCTTGGGTGATGAGAAGACCGTAGTGATTCATATCTCCCGTTTGCGGAAAAAAATAGAACCTGATCCCAAGCACCCGCAATTTTTAATCAATGTAAGGGGGCTTGGTTATAAAATGATGTCAGTCAAGATGGAGGAATGAGGATGAACTCTCTGGTTAAGATGTCCTTCCGTTTTATGAAAGTAACGTTATGTTTTGTACTGGCCTATGTCCTATGTTTTGTTATTTGCACGATCTTATATATTTTTATAAAAAGTATATTTGGAGCATCTCAAAATATAAATATTAATCTATTCTGGACAGGACTTGGTATCGTGCAGAGTGCTGTGTTCATAGCTGCCTACGGATGGTATATAGGCAAGCCTTTGGTGTATGTAATCAAATGGATTGGAAATATTGCCACAGGGGAATTTCAAGCGCCACTAACTGAATTGGAACTACCGGAGCGTAAAAAAAATCAGAAAAATAGTTATAAACCTCCGTATCAATTGTATAAAGAAGTTTTTGAACAAATGAACATCTTATCGGCTCAATTGCGCAGCAATGAGGAAGAAAGAATGGAAATAGAGAAACGAAAACAGCAGTGGGTAGCAGGTGTCAGCCATGATCTCAAAACACCATTATCTTATATTGAAGGATATGCGGCCATGCTAACTGCTCAAGAGTATGACTGGTCTGATGAAGAAAGAAGAAGCTTTAGTATGAGTATCAGTGAGAAAGTGACTGAAATGAAGCAGTTGATTCAGGATTTGAATGCTTCTATGCAGCTTAATGAAAGTCCATTGCCCGTCCAATTGGAGAAGGAGGACATTGTGGAGTTTCTCCGTAGTGCAGTCATAGATATCGCTAACCATCCTTCGGCTGAGCAATACGAATTTTCTTTTACGTCCATGGAGGCGACTTGTATTATGTCCTTCGATAGCAAGCTATTAGGCAGAGCGCTGCAGAATTTTTTGATTAATGCTATCATTCATAATCCTCCAGGTACACACGTTTCCATGGAAGTAAGCAAAGCGAACGATAAGCTTCATATTTCTATCGAAGACGACGGAATAGGAATGAATTCCAATGAGTACATGCAGGTATCTCATTCCCAAGGGCATGGAATACCTATTGCCAAAAGCTTTATTGAGGCGCATAACGGAACGCTTCGTATCCTACCAGGCAGTAAAGCGGGTACAAGGATGGAGATTTCACTGCCGCTAAATATCTAATTTTTTAACATCTAATCTCACATTTTGCAGTTTGCTCGGTTTTTTTGCCTGTTGTTTAGGGACTGTTTACCTGATGTTTACTTTACTTCAGTAAACTGTATGTAACTTAAGCTTCAGCATTAGAAGTCGAGAGGAGATCAGGAAATGTCTGCATATGTAATACATACACAGCAGCTAACTAGGCGTTTTGGAAAACGGGAATTTGTAAAACGAATAAATCTCCAGGTACCCGGACAGCAGATTTATGGATTTTTAGGACCTAATGGAGCGGGTAAAACAACCACGATTCGTATGCTACTTGGGCTGATTAAATCCACATCCGGGGAAATTGAGATTTTTGGGAAAAAGCTGAAGGATCAGCGTATGGAAATATTGAAGGATATTGGTTCCTTGGTTGAATCACCTGCCTATTATGCCCATTTATCCGCATATCGAAATTTAGAAATCGTTACAACCATGCGTGGACTGCCGACCCGAAGAATTCATGAAGTGCTGGATTTAGTGAGATTAACCAAGGATGCGTATCGTCCGGTAAAGGGATATTCCTTGGGGATGCGACAAAGACTGGGGATTGCTATGGCGCTTATTGCCAACCCCAAATTGTTAATACTTGATGAACCGACGAATGGTTTGGACCCGTCTGGTATTCAGGAAATTCGGGAGTTAATTATGAGCCTTCCTGGCGCCTACGGAATGACGGTACTGGTTTCGAGCCATTTATTAAGCGAAATTGAGCAGATTGCAACCTATGTAGGAATTATTAATCAGGGTGAAATGATCTTCCAGGGAACGATGAAGGAACTCACCGCCAAAAGCAAGCCTCAATTATTCATTGAAACCCCAGATCCTGTTCTGGCTGCCGGTGCACTGATTCAGCATGGGTGGACGGCCGGGGCTGAATCGATTGAACAAAATGAGGTCGTGACTCCTATTGTAGATCGGCAACAATCTTCGGAGATGATCAAGGTGCTTGTGGAACACAATCATCCCATTTATCGGGTCACAGAGAAGAAAAAAACATTGGAGGAGATATTCCTGGAACTGACAGGTAAGGAGCGAAGCTTATGATACTCCGGGTTATAAAGGCAGAGGGGCTTAAGCTGAAGAAAATATGCTGGTGGATTCCTCTTATACAGGGGTGTGTACTTACAGGCATGACTGCTGTGGAATGGTATCTTTACTTTCGGCAAGGACCGGGAGGTGTCTACGCTGGTTTTGCCGTTATGTTTATGTTCCTTTCGTTTGTGATGCTGCTTGGCGGTACACTTTTGGCGAGCATTATGGCCGGTACAGAGCATGATACTCAAACATGGAAGCAGCTTATGGCCATGCCTGTTCCCAGAAGTTATATCTATTTATCCAAAATCGTATGGATTGTGATTCTGCAGTTGGGTACCGCCTTGATCACTGTAGCAGGTATGAGCCTCATCTGGGTGTTATATACAAACGAACCCATTCCTTGGCGGATCATGTTGTTACAGCCGATTAATGCAAGCTTGGCTACCCTACCAGTACTTGCAATTCAACTTTGGCTGTCTACGCTTTTCACTAATCAGGCATTCCCATTAGCGTTTGGTATATTCGGTTCAATTGCAAGCTTGTTTTTGGCACGCACAAGTATTCTGTGGATTAAAATATTGCCTTGGTCGTACCCTGCATTATCAAGTCCTCTGATGAAGGAACACATGATTTGGGTGATCGTTGCTTTAAGTGCAGGAGTCATCTTTACGGGACTTGGTACACTACAGTTTACCAAGCATGAATTCAAATAGAGAGGAAAAGATACATGGGCTCTATTTTACGCGTGGAGACAATAAAGCTTCAATGGATCATGGTTTGGATTCTCATTATATTGGATGCGATCATAAATTCTTTAATGGGAGTCCTGGAACTGAATGATTTGAAGCAGTTTTTTTCACCCAGTTGGTTAACTTTATATACTTATTCAGCGCAATTTCACTCTATGTTTTTTTATCCGCTCTATTGTGGAATTATTGCTTCTCTTTTGTGTGCGTACGAGCACCGGGATGGAGGATGGAAGATTTTATTGAGCAGCCCGTATCCTCGTCAGCAAATTTATTATGCAAAATATATATTGCTCATTCTCATACTGGGTCTGGATCAGCTTATATTTATAGTAGGCTATTTTGTAAGTGGAAATATAGCAGGTGCTCCAGGAGAAATCCCTTGGTCTGTCGTTCTTTCTACCGGTTTGGGAGGTTGGCTCGGGATTTTTCCCCTGGCAGCACTACAGCTTATGCTCTCGATAAAAATTCGGAATTTTGGAGCTTCTCTGGGAATGTCCATTTGTTGTGTGGTTCCTAATATTGTCATAACAGGCTTTCACTCTTCCATAGGTGCGTGGTTTCCTTTTACGATTCCTTATTATATTATGATGCCGCAAACAGCGACTTATGCACCCAGAGTTGAGCCTTATAGTCTCGGACTGATTGTCATTTTTACGTTTTTAGCCTATCTGTATGGTGGAAGAAAGATGTTTGTGAATAGGGACTGGTTGTAGTTAGGATAGCATGAGGATGTAATCCATAAGCGATCCTTTCAGTCGACAAGTTAATTGAAATAAACAATGATTACAAAAATAACGACAAAATCTTGCGGAAAAATTGCGTTGTTTACTTTCAAATCAGATAGTAATATACAGAAGAAAGAGCACTTCTTTTGGAAAAAATGTGAAAATAAAAAAGTTTTAAATAATATTATAGGATACTTATAAGGGGTTGGTATATTGGATTATATATTGAATTGTAATAATGTTACAAAGAAGTATGGTAGTAAAAAAGCTCTTGACTCATTAACTCTTTCAATAAAGCCTGGAACTATCTTAGGACTTCTTGGTCCCAATGGAGCAGGGAAAACGACATTAATGAAACTCATCGTATCTCTGCTGAGGGATTATAGAGGTGAGATTCGTATTAAAGGTTTGAAACCTAGTGTTGAAACGAAGAAGATCGTTTCTTATTTGCCTGACAGAGAATTTCTTTACCAGTGGATGACCATCGAGCAAGCTATTGCTTTTTTTGAACATTCTTTTGTCGATTTTAACCGAGGTTTAGCATACAAAATGGTGAAATCATTGGGTTTGGATATAAACGACAAAATTAAATCTTTATCTAAAGGAATGCAGGAAAGATTAAGTATTTCCTTGGCTTTTGCAAGGAAAGCAACGCTGTATATTTTGGATGAACCTTTGGCGGCTGTGGATCCTTCTACACGGGATAAGATTATACAAATTATACTTGATAACTTTGATCCTACTAGTGCGGTTATTATAAGTACTCATTTAATTAATGATGTTGAAAAATTGTTTACTGATGTAGCATTTGTGAATGACGGAAAGGTACTGCTACAAGGAAATGTAAAAGATATAAGAGACGAATATGAACAGTCTATAGAGGAAATATTCAAGTCTATGATCTAAGATGAGGAGGATTAATTTTGCGAGTTTCATCTTACAACGAATATTTGCTATTAAATGATTCTGATGAGGAAAGTTATTTAATTTATAACAGCTTATCGAATGGATTCGGTGAAATACATAAGGGTTTGTATAATGCCTTAATTCAAAAAGATATGGACTATCTTGAACATTGTGCAGAGAAAGAACAATTACTTCAAGGTCAGTTCCTATATGTAGGGCCTATAAAAGAACTAGACCAGATGGAGGAACAGTTCAAAATAGTTAGACATCAGAATGAGACCTTGAATTTAACTATTTTGCCTACATTTAGCTGTAATTTTAGATGTTCTTATTGTTTTGAAAATTTGACTTCTAAATCAGGAAAGAGAGCTTTTTCGCAAAAAATACAGAATGAAATTCTGACTTATATAGAAAAGTCGGTTGAAGAATTACATTTTAAACGTATTATTGTGAATTGGACAGGAGGTGAACCATTACTTGAATTTAAAAATATAACCAGTCTTATGGAGCGTATAAACTTTATCGCTAATAAAAATAAAATATCCATTGATCATTTTATGGTAAGCAATGGATATTTACTTACATCTGACCGGGCTAAGAAATTGAAAGAATTAGGTGTTAAAAGGATCCAAATTACAATAGATGGTTCAAAAAAAAGCCACGATCAAAGAAGAATATTAGCTAATAAAGAGGGCACTTTTGATAAAATTATAGAAAATATTAATAAATCATGTGAATTTATCCATATTACGATTAGAACAAATGTGGATTTGGATAATATTCATTTTATGAATGAGTATATTGAATATATGGGAAGGCAACTTTTCAAAGACAAGGTAAGTATTTATTTTTCAGCAACTACTGAATATAGCGCAGGGGGATGTGTTAGCAACAGCAGTTGTTATGCGAATAAAGATTTTTCAAAGGTAATTATAAAATTATACGAATGCGCATTAGAAAAAGGATTGAATATATCTTACTATCCTCAGTATGAACCGGTTGCTTGCGCTGCAATCGCAGCTAACTCTATGGTCATTCAGCCAGATGGAGGCATTCAGAAGTGCTGGAATACGGTTGGAAATAAGAACTATTTAATTGGACATATTAGCGAAAACTTTAGTATTGAACAACTTAATTCTAACAAATGGATAGATTATTCTCCTTACAAATTCGAAAAATGTAGGGGTTGTAATGTTTTACCTTTATGTGGTGGAGGATGCGCTCAGCAAGCATTTGAAAGTGAAGAAAAGCAGCCTGTTTGTAGAGAATTTAAATATAATTTAGAGGAAATGCTTGCGTTTAACTTTCGTCATCAATAAATCTAGGGAATTTAACTATAACTATTAATATATTTGAAAGGAGGTGAGTTGAATGCGGTGGATTGTAAAACCTCAAAAAGTAATGAACAATGTAACTCCTGCATTTTGTCTTGTAGATAACAAAAATTCTTGTGTCTTGTATGTTTAAACAAAATATTCTGGAATTACCGCCTGTTTTTTACTAAACAGGCGGCTATTTCATTGAAAAGGGGCCTAATATGTTATTTTCTCATATATTTAAAGTAGAAGTTAAAAGACATTTTATGGTGTTTGCTATTCTTACGATCTTAAGCGGTATATTTAGTCTTCATTTTTTAATTAATAATCATCAACAATTAGCATTCTCTTATCTACTAATCAATATGGTTATAGGGATATTGATACCCATTTACATATTTATGGACTTTTACAATGAGTTTTTTATAGGAAAAATGACACTTAATCATATGCTACCACTCAAAACATCAAGTCTATTCTTTATTAAATCAGTAGTGTTTTTAATTGGTATTATGGTTGTGTGGGGGGCAACTCTCATAGAGATTTTTCTTAATCCGCAAGGGCTATACTTAACACGCATTGTGCAGTCAACTAGTCCTTCCGAAGGTATTATATATTTATTTTGCTCAAAGTTTTTTGGAATGTTAAGTGGGCTTTCATTAATGGGGTTTGCAATCTCTTTAGCAAAATGGTTGAGTAAAAAGGTAGCGACAGGTCACCTATTGATTGCCTTTATTTTTATTGCAGTTATCGGCTTTCAATTTGCTTTAATAATAAAAGGATCTTGGCATTGGAGCATTGGAACATCATCACTAGAATCGTTTAAACAGTACGCCAATATGCTTACAATAAGTACCTTTTCCAATCGATCAACCTTTCCCGACATTAAAGAAACAATTCATTGGGATACAGTTGTAATAAATGTAATTGTTACAATAATTTCAGGAAGTTTTGCAGCTTTATTATTTAATTCAAAAAGGTACGAAATTTATGGTAAATAAATTGGCTTACATTCAGTGAGCCTTTATTTTAGTTCTAGGAGGCAAGGGGATGAGCGATATAAATACCATTGTAATCATAGAAAATCAATTGGCTTGGCAAAACAAACTCAAAGTATGGATTGAGCCGGAAAAGGACATGTATGCATTATTTTTTAAATCGTATACTGATTTTATTGAAAAAGGTATATTTGAGGATTACCAACTATTAATTTGTGATATAGAATTAATCAGTTTGGATGAACAGGAGCCCATATACAGAAGAGATCGGCCAATAATAACAAGCATTTCAAACCATAAGTCTCCCAAAATAAAGCAGTTAATGAAACTTGGCATCTCAGGCATTGTGTATAAGACAGCTACATCGGCACAATTGTTGCGGACCATTCGTAATGCTTTGGATGGATTGGCCACGTTACCAATGGAATTATTTCAAAGCTTACATACCATTCCAGAATATGATGATATATTAATCAGTCCTAAGGAACTCTCAATTCTAGAAGGGTTAGCACTAGGAAAAAGCAACAAAGAGCTAGCAACCCTTTTATATGTTAGCCAGAGGACAGTAGAATATCATTTGACACATATATTTAGTAAATTCAATGTTCATACAAGAACTGAGGCCGTAATGGCGGCTAAGTCTAAAGGAATAATTCATGTGTGAATACCTTTTTCTGGAGGAAAGAAAATGACTTTATTTCTATTTAAATATAAATATAGGTTTTTTGTAGTCATTTTTATGATCAGTCTCGCTAGTTTGCTCGATATTTATCTAGCCTTTATATTCAAAAGTTTAATAGATACCGCCACATCGCAGGGGGAAAAGCAGTTTATTGAAATTTCCTTAATTGCAATAGGCTTCATTATAATTAACTCTCTCGTAAAAATGTTTTCCAATTTATCGCAATCTTCTTATCTCTGTAAGACGGTGTTGTTTTTAAAAGAGATTGTTTTCCAACATATTCTATATAAAGACCATTCTCAGTTTACTTCAAACCATAGTGCAAAGTACATTTCGATCATGAATAATGATATTAAAATGATTGAGGATGATTACTTAAAAAATATATTTTCTTTGACCAGTACAGGAGTTTCGTTTTTGGCGGCTCTTTTTGCTATGTTTGTTTTGAGTCCTAATATTGTTGTTATATTACTTTTACTTACACTAATATCTATTTTAATTCCACGTATTTTTGAAAAAAAAATCCGAGCTAGAAAACGAAATATTGCAGATGCTTTAGAAAAATTTACGATAAAAATAAATGATGTTTTTTCTGGATTTGCTGTTATTAAAAGCTATGGAGTAGAGCAACATGTGGAGCAGCAATTTCGTTTGAATAATACTGTCGTTGAAAATAATAAGTATTTATTTTTTAAATTAAATGCTTATGTAAGCTCATTGAGCGATGTATTTGGCGGAGTAATGTTTATCTCTGTATTTCTTGTTGGCAGTTTTTTATCCATTCGAGGAGCTATCACACTAGGTACTATGATCGCTTGTGTACAGTTGACTAATAAAGTTGTCAATCCAGTATATATGAGTATTCAATACATAACTCAAATTAGGGCATTGCGTGATATTTCGGCTAAAATATTAGAAATTTTACACGAAGATCAGGATGGTAACCAATATATAAAAAAAACATCAATAGAACACTCAGTTCGTTTTACAAATGTGAGCTTTGGTTATGCCCGAAATCACCTAAATTTACATGATATTAATATGGTTTTGAATAAAGGGGGAAAATATGCCCTTGTAGGGCCTAGCGGGTCTGGAAAGTCTACTTTGCTTAAGCTCCTAATGAAACAATATGATGATTATGATGGAATTATTTATGTAGATGATTTGGATTTAAAGTTCATATCTGCTGAGGATTGGTGTCGGTTAGAATCGGTTGTGCAGCAAGACGTTTTTTTATTCGATGGCAGTATTAAAGAAAATATTACAATGTATCAATCGTTCCAAGATGAGATTCTTTCCAATGTGATAAGTGCCTCTGGGCTTAATAAACTTATCGATAAATTGCCTTATGGTTTGGACACACAGATTGGTGAAAAAGGAGGGAGGCTATCAGGGGGAGAAAAACAAAGAATTGCGATTGCCAGAACCTTAATTAGGCAAACACCGTTATTACTCCTTGATGAAGCAACTTCATCTTTGGATAGTGAAACGGCGAATGCCATTGAAGAGGTGATATTAGGTCTCGAAACTATTACATGTTTGGTAGTAACGCATCGTTTGTCTAAAGCTGCATTGCAGAAATATGATAAGATATTTGTTATGTCAGATGGAAGAGTAGTAGAAGAAGGTTCCTTTGATTATTTAATAGAGAATAAAGGTTATTTTTATCATTTATATAAATTTGTAAATGATTCTTCAATAAATCAGACACAACCTATATATACTTGATTTCACGATTTAACTATAGTTAGTTCTACACCCTTTTTTGATCTACCCCATCCATAAAAGTCGAACTACAGCCATACTCACAATACCGACAACGACGGTAGCCAGCAGGTTTTTGCTCCACAAGGCGGTCACTAGCGTTGGAAAGACAGCCATAAGCACTTGCCCATTAAAAGTGACGGAGGTCTCGGTTCGGACGAGCAGATTTTCCATCACGAGTGCAGTGAAAATACAAATAGGAATATAGGAAAGCCATTGTAGCACTGGCTTGGGTAGCGCCAGCCTTTGCAGCACGACAAAGGGAATGATCCTTGGGATCGCCGTGACAATCATGGCACCGATAATGATATACAGGACATGGGGATTAATGTTCATTTGTCGGTTAACACTCCAATCGTTGCGGTGATCATGGTCGCTACAATGACAGCAATATGTGACGGCACCCACCAGGACAAAAGGTACATCAGAACAGCCATACATAGCACAAGCAGCAGACGATGCTTGAGTTTGGAGGTATGGACACTTTGGAGCTGGGAAATGAGTAGGGCAAGAAACATCGCAGGCAAGGCAAAATCCAGACCAAAAACCTCCGGTCGGGAAATCCAGTTTCCGAGAATCCCTCCTGCCACACAGGATGCAATCCAGGCGAGATAAGCTGTAATATTAAGCCCGTTCATCCAACGGTCACTGACCTGTCCGCCTTTAGCCAATTTATCAGACGCTACCCCAAAGGATTCGTCCGTCAAAAGAACGCCGATACCTATGTTTTTCCATAGTGAATATTTAGAAAAGTAAGGAGCCAGCGACGCACTTAACAGCAGGTGGCGGGCATTTACAATGAATGTCGTTAAAATAATGACGGATGGAGGACTGGCTACAGCCAGCATTGAGCACATAATAAACTGGGAGGCTCCTGCATATACAAGCGCCGACATCAGGGCAATTTCCATGGTGCTAACCCCTGACGAAGCGCCCACAATCCCTGCCGCGAACCCAATGCATACATAACCAAGCAATGTAGGAATGCAATCTTTAACCCCTTGTAAAAAGCTGAGTGAATCGTGCTTCGTTCCGCTCAACTCCGAAGCTATGGACATTTTAACCTTACCCCCAGTGTATAAATTTTATAATAGTATATAACGGAAGTTATGAAGTATCAATATATTATACAATTGTATGTTATATTGAATAATCCTTAAAAAGCTGTTTGATTTACTATGACAACCCAAAGAAGACTATGTATTTACCAAAAAGCTTCGCTCGTGTTCCGGTTGCAGACGATTTGGCAGCAGCCAGTATCCAAAAGCGGTGTTCAAATCGGATGTGTTCATACAAGGACTGTTTTGGCTGAATGGGGAGTTCGTAAAAAAAGGGCGTCCCAGTCAGTTCATGACTTATGGGACAACCCTAAGATGGTGACTTATATAAGCTCCTGCCGTTTTTTCAGATATCTGTAGAGAATAATTCCCGAGACCGCGCAGATGGCTGCGCATAGACCGATAACTCCATATCCCGCCTGAAGCCCGCGCAGCATGCCAAGCTCAGTAGTTGCGCCGTAGACTATCTTGACCCCTTCGATTACCCAGCCGATCACATAGTTGCCAATGACACTACCTATACCCATCAGCGTGACGACGAACGTAATAGCTGTATCACTGTCCTTCGGATATCTCCGTGCTATGAACGCCATCACGGTCGGATAGATCATTGCAATGCCTGCACCCGATACGGCAAAGAGAAACGCCAGTCTCTCCCCACCCGCGATTGCTGCGAACGTACATATCGCTGAGAAGGCGGAGAATAGAATCGTCGAAAGCACAAACCCCATCCGGTCAGTGAGCGGACCAAGCAACAGGCGCCCCAACGAGAAGGTAAGAAAGAACGCTGAGAGCATGCTGGACGCCTTCACCGTACTCCATGAATACGCTTTCTCTAAGAAGTTGACTAGCCAGCCCCCAACTGCGAGCTCAGAGACTACCCCAAACGACAGGATCATTACCATCATCCAGAGTGCCGGATCGCGGGTTAGGGTCTTGAGTGAGGTCCGTTCCTCATGCTGCAGATCGTCTCCCGGGAAGGTGCTGAGCAGTGCGGCCACAATCGGCAGCAGGCAGAGCGACAACATAGCCAGATACATCCCCCGCCAGTCCAGCGTATGTCCAAATACCGTCAGTGACATGACTCCCGTCGCCAGCAAAGGGGCGACTGTTGAGCTGAGCCCATAGAAAAAGTGGGACAAATTCATCATCGTGCCGGTATTTTTCACAAAAATCCTCGCCCCCAAAATGGCGAGCGCAATCTCCAGCATGCCGTTCCCAATATACATCAAGAAGTAAGACGAGGCGAAGAAAGGATACGTGTGCGACAGATAGATGAACACTCCCGAGATGATCATGGAAGCAAAGGAAATGATGCTGACCGCCTTGATTCCCCACTTACGGACAAGAACGGCGGTGAACGAGCAGGCAATCAAATAACCAAGTGCGTTTAGAGACAACAATGTTCCGAGCTGCTGTTCATCCAGATTGAAGTCGAATTGAATGCGTGGAATAGCAGGGCCTTTAATATTTTCCGAGATGCCAAATACAATAAAGCCAATAAAAATTGTCGCCAGCTGCATCGTGTACATGTAACGGGACTTGCGGGTTTGCGGATTCAATTTAGTCCCTCCTAGATAGTCAACGTTGGTTTTCTCACCTGTTGGGTGTTCAGGGACGGAAAAGTTGTAGGATAGCAACCCTCCTTCAGGATATTACAATAGTTTTCAAAAACGTTTTAATAAGTGAAGTTTAAGGACATTTATATTCAATGTCAAATGTTTTTATTGGCATGTTGAAGTTAACGAGGAACCTGACCATATTACAGTAAATTATAGCATGCCTACTTCCCGTTTAAGCCTTGTATATACCTTGATCGGCTTCTATATATAGCGAACACACAGTCTTTTGTGTATTCTTCTTATATAGACTTTTGGATACAAGGAGGCATCGTCCGTGGATTCAATGCAGTATATTATTGGCTCTAATTTGGCTCAAATCAGGAAGACTAGAGGATTAAGTTTGGATAAGGTGGCTGAACTGACAGGGGTCAGCAAAGGGATGCTGGCTCAGATTGAGAAGGGGAAATCCAATCCTACGGTAACAACCCTTTGGAAAATTGCGAACGGTTTGCACGTATCCTTCTCCACCTTTCTTAAAGAAGACCCGCCGCAAATCACGAAGATTCGAAGGGAAGACCTGCATCCGGTTATTGATGAGGACGGTAACTATTTTGTTTACCCTGTATTCCCGTATCACGCGGAAAAGAAGTTTGAGGTGTTCACGGTAAGTCTGAAGCCAGGCTTTACACACCAGGCAGAGAAGCATCTGGGAGAGGAAACGATTCTCATGATCCGTGGGGAAATGTACTTTGAGATGCAGGGGCAACAGCTCAAGCTGAGTGCAGGGGATGCCGTGCAATTTCAAGTATCTGACATACATACCTACCGTAATGATTCGGATGAGGATGCCGATTTTTATGTATTGATTTATTATGCGGATTAGTGGGATGATTAGCATAGTCTAAAACAGGCTTCCACATCAGGATTTTGCAAAATCCTGAGATATAAAAGAGAGCAACGAGGAAAAGAGAGGAAAGAACCCATGGAAAGCAAGTACATCCGAGAAACCTACTGCTTTAAGACATCCCGAGTATTTCCCAACGATATCAACAATCATAACACGCTCTTCGGCGGCCGATTGATGTCGTATATCGACGATATCGCATCTATTGCAGCTGCTAAGCTGTGTCGTACGAACACAGTTACAGCCTCAACGGATTCGGTGGATTTTTTGCTACCTATCCATCCGAGTGATTCTGTCACGCTAGAAGCGTTCGTAACCTGGACAGGCCGTAGCTCGATGGAGGTGTTCGTAAAGGTAATTCGTGAAGGACTAATGACTGGCGACCGAAAAATCGCAGCCACCGCCTTCCTGACCTTTGTGGCATTGGACGAGAACAACCGTAAAGTGACCGTGCCGCAGGTGATTCCAGAAACAGAAGAGCAGTTACAATTGCACCAGACGGCTCCATCACGCGCAGCCATACGGCGTCAGCGGAGGGAAGAAAGCAAGCAGCTGGCTAGTTTTCTGACAACAGATTATCCGTGGGAACTATAACGTACTAAAGATTATCAATTTCATCGTTTTACGTAAAAAGGAGCCGTTATTTCCGTTAGCAGTCACCATGATCTGCTCGGAATACGGCTCCTTTTGAAAATAACTTGGGCTATTCTACTTTAACTACACGGAAATGCTGATTTGTCCCACCATTATCGCCCCATTGAATGGCTTTGGCTCCATCGGCGGTGGCGCCTTCAGAAATATCGATCAGCTTGCCAGTTGCCCGATTTTTCAGCTTGTAATAACCACCGGTTACGGATACTAATTGCCAGTGCTGACTGGACCAGCCTCCGTCGCTCCACTGCTCAATAACTGTACCATCCGTTGTAGTACCGCTTTCAACACCAATTAGCTTTCCGCTGTTGCGGTTCACAATTTTATAATATCCGCTGCCTGCATCTTTGAGTTGCCATTGTTGGCTTGCTGTTCCCGCATCTGCACGCTGTTCCAGGTCTGCGCCGTCCGTCGTTGCATTGCCAATAATGCTTAGTGGCTTATTGCTCTTGCGATTCACTAGCTGATAATAGGCATCCGGATCAATGGCAATTGGGGTCGTTATCCCCTCGACCACACCACTGGCGGTGTCAATATTAATGCTGTCGAACCAATCCATAGCTAATGAAGTCGCTGTTGGAAAACGCAGTGGCAACCATACATATTGAGAATCCTGCACAGGACCGCTCCACGCACCCGCCCAACGGTCGCCCAAATACAGGTATGAAGTTGTCTGGGCACCTTCAACAGGAATCACGTAAGCCGACTGTGAACCATAAGTCGTACCGTCCCCAAAGTTTATCGTATTACTCCAGGTTCCTTCAATGCTGGATGCGGTAGCATACTTGGCCTGATTGGGATTCCAGCCGGTCGCCCCTGATGTAATCAGGAAGTAGACGTCTCCTTTTTTGAACATCGCTGGAGCTTCACGATATTGTCCTGGCCAAAGTGTAGTCACTAGCGACTCAACTTGCAGAAAATCCGGTGTCAGACGATAAATGTTCAGATCCGCGTTTACCCGGGTAGCCGAAATAAGGTAAGCTGTACCGTTATCGTTGTATACGGTCATATCGCGCGAATCGTAATCCAGAGGACGGAAGCTACCCTGATATGTGTAATCGCCGTCCACCGTATCGGAGGAGGCGACAGCCACTCGGGCCTCGTTGTAATTAACCCCATTCTCCTTGTGCATCCATAATACGTATTTGCGTGTTTTTTCATTATAAATCACTTTCGGACGTTCAATATTCGAAACATTCAGCTCTACGGCGGAGCTGCTGGTCAGTACGTTTTTACGAAACTCCCAGTTTTTTAAATCAGAGGAACGGTAGGCGGATACCGCCTTGAACGTGCCGTTAGGATTACGATTTTCACCAAACCAATAATAGTAACCGTCTACTTTAATCATACCACCCCCATGGGCATGGACCACGTTTCCATCTGTATCTTTAAACTGAATGCCATTCACGACATTCGCTGAAGCGGCTGAAGCGATCTTTGGTGAAAACATCTGAAAAATGCTCAACGTCAGCAAAATAGAGAGCATAATACACAGCAAGCGGGCAAAATCATATTTCATTGTTTCGTCCTCCTCTGTATGCTTTATTTTAAAGCGCTTTCATTAATGGACTCTATAAAGTAGTTTTAATAGAGCTACTTATCCCAATTGTATCCATATTGAATTGAAAGTGCTAGAGTAGTATATTGACCATGTACACGGCACACGCCATCCATATCTAACAGACTTCCATCGAACGGTGAGTGTTACAAACTGGCTGATATTCATTAGGTATATAGGAGGCGACCATGAAAATATACGCGATTGATACGAGCAAGCCGGAAGCTGAGGAGCATTACGAATTACTGGTACCTCGGGTTTCACTAGAAAAGCAGCGCAAGTTAGATCGTTTTTTACATCGGGAAGATGCTTTGAGGGGCTTATATGCCGATGTACTGCTAAGATGGTTGGCCTGTCGGCAATTGAAGGTATCGAATGCCAGTCTTCAATTTACATACAATGCATTCGGTAAGCCTTCCTTAATAAATGCACCTGCATTCCATTTTAATGTTTCTCACTCGGGAAAATGGGTGGTATGCGCTATTGATGATCACCCGCTTGGAATCGACATTGAGCAGCTCCGTCCTATTGATTTTGAGGTAGGTAGGGTGTGCTTTTCGGACACAGAGTATGATGCGTTAATGCGTCAGGATGCAGACAGCCGCTTATCCTATTTTTACGATCTATGGACGCTTAAGGAAAGCTTTGTGAAGGCCGAGGGGCAGGGACTAACCCTACCGTTGAAGTCTTTTTCATTTGAGCTAAAGGCACAACCATTCATAGGCTTCACGACAGAGGGCTTTACCACCGAGTATTATCATTTTAAGCAGTATGGGCTGGATCAGGATTATAAAATGGCTGTCTGTGCAGCTCATGACCAATTTGCCGAGCAGGTGCAGCAGATAGATATAAATACACTACGCTTGGAAGTGGCAACACAGGCGTAATATGAAGTGGGTATGCGTATAGTTGAAAAAAGGAGATGAGTGGCGTTGACATTCGTTTTGTTCAAGCACGGCCGGTTGTATGGGGAGTGGGCTTCCAAAGGAGACTCCATCGTTGTACAGCAGGGTCGGATACAGGCCGTCGGATATGCTCGGGAGCTTGAATTGCAGTTGTCCGGTAAGGAATATGAAACCGTGGATTGGGAAGATGCCTATGTACTGCCAGGCTTAACCGATTCACATATGCATTTGTCTATGCATGGTATGAAGTTATCTATGCTCGATTTAACATCAGCTACCTCCAAGGGCGAGATGCTGGCTATGCTACGCAAACGGGTCGCTGTAACACCGCCGGGAGAGTGGATTTTAGGACTTAACTGGAACGAAAATGCTTTTATTCCTGTTGAAATTCCGGATATATCCGAGCTGGATGCCATTACAGATCAGCATCCGGTATATCTCACTCGTACGTGCTTTCATACGTTTTTGGCCAATTCAGAGGCATTTCGACGTGCGGGTATTAACGAGGACACCCCTGACCCGGCTTCGGGGGCCTATGGACGAGACGCAGATGGACGGTTGAACGGATTGGTTTATGAGGAAGCCTCCTTTGCCTTTACTAGCGTGCAGCCAGAACCGGATTATTCGGTTAAGAAGGATACGATTCGGCGGGCTTCTATGGATGCGTTAAGGCTTGGTTTGACTGCTGCACACACGGAAGATTTACGTTTTTTGGGCAGCGTGGAGACGATGCAGCGAATTTACAGGGAGCTGAGGGAAGAAGGTCTTCCTTTTCGCACACACCAGCTCATCTATCATCCATTTTTGGAAGAAGCGAAAATGCAAGGGCTGCGTGCAGGTACTGGAAATGAGTGGATTAAAATTGGTGCGATTAAAATGTTTGCCGATGGGGCTATTGGCGGAAGAACGGCATTATTGTCTGAACCCTATAGTGATGCTCCGCATACCTGCGGAATGGCGATTCAACCGCAGCCAGAGCTGAATCAGATGGTGGCAGCTGCCAGGGCCGCAGGCTTTCCAGTGGCTGTACATGCAATAGGGGATGGGGCAGCGCACATGATTTTGACAGCGATGGAGGCCCATGCGCTCACGGAGGAAAGCGGTTTGCCAGATCGCCTGATCCATGGACAGGTGCTTAGGGGGGATTTGGTCAAGAGAATGGCGAAGCTGCCGCTGATTGCGGACATCCAGCCCCGTTTTGTCGCAAGTGACTTCCCTTGGGTACTGGATCGGGTGGGGAAAGAGCGGACGGAATATTTATACGCCTGGAAAAAGCTGCTGGAAGCAGGTATTCCATGTGCTGGAGGTAGTGACGCGCCGATTGAGCCGTTAAACCCTTTTCTTGGTATTCACGCGGCAGTGACTCGTGCCAAACCGGAAGAAATGCATGAGGGCTATCTTCCCGCTGAAAAGCTGGATGTACATGAAGCCATTCGTTTGTTTACCACGGGAAGCGCAGTAGCAGCTGGTGAGGCTGATGAAAGAGGGACGATAGCTGAAGGGAAAGCCGCTGACTTTACAGTCATTGACCGTGATGTATCGGAAAGCCCGCAAGCTTTACTTGATGTTAAGGTACGGATGACCGTTGTAAACGGGAAAGTTGCATATCGGTCATAGGCCGATGCTAAGTATGTATGCCAAAAGCCTTCAACTTCACTTTTCATGTGAGGTTGAAGGCTTTGTATTTTATAAACCACGCTCTATAAATCGGTCAGCGTTTTTTACACTGGACCACAGATCAGAGCTGGCTCCGCCCGCATACCAGTAGGCGAAGCCAGCAAACCCAGCATCCTGTCCCAAGCGATACTTACGAGTGAAGGATCGTCCTTCCTCGAGCCACAACTTATGAAGCTGTGTGTCTTTGTAAGACACGGTATACTGCTGAATATCCTCATTCCAGATTGGTTTGGAGCCGTAACGAGATACGAGCTGGTTTTGCTGATCTAGTGAAATATCAGAGGAAGCGATTGATTGCCCGCTAGCGTTAAGCGTCCAGTTCCGTGTAAATAATGGCAACGCCAAGATCGCTTTCTCCGGATAGGTGGTTTGTACAAAACGCCGCACGCTTTCACGAAGCCATGGCAGTGAGGACACAGAGCCGGGGATCGAGCTACCTCCCCAATGCTCGTCATATCCCATCAGGATCAGATAGTCTGCCGCAGCGCCAAGCTGTTTATAATCAAAGGCGGCAGTCCAGTCCGTTCCGTAATCAGGAGATACACAAATCGCCAGTACCGTATTCTGACTTTTTAACTTAGCTTTTAATTGTTGGACGAACAATGTTAAATGGGCACGATCCGGACCATCTACATTTTCAAAATCAATGATAAGTCCATTCAAACCGTGTACAGATACAGCATTAGCAAGCTGACTTATGGTTGTATTTCGTAGAACCTCACTGGACAAAATTTGGTGCGTCAGTGCCAGGTTGGAACGGTTGCCTACCATCGCCCAGATATTTTTATGATGCTGTTTGGCCCAGGTGAGCAGCGATGAATTGGTATAATCGCTGATAATACCTGTTTCATTCAGAAAAAACCAACGTGGTGACAGGGTGTTGATGTTGGATTGGAGCACCGTATTTTCAAACTGCTGAATGGTTTGATCATATTGCCAGCCAATTCGGATGGAAGAAGCGGTGGAAGCAGTTTGGTTAGCATGTTTTGTTGAATACGTTAGCAGTCGCTCCAGTAAGACCGCTGTTTCTTCACGAGTCAGAGAGGATGCAGGACGAAAATAGTTACTTTCACCTTTCATAAAGCCGTAACGATTTACGGTGGTTACCGCATTCAGAGCCCAATCTGCAATTTCTCCAGTATCTGTGAAGGAGGAAGTAGCATCTCCTGATCCGCTCGAAGAGCGGATGAGACGTGCGATCATCAAAGCCGCTTCTTGACGGGTTATAGGACTATTAGGTTGGAATGTGGTAGACGTTCCCCCCTGAACGATATTGAGCTGCGAAGCCGCTTCAATCCATCCATAGTACCACGTCTTTTTGGCAACATCTCGGTAGGAGGGAACGGGTGCTTGTACAGGCTCCAGACCGAGTGTACGGTCCAGTGCGGTAACCCATTCGGCTCTGGTAACAGCCTTTTTAGGAGAGAAGTAACCAGGTCGTGTACCGTTCAAAATTCCTTTAGCGTGCAGGGAAATAATAGACTGATAGGCATAGCTGTGTGCAGTATCCTGGAACGTAGCGCCGGATGCTGCTGCTGGAGCAGCTAAGTATGAAGAGAATGTTGTGAATATTGTGATGGCTGCCGTTGCTGATAGGGTAAGCTTGGCTAACCAACGTGATCGTTTGGAACTCATACCAAATAACCTTCTTTTTTATGATAGATTGTAGATTCATAGTTCGTTACTCGACGAATAATACTATCAAAAAGAGGAAAGTTATTCATTGCTAAATTGCTGGAAAAATACCAAAAAACCCGCTACCTATGCGGCAACGGGTCTGATATTGGATAAACTATGCCTTTTTGGCATACATAATACCGATAGTCTGTGGACCACAATGACTGGAAATAACACAGCCTGCTGTAGTTAGCAGTACCTCATGTGCGTTCGTTTCTTCTTTCAAGCGAGCTTGCAGCATCAGCGCATCTTCCTCGGCCAAAGCGTGCACGACAATAATGATATCGTTATCCATCTGATCTCGTTGATTCAGAGCGTTTTGCAGCATCTGATCCAGTGCTTTTTCACGTTTGCCGCGGACTTTGTAGGCTGGCGTCATTTTTCCGTCAATTACTTTGATCACCGGACGAATTTTGAGAAGACTGCCGATCAGATTTTGCATGCCTGAGCATCTTCCGCCTTTATACAGGTATTCAAGTGTATCAATGACAAATTCCGTATCTATTAACGGCCTGGTTTTCGTCAACATGTCTACAATCTGCTCTATCGTATTGCCGTTGGTTGCCGCACGAGCAGCTTTCATCACAAGCAGGCCAAAGCCACACGACAAATTCAAGGAATCAAAAACCGTAACGCGGCCTTCCGGAAATTCAGAGGCAGCGAGTAGCGCATTCTGGTACGTTGATGATAGCTCGGAAGACAGACTGATATATAAAATGTCGTCCCCTTGTTCTATGTAAGGAGCAAAGGCTTGAATAAAATCCGACGGAGAAGGTGCGGCGGTACGTGGTAAATGTCCCTCGCGACTTACACGTTGAAATAATTGTTCCGGGTGAATGTTCACCCCGTCCTGCAATGCTTCATCACCAAATACCGTATACAAAGGTACAATGCTAATCTCGTACTGTTGCCGCCAGTGAGTAGGAATATCACTGGTACTGTCGGCAAAAATTTTAATTTTGTTCATACATTGAATCCTCTCTGTGTGATGCAGAAAAATTATAAAGATTGCACGGAGGAAGGATAGATATCCGCTGTGCTATTCGGAACGGAAAGACCGATGGCAAGAAGTGCAATAAAGCCTACAATAATAAGTGCATTAATGATTAAGCCTGTAATAGCAAAGGTTTTCTTACGATTTTTTAACGCAATTCCAATGATACCAACGACAAGTCCGCTACAATTCAGCAACAGGCTGCCTAAAAAAATAAAAGGAAGCAATACCGTTCCGGTTTGCTGCAGAGCGATTTCCGGGTTCATCGTCTGGTATTGGCCGAAATGAGCCAGTAGATTAATAACCATAATAGCCAGAATAATATATCCGATCAGACTGACAAGCGACATAATAAAAGAAGCAATTCCGGGACCAGAATGTTTGAGCTTGACCGGAGGCTGGAACACAGGAGATTCTGAAAAAACAGGGTGCTCCTCAGACGCAGCAGGCTTTTGCAAATTAGGATCTTGGTTACTCATTTTTTCCACTCCTTGAACATAGTCCGAACAGGTACTAATTTTCCACAAAATAAACAAAAAAGCAAGCCACCCTACACATTACCCTTCAAAAGACAGGGTCTAATCATCCAATTCTGTATGCGGTCTGTTCACACACGCTGGCTGGTAAACTTCATACGGTTTCGATAAAATAAGAAGAACATTCGGCTAAAAAGGATGAGATGAAAAGGAGTACACAAACATGCAACGAAAATGGATACTTGTGGGATCTATAATGATGATGTTGGCGGTAGCCATTGGAGCGTTCGGGGCACATATTGTGAAAGCCCGGATCGACGCGGATGCTTTGGCCGTATATGAAACAGGTGTGAAATATCATATGATTCACGCTGTCGGTTTGCTGATCATTGCGTTGGCTGCTGGACAGTGGGGGCCTTCCAACCGTCTAAGATGGGCAGCTCGTCTGTTATTGACGGGTATCATTTTGTTTTCTGGTAGCTTGTATGTGCTAAGTCTGACCGGAATCCGTGTGCTGGGGGCTATCACCCCTCTAGGAGGCGTGTGTTTTATAGCAGGATGGATATTACTGGCCTGGGCTGCCATGGGTCTGAAGAAAGAGGATTAAAGTTTTTTTCAGATAATACAAAAAAAGAGAATGGACAAGAAAGACATCATGTTTTTCCTGAACGTTCTCTTTTTTCATGCTTCGTTTTTTTGTGAAGTATTTACATTTACGATGTGATTTCATCGATCTCATTCATTTTAAAGGAGTACACTTGCTTCTCATCTACATGATACACACTCAGCAGGCTATTATCATGGTCCAGATTGAGGATGCGGCAAGGAATGCTGCGTTGTCCACCATAGCGGTTTACGATTAACCGTACAAGCGTATTATCATGTATATAGCGTTTGATCCATTCATACGTACTAAGGTCTTGTTGTGTTGCAGGCTTTGGCTGTACGTGGGATTGTTTGATCTCTTGAACGACTGGCGGCTTGTTCGTAATTGCGGCTGATTTCTTTTTAGAAAATTTTTCCGCGAGCGTAGCGGCTGCATCAGATGGGCTATTCACGGCTGACTGTTTTTTTAGGTACAGTGCAGCTTCAATTAAATTGCCAAGTTCGATACCGGATTGAATCCGGCTATCCGCAATGTGTTCGTTTTGGCTCAAGAGATTAAGCAGGAACTGAAGGGCCTCTACATTCGAACGGCCTTTAACTAATACATCTACATTAAATAAATAACTGGTTTCGTCTTGATTTGATTCCTTTTTCATACATCCTCCAGCCCAAGCCATGGGTAATTAGTCTTTTATGGTACCTATCAATATATCATTAAAATGTAATCTATCATAGTGCCTAAGGCCCTGTTGTTGGATATTAACAAAAATAAAATCTATATAAAGCTTTATGTGTAAAATTTTAATGGAGTACACTGGAATTGTACATTTTTTGCATGTGTATACGAATGAGGAAAGTATGTGAGCATCGGATATAGATAAGCAAAGACAGAGTTACATATACAGAGAATAAAGGAGGTAGTGGGTGAAATCAAGTAGTTTAAATTTTAAATATATTACAGTGGAAAAACATAACGAAGAAGTATTATTCATCCAGAAGAAAAGTAAAATCCCCCCTTAACGAAAGGGGGACTTGGCCTATCAAAAACATGATAAATTATAGTAAGCGCAATTAAAGCAAATTTTAATTTCGATTAAAAGGGGATCCGTTGTGATCGAATAAGGTAGTCATGTTCGACTGCCCAATTCACAAGACCACTCCAGAAATCTTCACAGGCTGAAATGATCTTCGCTGGTTCAGCTAAATCTCCGGACATAACCAACTTAACTACATGATCAAGTCCTTCTGGACGACTCGGCAGTTCCAGGGCCTCCGGTAGAACCATTGAACCCGTTGAGAAGAGCTTCTGATTGTGTAACCCAACTAACATAGCCCCATATTGGGCAAACTGCATTACCAAGTATGGCAAGTAGGTATGAGGACCATTTACACGGACATTCCTAAGCTTTCCTATAAACTCGTACATTTCACCTACAAGCACTTCGTTGATGGCATGCCTGAAATCTTCCTTTGTGGGGGATTCGGCAGCTTCCTTTAATATAGAAAAAAAGTCTTCAGGATCATACAGACGAAGTGGGGAAAAGAAGGGGCCATGTGTCAACGGCCATTCGCCCTCAACAGTAGAGGCAATTTTAAGAAGAACGTCTGAACTACAGACGTTCACCTCCGCTTTCCAGGGTCCCGCTGACCATTCATGGCTAAATTCTACGGGGCCGTTTGATTCACTTAGTACACAAAACATTTCAATGTCCGAGAAAGGGCCGTCAGTACCTTTGGCAACAGATCCATAGACCCCTATAGCCAGAATTTTGTCTCTATATACTTCATGTAACCTCGCAGCTATATCGTGGCAAGTCTGAAGTCTCTCACTTCGAGAAATGTTGACAGGTCCATTCATGTTCATTAGTATCCTCCTCTGTTTTATTAGGGTGAGTTGAAACTAAAACATGGATGGAGGAGCTCGGGCTTAACGGGGGACATTTTTTCGATTCATTCGAATTCCTCCCAAGCGATTTTGTTATGGGGATTGTACCCAAACGGGTTTATTTTAGCAAGCATGTTGCCTTTTCTATCTTGCTTACGGCTATGATAGGGCGGTTATAGGGTGAATCCATAGCTGAAAATTGTTGCTGGAGAGCTGTGGAAAATAGCGGCAAGTTTAATGCATATATTTTATGAGTAAAGCGATGATCTGAAGAAGTTATTTTTTAAGGGAACTAGAAAAATTATGGTCAATAATTTTCTTTTCTCGAATCAATCTTCGTAAACCCAATACTTGCGCCCTACGCTATAGCACTTGGATGGGACTAGCCCAGAAAGAAACAGATGAAAACGGGACAGGCTGATCTTCTCATAGCTGAACTAGGCATAAGAGGAATGAGTCATATGTTCAGACCTCGAGGGCAACAAAAACTCAAGGTCTTTTTTATATGGATCGAGTGAGAGAAAAAATGCAGATTAGGAGTCTTAGAAGCAAGACAAACAAAAGCCAGACCTAAAAGGAGGGGAACGCGTGGAGCTGACAGACGATCATTCAATTATTGAAGCTGTACTAAAAGGCAATAAACAAGCGTACGCGGGCATTGTCCGGCGCTATCAGAATAAGCTTTACGGATTGTTCCGCAAGATGGGGTCTTCCGAAGCGGATGCTCAGGATCTGACTCAGGAGACACTACTTAAAGCCTATCGTAAACTGGGAGCGCATAACCCGACGCAGAGTTTTGCCGGTTGGATGTATACAATTGCTGTCAATTTGCAGAAGGACCGTGGACGCCGAAAAGATCCAAAGTCTCTGACACAGGAAGATACATATGAACGTGAAACACCTGAATCGAAGTTGCTGCAAAAGGAACTGCGTTTCGAATTGGATTGCTTGTTAGAGACGCTGCCCGAGCATTATCGACTTGTGTTGATTCTGCGCTACACCAACCAACTGAGTCACAAGGAGATCGCTGGTATTACTGGCATGTCGGTTCGGCAGGTTAACAACGCCGTCCACCGTGCTAAAATCAGTCTGCGCAAAACCGTAGAAGCCAAGGAGGGGCAACGTTATGAGAGTCTGGGATCGTACAACAACGAAAAAAGCCAATCTTGAAACAGAGGACGGCAAATCGACGATAGAAGACAGAAACTGGGAAATTTTGTTGTTTCACGAAAGGCTATCTAATGAGTTTACCGACCAGGTGATGCTGGCGCTGGAAGGAATCGAGATCGAACCAGCTGACAGAGCCGACGCGAGCGATCATGATGTATCCAGATACTCTCCGAGCGAGCAACCAGCGGAAACGGAGGCACAGATCTTGACGGGACCGACTGAATACAGGAATCGGCAACAGAACGCAGCCGCGTACGATGACACGTCCATCGTCGCCCAGGTGAAACATTACCGCGCTGCCAGACGCACTTCACAGTTTAAAGTATGGAGTTTGGTGGTCGCCGTCGTTGTATTTGTGGTTAGCACACTGCTGTATACGCAGCCGACTCTTGCAGATATGGTGAGGTCGCTGTTTGCGAAAGACAGCTATGTGGATAATGGCATGAAGAAGGTCCGTGAAGCAGGACTGGTACAGATTTCGGGTGCCAGTGCTAAAGATCAGGGTTACACTCTGAAAGTCAACGAACTTATCGCCGATTCGACTAGAATGATTATCGGAATCGAAGTTTTCGATGTTGAAGGAAATGCTGTAACCGGGGATTTTAGTATTCAAGATGTCGATTTCAGCCTCTTTGATAACCAGAGAGGTGATGTTGGCGCTGTTCCTTTTGAAGTAAGCACAGGGGGCAACGAGAATATTAGTAGGATTGAGTTCGACTTTATGCGGCCGGTACTGACCGACAAGCTGCAGCTTAGTGCACATATCCGTGAATTGAGGCTGTATGCGGACAAACTTAATGTGGAAGCTCCTATTAAAACGGTAAAAGGAGATTGGAGACTGGATGTGGAGGCAGATCTAACCAAAGCCAAAGCGCAAACGTTGCTGACTCCGATTGATAAAACGTATGAGACGCCAAGCGGCTTACGTATTCACATGCAGGGAGCTACCCGGACGCCGAGCGGCGGATCATTGGAATATACTACAGAGTTGACCCCAGAAGCCGCAGACCGAGCGCTGAACGGACAAAGCGGGTTCCACGAGCTTAAGTATCATCTGGAAGATGCACACGGGAAATGGCTTGGGGATAACAGAGACCCTGAATTCGGACGTCGATCTGGATTGGACCGTTGGAGTGGCAAGACGCACTGGTTCTACCAGTTTAATGATTTTGCCTATGATAAGCAGCAAATTCGATTCGTATTGGACGGCTATATAATTCGAGAGAGAAGCGAGGCGTCGGTCGTACTCGACCCGGCTCAAACTTCAGCTGTGCATCCCGTTAAATTCGAAGACTCGGGTGATGCTTATCTGTTCAAGGGGCTCAAACTTCGTCCCAACAGTTCTAATTCGGGCAAAATGTATGCGACCATTCCGATTGGCGGTATCTTCAGTAGTCCTAACTTCACGCAAGACATTTGGGTTGCCGTTGACGAGAATAATAAGGAGTATTCGATGTTTTTTGGCGGAGGCTACACAACAGATCGTTCAGGTGTAATCGAGATGCAGGAGGATGCCGGATATTTCGTCGATGGGCTAAATCAAATGCCGAAACAGCTCACGCTAAAACGAAAGGTCGTCAACCATTTGTACAAGGATGCCGATTGGTCGTTTGTCATACCGCAAACGGGAACGAACGGCGTCATCCTAAAATAAGCAAGCGGGTATGTATCGAGGTTGATGGATGAGAAGCGTTTTTGGTATGCTCCCTTGGTGCAAGTAGCTATGACAAGAAAGAGCCTGAATCATACCCTGTAACCAAGGAATTTATAACAGAGGGCCGAATGGGCCCTCTGTTTCCTACGGTCTAAGTGACTGGTCCAATTTACGGATTCGCCATTCAGCGAGGGTTTAATTTCACTTGTGAGCCCTTGCCGCCCGTCTGGATTCCAGTATCCTTCACTCCGGCTTCCTTCAAATCGATTAGTAGCCGCTCTAGTACCGCTTTGGCGACAGGCGCTTCTTTTGCACCAGACGCTTTAACGACCAGCTGCACCGGTTTGCCGGAACGCAGATGTTTGTCTGCCTGACGCAGCTTCGTGTCGTAATCATGTTCCTCAATATGAGCAGTGAAGCGAAGCTCCTTGATCTTTTCTTTGCCGCTGTTTTTTGCGGCTCGGCCGACATTTTTGCTTGCTGCGGCTTCTTTTTGCGCCAGCGCTTTTCCTTTACCCTTCGCGACCAAGCTACAGGGTGGTGGACTGCTCATCAATGAGGTGCAGACCAGGTCCACCCCTTTGGATCGGGCCATAGCCAAGGCTTCTGACTTGGATACAACGCCGAGCTTCTCCCCTGCGAGTCCAGTGAGTACCACTTCGTCAGCTTTAATTTGCTCGTTGGTTAATACCGCCACGTAAATGAAGCCTCCCTTAAACAATGATAAAGCTATCATATACGGAACCTGTTTGCGATTCAATTTTAGATTTATCTGTATTGACAAAAGTCACTAAGCCCTATAATCTTTTACTGATAATGATTATCATTTTCCAATGCAATATACATACAGGGGTGATTGAGAGAAATGAAAAAGATGTTGAATAGCCTATTATTTTTTGTAGTTTTTACTATTGTATTGGCGGGCTGCGGTGCGGCTGGGGATAGCTCGAAGACGGAAGGTACTGCAGGGTCTGAGCAGACATCCACAACGGCTGGTCCGGTTACGGTTAAGGATGACCATGGGGAAGTCAAGCTGGACAAGCCAGCGGAACGTGTGGTTGTACTCGAATGGACGTTTACCGAGGACCTCATTGCACTTGGCGTACAGCCTGTCGGCAATGCGGACAATGAAAACTACAAGCTGTGGGTAACACCGGAGGCGAAGCTGGCTGATACCGTAACTGATATCGGTACACGGGGCGAACCGAATCTAGAAGCGATTGCGGCGCTCAAGCCGGATCTTATTATCTCTAACGCCGATAACAATGCAGCGATCTATGCACAGCTAAAGGGGATTGCACCAACGATAGAATTCGATCCTTACAAGGGGAACGGCTATGATTACGACCGTATGGTCGAAATTTTCAAGCAAGTCGCTGTGGCTACCGGAAAAACGGAACAGGCTGATAAGGTCCTAAGCGAACTTGACCAGCACTATGCAGAAGCAAAGGCTACATTAGAGAAAGCGGGCAAAGCAGATTTCCACTATGCGCTGACACAGGCCTTCACAGCTCAAAATGCTGCTAGTCTGCGAATGTTCAAGGAAAATTCGGTTGTAGTGGGAACGCTCGCGAAAATTGGCATGGTGAACGACTGGAAGTCGGACAAGACCGAGAAGTATGGGTTTAGCACCGTTGGCATTGAAGCTCTTCCAGCTGTGCAGGACAGCAATTTTATCTATATTACGCAAAAGACGGACGATGTATTTGGAGCCGCGATGAAGAACAACTCGGTATGGAACGGACTAAACTTTGTCAAAGAAAAACGGACCTATCCACTGGACGGTACAACATGGACGTTCGGCGGCCCAATCTCATCCAAAGTACTGGTTGATCAGGTAGTCGGAGCCCTGACGAAATGACCCGAACAGACACAACGGGTTTATCGAAGACTTGGCGTGTAGGAAGCATCTTTGGGGGCGGATTGATCGTCCTCATCGTGCTTTTTTTTGTAAGCTTGTGTTATGGAGAGGCTTCGATCCCGCTTCACACGGTAATTGAGGCGTTGACCCAGCGTCAGGATACGCTTGAACATAACATGGTGTGGGATCTCCGGATGCCGCGTACGGTCATCGGAATCCTGGCTGGTGGTGCGCTTGCCATCGCTGGTGCTTTGCTTCAGGCCATCACCAAAAATCCGCTGGCGGCTTCTGATACACTCGGAATTAACGCTGGTGCCTACTTTGTGGTTGTCCTTGGCGCGGTGATGTTTCCCGGACTGCTGCATCAGGCGCCGTTTCTATTTGCCGCTGTCGGCGGCCTGCTGGCAGCGGTACTCGCTTACTTCATGGGCGGGGGACGAGCGGGAAGTCCGATTCGGTTGGCGCTTGCCGGCTTGATTGTATCCATGGTTCTCGGTTCGTTTACCGGAGCTTTGCATATCTTTTATTCATTTGAAACGCAGGGACTGTTTCTCTGGGGTTCTGGCTCGCTTGTGCAAAACGACTGGAGCGGGACGACTTACGCCTGGCCCTGGGTCGTAGGACTCTCGGTCATTGCCTTTCTGCTGTCAAGACAATTTGATGTCCTGGATCTGGATGAGTCCACATCCACGTCACTTGGACAAAAGGTTAGTTTGACCCGGGCGGTGGGTATTGTATTAGCTGTCCTGCTGTCGACCATTACAGTTAGCGTCATTGGACCTATTGGTTTTGTGGGTTTGGTAGCTCCACATTTGGTGCGCTTAAGCGGCCTAAAAATGCATCGCTGGGTGCTGCCTGGTTCCTTTCTGTGGGGAGCATTACTGTTGACAGGCGCTGACGTGCTGGCGAAGATGGTCCACCAATCAAGCATGGATCTGCCGACCGGAGCAATGATGGCCTTGATTGGGGCTCCTTGGCTAATTTGGTTGATTCTGTGGAAGATGAAGCTGCCTTCTGGGATTAATGGACAATCTTCAATGAACATAGGTGTGCGCTCTCGGAAATCACCCTATGGCAGGCTGGTCACGTTGCTTGGGTGCGGTGCCGTGCTGTTGACCGTATTCAGCCTGATGTTTGGAGGGATGCGAATTCCGGTTGGCGATTTGCTATCTGGCCTATTTGGCGGTGAGAACGCAAATTCGGCCCTGCTGCAGTTTAGAATTCCGCGCACGCTGGTGGCAGCCGGGGCTGGTATCGCGCTTGCGGTCAGCGGTGTCTTGATCCAATTAGCCGTTCGTAATCCCTTAGCGGATGCCTCGATCATTGGTGTTTCTTCAGGGGCTGGCTTTGGCGCGCTTGCAGTGATTATCGTTTGGCCTGGGCTGCCTGTTTATATGCTGCCTATCGCGGCGATTGCCGGAGCGACGGTGTCGGCGGCGGTGATCTTCTTTTTATCATGGAACAAGCACCTAAACCCGTCTGTGGTCATCCTACTTGGGATTGCTGTATCAGCGATCGGAGCAGCTGGCATTCAGATACTGATTATCCAAGGTTCGCTTTGGGGCAGCACAGGCTATATTTGGCTGACGGGTAGTACCTACGCTCGAAACTGGGGGCAGGTGGCGACGATTTTGGCTTTTCTGCTCGTGTTGTTGCCAATAGCCTGGTGGCTAGCTCGCCGCTTCGATCTTTTGGTGTTTGACGACAGCAGCGCTATGGGACTGGGACTTCCGGTGCGCCGCACCCGGTTGCTGGCGATGGCAGTGGGGGTGCTGCTGGCGGGCGGAGCGGTAGCCTGTGTAGGTACAGTTGGCTTCATCGGGCTGATTGCTCCGCATATCGTGCGTACGTTGATTGGGCACCATGTACGTCGCTCTATCGTTCTGTCTAGCATCTTGGGAGCGGTAATGCTGGTGCTGGCTGATACGATTGGACGGACAGTGCTTGCGCCGACTGAAATTCCTTCCGGATTACTGATCGCACTGATCGGTGCACCGTATTTCCTGTACTTGATGTATCGCTCCAATAAGAGTAAGTCAGTGTAGTTGAATATGTACTTGAACAGGCTGTTTCCCAACGGATTTCCCGTGGGAAAGCAGCCTTTATTATTTATTTTTCTACGTAATCATTGGACTTTATATTTACAAATCTAATAAAATAGATATAATGTTTTATATGGAACCGTCATTGATTTATAAAGCATTGTCAAACGAAACTCGCCGTCTAATTATGCTGTGGTTAAAAAAACCAGAAGAGTTTTTTGATGAACAGGCTTATCTGAAGCAAGGGCTTAATTTTCAAATTGGTGTATGTGTGGGAGATATTCAGGCTAAAGCGGGACTTGCGCAGTCTGTGATTTCAAGTTATTTATTAACGATGCAAAAATCCGGTTTGTTAGAGTCTGAGCGTATTGGGAAGTGGACGTACTATCGTCGGAATGAAAAAACAATCCGGGAATTTGCCGAGTATGTTCAAAAGGAATTATAAATAGAAAGGAGGTTTTTTTTCACAATACATATCTACAAATCTATATATATAATTAAATTGGAGGCTTATACTTAAAATGAAAAAGGTTAACCCGTTACTTATTATCATTCTGGCTTTAGGCGTATTCGGTATTATTACAACGGAAATGGGGATTATAGGCGTTCTTCCTCAAGTAACTCAAAAATTCAATGTATCAGCTGCCCAGGCGGGTTGGCTCGTTAGTATATTTTCTTTCGTTGTTGCCCTTTCAGGTCCGTTTTTGACCTTACTCGTTTCCAGCATGAATCGTAAAGTCATTCTATTAACCGCTGTATTCAGTTTTGTCATCTCCAATATAGTCTACGCCTATACCACTCATTTTGAGGTCATGCTCATTTTTCGTGTTCTTCCCGCTATTTTTCATCCTGTCTTTTTTTCGGTCGCCCTCGTGACTGCAGCTCATCTGGTCCCTCGTGAAAAGAGTAGTAAAGCCGTCACCAAGGTTTTCGCTGGAATTACGGTAGGATTTGCGTTTGGCGTGCCTTTGACTTCCTATCTTGCTGAAAAGATATCGTTAGAAGCTGCCTTCTTATTTGGAGCTGTCGTAAGCATGATTGCATTTGTGGGAATACTCGTATGGCTTCCTTCCCTGCCAGTTCAGGAAAAGATGTCTTATGGCAAACAGCTTGGTATATTACGTAAACCTCAATTGTGGTTCAACATTGTGACTGTTATTTTTATCTTTGCAGCTATGTTTTCGGTGTATAGCTATTTTGCCGAATATCTTGGAGAAGTAACTCTGATGAACGGGTCATGGATCAGCATGATGTTGATGGTCTTTGGAATCGTCATGATTTTTGGAAATTTTTTATTCGGGGGATTATTACATAAAAATCTGACCAAGACCGTAATTATGTTCCCATTGCTATATATGGTCATTTACGTATTCACCTATGCTCTGGGTGCTTCTTTCCTACCGATGATTGTGGTTGTGCTCATTTGGGGGGCCGTGCATTCTGGGGGGCTTATTATTAGTCAAACATGGTTAACCACGGAAGCGAAAGAAGCTCCAGAGTTTGGTAACAGCCTGTTTGTCTCATTTTCTAATCTAGGTATTACGATAGGGGCTGCTACGGGCGGGTGGTTTATCTCTCACTTGGGAATACACCAGCTCATCTGGAGCGGAATGATGTTCGCATTACTAGCTTTTTCATCCATTATCATAAAAATAAAAATATTCAATTCGAATGCAGCGGAAGCCAACGTGCGTTAAAATATGGAGAGACATTAGAAGAGTACTCTACAAGATGACCATAAAATGATGCATGGGGTGATGTTGATTGCATATCGTATGGACTTCGATCTTAATGACATTCGTAATCGTTAGCGGGATCTTGGCGTTGCTCATCTGGGGAGTGATATCCTTAATCAAGCGCTTTCGCTAAACGCAATGAGGAGTAGACATCTCTATGTGTTGAACTTATATTATCCAATTGGGAGGAATAGATGAATATTCGAATGTACCACGATCTGGAGGCTCAATTGGAAGAAGAGATTTGGGAGCTTGGAGAGGATGCAGCTCATACACTCCCATTAGATAGCAACTTGGCTGTGGAAAAAGCCCAGAAGGCTTGGGATCTAATACCCGAGCCTAAGCATAAATGGGGCATCACAGGTGTAACCTTGCATCAATACGTTCAAATTCTCAATTATAACGAGCATACTCAGCGATCAGTAGAGCTTTTAAATGAGGAGATTTTAGATTTGGAAGGTACAGGGTACCGCATTATACATGCTGAACCTTATATTCAGATGGCGGAAACACTTCTTCATCAGAGCAAGCCTGTATTAGCTCATGAATATCTCCAGAAGGCATACTCGATTGGGAGGGCAAGAGCGTTTCGGGACCAGCCCGAGCTTTATCTCGAAATAGCAAAAAGTAAAGCTCTAGATGAACAGGATATACTACTTCAATTTGCGGCGTTAGATGTGAACGCCAAATTTTTAAGCGACTTAAAGGATAATAAACAAACATTGTAATGACCTCATATAGTCTGAGATAAAATGCTGATATGGATTAGACGGACAATGGGTTTCAAAATTATTTGTGGGGAGGACCAGTGCATTGAAATTAAAAGAAGTGCTCTTAGGCACCCATAGTTTCGAAGCGATAAAAGCTTTTTACGGCTCTCTCTTGGATTTGCAGATTGCGGAGGAAAGCCCTTCGCGGCTGTCGTTTCAAGTAGGGGAATCGGTTCTTGCTTTTCAGGAATCCTCCCATATGGAAAATGAGTTTTATCATATTGCGGTTACGATCCCAACGAATAAATTCATAGAAGCAAAACAGTGGGTAATCGACCGTGGAATTTCATTGATTTCAAGACCCCAAGAAGATGAGTTTTTTTTCGAAAACTGGAATGCAACAGCGCTTTACTTCTATGATCCGGATCATAACCTTGTCGAGTTCATCGCTCACCATACACTCGACAATGCAGTCACTGAAGCTTTCGGGCCCAACTCTCTACTTCGTATAAGCGAGATCGGTCTTCCTGTCGATGATGTCCCTGAAGTATCTAGGATAATCACCCAAACGTTCCAACTTGATCCATGGGGAGGGGCTGGACAAAAATTTGCGCCGCTAGGGAATGTTGAAGGATCATTTATAGTCATAGACAAGCAACGGCCTTGGTTTCCTGATGATAGGCTTCCGGCCGTATTTAATACCAGTGTCTTGTTTGAAGGTCCATACTCTGCCCGTCTTTCACTGCATAATGGTTTGTATAAATTGAGGTCAACCTGAGTTAAGGCTTCATCTCATCGCCATCACCCCCGGATTTCTGGAATAAAGCTTACGATAAGGGGGGAAACCCGGGGGCCATAATACATTCAGGAGAGAATATATGAATATTAGACTACTTAATTCAAATGAAAAATATCCAATAGATCTCTTGCTACTAGCTGATCCTTCGCGCCAACTTGTTGAGGAATATTTGAAAAGAGGGCAGTGTTATGTAGCAGAAATTGACAATCATATTGTTGGAGTCTATGTTCTTTTACCTACAAGACCTGAAACAGTTGAGTTAGTGAATATAGCAGTATCAGAAGATATGCATGGTAAAGGAATAGGCAGACTATTAGTGACACATGCCATTGAAACAGCTAGGGCACAAGGTTATAAAACGATGGAAATGGGCACAGGAAACTCTAGCATTGGGCAGTTAGCCCTCTACCAAAAATGCGGGTTTAGAATTGTAGGTGTAGATCTAGATTTCTTTATCAGACATAACTATGTAGAAAAAATTTATGAGAATGGCATACAGTGTAGAGATATGATTCGTATGTCTCAGGATTTATAGAGCTTAATCTTCTTTACAAACCCTTCAAAGGTATCTTAAGTAAGGTTCTGAAAGGTATATGATATTGTGCCAAAAGATGGTACAATGAATTGCGGAAAGGCTATACAATCATTGGATTGCAATAGTCCTTTTTTAATGAGTTGATATCCTACTAAGTTCCTGACAAGGGGTGGTTACTTTGTACAACACAACAACCACGATACTCACAGAGATAACAAAACATATGAAAGATCATGATTTAATCCTAAGTGATTTAGCTAGAGAAGCAGAAATGAATCCGGGCACCATGAGCAGTATTATTAATGGGAACCGCACACTTTCAGTCGATCAGTTAGATCGAATTACAAAAGCAATGGGGCTTCCCGTTGGCTATTACTACGAACGGTATGTGTCTGAGTATTTAACAGAGGCTAATCCGAATTGGCGTCGAATGAGTCCTTTTATACATAATTGTGCGAAATTAAATAAATTGGACTGCATTCATGATGTGGTTAATTTATTGATGGATAAACTAGGCTATTCAGAATCTTTATTTGAGCTTGCCGAAGAACTTTTTAGAGAAGGGCTTTACGAAGCGGCAACTATTCTATATGAGAATGTGGCTCTAAGTGAGAAAAAGCAATATTCAGAACGTCTGGCTATGTGTCAGTACCGTTTGTTCCAAACGAGACAAGGAGATAATCAAGAGAAAAACTATGAAGCAGCCGTTCAATTTGAAATATACGTTGATCGACTAGATGAGATAGAACAGTTAGATGCATTAAAAGATCTGGCGAATACATACCGTTCGTTACGAAAATGGGACAAAGTAGAATTATTCGCTAAAGCTTTGGGAGACAAGGCAAAAATTCAATATAACATGGAGCAACAACGGCATCCTTCCAAAAAAGAAAATGCAAAGAAACCAAGCTTTCCTCTGTTTGCTTATTGGGCTTTTTCTCATTTACTTCGTGATGAAGTTTGCGAAGCACATAAAGATTATGAGAAAGCGCTTCAACATACGTACACATATGCTGACCTAAGTTGGGTGAAGGAAACTGATGACATTACCATGGAATGGAAAAGGCGATATGAAGAATGGGCTGAAGCCAACGCTTATGTAAATAAACTTCACGCTGGTGAAATTGGTGTTTTGAATGATTATGTAGCGTTTTTTTCTTCAAGGAAAGAAGAGACACTTCCTGGATTAGATAACGTAATTGAAGCTGCTAATCGATTTAATTTAAATGTTGATCATATTCTAAATCAATTTCAAACGGGAATTTTAGCTATGCGAGATAAACATGAGGGTGTAGGTGTCTACAATCAACAATTTATTATAGAACGTTATGCTCATTTTACATTTGAATTAGCGGTTTACTACTTTAATAAAAATAATTTTGCAGATGGATTTACTTTTTTATTAAGTTGTTTGGAAAAATCTACATTAGCAAACAATAAATCGTATATAATTAAATGTGTAAAGCTGTATGAATCCTATCTGGAGTATGCATCGTTTGAAACGAAGGCAGCATACAGAAATTTGATTAATAAGGTGGATGAGGATGGGACGTAAAGTGATGATAGCTTTCTTGGTAACAAGTCTTACACTAGCAGCGGTAATGGTTATCCCCCTTCAGTATCAAGACAAAGGATCTACTTACGAGCCGACTGGAAAACACGGAGGAATGTGAGAATAAAAAGGTCTCAAGTTCAAGGTCACAGTAGAACCTAGAAAATCACCATTATTAAGTGGTTAGACGGAATGATCCGTCTAGCCTTTTTATTACCTATTTTGCTGTATATCAGCAATATGAGGAAATCTTCTTTTGAGGAATATATGTAAAAAGTGCAAAAATGTAATGTGTGTTATTGTACACAACTGAAGGGTGTATGGCTTTGTTCTAAAAGACGATACAATTATGGGTGATAAAGTGATTTTTACTAACCATTTCTCTATTACATCGTTTAACTGCATATTATATGTCGAGTTTATGTTGAAAGGGTGGCTTATCTATGGAGATCACACCTACGATTAGAGCAGAAGTACAAACCTATCTGATACGGAAAAGCTTAACCATGACCGAGTTTGGTCACATGATTGATTTGAACGTAGGTACAGTTAGTGGCATTGTGACGGGCAACCGATCAATTTCAGTTCACCAGCTAGATCGCATCACTATGGGAATGGATTTACCACCGGATTATTTTTATGAACGTTATATTGATGAATGTATTGAAGAAGAACCGCTCAACTGGCGAAGAATCAGTCCTTTTTTGTACCGCTGCGTGGAGCTAGGACGACTTGATTGCTTGCGAAGAGTTGTAGGTATGTTGCTAGATAATCCTGTTTATCTTCCTTCACTTTTTGAAGTAGCCGAGGATTCTTATAAAAAAGGTTATACTGAAGCAGCGGCGTTCCTTTATGAAAATGTGGCAGAAGGGGAAAAGTATCAGTATTCAGAACGATTAGCCGTTTGCCAGTATCGATTGTTTACGATTCGTATTGGAGACGATCAAGAGAAAGACTATGATGCAGCCATTCAATTTGAGCCTTACATTGAACGGTTAGATGAGGTAGATCAGTTAGAGGCATTAAAAGACTTGGCGAATACATATCGTTCGTTACGAAAATGGGATAAAGTAGAACTATTCGCTAAAGCTATGGGAGACAAGGCAAAAATTCAATTCAAACTGCAACAACAGCGGCATCATGTACACAAAGATAATTCGAAGAAACCTAATTTTCCTTTGTTTGCGTATTGGGCATTCTCGCATTTACTTCGTTCACAAGCATGTGGTGAGAGGAAAGACTATGAAAAGGGACTTCAACACATTAAAAAATACGCTGATTTAAGTTGGGTTACTGATACAGATGAAGAAGCTTTGAAATGGAGAAAAAAGTACGAAGACTGGGCAGTAGTAAACACGTATGTTAATAAGCTTCTTTCTGGTGATAAGAGCGTTCTTTCTGATTATGTAGCTTATATTTCTTCAAGAAAAGATGAGATTCTTCCCGCACTTGATATTATGATTGAGGCAGCTAACCGATACCATTTTGATGTAGATAATATTTTAAAGCAATTCGAAGAAGAAATCATCTCCTTTCTGGAGCAGAAAAAAGTTGAAGGATTGTATACTCAACGATTCACAACGGAGCGATACACTCATTTCGCAAGGGAATTGGCGATCTATCTTTTGCGCAAGGGGAGGTTTTCAGAAGGCTTCGCATTTTTGTTTAGCTGTTTGGAAAAGTCTGCTGAATCTAATAATAGAATACAAGCAATCAGATGTATGAGATTGTTTACACATTTTAAAGAACATGCATCTGCTCACACGAAGGAAGTCTACGGAGATCTGATTAAAGCGGTTAACGAAGATGAAGAGTAAGCTGATCTCACCATTCCAGTTTTATGTTAGTAGCCAGTGAAGGCACCTCCTATTGAGCATTGAGAGAATGGCTCGAATTACGGACCAACGGGTCACCACGTGGCAGTCTGAGAATAAAATGCTCTCAAGTTCAAAATCACAGCCATTAGAAGGAGTAAGAGGATGAAGATAGATAAAATAAATGATACCTACTATGCTGGCTTTGAAGGAGAACCAGAAATAAGATTGATTTATACAAATTCAGATAAAAGCTATGTATTGAAGATATGGAATGGATACTTTGATACATTAATGGATTGTTTGGTTCAACTAGAATCTGCACAAAGTAATATACTAAGTGAATATTATGCTCACGAAGGCTGGTATGAGGAAAGTCCATGGGAAGTGGAAAATATTAGAGAGACCCTACAATTGTTTGATTCATTTGATATTAAATATTTGACCGAGGAAGAAGCGAAAAGTTTGACTAATATATTACCTGTACTTCCTGATCTTAAGAACGATATAATTATATTGTTACAAAAAGCCGTCAATGGAAACGGCAATGTGTTCATTGAGTATGATTAATATTTTATAAGCTTGCTCCTTAACATTAAAATGGGAGCAGGCTTTTTTGCATAGTTTGTCAATTAAATAAAGGGTCGATAAAGAAAAGGAGCTATTGCGATGGGTTGGCTCCTTTTGTTTTGGGATTATTCTGGGAAATCTACTTATTTCCTTTTATACATAAAAAAACGATTGTATACACCACTCCAGCAATGAGGCTTAGTATAAACGAGATTGATAAAGTTCTGAAAATAAAAGTAGAAGTGGGTACTGTATAAAACTCAAACATACCGTTGATTGAAGAACTCATTGTTGTTGGCCCTTTAATAAAGGAATAATAAATTCCTACACAAAAACCGTAAGACAAATACTTAATTAGATTTTTTTCAAATTTACTCATTTACTAGCCTCCAATAATGTTTATGGAAAAGGAGAAATTTGTACTATGAAGCCATTCAAAGTTATATAGGAAAAGCCTTTAAATATAGCGTCCTAGAATTATATAGTAAGGATGTTTATTGATATTATGTCAATTATATTGTTATAAATCAAGAAAAAGTAATAATGATATAATCAACATTAATCAATACTTGATCACTAGCCTGCGGATAGAACAGCTAAAACTAACTTAGGCATCATCTAACAGCGTTATACACTACTTTAGACATAATAAATCTGTTTATTTCAGTTCAAATGTCACATGGATTAAAAGGAAATAACAGGATAGCAGATGGATTTCCCTAAATCACCCCTTCTGATAAGATTATTTCCATCAAAATTAAAGTGGGCGTGGTAGAATGGGGAGAATATTAGTTCTACCTGACAAATTGATGGAAGTGGCTGACCAGTTCTTACACAGAAAGCATGAAATGGAACGTATGCTGAATTTTTTGAGTGGACGAATTGATTTTGTCCAACAAGGCTGGTCTGGAGCTACCCAAGAGAGATTTTTTCAGGAATTTCAGGTTTCTCGACAATCCATGAGTGTGACGATTGAACGACTATTGACAGTAGCACAAGAACTTATTTTTATTTCAAAAAACTTTGCACAGGTGGACGGGGAGAAAGTCGTACTGGATGTGCCGTGGCTAGGAGCTCCTGTTAAAACGGCATCCACAGGTGAAGGTTGGTTACATAAAATCTTTGAACAGATTGGACAAGCTGAGATCACTAAGGCTGAGGCTCAAATGGAAGCTAGCAAACTTCAAGGAGAAATCCTTTGGGATACTGCACAGGGAGCAAAAGGAGCTATTCAGGGGAATTTGACAGTGGGGATATGGCCTGATAAAGAACGGAATTATGATCATCCCATGGCAGCTAAAGTAGGAGAAATTCTCGGAAATGTAGCTACAACATTGCAAGGGGCAGGTGAGGTAGTAGCTGGAATAGGTGGAGAAGGATTATCCGTTGCTGTTTCATCTACAGGTGTAGGGAGTATCATTGGGGTACCCGGATTAATTGGATCGGCAGCTTTGGCGGCGCATGGAGCTACAACTGCGATTAAAAGTGCAAAAGGAGCAGGGGAAAGCTCAGCAGAATTGTGGCAGATGGCGAAAGGAGAAGGTGGAGGCTCATCAAAATCCACTCCTTCTTCGGGAGCTAAGGCAGAAAAGGCACCGCATGTCGTCGAGGGAACCCACAATTACAATAGGGGTAGCATAATTAAGGAAGGAAATAAGACGAAATATACAAACCCTGCTGGCAATGAACTGACATGGGTTGATCAACATCCCAAAAATATTAACCGTGATATTGAAAACTTTATGAATAGCTCAGATGTAGGAAAGGCAACTGAAGCAAAAGTAGCTGGCTTTTTAAAAGAAGAACGTGAAGTCACTGGTTTTGGGCAAAAAATATTAAAGAAAGATGGTCAATTTGCAGGTGATTTAGATGTGGTTACAAAAAATGAATTAATTGAGGTAAAGGCTTCGATCAAAGCAGTTAAAGAAGGACAACTTGAGAAAATGACAATTACTACTGATAAGCTTTATTTTAATCCAGAACAGAAGAAAGTTATACTTTATATTGATAAGCCTTTGGGCAATCTATCTCAAAGTAATATAGAAAAATTAGATAATATCAAGAAGCTAGGAGTAACTGTTGTAAATTCCTTGGAGGAATTAAGAAAGGTGGTTAAGTGATGGGGAGTTCGGCTTTTATTTTAATAGAACGAGAAAAATATACACCTGAGAAATTACTAGGAGATGCAATCGTAGCTGCCTTTCATGCAGATGCTGGATTATATTTTGACAATGATAAAAAATATAAGAACGAACAGTTTTTTTCAACAACTCTAAATATATCTTATAACCCACTAGGTGCTGAAAATAACCAGCAGTTTATATTCTATATTGATGGAATTTATAATTACGAAATTAATTATGAGCATGATGAGGATATTAGTGGATTAGATTCAAGCTTGTCCTTGTATCAAGTAGGATGTATTGAAGATGTTTATGGTGTTGAAGAGCTGATTTTTCGATTTATATATGAATATCTCAAGCTAAATCCTACTGACTATTTTTGGATTCCTGATTACGATTGGGTCTACAGTTGGGAAGATATGCAGAAGTTCAGATCTCTGCCCTATGATCCAAACTGGTGCTATAAAAATCCTAAATCAATATAATTCACAACGATTAATGAATATCTATAAGCTTGCTCCTTTAACAATAAAATGGGAGCAAGCTTTTTTCATAGTAATTTATCTGATAAAGAAGATAATTTGCATGCACCTAAGAATTAAGAGGCGGGTTTAAACAGGAGAGTCTCCAATCAGGCTACTAACTTAGCGATATGGGTAAAGTATACGGAAGGTGCGTGAATGTTATGAAGTATGATACATTCTTAAAATTATGGGAAGAACAAAATAGTCTAATGAGACTATTGTTCTGTGAAGATAAAGTGTTAGACTGAAAAACAAAGCATTAGACCGTGAAAAATAAAGTTGTAGACTGGCAGCCGGCATTAGCCAACGGGCAGGATAACGCAACCATCAGATGGACTTATGGTTCTCATTTGATACAATTTATCCCAGAAGTATCTTCGAGGGTTAATGAAAAGCAGCGGTGATGAACTAATAGGAGACCAACACAAAAAAAGTGGTAGTTTATGGATATGCAATAGTCTACTATAGGATCTTATTCTCGGTTCGTCTGAACCGATTGTAACGGAGATTCATGAAGTGCCTGGAGAGATGGAAATAAAAGTGTTGTCTGACAATGGACAGAGCGGGATTGGAAGAGCGGAAGTGAAGTGGCAAAGCCCGTAAGCGTAGGTCACAGCTCATAATACGAACGGAGAACTATAGCTTAACCAAGAAATTACTGGAAAATGCGGAGGGTAATTTGGATCGTAATTCGCTGGAATCGAGCGGAGATTCACTTCGCAGACAACTGGTGGCACTACGCGCCGAATGGAACTTGGTACTAAAAGGAGGGGCAGGACACATGCAAGAAGAACAGGAAATATTCGCGGGCGACGGATATAACAGGTCGTACGCAATGGCTACGGGTATGCCGATTTTGAATCTTAGGGGTAGCATACCGCGTGAAAGTAACGGCCAACTACCGTTTCCGTGGGTGACAACGGGCATCAGGATTGATAAAGAACAGATGTTGGAAACCGTTATGAAGCAAAAGACACTCGAGTATTTGTTTAATATGCAATTCAGTAAGGAGGAAATGACCGACCGCAATTTGGTTGTAGGCTGTTATGAATACAGGAATCCGAATGACAAGGAACAAATAATGCTATATGCGCTGGTTTCGTTGAAGGAATTTCTCGCGAGATACGGCGATGAACGGGCATTGGAGATTCTGATGCGAGTTGGCTGCACATACGAGAAGATTATGGAGGAATGTGATGAAGCCATTAAAGAACACTTTGCAGTGTTGCGCCGGTCACTTCATTTAAAGAATTTGAGGGACAAATATGATGTCGTTTACGAGTGGAGTGAAGAGGAAGGGGTAAAGACGTACATAATCAGATACACCAAATCGAGTTATACGAAGATTAAAGCTAAATCATTCGAAGAGTTGACCAAACTCTATGATGAGCAACGGAAGAAGGATGCAAAGAAGACGTTCGCGACTCTGGAGCCGTTAGAAGCATTCATGCAAGCATAAGAAAACCGCCCCTTTACGGGGTGGTTATTCAACATTTCATTGAACGAAGATTCGAGGAATATCCAGCGATAGAGAGGATTCTCGACAGTCGCATCGGAAAGTGCTGACCCGTACGCCAGATATGGTCGAATGGGGACTGATGGAAGACGTTGATCCAGCCGATTATTTCGGCAAAACCAATAGAGGTAGAACGATTTAAGGCGATTGGAAGCCTAGCGATTCAGGGAGAATTTATCGCCTCGGTGTTTCTTACTGACGGTAAGCCGATCGGCAGCACCGAAACGGTTGTAGATATATCGCATGAAATAATTTAGCACCACTTGTTACGCTAACAGAGAACGTTAGTTCAATAAACCAGCGGCAGTCTAGGACTTTATTTTCAGGTCCTTGACTGCCGCTGGTTTTATATTTGGGTCAGTCTAAAACTTATTATTCCAAGTCTGACGATTTAGCAATTCAGAATCAGCTTAGGACCAACAAATCCAGTCTAAATCTTTATTTTCATCGGACAACTATTAGAGAGGAGGGATTTAAGAATCGGAAAATTTTTTATCATGGATTTGATAAGAAGTATTTTCGGTTATTTTCATTGTGGGCTGGGACTTGCAAAAATATTGGAGGCTTATAGCATAAACAAAGAGGAGGTGCATGAAATCACCATGATACACATGGAACCTATTCAAGTGGGTGAGCATACATTTATCGGAGTCGAGGTCAAACTGCCTAAAACAACGCTGTTAACGATCTCTAACTCCCGTGGTTACATCATGTGTGGTGCGTCTAAGATGCGGCTATTTCAGGGGATATAAAATTTTCTTTATTTAAGCCTTAAAGTCAAGCAGGACAAGCTTTCATAGCAGTTTTCAATTTACTGATCTTTACTGATTCATTCTATTGAAATCTTATAAATGACTGAATTTTGTGACCTCTTGGAGGAGGACAAGCATGTGACTGTGCATTGCATTTCCGTTATAATCCTTCAAAGAATAATTATACGCCCCATCATCTACTCCTTTAATGGGGGCTTAGCTACGCTGAATAATTTTATCTTGCTCTTTTAAAATACCTTGCATTGGTTTCGTCCTTAAAAATAACTTGTGTACTAACTAAGGGAGCTTTACCTATTTGAGTTTTAACTGAATAAATTTCAGATGGTTTGTATCCTTGAATTTTTACAAGATAATCGAATACTTTATTTTGAGTATCACTTTTAGCGTAACTACTAAGCATCCAAACGCTTGCGAATATCATTACTATAAAGATTGATATTCCATATTTTCTCATAACTATCTCCTTTGTTGGAGCAAGCTAAAGTGGCGCTACCAATGACGTAATATTTGCTTCGAACCGTTACTTAAGAAAAGGAGCCGTTGCGATTTGGACAGCTTCTTTTGCTTTGGAGTTATTCAAAGAATCTACTTATTTCCTCTTATACACAAAAAAGTAATTGTATACACTACTCCAGCAAAGAGGCTTAGTAGAAACGAGGTTGATAATGTTCTAAAAATAAAAGTAGAAGTGGGTACCGTATAAAATTCAAACATACCGTTGATCGGAGTACTCGTTGTTGTTGGCCCTTTAATAAAGGAATAGTATATTCCTACAATAAAACCGTAAGACAAATACTTAATTAGATTTTTTTCAAATTTACTCATTTGTGAGCCTCCAATAATGTTTTTGGAAAAGTAGAATTCTTGTACTATGAAGCCATTCAAATTAGTATAGGAAAAGCCTAGTATTAAAAAAAATCTTTGTTAAGCTAACGGGAAACGTTAGTTGAAATCTGTTCATTGAGAGGAATGTTACATGAATGAAAAACAAAGTTTGAAGATTATTGTTACCATTTAGCTGGTATTAGATCTGGAAGAGAAGAATTATGGGTTTTTCTTGGTTTTAGGCAACACTTCGACTGCTATCTCAGCCCATTTGACAGAGCCGTACGGTGAACTACCTCCCACAAATACATCTGGACTTAGAATATTGACCAGATAAGTGCCAGGTTTTTGAATAACGACAGAACCGCTAAAGAATTTATCCTGTTTGAGGGGGATAACGGTCTTTTTTTCAACTTCAACAAAATCACCGTTCTGAAATGCTGCCACTCCAAAAGAAACTTCATTGCTTTCCAGATACGTAGCTGTCACGACTCCAGCAATTGCTATTGGGTCTCCAGCCTGTACACGGAGGTACCCCTGTGTCGGCTTGGTGAAGCGGATGTCATGCTCGTTCTCGGGATGGTTGTATCTAATAGGGACGGAGGACGGGTTTAATACTTTGCGATGCACCATAATCTTAACAGATCCTTTATCATTAGTGGTAATTTCCAACGGATTTGGACCGGGACGAAGCTCAACTGAATATTCAATCCGCCGAAATGTTTGCCCATTTATTATAATCGGCTTTCCAATGCTTTTTTCTTTTCCCTTAAACGTGCTGATGCTACCTCCAATGGAACTTGTCATGCCACCGTGCCCTGTATTTACCATAAGATAAGCATGCCCGAACTCTTTTTGTACTAATGCACTAAAAGTGATTTTTTCCTTATCCGTTGTATACGTTGGATGAAGCGCTTTAACTACTTTGTCGTTCCAGACCCAGTGCATGACTCCATTACTCCATGTATAATTTATTCCCATCTTAGGCAGAAGTGACGCTGGAATATACAATTGATCGTTTTTCATAAACGTTTTAGGGATTGGCTCATCCAGCGCTGTCATGGTTCCGTCTTCGTATCTGAAAATCTTTGCTTGGTTAGGCATCAACCGAAATGAGGAAAAAGGTACCGAGTTCTCAGTGTCAAACTCCGCCCACGTGCTGCCTGTCTTTGCATCCCACTTGGTGGTTGCCAAGTGAGCTGTTTCCAGCCATTTGAACGGGAAATACAAGTGATTATTTTTCTTCAGCAGGGGAGCGGTCTTTATGGAGACGGAATCCAGCGATAAAGAAGATTTGTTTAATTCGGCAGTCAGTTGGTGCGGAACCAGATAGAACACAGCCGCATCCTCTACTACAACGGGAAGATTGGAATTTGAATTCTCCGCATAACTCAGAGGCGCTAGAAGCAGGCCAGAAATAAGAAGGCAGGAAGATACAAGTAGAGAAACAAAAATTCGTCTCATTGAATAAACACCCAGTTTCATTTTTTTATCATATATACCAGAAAAACGAAAAAAAAGTTGCGTATATATAGTCTTTTACTCTGACCATTAGCCTTTTTGAATAACTTAGTTCTTTCATTCAACTGCTTTCTTATTTTGTTTTATGACAAGCTTTATGATACTTCGACACGACTTTTACTATAAGATAAAAAAGACTAATTTACTTTGGAGGTGTCTTTTTGGAGTTATTTCTATTTATACTTAACATTTTAGTTATCCTCCTTTCTATTGCTGGCGGAGTGCTTTTAATTGGATTAGTGTACAGAGGATATGTACTGCTAGGTTTACTTATTGCTGAGAAAAAGAGAAGAATAACGAATCAATCTCAAAATCAGGCTTGACTATTAGCCCAACATCCGATGGCGGTTACATTCTATAGAATGGCTGCTTTATAGCGGATACGCTTGTTGCCATTGGCATATAAATCCCTCCTCAAAATGAGTGCAAAAAAGCCGCCATAGCTTTGGCGGCCGTGATTGGTAGGTATGTTTATACCGATTATAAAATTGAGGAATCCAAGCGGACGTCCGAAGTCAACACGGAGTCAATGCTCATCCTCGAAAAAGCTACGCTGCATCAAAACTTTGACAGTTTGAATATAGGCCTCAAAATCTTGCGAATCCCAAAAGCAAATACAGTCATAGCGGTCCATGAGCTGCGCATATTCTGGATGTATTGATCGTTGATTATATAAGTCCGAGTGGAAGTAGGGCTCTTCAGACCGAACTCTTCCCACTCCGCCGGATCATTCGAACCTCCGAGCCTTACAAGCATATTCGCCGACTCGCTATTTACTTTAGCTGGAATTTGTTCGTATGCTTGGGTGATTTGTGCATGAAATTCGTCGATCGGATTGCCGCTGACAAGGCTTTCCAAGTGGATGCCTTCACGAAGGTAAGAAACGTATGCTAGATGGTCGGCCCAGAACTTGTCGATATAAAAAAGCCGTACGCGTTGCTCCAAAGGACTCATCAGCTTCTTGCCTTTTAAAATTGCGAGCCGCTCCTCGTATAGAATTCGTCGCTGTTCCTCTACCATATCCGAATAACGGTTTAGTTCTTGATGGATATCGAAGTTCTGGCCCATAATAACGCGCTGAATATGCGCGATTTTGCTGCGTAGCACCGGGTCTTCGAGAGTCTCATCCTGCCTGTGGGCGCGAATCGCTTTATCGATGCCGAATCGAAGTAACAACTCGTCCTCTAAGCTTACGAAAAATACGGAAGCTCCAGGGTCGCCTTGGCGCCCAGAACGCCCGCGCAGTTGGTCGTCGATCCGCACGCTTTCGTGCACATGCGTACCAATCACGTACAACCCGCCCAGCTTGGCGACAACTTCTGCTTGCGTAGGGTTGCCACCGCCGATCCGAATGTCGACGCCGCGTCCCGCCATATTCGTAGACACCGTCACGGCGCCGATTTCTCCCGCTTTGGCAATGACCTCGGCTTCTTCTGCGTCGTTTTTCGCATTCAGGATATGGCAAGGTACGTCGGCAACCGCTAGCGCCTTTGCCAGCATGTCCGACTCCTCCACGCTTGACGTACCAATGAGAATTGGGCGTCCCGTCGCATGTACGGACGAGATTTCTTGTACAAGCGCCTTAAGCTTGGCTTCTTTATGTGTATAAATTCGGTGCGGATGGTCGATCCGTATGTTTGGCCGGTTCGGCGGAATTTGCACGACCTGCAGTGCATAAATCTCTTTGAATTCCATGGCGGAAGCGTACGCGGTAGCCGTCATTCCGCAAATTTTTGGATACAGGCTAATGAAGTGTTGAAGGGTGATCGTCCCGAGAATTTTCCCGCCGACTTTCGAGTGCAGCCCTTCTTTGGCTGCAAGCGCGGCTTGCAGTCCTTCTGGCAAATGCCTATTCTCCGCCACGCGGCCGGTATATTCGTCGATCAGCTCGATTTTCCCGTCCCGGACGATGTAATCGACGTCTTTTTTCAATAACGTTTCCGCATACAACGCGCAATTTAACGACGACAACAAATGACTATTATGGCTTTCGTACAAATTGCCGCACCCCAGCAGCGCCTCCGCTTTCGCAGCGCCCGCCTCATTCAAATAAACGTTCCGCTTGAACTCGTCGAAGTCGTAATACTTATCTTGCTCGAGCTGCCTAGTCACATCTGCGAAACGAATTACGTCGTTGCCGGAAGAATCCGGCTCGCCAGCGATGACTAGCGGCACCCGAGCTTCGTCGAGAAGCAGTGAATCCGCTTCGTCGACGATGACGTAGTGGAAAGGACGATGCACGGTATCGGCTTCGCTTAGTGTGATCGTGTCGCGCAAATAATCGAATCCCGCTTCTTTGGCCGTCACATAGGTTATATCCGCGGCGTACGCTTCTCGTTTCTCGGACAAGCTCATGCCCGCTTGAACCGATTTTACCGTTAACCCGAGGAAACGATAGATCGGACCCATCCACTCCGCATCCCGATTTGCCAAATAATCGTTAAAAGTGAGCACATGAACGCCTTCGCCGGTCAGCGCATTTAGATAAGCAGGCATAACAGCAGAGAGCGTTTTTCCTTCGCCGGTATTGTTGCTCGATCACAAATCTCTCGTGCAGAGCGATGGCAGCCATAATCTGAACATCGTAAGGCTGTAATCCGAGCTTTCGCTTCGCTGCCTCGCAGACTAGCGCATAGGCATCGACAAGCAGTTCGTCCAAAGGCGTACCCGATTCTGCTTCCTTTTTCAGCCGGAGAGATTCCGCTTTCAGCCGCTGATCGTCCCATGCTTCCAAATTCCGTTTCCTAATGAGCTCCGCTTTGTCCCGATAGCCTTTCAGCTTATTCTGAGTATCGCGGTCTTTGAATTTTTGCATCAACTTGACGGCTAAATTCATTGGAATTTGATCCCTCCTCGCTAGAAACACGCAATTCTAATAGTGGCTAAAGTATAATCAAACTCTATAACAATAGCAAAGTTTGGAATAAAAAAAATATATGGAAATGTCAAGGGTCAGCTTGATAGTTGGGTATTCAACTAAAGCCTATGAAAAAGAAAACTATTTTTATCATTATCGGAGTCGTTTTAGCAATTTTTATCGTCTTTTTCCTTTTTAACTTATGGGCGATTAATAATCTGCATGTTCCTGCTCAATAACTACAATGTGTCCAAAGATATTAAGCCTTCCTTTATTGGGAAGGCTTTTTGTATTATTAAAGTGGAAGCGTGGTTAACATAATGATTACATTTAAAATAGGAGGCTTAATCGCAATTCACGAGAAACAAATAGCTGGACAGTCGCTATTTGAGATTGGGCACGACAATTGAAGCATGTGAAAGAGAATGACTTAGTTCATGGTGAGTGGGAGAAGTGGCTAAAGACAGTCGATTTTACTCCCAGAACAGCACAAAGAATGATTAAAGCATTTGAACAATTCGGAAATGCGACGACGTCGTCGCTTTTGGCAAACAGTAAAATATTTGAAATGCTATCTTTGCCTGAATCTGTAGACCGCTTAGAGTTTATTGATCAGGAACACACCATCCCCTCAACTGGTGAACAGAAAACAGTGGATGAAATGACTGTGCGTGAGCTGCGGTATGATTCAACGCTGAGACAATTTGTCTTAGGCTTCAGCTATTACATATGAGTTGAGTAAGTATGATAGAGTGTTTGAATCGATTTTCTTATTGATAATATCGGAATGACTATTATAACACTCCCACTCCGCGATTCTTGTTACGATTTACGATACGTGTTTGCTGTGTTTAAAAATGTAGATAAATAAAGGATTTTCTAATTTTTGATTTCGCACAATTTAATTTATAATAACTTAAAATTCACTTGATGCATCAAGCTTTTTTACACATTACTCCTCGATACCTACGATTGAAACCACAATGTAAAGCAATTCTTCACAAATCCCTTTATTTATCTATGTTTTAGCTATTTTTCGATACGGCAACAATTTAAATATATTCTGGCACAATTTTGAACCACAATGACTCAAAAAACCATATGAAATAAGTGTTTTATGCACATAAGATCAATTTTTACGATTGAGCTTCGATACGGGTGTAGTTACAGACTATCTCTACAGTGCCTCCCAAATTGGTGATACCCTCATATGGTTGACACAGCGTCAACTTCCTATCCACTTTACTGAGAACATCAAAATATTACTTTCAAACTATGATTACAAATAGCTTAAAAAATGTTGATCAATTTGACTTTTATTGAATCTATGTATATAATTTGAATATATTGGATAGGAATTTTTATCCAGTAGCTTAGAATATACATTTTTAATCAAAATTAGAGATTATAGCACATGTATAGATCGCCCAAATCTATATTTACTGGTACATACTTTTTCATAAATCTCTGTTTAAAAAAATTGATTGTTATTGGACGGTTATCCTGCCGGACATAAACAATATATTCGCAATTGCTACTTCTTACTTAGAAGGTGATTGCGTAAGCTCGTATTTCTATTTGACTTATGGAGCTAACTAACTAAATTTAACATACATCATCCTCCAAAAAATAGACATACGAGACTTTGTTATATGGAGGGACAAAAAATGAAGTATGGATAAACATGTAGACAAACTTTGAACAAGTACTCTCTTATATCAATTAAATCCCATTTGGAGGTATAATCATGAAAAATGTTCTTAGTTTGGCTTTTTCCGCTAGTCTTGCTCTAAGTATCCTTCTTCTTCCCAGTGCAAACATTTATGCCGCCGATGAAACATCGCCTTCTTTCAGTGTTAATGACAATTCTTATCAGAAAATGAAAGATGCTGGAATGAGTGATAATGATATTGAGTTACTCCGTAAACATAATGAAAATGATCTTCAGATCCTAAAAAGCGGGGAATTGGAAGAGAAGGCATTGAATGACCAAAAAACTAGCCAATCGCTCACTGATAGCTCGGAGAATCCTAGGCTAGCAGCATCAAGTTTAGGAACAGTCGGTGATATTTTGGTTGCCTATAACGCAAGTTCGTGGGGTATTGATTTCGGATATCCAGGACATGCTGCTATTGTTTCCTTACTAAGTGGTAAAACAGTAGAATCGTTCCCAGCTGATGGAGTTCAATATCACACAAATGATTGGAGAGGTCGCTCAAATGTTTATGGAATGAGCGTTAAAGGGGCTTCGGGTTCCCAATATAGGGCAGCTGCACAATATGCAGCTAATCAAATTGGAAAACCCTATAACTGGAATTTTGTTAATCCATGGACAGAAGCTAAATTTTATTGTTCACAATTGGTGTGGAAGGCTTGGAAAACTCAGGGGATTGATGTTGATTATATAACAATTGATCCTATTGTTACCCCAATGGAAATAGCTAAATCCGGTAATACTTCAATTTACTATAGTAACTAACAAACCTAATCACTCACAGGAATATATATTTTTTCCTGTGAGTGATTTCACTAAGGGGGGACATTATGCTCTTTAAAAAAAGAATAAGAATTATTTTTGCAACTTTATTTTTACTTGCATTGGCAGTTTCAACGTTTTGGTTTACTACAACACATCATTCATTGAAAAATATAACAAAATCCGAGACATTTACTGTTGTTTATTCAAATGCAATGGATGACGGTGCAGAAATTGTGAAATACAGTAATAAAGGCGAGATTTTAGACAAAAAAAACTTAGTTAATGCTCAGTCACTTTATTATTTTGCCAAAGTAAAGAATGACTATTATTTAATGTCTGAACGAAAAAATAGACATTACATACTTAATCAAAATGGAATTCTTCAACCATTTTTTGGATCTAATAAATATGGAAAAGATAGGAATATCGGAACTTCATTTTTGAAAGAAAGCGACAATCATCTATTTTTCTCCATGAACGTGGGTATTAATCCGAGTTATTCTCCCACACAGTACACCAATGAATTGGTTTATTTCGATAAAAAAAATTTAAAATATAGAAATATTCTTTTGAATGGATATTTATTATCAACCGTTGAATACAATAATATGGCATACACTTTATATGTGAACAATAATGATAATTCTGTAGGTATTTATGTCATTGATTTAAAAACATCAAAGAAGATCAAACAATTCACTATAGAAAATCGTTTACATGGTTTAAAAGAATACTTTCCGGTAGGCCAAAATGGAGCATCACTACAAATATTTAAAGGCAAGCTTATTGTATTTCTTGATGGCAATACATCTGATACACAATTTCATCCTATAATGCAGATAATTGACCCTAAAAATGGTAAGTTGGAAAATGAAACATCTTTGTCAGATACTTCATTTTTGTTTTATGACAGCCAAATTTACAACGATAAATTATATATTCTCTCTGAAGACTTAAATTATACTATTTTCAATGACCTCAACAAAAAGCCTAAAAAGTTGAGATTAAAACAAAGCAATTCCGTCTCCGAAAAAATACAAAATGAGAAAGGAGTAATATCTGGAGTACAGTATTTTGCAGGATCTGTTTTTGTCCTATATGATTATGTCAAAAATTCTCCTGTTGATAGAATAAGGGAAATAAGAGAATATGACTTATTGACAGGCAAAGAATTACATGTCATTCCTCTAGCATTTAAATCAAACAAGGAAATGATTCGTTTTTTTCTGACTAATTAACTTTAAGGAGTGATTATTATGATTTACTGGTTATTTCCAAAACTTAATCCCCTCTTCCCTACTTTTATATTTTGCCCCATTCTGGCAATCTTGATCGGAGTATGTTTCGCCTATTTCAAAGGAAACATCTACTTAGGATTAATACTAGCCTTGCTACTGCCTCTTATATTTATTGCCACCAATTTAGAAACCATTGCAGTTAATATAGATGCTTGGCTTCTATATGGTTTTATCTACGCAATTATTACGTTTGTGGCTTATAAGATGGCGTTTTCACAGTTAGGAAAATCGAGTTGATTTTTTTACACTATTATCAATAGTCACCACGATCAAATTTTCGCACACTAACTTAGGTATAACAGGCGACGATGCATCTTTTGAGTTCAATCCAGTTTATTTGCTAATTGGAAATCATTCCGGAAATGATGGGTCTGGTTACCCGATTAAAATTTCTGAGAATGGATATGCAAATTAATTAATGAAGGGTTAGGGAAGAAGTGAAGGCTAAATTGAAATTTTTGGGGTTGGCTGCCCTTACTGTTACGTTTGCTGTAGTTATTGGTAATAATGTTTTTGCTAGTGACGATACTTCTGAAGAAATGAAGGGCGTTACAAAAGCAATAGTCCCTGACAGTGTATTAGAAGAACTTAATCATCCTGATAAAATTTATACTAAAGATGGGTTATTTATAAAAAAACCGCAATCTCTCCATGATGAAGATAAGTTCAGTCAAGATGAAGTAGTCTACGACGTTTCAAAGACTACTGATGAAACTAAAGCAATCATTCAATATGACGCTATTTACATCAAGGAAGAAGACAGTAAATAGATTTGTGTACTAAAGTATTTGAAAAGTTAAGTTGTATAATGGAATATCTAGGGCGACTTCGGTTGCCCTTTTTATTATGCTCAATTTAGCCAAGTCTTTTTCCAACACTTTGTCATATAGTATACATTTTGACATACTTTGCTAAATACAATTAATGACATAGTAGAGGATGATCCATATGAGTGAGATTAGACGCTATGGTTACATAAGAGTATCGAGTAAAGATCAGAATGAAGCTAGACAATTAGAATCGATGAAGGAAGGTATCTTGAGTACTATATGAAAGGTATATGATTTTATACCAAAAGATGGTACAATCAAGATCGTTAGAGCATTTTACTACTTGTTTCACAACTACATAATAATTTTTACTATGCATCGTATTGTGAGTCTACATTGAAAGGGTGGTTTATCGATGAAAATTACACCCACGATTAGAGCAGAATTGGAACAATATCTTAAACAAGAAGGCTTAAACCTATCGGAATTTGGACAAATTACAGGGATGAATAGGGGAATAATAAGTAGCATTGTAACAGGTAATAAATCTATGTCTATTAACCAGCTCGATCGTATTACTGAAGCTATGGGCTTACCAGAGGGTCACTTTTATGAATTGTTTATAGAAAATTACATCATTGATCATCCTCCAAATATGAGGCGAATCGAGCCGTTTTTGTATCGCTGTGCGGAGTTGGACAAGTTGGATGCGATCCGTCGAGTAGTGGGAGCCATCATGGACAATCTACTCTATTCACCCAAGCTATTTGAAATAGCGGAAGAATTGTTGTCGCAGGGACGACTAGAAGCGGCATTGATACTTTATGAGGGGGTAGCTGAAGCGGAGAGATATCAACATTCTGAACGCCTGGCAATCTGCCAATATCGTATTTTTAAAATTCAGATTAATGACGATCAAAATCAAAATGTTGGGGCGGCAGCCGTATTTGAAGCTTTTGTCGAAAGACTAGATGAAATAGACCAGCTTGACGCATTGAAGGATTTGGCTAACGTGTACAGATCATTGCGTAAATGGGATAAGGTTGATGAGATGGCGAGGAAAATGAGAGCTAAAGCCGAAATACAATGTACACTGAACCATCAACAGAACAGCCGAGAACAGATCGAATCTAGCGACAAGCTAAGTCGTCCCTTGTTTGTGTACATTGCTTATGCAGACTTGCTCTGTGCTAATGCATGTGAAGAGCAGGGTAATTATGAGCAGGCATTACACTATACATATGCCTACTCCAATTTAGATTGGGTTAGAGAGACCGATGAGGATACCCAGCACTGGATTGGCTTGTTTAAACATTGGTCACAAGCTAACATACTTGCATATAGGCTTTTATCTGGTGATGTGAGTGTGCTTCATGAATATCTAAACTTTATTGATGACTCATCAGATACGATTCAAGAAGATAGGGTAACTCAACTACTTAACATAATGACGGCGGCTAACCGTTATGAGCTTGATTTAAACGATATACTTAAACGATTTGAAACAGAGATTGCGTCTTTATCTCAGCGACCATCATCAGATGATATGTATACCCAGCAAGTAATACCGGAATACTCTGCACTTTGTGGATATGAATTGGCTTATTATTATTTAGATCATGGGATGCACAATGATGGCTTTAATCATTTGTTTTGTGCAATGGTAAAAGCGCATATACTAAATAATGAGACATATTTTATAAATTGTATGGGGTTGTTTGTGCGTTTCAAAGCCCATGCGGTATCTGAAACCAAAACAGAGTTTTACAATCTCATTGAAAAGGTGTGGTTAAACAATGTTGAAAAAAGTGGTAATGTTGATCGTTGTTAGTAGCTTTTTGTTCACCTTAGCTGTACCTATTTATCTGGATAGTCATGATGGAGGATTTCAAGTCTTTGCAACACATGGAGGAGCTTAAATACGAATTGATTTGAAAATTCGTTAAAACTGCACCCCTGAAATAGGTTTAATTACGGAACCCAATAGGCCAACGCAGGGGAACCTCAAAAATTCTATTATTAAATAATGTTCTATTCCAAGACCTACAACTAAAGTAGGTCTTCTTTATGATTTGTTAAAACTTTTTTTGTGAACTAATCCATTATTAACCAAGACGAGGGTTTGAAGAAGGAGGTGCATTATGAAAAGGGACGACGGTTTACGTCAAAGGATGGGATACCTTCAACGTTGTGCGTAATTAAGGAAGTAGCAGGATACTGTTTTATTAAAATTGTTGATATTTTAACACTTACAGGAAAATGATTAATATAGTGCCGACTTACTATTTTTGCAATAATGTTGAATGAAATGTTATATTATTGTATTTTCTGTATTATTATTATATTGTATTCCAAATAAGAAAAAAGAAAGTTTCATTACATGAAAAAAATAAAAATGACAGCATTTGTGCTTATGGGGGTATTAGCACTTAGTGCTATCGCTCCATTAACATCAGCCCAAGAGATCAATTCAGACAAAATCACACCTAGTTACATAGATTACAAATCTCTTCCTGTGCCTTCGCATAAACAAGAGAAATCTAATTGGTGCTGGGCTGCTACTTCACAGATGGCTATAGAACATTTAGGTGGAAATAAAACTCAATCTCAAATCGTAAAATATATTAAAGGTAGCCTCGTAAATAAGGGAGGCACGGATAAGGAAGTAAAAAGCGCGTTAGCATATGGGGGGTTGAACTCTACAATTGATAAAGAGCCGATACCCTTTGGAACTATTATCTCTCAAATAAAAAGAAATCAACCGCAATTAGCACATATCGTGTGGAAGGACGACTCTGATCTTGGACATATGTATCTAATAAATGGATATTCCGATAATACAAATTTAGGATTTCAAAAAGTATATTACAAAGACCCTGCCGTTGGTGAGAAGATGGATAAAATAGATTACTATGATGGATTTGTTAATAATAGAGATTTTAGTTGGTACAGCACTATAAACGAAATTTATGTTAATTAAAACGAGACTAAGGAGGACTGATAAAATGTATAAAAAAATAATTGGTATTGCGTTTTCTTGTATCTTATTGTTACCTATAACCGTCTTAGCGGCAAATGAGGTTCCGAAAGAAGTTGAGCAATCTATTGAAAAGGATTTGGGGAATTTCAAAGATGATATTAGAAAGAATACAGGATTTAAAATAACAACTACTAAAGAAGCGGAAAATTTAACTCTTGATGAAGGTTTTAAGGTTTACACTGTTAATTCTAAAGCTGTTAGATCAGGGAATACAGATAGAGCTAATGACATTTTAAAATCTAAAGGGTACTTATTTTCCATAAAAAGTGGACAACAAAATAATGGTATTGTTTTTTCAGAAGATGGGAAAAGAATACGATCAGCTTATAGTGATCTTGAGTTTCCGAGTCAATTCGAAGAAGCAAAGAAATTGATTGGCTACGATGAAAGCAGCAAACTGATATATGATGATCGACTGGCTACGGTTGCTCTAATTTCTGATATAGATGGGAAGGAAGTTGTGGTTCCTCTTAGAGAGAGCGTATACATGGAATTTAAGCCATTGAAAGTATACAATTTACAGGAGTTTGTAGAGTTTCTATCTGCCAATGAGAAGGCTCGGCAAGAAGCTTCTGAAAAAAATGATTCAGATGAACTGATCTCTGGGGGGAGTCCATCTAATCTAAACTCGACTACTTCGCAGCTCATTACAAGCAAAATCAGCACAGAAAAAGTGTCACTATTTTCTATTGCAGGGTTAGCAATTATTGGTGGCATTTTTTTCGTAATTAAAAGAAGAAAAAAGTTATAGATTAATCTTGTATACAATAAACTGTGTAATAGTTTTGATATAATTAGACGGCTTGGCGGGCTGGAATTATCTATTTAAATTCAACTCAGATAATGAAGTGTTGTAGGTGGCTAGATGGATATTCCGTCTAGCCTTTTTGATTTGTGTTGATTTGGAAAGAATCTGGAGTGAGGGATGGGAGCGCCAATCTAGAAGGGAATAATCAGCATACATATGAAAGTGCTGAGCAAAATAATTTTGGTCAGCAAAAAACACAGGCTGATATTGCACATGAGTTAAATATAACAACTCAGCAACTAAGAAACTACAAAAAACTCCTTACGCTTATCCCTGGGTTGCAAGATATGGTTGAAGATCATGGCACGTTTTAAGTCTTTAGACGTAGGTAGAAAGGTTAATCCTTCATATAACAATTAGGAATTAAGTTCATTTTCCATAAATCGGAATAGTGTTACTATGTCATAACGAATTCATGACTAGAGGTAACTAACCTATGACAACTATTAAAGTGACGCCTGAGCAACTTATGACTATCTCCAAGCAGTTTGAGTTAGCACAGCAAACGGCAACTCAAGTGAATAGCAATTTAGTAAAACAAATTTCATCTATGGGACAATTGTGGGAAGGACTGACTAAAGAGCACTTTTACTAGACCTCTCAGAAGAATATGAATGACTTTGTTACCCTGATGGATTCTATTGCTAGGGAGTTACGTCACCATGCAGATAAATTCAGATTAGCAGATCTGATGGAAACAGGTAACATTGATGCAAGTTGTTTACCACCTCCACCGAATTCATGTGCTGTTCCTGCTCCAGATACACGAAATGCATTCCAGAAATCGGTAGATAGCTTAACTGAACTAGGTCAGGATTTTGTAGATGCTAATTCAGTACGTTATGAGAAAAAGTTTGATTCGGTTTGGAGCTTCTTAGATTATATGTCGTATGGTATTCCAAAAGGAATGTATCAAGGGTACATGGAACGAGCAGCTAAACAAAACGATTCGTGGAATGACATGCTCAATTTCAGTACATTTGGAATAACGGGTATGATTCAGGGCGCATTTAATCCTACCAATGCGTGGTCAAAGGAACATTGGGCTAATATGATTGGTACAGCAGGATTGTTTGGAGGAGTCAGCTCAGTTATTAAGCCTAAAATTGGTTTGAAACCATCTATTCAGTATGAGATTCCGAAGAATAATACGAGTTCCAGCTTACGGAATTCAATAGAATCTGAATCTAAAACAGAAGTACAAACAGGTGGGAGAAACGATCTTTCAATTGATGAATATTTTCGTAGAGAAGCTGAAGCAGATGAGATGTATGATCAAATCAGAGCTTCAGATAGTGATGTAAGAGCAATAGCTGAGAATTCTGGAATGAAGGAAAGTAGGATTCAAAGAATCAAAGAACACGTTTTCATAAAAGAACACATAAAATCAAGTGGTTATGGCAGATTTCATTCTGATTACGAAATAGCTCAAGCATGGGATAGATTACAAAAAGGGATACAAACAGAAAAAGATATGGATTTGCTTAACCATGAATTGTTTGAATCTAGATTTGAGGGTATATTTAAAACAGACTATGAGACTGCTCATAACGCTGCGGTAAGGTCGGGTCGTCCATGGGAAATAGAATAGAGGAGATTTTATAATGGGAGCATTTGTTTTACTTTTTAAAGAACATGAAGATGATACAGTAGTTATTTATAAATATGGTCCAAACGAACACACTATGGGGAAAATTCAATTAAACAAGGATACTAAGCTGTTCTCTGAAATTGAACCTTTACCAGATTCGAATCATTCAAACAAATTTTATTTTGATAGGGCTGCACAGCGGATGGCACGTTGCTTCGTTAAAGAAGGTGGTATATTTCCTGACAAGATGACATTTGAATCATAAAGTAGCTTCAGGAATACGAACCGAGCTTGCTCCATTGATAATAAAATGAGAGTAAGCTTTTTTCATTGCAATCTATCTGATTAAAGAGGAAAATTTTTATCCACCCTAGAATTAAGAGACGATTTTAGAAGGAGCATATCATGTTAACGCCAAAACAAGAAGAGAGCCTTAGTAAATTTATGAGTAAGATTCTTAGGCATACACCAGAACAGTTTGGTCTTGAGCTAGACCATGAGGGTTATTGTGACATTCAAGACCTGATTCAAGGAATAAGATCAGAGAATAGATGGTCTGACGTAAGCGAGTCGGATATCAAGCAAGTAGTAAGCCATTGTCCAAAACAAAGATATGAGATTGTTAATGGGTACATAAGAGCTAATTATGGGCACAGTGCAGGCAGATTGGATTATAAGGAGGCCACTCCACCAACCATTCTCTATCACGGTACAAACACAAAGGTAATCCATAACATTTTTACTGAAGGAATTAAGCCAATGGGCAGAAAGTATGTACATCTGTCTGAAGCCCTTGAGTTTGCAATTCTGGCAGGTAAAAGACGTGGGGAACTGGTGATCCTTGAAGTAGATACAGAAAAGGCATTGGCTAATCAAGTGAAGTTTTATAAAGCCAACCACGGTGTTTGGCTTGCCGACCTTGTGCCGCCACAGTACTTAAAAAAGTTTGAATAAAGCGTAACCCAGACCGTTAACGATGATCACCGAGACTAGATGAGAAAAAATTCGTCTGGTCTTTTTGATATCGTCTATTTTGCTGTACATACATTCCCCTCCTAATATTTTGAATGTATCCACGAGTGTCCACACTTACCCGCAAATGCCGCATAAAATATCCCGGATGAACAAAGAGGAGGTGCATGAAATCACCATGATACACATGGAACCTATTCAAGTGGGTGAGCATACATTTATCGGAGTCGAGGTCAAACTGCCTAAAACAACGCTGTTAACGATTTCTAACTCCCGTGGCTACATCATGTGTGGTGCGCTGGATGTTGGATTGCTCAATGAACGGCTGGCGGATCGGAAAATTCTTGCCGCACGAGCTGTGGGGGTAAAAACACTAAAGGAACTGTTGGAAGCGCCGATGGAGTCAGTGACGACAGAAGCCGAGCAACTTGGAATTAAACCAGGGATGCCAGGCTATGAAGCACTATTGAAACTGGTGTAGTGAAGCCTATGTGCATATGTTGCATAAAAGTAGAGGAACAAGAACCGAAAAAAACCGGACTTTTTGGCTCCGGTTTTTTTCTATGAAAAGTTACACTCTATCGAGCAGACTATTCGGCTTTATACGAACGGTATGATCTGCAAGAACGATTAATCGGCAAACAAAGCGGGGAGGTTGTCGCTAAAGGGTGCTTGGACAATTCCTTTTTCGGTAATGATGGCGGTAATGTACTCATGAGGTGTAACGTCGAAAGCCGGGTTGTAGACTTTGATGCCCTGCGGGGCAGTCCTTTTACCAAAGCTTTCGGTAACTTCCTCCGCAGAACGCTCCTCAATCGGAATATCTGCGCCTGTTGCGGTCTGCAAATCAATGGTAGATAGTGGCGAAGCGACATAAAAAGGAATGCCATGCGCCTTCGCTAACACGGCTAGGCTATAGGTGCCGATTTTGTTGGCGACATCGCCATTAGCAGCGACTCTATCTGTGCCGACAATAACAGCCTGTACCCATCCTTTGGACATCACCATGCCCGCCATATTGTCACAGAGCAGGGTGACATCAATGCCTGCCTGCTGAAGCTCGAAAGCGGTCAGGCGCGCTCCCTGCAGCACGGGGCGAGTTTCGTTGGCAAATACTTTGAGTTGGATGCCGTTCTCCTGCGCAAGGTACATCGGCGCGAGCGCTGTTCCGTATTTGGCTGTCGCCAATCCGCCTGCATTGCAGTGAGTGAGTACGCCCATCCCGTCCTCGAACAGAGGTAAAGCATGGATGCCGATCTGGCGGCATACTTCCTCATCCTCTGCCTGAATGGCTATGGCTTCACGCTCCAGCCCGGCATTCCAGTCTTCGACCTGACTTCCGCTAGCTTCAACGATGAGTTCCCCGGCTCGCTTCTTCATGCGATCCAACGCCCAGAACAGATTTACGGCAGTTGGCCGTGAAGTAGCCAAATGTCCGCACACGTCGTGTACATGCTGCAGCCACCCAGCAGCGTCGGTGTCGTCGTAGGCGGTAGCTCCTAGCACAACGCCGTAGGCCGCAGCCATCCCGATGGCGGGCGCACCGCGTACCTTCATGGCGTGTATGCCATCCCATACTTCCTCGACCGTGAATAAATCTAGCATGACAATCGTTTCGGGTAGCAGACGCTGATCCAACATGGACAAGTGGTTGCCTTTCCACACCAGCGAAGATAGAGCCTGACTGGACACTGCAGCTTTCCCAGAGGTCACGGGCGCCGCTTCTTTCTGTTCACTCATATTCATTAAGCTCCTTTAGTTTGGGCAGCTGTTGCTGTCCGAACAATGTCTCCCAGTTCCCGAATCGAATGAAGCCCGCGATTGCGAAGAACCAAGGATTTACCGATAGATAACGCCAGACGTTCCGCAGCTTCCTTGAGGTCAGGATCGGCTATTGTCTCGATATCTGCCACATGCGACAGGCTGATGATACGGCGGATCACTTTGCACCCTGCAAAACCAATCGTATCTTGTAGTACTTTCTGAAGATACAAGTCCTGATACCCCGCTGTACGTGCCATATGATCGGTGACATGCTCGTCCCACAGTTTGCGGAACCTACGCTCAAACTGCTCCCATACCTGAATGGCAGTCTCCAGAACCCAGTCGCGCCTTTCTTTTAGAGCCTTCTCACCAGAGGTCCATCCGGGCTGTGCAGCGTAGTTCAACAGCAGATTGGCGATCACCGCTCCGATATCAAAGCCCATGGGTCCGTAGTAGGCAAATTCAGGATCAATGACTTTAGTTGATTCGGTCGTTACAAAAATGCTACCAGTATGAAGGTCACCGTGCAGAAGCGCTTCGGTTCGTGTCAAAAACTTTTCTCGCAGCAAAGCCACTTCCAGATGAAGCGCTTGATCTGTACGGAGTGCCTCTGCTTCGTCTTCGATGTACGCACCATAGTTGTTATTATCTGAGAACCGATACGGTTCATCCAGAATCAGATCCTCAGTTATTTTGCAGAGATCCGGGTTGATAAAACGTTTGACTAGGTCTTTTTTATCCTGCTGATTCATGCCCAAATCTGAGGTGAAGAAGAGCGTGCGTGCCAGAAACTCCCCAATATGATTAGCGAAATATGGATATGTGTTTCCTTCTATTAGTCCCTTGCGCATGATGGTGTGGGAGCTAAGATCCTCCATTACGGTCAATGCAAGCTCATCGTCATACGCCAGTATCGCAGGAACCAATTCGGGGCAAATGTGGTGCTCCTGCTGAAGTGCCTCGCGTTCAATACGGGCACGATCCAGTGAGAGCGGCCAGGATTCACCCACAATTTTTACATAAGGAAGTGCCTGCTTGGCAATGATACTCTTGTTAGATTCAGAATCCGTAATATGAAAAACCAGATTTAGGTTACCATCACCGATTTCCCGGCATTCCAGACGAGCTTCCTGACTAAAAAATCCGGGGATGTTCTTCACGAATTCGATTGCTTCTTCAGTCGTTAAAGGATGATATTGGGACAACGAAGTCACCTCCATAAATTGTGCACATGTAAATAGTCTGGAAATATCACAATATTAAACCAAGTATTTTGATAGGATAGATAAAGTATAACGAAAATCATTGAAGTTTTGTACATTTTTTTTATGGAGGATCGAAAGAGGGAGAAAGGAGAACTCTTCTTTTTGTTTCGTTTCCGTATAGAGAGGGTAAGTATGAAACAGACGTCCGGCAGGTGATTAGGATGCCCGCTGGCGTCTTACCGTCAGCAATGACGGTGATGGATACGTAAACGTTCCTGAAAATCAATTTGATGAAAAAGGAAGGGATTTATGATGGCTAAAACAACAAGTAACTCGAAAAATACGCAAACCAAATCGGTGGAGGAACTTTTAAACCGTCAAGTCGCTAACCTCAATGTGTTATATGTAAAAATTCATAACTATCACTGGTATGTGAAAGGCTCCAGTTTCTACACACTCCATGTTAAATTTGAAGAGTTATACAATGAAGTGACATTGAAAATGGATGAGATCGCCGAGCGTTTGCTCGCGTTGAAAGGTTCACCTTCCGCAACATTGAAGGAGTACCTGGAGCTGTCGTCGATTCAGGAAGCAACCGGCAACGAAGATGCTCCCAAGATGGTACAAACCTTGATCGAGGATTTTGCAACGGTATGCGAGGAGTTTCAGGAAGGTATTGAACTGGCGGAAAGCAATTCCGACCAACCAACTGCAGATTTGCTGATCGGCTATAAAGCGGATCTGGAGAAACATATGTGGATGCTTCGCTCTTATTTGGGCTAATTGTAGTGATGGGATTACGCTTTGAAATAAACTTTTTACATGTAAAACGCTACTGACGTCATGCTGTCAGTAGCGTTTTTATGGCTGAAAAGAGATCATGCATCTCATGTTTTTTGTACAAATTTATAATTATATAAACATTTGCAGGATGTATTTTGCCATTTGTGTGCTTGGTAGGGTGAACATTTTATGAAGAAAGTTGGATAACGTGTGTCTGTTGGTTGCACCCTTCAAGATATTTATTATAAAATAACTTGAGAATCATTGAGAATCAGTTTAGAATGATTATAAATAAATTTTTAAATATTACTTGAAATCAGGGGGCTCCCCTGTTTAAATATACTTTCTGATTTCGACACCACACTACATTTTTTGGAGGGTATTGCGAATATGGCTACAAACTTTAAGATTGAAGGTCTCAAAGCGACCATTGAAGGCAAGGAAATTTTGAAAGGTATTAACCTCGAAATGAAGGGCGGAGAAATCCATGCCATCATGGGTCCTAACGGTACGGGTAAAAGTACACTTGCGTCTGCTTTGATGGGTCATCCAAAATATGAAGTCACAGATGGTAAAGTAACTTTGGATGGAGAAGACGTGCTGGATATGGAAGTGGATGAGCGTGCACGTGCAGGATTGTTCTTGGCGATGCAGTACCCGAGTGAAATTGCAGGGGTAACGAACTCCGACTTTTTGCGTAGTGCGATCAACGCGCGCCGTGAAGAAGGACAAGAAATCTCCTTGATTAAGTTTATCCGTCAAATGGAAAGCAAAATGAAAGAGCTTGAAATGAACCCTGAGTTTGCTCACCGTTACCTGAACGAAGGCTTCTCTGGTGGTGAGAAAAAACGGAATGAAATTTTGCAAATGATGATGATTGATCCGAAAATCGTCATTCTTGATGAAATCGACTCCGGTCTGGATATCGATGCTTTGAGAATCGTGGCTAGCGGTGTCAATGCTATGCGTTCCGAAGAGCGTGGTTTCCTCGTGATTACTCACTACCAACGTCTGTTAAACTACGTTAAACCAGATTATGTACATGTAATGATGCAAGGACGTATCGTTAAATCCGGTGGTCCTGAGCTTGCTGAGCGTCTGGAAGCGGACGGTTATGACTGGATCAAGGAAGAGCTGGGTATCGTTGATGAAACTGTAGGACAAGAGGCGTAAGCCGGAAGCGAGGAGGAAAACTGATGACAACACAAACAATCCTTCCGGTAGATTCCGAGCAACTGCGTGTTCTGTCCGAACGTAACGGCGAGCCATCTTGGCTGGCTGAAGACAGACAAAAAGCACTTGAGCTTGCAGGCAAACTGGAGCTTCCGGTATTTGAAAAAACAAAAATCGAACGTTGGAAATTAAACGATTACGGTCAACATAAACAGAGCGAGGTCATTGCATCGGTAGGGCAGGTTCCTGCAGCCATTGCTGATCTGGTTAAAGAGCAACAGGAGGGCGGTCTGATTATTCAGCGCAACTCCGGCGCGGTATACGTGAAGCTGAGCGAGGAATTGGCGGCGCAAGGCGTCATTTTCACGGATTTACAAACAGCGGTTAAAGAGCATGCTGATTTGGTTAAAGCTCATCTGAACACAGTGATTAAGGCAGAAGAAAATTCATTATCTGCATTGCACGCAGCACTCTGGAACGGTGGAGTATTTGCTTATGTGCCTAAAAATGTAGAACTGAACGTTCCGCTTCAAGCTGTATTCCTGACAGACGATGCGACTGCAACGTTTGCGCCGCATGTGCTGCTTATTGTCGAAAGTCATAGTTCCGTGACGTACGTAGACAACTATGTATCTGCGGATTTGGCGGCACCTGTTCTTCATAACGGTGCGGTAGAAGTTGTTGCAAATGCTGGGGCTAAAGTTCGCTATGCGACAGTCCATCAGTTTGGAGAGCAAGTAACGGATATTTCAATTCGTCGTGCCACGTTGGGAAATGACGCAGCTATCGAATGGATTGTGGGCGAAATGAACAACGGCAATACAGCAAGCAATACCATGTCCGTGCTCAAAGGCAATGGCTCCAATTCGGATGCCAAGATCATTGCTGTAGGTTCCGGCTCACAAAAGCTGAACTATACGACACAAGCACAGCATTTCGGCAAAAATTCCGCTAGTCAGATGATAACGCGCGCAGTGATGCGTGAAGAAGCGTCTTCCATCATTAACGGAATTACAAAAATTGAAAAAGGTGCTACCAAAGCAGATGGTCAGCAAACAGAACGTGTTCTGATGCTCAGCCCGAAAGCGCGTGGTGACGCTAACCCAATCCTGCTGATTGATGAAGATGATGTAACAGCAGGTCACGCAGCATCGGTTGGTCAGGTTAACCGTGAACAAGTGTATTACTTGATGTCCCGCGGAATTAGCCGGGCAGAAGCTGAGCGTCTGATTATTTATGGCTTCTTGGCACCTGTCGTATCTGAGATTCCGCTCGAAGGACTTCAACATCAGCTGCAAAGCCTTGTTGAAAGGAAGTTAGGCCAATGAATACTGCATTGATCCGTGAACAATTCCCGATTTTACATCAGGAGATTAACGGTCATCCGCTGGTTTATTTGGATAATGCGGCTACTTCGCAAAAACCGCTGGCGGTCATCGAGGCGATCAAGCACTACTACGAATATGATAACTCAAATGTTCACCGTGGTGTGCATACCTTGGGTAGCCGGGCGACGGATGCTTATGAAGGTGCGAGGGAGAAGGTAGCTCGCTTTCTGAATGCCAAGCGCAGTCAGGAAATTATTTTTACACGCGGAACAACAACGGCGCTGAATCTGGTGGCTTCTTCTTATGGTAGAGCTAACTGTAAGGAGGGTGATGAAATTGTCATCACACAAATGGAGCATCACAGTAATCTGATCCCGTGGCAACAGGTAGCCAAAGCCACAGGCGCAACTTTAAAATATATTCCACTTCAAGAGGATGGTAGCGTTGATCTTGCTGATGTGGAGAATACTATTACAGAAAACACCAAAATTGTAGCGATTGCGCATGTCTCCAATGTGCTTGGTGTTGTGAACCCTGTCAAAGAGATTGCAGCTATTGCGCATCGCAAAGGCGCAGTTATCGTTATAGACGGTGCACAAAGCACACCACATATGAAAGTAGACGTGCAAGACATCGATGCTGACTTTTATGCCTTTTCGGGTCACAAAATGTGTGCGCCTACTGGGATCGGGGCACTGTACGGCAAGAAGGCGCTGCTGGAAAATATGGAGCCCATTGAGTTCGGCGGGGAAATGATCGACGATGTGGGATTGTATGAATCCACATGGAAGGAGCTGCCTTGGAAATTCGAAGGTGGAACTCCGATTATCGCTGGAGCTGTTGGTTTGGGAGCTGCTATTGATTTTCTGGAAAGCATCGGAATGGACGCCATTGCACAGCATGAGAGCCGTTTGTCCAACTATGCCCTCAAACGTCTCCGTGAAGTGGAGGGGTTGACGATATACGGACCGGCAGAACGTCATGTTGGGCTCGTAACATTCAACCTGGATGATGTGCATCCGCATGATGTAGCTACTGTACTGGATAGCAAAGGGGTGGCTGTACGTGCGGGACATCATTGCTGCCAGCCATTGATGCGCTGGCTGAAAGCCAGTGCAACTGCACGTGCCAGCTTTTATCTCTATAACACGGAAGAAGAAGTCGACGCTCTGGTCAGCGCCTTAATCCAAACAAAGGAGTATTTTGGCGATGCAACTTGATGACTTGTACCGACGCGTGATTATGGATCATTATAAAAATCCGCGCAATCGCGGACGTTTTGAGGATGATGCCGTTACGGTGGATTTGAATAATCCTACGTGTGGTGACCGGATTTCCCTTCAACTCAAAACGAAAGACGGCGTGGTCGAAGATGCCCGTTTTACTGGTGAAGGCTGCTCGATTAGTATGTCCTCAGCTTCGATGATGACAGAAGCAGTCAAAGGAAAAACGATTGATCAGGCATTGGATATGGCGAGCCGCTTCTCTTCTTTAATGAAGGGAGAAACCGTTGAATTTGATGATTATGAAGAATTGGAAGCTTTGTCAGGCGTAAATAAGTTCCCGGCCCGCATCAAATGTGCGACATTGGCTTGGAACGCGCTGCGCAAAGGGATTGATGAAGATAAATAATTTAAATAGAACAGAGGAGGTTTGAGAAACATGGCCAAGAAAGCACCGGAAATGGAAGAGTATAAATACGGCTTTCGTGACGAGCACAAGTCCATTTTCCAAACAGGTAAGGGTCTCACTCCGGAAATCGTAAAGGAAATCTCCAAAATTAAGGATGAGCCAGAATGGATGCTGGAGTTCCGTCTGAAGGCACTGAAGCAGTTTGAAAAAATGCCAATGCCAAACTGGGGCGGAGATATGGATGAACTGGATTTCAACGATATCCAGTACTATGTAAGACCTTCCGAGAAACAAGGGAAGACGTGGGAAGAGGTTCCTACGGAAATTAAAGAAACCTTTGATAAACTGGGTATTCCTGAGGCGGAGCAAAAGTTTTTGGCTGGTGTATCCGCACAGTATGAATCCGAGGTTGTCTACCACAGTATGCAAAAGGAACTGGAAGATCAGGGCGTTATTTTCATGGATACCGATACGGCGTTGCGTGAGCATCCTGAGATTCTGAAAGAGTATTTTGCAACAGTTGTACCTCCTGCGGACAATAAGTTTGCAGCACTGAACAGTGCGGTATGGTCAGGCGGGAGCTTCATCTATGTACCAAAAGGTGTGAAATGTGAAGTTCCATTGCAGGCTTACTTCCGTATCAACTCGGAAAACATGGGTCAATTTGAGCGTACGCTCATTATTGCTGACGAAGACAGCTTTGTGCATTATGTAGAAGGCTGTACGGCTCCGATTTACAGCACGAACTCGCTGCATAGTGCCGTGGTCGAAATTATTTGTAAGAAGAACGCACGCGTTCGTTATACAACGATCCAGAACTGGGCACCAAACATCTATAACCTGGTAACCAAACGTGCGGTTGCAGAAGAAAACGCAACGATGGAATGGGTCGATGGTAACATCGGTTCCAAGTTGACGATGAAGTATCCAGCCGTTGTATTGAAAGGCCGTGGAGCGAAAGGGATGGTCTTGTCCATCGCTGTTGCAGGCAAAGGCCAGCATCAGGATGCAGGTGCGAAAATGATCCACTTAGCACCAGACACCACGTCCACCATTGTATCCAAGTCGATCAGTAAGCACGGCGGTAAAGTAACGTATCGCGGATTAGCTTCATTCGGTCGTCAGGCTCAAGGTGCAAAATCCAATATCAAGTGTGATACGTTGATTTTGGATAATCAATCAACCTCAGATACTATTCCTTATAATGAAATCATGAATGATGACATCACGCTTGAGCACGAAGCAACGGTGTCCAAGGTATCGGAAGATCAGCTGTTCTATCTGATGAGCCGCGGTTTGACCGAAGCTGAGGCAACGCAAATGATCGTTATGGGCTTTATTGAGCCATTCACAAAAGAACTGCCGATGGAATATGCGGTTGAGATGAATCGTTTGATCAAGTTCGAAATGGAAGGTAGTATTGGTTAACGGAACAGCTAAGCGTATCGGCTATTCTTGGTTTTATTTATTGGTCATGATACCGATTAGTCGAATACGCTCATTGCTTCACGCTTTCTTTCGACGTAAAGGTGCCCGTAGGTGTTGGCTGTTTGCTTGATGTCGTCGTGTCGCATCAGTTCCTTTACGAGATAGATATATACACCTTTGTTAATCAGGTAAGATGCGTAGCTGTGACGTAAGTCATGAATTCGCAGTTCAGGAAAAACGCGTTTAAAATGTTTGCGAAAGTGTGAATAGTGGTATGGGGCCACTATACCGAATACAAACATATCATTATTGAATCCGTAGTTTTTCTCTGCGGATTCTTTTTTTATGCGTTCCAGCATTTCGCCTATAAAGGCAGGAAACGGAACATAACCTACACTGCCCTTAGTTTTGGTCGTAGTGATTTTGCGTGTGATTATATCAAGTGTTTTGTTTACGTGGAGCAGATTCTTTTCAAAGTCCATATCTGACCACTTTACTGCAAGTCCTTCTCCTACTCGTAAACCCGTGTAAAACAGTAATCTAGCCAACTCCTGGTAGTGTAGATGCTCAAGACCCTTAACCCGATGGTCAAAATCCTCACGTCTTATGAAATTAATATTCGGTCGCACTCGCTGAATTGAACCGGCCGCCAGAGTAGGATCAACTTTAACCCGAACTATTTCCACGACGAAGGATTGACCCTGGCTGTATATGATCGACCGCCTGTAAAGGTTGAAATCCCTGATCCCTACCAAAGTTATTCTGCTTTTCAAGGAGGAGGTAAAGGTGAGTGAACGGACATATAAGCTATAAAAGGGCGATCAGGTTGTAATACACGGTTGCTATGAAGCCAGTAAGGAGAAGTACAAGGATAAGGTATGGACAGTAGAATCTGAGCCTTGGGACTTGGGACTTGTGTGGTTCGGAGGTTGTGCGGCTTGAAGGGTACAACGGAGGATTTGCTACGGAATATTTGAAGAGGGTTGAGGCATAACAGCCTTTACCCCCGTACTCTAAAACCCTTCAGATTTATAAAACTACTTGCAACTACCAATTCAATTATAACTGAGAGAGGTATTCTATACCTTCTGTAACTATAAAAAATCCCAAAACGATAAATATAAAGTAAGCAAAAAAGGTTAGAGCTTTTAGTGTCGTTTTTGGGATTCTTTTTTTTGCTTCTGGATCACGAGTGATTATAAAAGCTCTGAATGCAGCATAAAGCGGAATACACATAAGAAGTACTGTTAAAAAGTTCATGTTTCTCTCCTGATTTTTTGAATTTAATTTTATCAGATTTAATTGAGGTGAACAATATGTTAAATGAAGTTATAGACAATATGAGAGACAAAGTTTTAACTCGATACTTATGATGATTGGATTGTCAACAGTAAATCTGGATTACTAAGGAATATTTCTTTTAAAAATGAAAATGGGAAAGTTTTAAAGCAAGTTTCCTTGGGTGGAGGAAGTGTCCAAGAAAATCTAACTGTTAATTTAACAGGGGTTCATAAACTTGACATTGAAATAACAGGAGACGGTTTTGGCATCGTAGATTTTATTAACCCTACTATTAAATAGTAACGATCAGTCATATAAAGTTTTTTTAAGCCACCCGATGCTGGTCATACCCCTGTCAAGTAGACAGAACTAAAAAGACATCTTTAAGCGGCAACCGTTTCTCGGTATTCAATTGGGGAACGGTTGTTTAATTTTTTCTGAAATCTATTTTCATTATAAAATGAAATGTACTCCCGTACGTGTTGTTCTACCTCCGCTAGGGTTCCGGGTTTCGTTAAATAAATCTTCTCTGTTTTAAGATGGGAAAAGAAGGATTCTATACAGGCATTGTCTAGGCAATTTCCACGCCTTAAATGGCTTCCAAGCATTCCAAGCCGCTTAAGTTTGCGGTTAAACGGCTTGGAGGTATACTGAAACCCCTGGTCTGAATGGAGAATGACACCCTCCATGTTCACGTTCTTACTTAGAACGTCTAGCGTCTCGCTAACTAGAGCAAGGTCATTTCGTTCCGAAAGACGCCAAGCCACAATTTCATTGTTAAACAGATCTTGAATGACAGAGAGATATACAAACCGCTCTCCAGCTCGTATGTATGTAATATCGGTAACCAGCTTGGATAAAGGAGAATCTGCCTGACATTGTCGATCTAATCGATGGGCATTTACCACAGATGCCTGTTTGCCGAAAAAGCGCCGCTTCTTTCGAATGACGGAACGGATTCCTAATTCCTTCATTAGGCGGTACACCTTTTTGTGGTTGACCAAGATACCTTCTCTACGTAAGCAACGGTCATACGCAGATAACCAAAATAAGGGTGAATCCGGTGGATCGACAACATATGCAATTCTAGGAGCTCTTCCTCTTGCTTACGCTGCTGGGTTGTTTGCTGAGTCTTTCTCCATTTATAATATCCTGCCCGAGATACATAGGCTAATTCAAGTAACCATTTCAACGAATATCGTGTTCGCATTCCCTCAATAATTTCAAACCTTGTTTCTTTCCTCGTCACTCCTTGTGTAGATTTGGATACTGCTTTTTTAAATATTCAATCTCCGCCCGTAGATACGCCATCTCTTCTTCCATACTGGAAAATTTCGTTTTGGGTCGTCCCTGCCTTGTGGTCGTTGGCTGGAGGTTCTCCCCCGCTCGATATTTCATCACCCAGTTTTGCACTTGGGATTTATTACGAATGTCCAAGTGTTTCGTCACTTCACGAATACTCATATGTTCTTCGTTCACCAACCGGACTGCCTCCATCTTCACATCTAAGGAGTATTGCCGGAATGATTGTCCCTTTTTAGCCATGAAAAATCCCCTCCGTTCAACAAGTTAAGTCCATCTTACCAGGTGTGTTTTTTCTCTTGTCTACTAGAAGGGGATAATACCATAAACAGAGGGCTTTTACTTTTATAAAAGAGGATTAGTATTAGACTGCCTTCAATAATAGAAATAACCCTATGCCTTAATACGTTTATTGAATCGGAACGCAAATTTCGCAATAATGATTATTAATAAGTTCAACTGTATATCGCTCCAAGATAGGTCTGGTTTCATCTAAGCTGAACCTTTGATTTTCCAACTCCAGGAATATTTCAGTCCAAGCCTTTTGAACAGCTTCTGCTGTATGATTTATTTTAAAAACAGCGTATCTTCCTCCACTAATGTTGCTCAGACTTACTTCAACAGTATTAACACAGTAATCATCAGGAAGAACCAAACATGCATCGTAGCGACAATTTTTCGGCTTCACAAATGCAGGATTATCTTGGGCAATACCAAGGATAATAGACTTATCATTAAATAATTTATTAGATTCTACCCAGTATTTAAATTTCTCCATTAGTTGTGAATTTGCAATTCCATAAGGACCAATCTGTCTCATGTATACAATTCTACAAGAAGGTATTTTTTCAATTTCAGCTTTCATTTTTTCTTCTCTTTCTTTTTATAGTACATCGATGTCTGAAACCATCATATAATGCTTTAAAATTAGAAACAAATCAATTTTTAAAATAGTCAAATTGGCGCCTAGTACCCACCGTTCTTTATTCTAAGAAGGCTTGGTAAATAATTGTTTTATAGGCTTTCTTACTTAATTCAGTGCCAACTCTTTTTAATTATTTTATCGTCTTAGGATTCCGATTAGAGTTTAGATTTAAGCCTATTAGTTCAGAAAACGGCAGCCACTTTATCGGCTGCCGTCTCTTCATGTTTATTGAGTTATTGTGTCCCGTTAGCTTTATATAAATATTTATCAACGTACAAAAACATAAAGGATTGACGCACTAAAAGGAATAGGTACCTTCACTGCCTTAAATAAATAAGAATATTATAGACACTATGTGCAATCGTTGGAGCCCATATCGAAGAAGTCTTTTTATATATAAATCCAAGAATGTATCCTACGAGAAATATGGTCACATAGTTAAGAAGTGAATATCCTGAAATAATACCTATTGGAAAGTGTATCCCCATAAAAAGTATCGCTTGTATAAAGCTATATCCTTTTACCCGATGGTCTCTTAGTTTATTCATAACGAATCCCCGGAACACCACTTCTTCAGAAAATGCCGCTAATGGTGTAATGATCCATCTGATTCCTATGTCAAATCTAAAACCATTAAAGATAGTAACCTCGATTACTACCAATAATAATCCAATAATTCCGCCAGTAAATACTCCCTTGATAATATTTTGTTTTAATTTTATGTAGTCAATGATTTGTTGCAACCTTACTCGATCGATATATACGAAATAAATGAATACCAGCCCGATCCAAAAAATCAGTTTTATTAAGAATGATATCAAATAAAGATTCAAATCAGATATTTTTGGATGGAATGTTAGTTCCTTAATTGTCCAGCCTATGTAAAAAAACAATATAAAGAGAATAAGTTTACTTTTAGTCATTTTATTGTTTCCTTTAATAAATTTCAGCTGATGGTTTAATATTACCATAAATTATTCTGTAACTCTAATATCTGTAGTGATTTTAGATTCGCGTTTATTGGGGATAAATAGAACAATGTTTCCCTTTAAAATCCGCAGCGTTATAGCAACAGAAGTAATTTAAGATATGAGTATGAAAGCCTCTGATAACTCAGGGGCTTATTTGGCGTCCCAAGGAGGTGATTATAAAAGTGACAAAAATAAAATCTGCATTGGATATACAACTGGATCTAACAAGGCCGGTTGAAGAATTGACGGAGGTAATTTCTGCTGTCATTGCTTCGCAACCAGCGCGCCGGAAGGAAATACTTAAAGGATTGGATATAGCTGTAGGAAATGCACTAGCAGAGATACAGGCTCAAGAGGAAAAGGATCAGAAAACAGATGATGATAGTTCAGGAAAAGTTTCCTGAACGCAGAGACGGGGGGGACACGATGGATATTACAGTTATTTTTTCGTTAATTGCTGCGATTAGTGGGATTATTTTAGGTTGGGCCGGGCGCAGCAGGTCAATGTGGCAAGACATCATTCAAGAGGCGGGAGCGGAAGCTTTGCAGCGTGCGGATGTTGATTACATCAAGCGCGGCGTGGACGACATTCGGCTCGAACAGCGGGTGCAGGGGCAAAGGATTGATGCCTTATCCGAACGGGTTACGCGGGTTGAAGAATCAGCGAAACAGGCTCATAAACGACTTGATCGAAAAGAAGAAACGGGAGGAATTTAACAATGGATTGGAATACAGTATGGTCGTTAATCGGCCCTGAATTGTTAATCGTTGTAGCTGTTTGTTGGGTTATTGGTATAGGGATCAAGCAAACGCCTAAAGTGCCGAACTGGAGCATTGTATATATCGTCACGGGTGTTGCTGTGATCCTAACGGTCTGGATTCAAGATTGGGGGCCGCAGGCAGTCATTCAGGGCGTGCTTGCTGGAGCATTCGCCGTGTACGGGAATCAGTTGGTCAAGCAAATGAAAAAGGGGGCTGACAAGTAATGCGGAAAATATCGAAAGCGGGCCTTAGTTTAATTAAGAACTTCGAGGGTTGCCGCTTGACAGCTTATAAAGCTGTTCCGACCGAAACGTACTGGACCATAGGTTGGGGGCATTACGGACCGGACGTTAAAGCAGGTATGACCATAACACAAGCCAAGGCCGATGCTATGCTGGTGGAGGATTTATCCAAATGCGAGGCGTATGTAAACAACCCGGCCTATGTCCCGGTAACCGACCAGCTCACGCAAAGCCAGTTCGACGCGCTCACTCTGTTACAACTGCGGGGCCGGAAGTCTGAGAACACTCTGTAAAGGACGCGCGGTGGCGCAGATTGCCGCCAACATCACGAAATATAACAAGGCTGGCGGGAAGGTGTTGGCTGGTCTGACACGCCGTAGAATTGCAGAGTGGGCTCTGTTCAAAAATACTGTCGCAGACACTAGAGATTATAAGACAGTGGACAAGGTTAACGTGGTTGTAAACGGTAAGGGTATCGCTGACGTTAAGATGATCGATGGCAAAACCTATGTTCAGCTACGTGCCGTGGGCGAGGCGTGGGGCGCTACAGTGAATTGGAACGACAAAACTAATACAGCTACAGTAAGCAAATAGGTGCAAGAAGAACGTCCTAATTAACAGAAGGGCGTTCTTCTATAAAGTAAGTTATTTTTACTATATGAGCACGATTTAATAATATTTCGCTATTATTAAATCGTGCTCATATTTACTATAAAGTCACCTTTTTTCGTAATGGTAATTAATCTAGCATTTAATAATTCTCCATTTATCATCTCAATGTTTAAGTAAACATTTTTAAAAAATGAACTAAGTGTTTTTTCAAGTAGTTCGTTTAACATAACAATAAATGAGTATGAAAGAACATACCCTATGAAAATTACCATAAGAAATAACAAAAATGATTGGGAGAAAATAGATTTTTGGTTTCGATAAAATTCCAATGAAAAATTTATTATATAAAAATAGACCATTATTAGCCATAAAGTTATAATGATAAATATGTATCTTCTAGGCATTTCTATATTCTCTTTTTTAATTTTCCTTGTAGAAATTATTGTAAAAGTAATATAAATGAGAAAAGCTGATACTGTTGCTAAATAACCATTTACGTATTTTGATAAAAAGAACGATACTGCAATTATCAATACCATTGAAATGGGAATTACTGTCCAATTACTTACTTTTCTTTTTAGCTTATATCTATTCTCCATTTTTTCAATCATACTTATATTAGTATCTAAAAAGTTTGCTGCTTTAACTATTGTCCCTAAATTTGAAAAAATCATTATTATGAACCCCTCACATTGATTAAAAATGAATTAAATTAAGATTTATTTTACAAACGATTCGACAGAAAGGATGATTTTTCCTTCTAACTATACAGTAGCGTTTTCATAATTAGCAAGAGCCTCTTTATAGCTATAAAGGGGCTCCATTAGAATAATTCTGTCTAACAAGGGATGATAATTTTTGTATAACACTAAATTGAAAAGAAAACATCATTTTATTCCACAAACTCATCTTGCTAATTTTACTAAGGATGGAACTATAAATAGCCGATTGTGGGTTTTTGACTCTCTAAATAGTGGTCAGTGGGAGTCAAAAATCCGTGAAGTTGCCCACAAAAGAGATTTATATAGGGTTCATTATCCAGAAGTCAAGCCTGATATTTTTGAGGATATATTTGGAGAAATTGAAGACAAGGTAGGCCCTATAATAAGAGGTGTATGTGAAAAACTACTTATGCCGATGGGCGATGAATACATATGGTTAATGAATTATATAGCTTTGTTGGCTGAAAGAACACCTGCTCGACGCGAAGTGATTTCAAAACCTATGAAAGAGTTACAGAAACTATTTGTTGAAATGGATTCTTCCGCTTCTGAATATCATAAAACCATGATGGAAGAAACATACATGGATAATATCACCAATAAAGAACGACGTAAGGTTACATTTGAAGATGAGCATTCCATTAGGCTTGATAATAATACACATATGAAATACTTACTTACTGCGATTGATGCTATCATACCTTTTCTAATTGATAGAAACTGGAGTGTTGTTTACTGTCCTCCAACATTAGGGGATTTTATCTGTTCTGATAATCCTGTCAGCTTACATTGGGTAGAAGATAAAGATCGAGGGATATATTCTTCTCCAGGGTATGGACTTATGGGAACAGAAGTGAGCATTCCATTAAGTAGCAGAGTGATGCTTTTAGGACGCTTCGAGCAAGTCCATCCTGCTTCTGGAATTATTCCTTCAAGAAGAACGCTCGCAATTTTAAATAGCTACACAGGTATGTTTTGTGATAGGTTTATATTTTCACGTAAAAACGATTTTTTTTGGTATACTGCAAAGAATAAAATAGGGAATATAAGAGATTTCAAACAGATAGTAAAAGAAGAAGCTGAATCCAAATAAGGAATATGAGGAAGAGGAAGTGGAATTGTTTATGAATATAGCTGGGTTAATTTTAAATATGTTAGGTACTGTGATAATGGCAATTGATGTGTTATGTGTAGATCCGCAAGCAGGAACATACGCTGATTTAACAGATGGAAAGAAGAAGGCATATAAAAGTAGAAAATTTGCAATTGTAGGATTGTTATTTATATTTCTGGGTTTCTTACTTCAATTTTTTGTTGAAGTATCAAAATAAGATGTAATTGAGATATTATGTCAGATAAGTAGTTATTGAGTATCTCGTTGAAGGATTGTCTAAACATTCACCGAATCATTATTTGAGGTTAACAGCATGAAACATACATATAAGATATTTGCAAAATAACCCAAATCGATTATACTCTCCATATAAATCCGAAAGCATCGGTGATACCCTGCTGGCATACGCTGGTGGGGGGTTTTTCTGTTTGCCGTTGGAAGGATATCAAATTAAACAGTTCAATTTCCGATATTATATTTAGTAATGCAGTGTATAATTTTATAAATCATACAGGGATTTTAAATATGAAACTTATAAACTGTAATAATGTAAAGGAATAATATAACATTTAGATCTTGAGTATGTTAGGAGGAAGTGTTTATATATGGGAGAACAAGCTATTTTGTGGATTTTTGTTATCGGTGCTTTTTCTGTTTTTTGTATAATACCGATTATAATGCAAACATGGGAAGACATCGACAACAAAAAGAAACCTATTGTGACCCGTGTGGCTAAGGTACTTGATAAGCGAATGTACCAAAAGGAAGACAGTTCGATTAGATACTACTATTTTACCTGTGAATTTGAAGATGGAGAAAGAGGAGAATTTGAAGCACCTGAATCTGAATACGGAGTAACTATTGTTGGAGATAGAGTTATTGTACTTCAGCAAGGTACATTTTCAAAGGTCGAGAGAGTTGTTGGCAATTAATAAGCATTGAGGTTCTACTTGCGTACTGATAACAACACATCTTGAAGCGCCGTGGCACCCTATTGGCTAAGTTGGTGGGGTGTTTTTATGTTATGGAATACTATATAATTTTGAGGAGTGAATAAAATATGCTCGAAGCGTTTCAAATTTTTCTTACCATGATCGGTTTAATATTAGTTGTTTTTGTGCCTATTATAATATCTTCAAACCGAGAACATGCTAGAAATTTAAAACAACCCAAAATTGAACGAATCGCAAAAATAATTGATAAACGAGTAGACTGGGTGGAGAATTCTTCAACAAAAAAATATTTTATTACATGCCAATTTGAAGGATCGGATCGGAAAGAAGTCAGAGTACAGGAAAATGAATATGGCATTTTAATCGTTGGAGATGAGGTTAAAGTAATAACCTAAGGTACTTCAGAAAAGGTGGAACGTATTACAACATGAGGTGATCAGCATGAACCAAACATATAAAGTGTTAAAGTCGGATATAGAATTATTTGCAGCTGCATTAAGCCAGGTAAAGGTGTACGTTGTTCAGTCATTGGGAGAGGATTTGATATCGGTTATAGACTATGGTGGCACTATAGAAAAGTTTTCGACTGATTCGGTTAAGATTGCCGAGCTTATTACATACGGAACCAGTTTGAACTTAGAGTAGATGTGAAAGAGGATTCCAACGGTATATAGCCGATAGAGTCCTTCTCTGTTTTATGTGAGGCGGATGTATATGAAGCCACTTAGTAATTTCTGTACATTAATTAGAACTGTCTTGCGCTTATATTGAGGTCCATCTGGGAACCGTCTTGGGTGTAAATGTATACACTATATGAGTTTTTACTTTGGGAATAAATTTGCAAGGTCTTTTGACTACCAGGTGAAACCGAAGTGTCTATAGAGGTGCTAGAACCTGCTTTCTTAATCTCTACATAAACTGTTGAACTTCCATTATCTTTAACGAACACATTGGCGTCTTCTCCATTCTCAGGGATCATGGTGAAGGTTTTCTCAAATGCTCCTTTTCCAGTGTGATGTATCGGATTAATCAATTGAACATCAAAAGGAGTAATAACATGCCCGTCCTGATTCTCAGTATTTTCAATCACTTTAATGAAACCATTATCAGTTTGATTTGCTGAAATTGAATCCTGTGCAAAAGCAGCAGGGCTTAGTGACAGAAGCAATGATGTGGCGATACCAAAACTCATTAATCTTTTCAAATTAAATCACTTCTTTCTATAATTTAACTACAAAAATAATTATAATTAATCTGCACATCTGTGTACATAGTCACTAAGTACCATTAAATGATGTTGTTATGTGAATCAACTGGGGGGATAGTTTGATTTATCTATATATAGTAAAAAGCTCTGCTAACCTTAATTGGTCAGCAGAGCCTTTTTCGTTGATCAGTTTGAATTTAGAGTGACGCGAAAAAGGCACTTAATCAAATGTGTATTTTTCATGTCAGACAAAACTCCCCTTACTTTGACAGTTATTAAGCTGTATGTTTATTGATGAAGATTAAAAGAAGGAGGGGACAGAAAAATGAGTATGAAATTAGGAAGGAAAGCTACTTTATGTTTTTCCACAATCGCTCTCTTGTTTTCAGTTATCGCTCCGCTGTCAGCTTCTGCAGATGCAGCAACTGTAACGCTTGACACTTACAAAAAATCTTCAAATCAAGAATTAGTTTTATCACAATCGGTAATTTTTAAAGATGACACGGCATATACAGATGTATCTATTATAGGGAAAAGAGTGAAATTTTCAATTAATGGTTTAGAAAATCCTTTTAATGCTAATTATTATAATCGTTTGGCCTGGACAAGTGATGAAAATACACCGAGTATAGAAAATACGTTATCAGTAAAAATTGCCCCAAAAACAGGGAGTCTTTACGGTTCCTCCAGCTATGAGAACCTTTCTCTGATAAAACAAAAAATCACCTCTGATTCAAAAGTATATGGATGGATTCAATTAGAATCAAAAGAGTGGGCTAAAGCAGGATCAGCTATAATTAAATATTAAAAAATCCTTAACGTTTGAAGTAAGTGAATACTCTAGATAAATTGAAAAGCTCTGCTAACCTTAATTGGTCGGCAGAGCTTTTTTCGTTGATCAGTTTGAATTTAGAGTAGATGTGACAAAGGACTCCGCTGGTATGTAACTAGTATGGAGTCCTTTGTTGTTTATTATTTTATTCCAATCTTAAAGGTATATAGTCTTAACGGTTGCTGAATGGTCCTCTATTAATATAGTGGTTGTTGTTATCATAAAACGGGGGTTTATTATATGTATAATTTTATAAAAAATTGAAAAGTTATCTGTTCTTTTGTCTAAAACCCCATTACATACTATATTTAAGATACGATTCGTGTGTTACATAAATTCAATTAATTGGATGGATTTATTATGAAAAAATTATTATCTGTTGCCGTTACGTCTATTCTAGCTGTCACCATGGTGACCCCAGCTTTTGCTTCTGAAGTTAGTCATGCTGTAGTTCCAGCCTCAACAGACGCAACATACAACATAAAATCTGTAACTCCATTTGCTGAGCCGGTAACAAAGATGTCTACAGAGAAGCAGAATCAAAAGCATCGCTTCAATCAATTTACTATTACACGTTAAATGGTGTGAACAGCTATACTATATCAGATGAGGCATTCAATATTTCCGGAGGAAATGTAAATATTACATTAGTTCAATATTTAGAAGATAGTCGTTACAATCCTGTTGTTAGCTACCAATTAGTGGGGTGGGGAAATAATAGTCATGAGCAAATAATTTCAGTTCCAGGGACATTTACTAATCTGAATACAACAAGAACTTTTTACAATGTTAAGCCAGGAACATATAAGTTAAGAATCGGTAATGTGGGAGAACTAAGTCCTTTATGGGGAAATGGATATCTTACTTATTGATTTTTAAGTATGTGAAAAGTTTCTTTAACTATGAAATACCTCGTGGAACATATCAGAGGCGATTGAAAAAGTCCCTTTGTTGCAAAAGGTAAAGTTACTCATGAAAAATGAGGAGTCTGTACCTTTTTTCTGCCAACAGCATAGAACCCTGAGATAAAGACAGGAAGGCGCACAGAGGACATAAAGGCGGGGCTACTGGCTTTGGAACAAGACAACAATATTGCATGGGATAACAAGAGCGATACCCGCCACATCATGATAATAGAGGGCTGGGATCGCGATCAAAAGATCGTTACGCCTCCTGGCTGCAAATAGGTACTATACAGAATAAAACAACCCCGGATTGCTCCGGGGTTGTTTTATTCGAGACCAAATTGTGCTTTTGCTTGTAGTTTGTTGCCTTGGAATGTGAAAACGGCATTTGCACCAGGTCCGACTTCACCTTTATACGAATACATTACAGTATAAAATTCGTCTCCTTTTTCACCAACCTCTGAAACAGCCTCACCGGGACCACCGATAATTTTCGCAACTTCCTCATAAGTCATTCCATTTTTAATGTTGTTATATTTAGCTTTGGTAATAATTCCGAGGTTTGGCGATTCTGCTACTGTCCGACCCTCTATTTTTCCGTTATATAGTTTCCAATGGGCTTCTCCCTTAACACCACGGGAACCAAGTTCACCCTTAAAGGTAACTATATCCCCCTGGTTAAGACCATTTAATTCTGAACGATCTGAAACTTTTACAACAATAACATCCCCGAGTTTTTTCTTTTCAGCGCTAATATCTGACCATGATTCACCGTTGTAATCTGCTGGTTTACCATAGACATAAAGGCTGCTTGATCCAGCTTCAATAACAACGCCTGACCATGAAACAACTTGATTTCTTACACTGTCGAATGCTTCCCCTTGCTTGGATACTGGCAATGCAAAGAGAGCAGATGAAAACTTATCAAAAGGAAGCGATGTGTCAATCAATGTTTTTTTAGCATCAGTCTGTCCCTTTTGAACTGGTTCAGTAGTAACTTCGTTCCCTTTAACAGGTGTGGTAGCTACCGGTTTGGAATTAGTTTCGGTTGGTTTCTGAGTGTCAGCGACTGATATTCCAATAATAAATACTAGGAAAGCACCTAAACCAAAGAGAAACATTTTCTTAGCCTTGCCGTTCTTTTTTATTAAAGCTATAGCCCACAAAACAAAAAACACAAAAAAAGCCAGCAAAGCAATCACAGCAATTGCAGTCATTACATAACCCCTATCTATTGGTAATGTTATAGTAAAATTAGTATATATGACCTAGGAATAATTTTCTAGAACAAAAGTCTTAGAAGTAGAAAACAAAAGCCCTTGTAAGGAACATACGTTCGGGATATAATTTGAACATATTACATCAGGAGGCTACATACATGTCTAAAAAACTAGAAGATAACGGATTATGGGAAAGCAGTCGCATTATCATACCAGAGCATAAAGAGGCTTATCTGAAGCTAATGAAAGACCGTCAGCGGCGCGGTAAACCGGAGTTGGATGACCAAGAGGTACAATTAATCGAGCATGCTCTAATAGAGTCTTACAATTCACGTCAGCCTGTGACAGTGGTTGTTTTCAGTCCGTTTGACGATGCGGAGTTAACAGGTGTGGTTACATCAATAAACACCGCTAGACGTGAAGTAAAACTATTTCGTGATGAGGATGATTTTAGTTGGATTAAGCTAGAGGATATTATATCAGCTATTGTATAGTCCCCTAAAAAGGAACGGGCTCACTGAGCCTTCTTCGAACAATGGATTTTTGAGCAGTAAAAAGAGCCTTCGATTTCTCCCGAAGACTCCGCATGTGGACTAATCTTGAATTGCTGTTACGACTCCATTTTCGAAATAGATGTACTTGTAATGATCATAGACCCATTGTTCGTTTACACCGTAAGTAGTAGTGTTCTTATTAATATGTTTGGGTAGTCCCCATTTTGAATAAGTTACTTCCTGTTCAGACATACCAATTTGGGGAGCGAGTTTTTCGGGCGGGATATCCTCGTAATATCCAATCTTGGTGAAGGTGTTGACTCCAAGGCTTTCATCCTTTGAAATAAGCTTGTCATTCTTTAGGTAATAAATTGTGCCGTTATCAGCATGTAATTCTGTACCAATTAGGATAACAGGCCAGGTATAAGTGCTTTCATCTTGAGAATTAAAGGAGAGTACCTTGGTTACTTCTCCATTTTTAAAAGTCAGTTTCTCGTAACCTGATTCATCTTCCCAAATGCCTTGAAAGCTATTATACAAAGAAGCTTGAGTCAAATATTGTATTGAGTCCTGATAGTCTTTACTTGCATGAATAATTCTTTTGCTTCACGAAAGTTATACGCCCTAAATTGTTTAACTCCTTCCCGATAATTCGCTTCTCTCAGTAAATTAGAGGAATCTTTATAATCTTGGATTGGTTCAAGTAATTCAATTGCCGAAGCGTAGTTACCTTGGGAGGAATTTTGCTTTGCCAGTAAGTATATTGATTCTGTTTTTGCTTGACACTATCTTTGTAGTTGACTAAATTGATAAACAATTCAATAGCCTTTTCGTATTCTTTATTTTTTAGAAGGTGTTGTGCCTTTAGATAATTTGTTTCATTAATCAACTCATCGGAATCTTTGTACCCATCCAAATTGGTGAAGGTGGCTTGAGTTGCTTTGTCAAATTCACCGTTATTCATTAATGACTTGGCCTGAATATAACTGATATAGGGAGCTGCGATTAAAAAGCCTACGATAATAAGGCATAAAATAAGAAATGGAGCAATTGAGATAATAATTTTCTTTCTATAGCTGATCTCTTTAGGAATCGGACCATCATTCCTAATTTCGGATGTTTTTTCTTGCGGTGCTGTATTGATAGTTACTTCCCTTCCGCAATAATTACAGAAGGCGCTTCCTTTGGGTATTTCTTTCCCACATTTATCACAGAGCATTCTTTTTTACTCCTGCCTTTCCTGGAACTCTGCTGCTTCATAAAAAGTAGTCTATCAAACATAGGAATATTTTTCTAGGTCTAATTACATGAGAAGAATTCGGATAACCTGTCTATAAATAAATCTAACGAGGTGATGCATAGATGCATATTGAATTTATTACATCTGATTCTACTGATATTACGAGCCGCTTGTTATGAGTATAATTATAAAAAATATGGAAGTGTACAGCGTGACAGGCGTTATGTAAGAATTTCAACGGAAGAACAGACGTGCAAGATCATCTGGAAAGATCATCGTTTGAAATTGCTGACCAATGATGATGTTACAAAATACTTGATAATGATTTTTAGGGAATTTCTTAGAGACATTCTTAGTAAAACAATAATGGCTACTGGAGTATGAAAATAGCTTATTTCTAGAGTCAGGTGATCAATATTGAAAGGAGGTTGTTTTAACCGCCCTTGTGAATTCGGAAAGTAGTTTGCGTAAATACATAGTAGAAATGACTACAGGCCGACGAGCTGCTTTGGTTCTGGGTGGGGGGCAAGTCTAACAGTTGTCCTAAAGGAGGTATTGGATGAGGAAAAGAAAGGCGAATGTTAATCGCCAAAGAAACATCATATATAATAGAAGAAAAAATTTAGGCTTTCGGTAAAATGTGATACCATCCATGATACCGAAAGCTTTGAAGACTAAAGAAAAATCGTTAATTTAGCTGTGCGCACAAATACATACATCCTGTAATTAAGCGGATTCTCGTTTCGTTTGCACCTAATCCAAATCGAGATGGAAGGCAGTATCGGTTAAAATCCATTAACCCTTGGTGTCACGAGTTTTTGAAGTAATCTTAAGCTTGTTAAATCCGAGTCATGCCGATTTTATGCCGACTCGGATTTCCTGCTAGTATAGGAGACGAACTTTTTAAGTTCGTCTTCTTTTGTTTTTTCTGTGATACCTAAGTCCATAAGCCTTCTTTCTACTACAAAAAAAAAATTATGCTTAGGACTGCAGATAGTTGCCTAGCACTTATGTATGTTTGCTTAATAGGATGTTGTGAGTGACATAAACATAAGGAGGCATGCCAACAGATGCAGAAGAACAGAGCTGGAGTGAAGAAGAAAACCCTCTCTTCTAAGCAGACACAGAGACATGTACATGAATTTGAAGGTAGCACCAAACTGGCCGAAGAAGGTGCAGACCGACATAACCACCGCTTTGCAGGTGTTACTGGGCAAGCGATTCGAGTTGGAAGAAGTCATGTCCATGAAATTGATCTTACCAAAACTGATTTCGTGAACCATTTTCATAATCTGAGAAGGATTAGAACAGGGCCCGCTATTCCAGTCGGAAATGGTAAGCATGTACATTTTGTTACGGGCCAAACTACATTAAATGATGGTCATGTACACCAGTTTAATTTTGCAACATTGATTCAGGCACCTCTTATTTAATGAACGGTGGTTTGATCCGAAGCTGAGGTAACACAAATGATGGTTATAGACATCTGCTCATACAGAATGAGAGCATCGTCTTTGAAATCAAAAAGCTCTGCTAACCATAATTGGTCGGCAGGGCTTTTAGACTTACATTAATTCTGTACTTCATGATTTATGATCGGCTATGATTTTATGCCTTATGATAAGCCGCCTTATTCGAATATTAAGTATATATTTTTTGTAACATTTTTATGGTCAGTGTCACCAATAAGCAATCTTTAATGTTGGGACAGCTCTTCTGCCGGTTGTTTATTTATCTGAAGTTTTATGGTCTAAGTCATGATGTAACTCGGTTGCTGGTATTTTGGCATTATAGATTTGTCCTTTGGCAACTGGTTTTGAGATGTATACATAGCTCCCGGTTCCATCCGGCGCACTCCCTGTTGCCCACAAACCTTCACTAGATTCTTCGCCCTCAGACAAATTCCAAAACTCATAAGCTTCAGGCTGAGACTCTTGTTCTGCCTCAGGGGGAAAAGAAGCCGGAACCACAACACCGTTTTTCTCTTCTAATTCTTGGATTGCCGCCATCCACTGATACTGGTGATAGCGGTCACGCGCTAGCATTTTCCGTAGTGTAGCTCTGACGCTTTCATCTTGTGTCATATGATATAGCCTTGCTACCTGCAATCGACCCTGACTCTCTGCGTGCAAATTGGATCGCATATCTGCCAAAAGGTTGCCACTTGCGACGATATAAGAGCCGTTCCATGGAACTCCATTTGAATTAGTAGGCAATCCGCCTAGACCGCTGACCAGCAAATGCTGTGGGTTAATTCCCCCCATTATGGCAGCTGTAACAGGGTCTTTTGCAGCTTGTTCTTGATCTTCTGGTTTAGCTCCATCAAGTAGTTGACTAATTAAAGCACACAGCATCTCCACATGCCCTACTTCTTCAGTTCCAATATCCATCAGCATATCTTTATATTTTTCATCACCGCGACAGTTAAACCCTTGAAATAAATATTGCATCATTACGGTCATTTCTCCAAATTGCCCTCCCAAAACTTCTTGTACCTGCCGGGCAAAAAGAGGATCAGGGCGCTCTACTTTCACTTCAAACTGCAACTCTTTTTGATGTCTAAACATATTTACTCCTCCTATAGCTAAAGCAGCTTAGTGAATTCTAACTGTATTTAACCTTTTCAAGATGTAATAAAACGAGGAGCAGCATCACAAAAATCGATACGGGTTTTTATATTTAACTTTCTGTTTGTTTGGTTTGTATATAAATTATTAAAGAGGGAAGCCTATGTTTCACTTTAAAATGAAGAGTCTAAGGAGGGTATTTGAATTGTATTTTTATAAAGAAGATTTAATTAACTTAATAGTACCCGATAAGCCCGATCCTGCTGCTGCTAAAGTGATTCAAGAAGTGTTAGGTGGTCGATTCGGAGAAATGCGTACTATGATGCAGTTTTTCTTTCAAAGTAATAATTTTCGTGGTAATGCTGTGCAGTACAGGGATTTGATACGAGGAGTTTTTCTAGAGGAGCTTAGTCATGTTGAACTGGTCCAACATACTATAAATCAACTTCTGACTGGCTCAGGCGCAGACCAAGCCGGCGATGCGGGAATGGATCATGCTCCTTTAGATGAGGCGATAAAACACGCAAATCCTCATCATTTTATTATGGGAGCCCAAAGTTCCTTACCTGTTGATGCAAGTGGGAATCCTTGGCTAGGTAGTTATGTTTATTCCCACGGGAATCTGGTTAGTGATTTGCTTGATAATCTCGTACTCGAATCTACAGGGGTCCTGCAAAAATCCCGAATTTACGAAATGAGCTCGAACAAAACATTCCGGGAAACGTTGGCTTTTTTGATTGTGAGGGATAATGCTCATCAAAACGCGTTTGCCAAAGCATTAGAGACACTTGGAGTTGATTGGGGAAAATTGTTCCCGGTTCCAAATTACGATATTAACAAGTATCCAGAATGCCGGAAGTATGTTGAGATGGGCTTTCACAATGCGCAGTTTAATTTTCGATTGGATTCTACCCGTATTGGGGAAATATTCAATGGGCAAACTCCAAGCAGAAACGGTGGGGATTTGAGTGTAATAGATCCTCCTGAGGGTTTTCCTCTTCCGTATATGCCCGAATTGCCTAATGAACATAGTCCAGGGCTACACGATCTTACCACTTAGGATTAAACCATAAATAAAGATAGTAACAAGGTTAATATCCGTAACTTAAAAAGAGGCTGTCCTTCGTAGAAGAACCTACGAATCAAGGACAGTCTCTTTTTATTCGCGTAGTCTGTGCTTCGGCAAAACATTTCGTTCCACCGAAGTAACGCCAGGAGGCAGTAGCGGATCAGGATTCCAAATAAATTTCATCAATGGATACATGGCGTTCCCTAGACAAATCTACATATTCATCATCGTTAATTCTTACTAAGGGTCTGAAGTAATCAGCAGGATTGTTCAGAATGATCGTTCCTGTCTGACCTGTAGTCAACAGAACCTGCTTATTAATGAAATTAGGAAGCATGTGTCTGATGAACACTTGGGTAGCTTCTGGGTTTAGATGTCCAAAACTCATGCTGTGCAGCTCGCGTAATACGGTGAGTAGCTCCTGCTTCGTCTGATACACACGATTGGAAATCATCGCGCTATACACGTCGGCAATAGCTGTTATGCTGGCAAAAGGATGAATTTCTTCCTTGAACAGACCATGGGGATATCCACTTCCATCTTCACGCTCATGATGCTGTAAGGCGACAATTGCAGAAATCTCATCGCTGGTTGAATTGCGAATAATATCATAGCCATATAGCGAATGTTTCTTCATTTCATGAAATTCTTCAGGTGTCAGTTTATCCGGTTTGTTCAAAATTTCATCGGGTATCATGGACTTGCCTATATCATGTAAATATCCAGCTTTACCGGCGGCATATGCTTCTTCTTCCGTATACCCAAGCCATGTGGCAATGTAATATGACAGTACGCCTACTTGGAGAGAATGATTATAGGTATAGTGATCTCCCCGTTCCATAATTAACAGCAGAGATACGACATCTTTTTGACGAGCTAGCTCTGAAACGAGAGGGCCGAACAGCTCATCAACTCGATATTCATCAAATTTGCCAGTTGAGGAAGCTTCGAGAAACATACTTTCAAAGCCACTGATCGTCTGCTCCATGAGAGGAACGGCACGTTTGAGGGACTCGGGGGAAGCTGGAACATCGGGGGCAAAGTCAACCGGAATGCTCGCAGAACCGGCATCAATGTCGATATAATCGACACCGTGCATAATGAGCTTGGAAATATCGTCATGCTGTAGCTCGGTGCCCTGAACCATGACAGGCACACCGTGCCCATTGTATGTATCGGATTTGAGGCGATCTCCTGGCTTGGCATCGGTAACGTGTACTCTCATGCGCTAACCTCCTTATTGTCGTAAATTTGTCGAAAATACGAAACAAACTTAATATATCAAGAATTATATGGGATGACAACGACTAATTTACTATTATTCCAAGCTGTAAAATAGGTCCCAGGAACCCAATTCCTATCAGATACCTACAATAGATAACGTCAATACTTTTCACTATGTTTGTAATATGAGATTGCCCAGAGACTACAGCGAAGCTTAAGGACTATGTCTACCCATATGTACCATATTGCTAAATAACATGATATGCTTAAACATTAGAAGCTCCAAAGTCGATATATAAAATATAGAGGAGGGCGGTTATGGAGATGACGACTCGGCAAACGTTGACCATTTTGCATACCAATGATATCCATAGTCATTTTGGCAGTATGCCTTCGATAGCCGCGATGATTAATGAACGAAGAGCTGCATTAGGGGATGCGCTACTTGTGCTTGACATAGGAGACCACATGGACCGGATGGCCCCCGAAACGGAAGGAACGCTAGGTGGGGCAAATGTGGATGTGATGAATCTAACAGGATATGATGCCATTACGATCGGTAATAATGAGGGACTGACTTTTACCCCGGATATGATTGAACAGGCATATGCGGGCATTCATTGTCCGGTCATATGTGGCAATATGACTGAGTGTGCCACAGGGATGAGTCCTGCGTGGATGAAGGAATCCCTTATTGTAGACAAAGCAGGAATCAAGGTCGGTTTACTTGGTGTGACGGCTCCTTTTGTAGAGTATTATCAATTGCTGGGCTGGGATGTGCTCAATCCGTTTGATGTGCTGGGGAAGCAGATCGCGGCACTGAGAAAGCAGGTTGATGTTTTGGTCGTGATGTCGCACCTGGGCCTACCTTCCGATAAAAAGTTAGCGTCGCAATTTCCTGAGATTGACGTTATCCTTGGAGGTCACACCCATCATGTGCTGGAGGAACCGCTTTGGATCGGGAAAACAGCTTTATGTGGGGCGGGTAAGTTCGGAACGCTGCTGGGTGAAGTGACGCTAAGTCGTAACAATAGCCTCGAACCGTTTCGAGTCACGTCAGGCGGTGTAGTTCCTGTGGATCTGACAATACTGGACGAAAAAGTGGCATCGGCCATTGTGGTGCATCGCAGACAAGCAGAGCGCGCCATGGAGAGCACGGTTGCTGTGACGGATCGGAAACTGGAGATCGCATATGATCAGGAATCCCCTTTCGGGAATATGCTGGCACAATCAGTGTCCCATTTTACAGGAACAGAAATTGCCCTCGTCAATGCGGGACAACTGCTCGGCCCATTACCTCAAGGGGATATCAGTAAAGGAATCCTGCATTCCTTATGCCCTTCACCGATTAATGCCTGTGTTATGAAGTTGCGGGGGAGCGATATTCGGTTGGCGCTGGAGCAGTCTTTGCTGCCTGAATTTGCGGACAAGCCTATGACGGGCTTTGGCTTCAGAGGCAAAGTGCTTGGTACGATGTGTGTGGAAGGCTTGGCTATTCAGTATGACCCTGGCCGTGCTCCTTATGAAAAAGTAACGGACATTCGTGTAGCAGGTCAACCTCTGGAAGAGCATGAAGAATACACAGTGGGCACGTTGGATATGTTCACTTTCAAAGCAGGTTATGAGGTGCTTGCGAACGGAACAGATCTCCGATTTATGCTTCCAGAATTTTTACGGGATTTGATTGAAATGGAGTTGAAGCGTCCGGGCGCGATGGAAGAATGTTTTGCAGCTAGGTGGCTTCAGGTATCAAAACAATCGGGAGAGGATTAAGCTGCGACTGGTACCTGTTACATTATTGAGAGCCGGCATGAAGCTGGGCAAAAAAATATACAATGAAAATGGAATGGTGCTGCTCTCGGAAGGTGTTGAGCTTACTTCGCGATTGATTGAACGTCTAGGCCAAGTCGGTATTGGATATGTATACATTGAGGATGCTGTGACAGAAGATATCGTCATTCCTGAGATGATCCATGAACAGACAAGGGCGGCGGCGCTACAGGAAATCAAAAAGCGATTTCAAGGGTTGTCATCCTACTCCGTAGATCATAAGCACAAATATTTTGGCAAGTCATTTTATAAGGTGATGGAATCTATTCTGGACGATATTGGAGGCCGGCAGGACGCCGTCATTATGTTGATGGATATTGGGGCCGCAGATCAGGATTTGTATCATCATTCTTTGAACGTATGTCTATATTCACTTGTACTGGGAATTTCCAACGGCTACGATAACAATCAGCTGATGGAGTTGGGAATAGGTTCACTACTGCACGATATCGGTAAAATGAAAATTTCACCTCAAGTACTCTATAAGCCGGGTAAATTGACCGAAGAGGAATATGAGCATATGAAAACACACACGGTGATCGGCTACAAGCTGCTTAAAGACGAACCTGGAATTCCCTTGTTGTCGGCTCATTGTGCATTACAGCATCATGAGCGTATTGACGGCAGCGGATACCCACACGGTTGGAAAAAGGACCAGATCCACGAATATGCGAAATGGATCGGCCTGGCAGACTCGTACGACGCAATGACAGCAAGTCGGATATATAAGCAGGCTTTGTTGCCTTATGAGGCGATGGAAGTGCTGTACGCCGGGGCAGGAACGTTATATGAGCAGCGAATGCTAGAAGCCTTTCGTGACTGTGTGGCTATTTACCCCTTGGGACTCTCTGTGGTGCTCAACACGGGGGAAGAGGGGGTCGTGGTGCGTATACATTCCAAAATCCCGCAAAGACCCGTCATTCGCATTGTAAGGGACCGGGATGGGCAGGAAGTGAAAGCACCTTATGATGTGGATTTGTCCATATCCCTCTCGGTTATGATTACAAATACATTGGGTGCTACTGTGGCCCCTTTCGGAGGAGTACACGTAGATTAGCAGATGATGTGGAAGAAAGCATGCAGACACTTTACACATCATGATATGATAATTATACGTCTTTTGAGGTTAATAACAGAAATAAGGTGAAAACATAATGACAGTTCTACAAAATAACACGCTACCCCAAATATCGCCAACCTATGATCCGTGGGACCCGATTGTCTCATTGCGTACACATGGTCGTCATTTGCTTACGAGTGTGGAAATGACCGTAACGCATCTGTGTAATATGCGCTGTGAGCATTGCGCTGTTGGCGACATGCTGGTTATGAAGGAGGCCCCTTTCCTTCCGTTAGACCTAATGCTGAAGCGTCTGGATGAAGTCGAGCATCTGGAGACCATCAGTATTACAGGCGGGGAACCTGCTTTGCTCGATAAAACAGTGGATGAAGTGATCGTTCCACTGTTGAAATACGCCAAAGAGCGCGGTATTCGCTCGCAAATCAACTCCAATCTGACGTTAGATATTCGCAGATATGAGAAGATGCTTCCTTATCTAGATGTGATGCATATTTCGTTTAACTATTTGAATGCGGACGATTTTTATGAAGTGGGTTTTGCAAATACAGGCCGGCCGACCCCACGTGCGGGTGCTGTTCGCCTGTATGAAAAAATGATCGAGAATGCCTGCAGATTAAGTGAAATGGGAATGTTCATTTCAGCTGAATCCATGATTAATTATCGGACACACACGAAGCTGGAGGGCATTCATCAGTTGATCAACGAAATGGGATGCCGACGGCATGAGGTTCATCCAATGTATGCGTCAAATTTTGCCTCTGCTTTGCCTGTGCTTTCACTCGACGACATGCGGAACTCTATCCATAAGCTGCTGGATGTACGTAATCAGGACATGTGGATGTTGTTTGGCACATTACCGTTCTTTGCTTGTTCGGACCGGGAAGAAGATCGCAAACTGCTTCGCCGCTTGTGTCAGGAACCGAATATTACGGTGCGTAATGATCCAGACGGAAGAAACCGTGTGAATGTGAATATGTTCACGGGTAGCGTGTATGTGACGGATTTTGCAGACATTCCGGCTTTCGGCAACATTCAGGAAGACAGTCTGGACGATATTTTTGGTGAATGGCTGAATGAGCATCCGTTGAATCAGACTGTGAACTGTCATTGTGATGCCGCTGCCTGTTGTGGACCGAACCTGCTCGTAGCGGATATGTACTACAAAGGAATAGACTTTAAATCAAGAAAAGCATTACAACTATAGAAATGGGGAGTTCGTATTGGATGGTCATACCGAGTTTCATTGGGGATTGCTAGCTGTGAATCTCCTCTTGGTACTGCTGCTTGTCTTTCTAAATGGTGTATTTGTGGCCGCAGAATTTTCGTTGGTCAAAATGCGCCAATCCCGATTGACGCAGCTCCAAAGCGAGGGTCATCGCCTGGCAGGCTATGCGCTGAAGGTGAACCAAAGGTTGGATGCTTATCTGTCCGCCACCCAATTGGGCATTACGCTGGCTTCATTGGGTTTGGGTTGGATTGGAGAGCCAGCAATATCCGGCTACCTGATAGAGCCACTCATGCACAAACTCGGTGTAACTGACGGCACCCTGATTACAACGATATCCGTTGTCGTCGGATTTTGCGTAATTACCTTTTTGCATATTGTATTGGGGGAATTGGCTCCCAAGTCTTTAGCGATTCAGAAGACTGAAGGTGTGGCGTTGTTTTTATCGGCGCCTTTGCTGCTTTTTTATAAGGTCTTTCTACCTGTGATCTGGGTATTGAATGCTGCGGCAAACTTGCTGTTGCGTGCATTCGGGATTCAGCCGGCGAGTGAAGCCGAAGCGGCTCATTCGGAGGAAGAGATTCGTATATTGATGAATCAGAGCGCCAAAAGCGGTGTGATTGATAAGGACGAAATTAAGCTGATGGATAATATTTTTGATTTTTCCGACTTGCTTGCACGTGAAATCATGCTGCCGCGTACAGATATGGATTGTTTGTATACGAATTTGTCGTTTAAGGAAAATCTCAAGATTATCAGCGAGACCAAGCATTCCCGCTACCCGGTAGCGGTTGAGGATAAAGACCAGATTATCGGTTTTGTCCATATCACGGATCTTCTGCTAGCTGAGCAGGGGGAACAACTGGATCTGGCTTCGGTGGTACGTCCTATTTTGAATGTGCCGGAGTCTATGGAAGTGAGTCACGTGCTACGCCTTATGCAGAAAAAACATTCCCAAATGACTCTCGTGGTAGATGAATACGGCGGAACGGCCGGGCTGCTGACAGCGGAGGAAATTTTGGAGGAAATCGTCGGGGATCTCTATGATGAGTTTGAGGATGAACGCCCAAGCGTGGAAATCAAGGAGAACTTCATCTCTGTGGACGGTCGTATGCTCATTGAGGATGTCAATGATTTGACTGGAGTAAACATTGAAGACGACGAGGTGGATTCCATCGGAGGATGGCTGTTCAAGGAATTGGAAGGCATTCCGGTGAAAGGGAAGAAAATTGAGTTTTATAACCTTACCTTCGAGGTGGAGGAAGCAACAAGGCTTCGCATAATGAGAGTGAAGATTCACCGCAAGCCTGAGCCTGTGATTGAAGATGAGCTTTCTACCGATTGAGTCCTGATCCACAGAGATAGGTAAGATCAGTTCAGGTATGTAAGTTATTATAGTGTGCTGAAGCAAGAACCTTTAGATCCACGTTACCGTGGTTTTAAAGGTTCTTTTTGATTAGAAACAGTTTTATAGTTATTTTTTTTGAACAATTATTTTTATCTGTGATTTTTTGTTCGAGACTTGGGCGATGCGGCATATGTTGAATAGTAAAGCAGATGGATCAACCAAAGGAGGTCCCGGCCCGTGAAATTTCCACAGCAAGGTGAGTATGCCCCGTTTGTCGGCCCGTTCGATCCGTGTCCGCCCGTTCTGTGCAAGACTTATGTGCTTCCGCCAAACTTGTTTGTGCAATTTCAGCCCCCTGGTCTACCGCAATTCAGTCCAGATGAGGCGCTGACGAAGGGAACGCTATGGCCTTTGCTTTACAGCCCTTATGAGCCTAGAAGAAACCAGGGGGGAGGCGAATAGAATGGAGAATCCAAATCAGGGTCAGTCCCCATTCCAATTCCAGCAGCAAAATCAGCATGAGAGTGGACAGCAACAGCCGAATCCATATCAAAGCCCTTATTCAAATCCGTATCCATACCAGAACCAGTATCAGAACCAAACTCAGGGCTATAGTCAAGCCGGAAACCCGACCCAAGGCTGCACGTCCCAAACCAAGCCGGGGGATGCCCAGTTTTATGCGTTGCTGGAGAAGCTCCAAGCGGTGGATTTTGTGTTGGTGGAGCTGAATTTGTATCTGAATACGCACCCAGATGATTTACAGGCCATCGAGCAGTTCAATAAGCTGACGCAGGAAAGAACGGCGATTGCTAACGAGTATCAGATGCTATATGGGCCTTTACAAAATTTTGGTCGTGCCTATTCCAAGTATCCTTGGGAGTGGAGTCAATCCCCTTGGCCGTGGCAGGTCTAGGCAGGTACAACCTTTTAACAACCTTTTATAAAGGAGGGGACATGAATGTGGGTATATGAGAAGAAACTGCAATATCCCGTACGTGTCAGCAAATGTGATCCTCATATGGCCAAACTGCTTATGGAGCAGTATGGTGGAGCGGATGGCGAGCTGGCAGCGGCATTGCGCTATCTGAATCAGCGATATACGATTCCCGATAAGGTGATTGGTGTACTGAACGACATAGGCACGGAGGAATTTGCGCATCTCGAGATGATTGCGACTATGATTTATAAGCTGACCAAGGATGCGAGCGTAGAGCAAATGAAGGCTGCCGGTCTGGGTGAATATTATGCGGCACACGACCATGCGCTATATTATCAAAACGCTGCCGGAGTTCCTTTTACAGCGGCTTATATTCAAGCCAAAGGCGATCCTATTGCCGATCTATATGAGGACATAGCGGCAGAGGAAAAGGCACGAGCTACATATCAGTGGCTGATTGATCTGACAGACGATGTGGATTTGCAAGATAGTCTGAAGTTTCTACGTGAACGTGAAATAATCCATTCGCTCCGTTTCCGTGAGTCAGTGGAAATTTTGAAGGGGGAAAGAGACCGGAAGAAAGTGTTCTGATAAAATGATATACGAGGTCTCTTGGTGAGCTTAAGCTTGCAGGAGACTTTTTTTCTTTTGAGGTAATCTAAGCTAATGAAATGGTCCTTCCCGAGGAGCAGCAATGGGCATTTATATATAAGAGGGGGTAAAAATAAAAGCCCCGAAAAATTGCAGGCTGTCCGCCGGGTATCGTGCCGAGCACATATCGGCATGATGACTAAGGTCGGCTACATTGAACGACCTTTCCCCGGCGCGTCTTTCTCATCCCTATTGCTTCAGTTGTGCGAAATACTTCTCGTTATATAAAACACTTGGATGAGTAGGGTGGTGCAACTGAGCTATGCGATGATGCGATTTTGCCTTTTCGATGTCACCGATTCGGTCGTAACACAGGCATAATTGCAAGTGTGGAAACCAGGTATAGTACGACGAATTGGTTAGGGCCATCACATCTTGTGGAGGCTCTATCAACGTTGCCTGGTGAAACCAGTAAATGGCTTGAGTATACTGTTCGTCTTCAATCAACAAATTGCCAAAGACACAGCAGAACTGGGCGCGTGGTACATCAAGGTTAAGTGTGCGAAGCAGAGCCATACGCTGCTCCTGTTTTTGACCCTGGTGGGCGTAGCAATCCGCTAGCTTAAAGCAAGCAGCAATCCGATCCTCAATCCATCCTTGATCGAGTCCCAGATAGTGCTCGTACTGCTGGATGGCTTCTAGTATGCGTCCGTTATCATATAGTTCATTCGCGAAGTAGTAGTGATCTCGCTCAGAAAATGCAGTGCCTTGCTCCCGATGCTTGAGATATATATGCAAATTACGATCAGTGTAGGCACGTGTCTTTTTATGAGTCACCGCTATATTACTGTGAAAGGTGCTGCCAGTCACATGCAGGAATTCGTGCACAAAGCCGATCCATCTGAATCTTCGATCACGCCGCACAATTCGGTTTCTTTTGAGCTTATACAACGGCTGTCCTTGTTCATCTACAGACAGCACATAATCCATCGTAATGCTGTCATAGGAGAGGGTGGCTTGTTTCTTCCAGTTGAGAAATGATATTCGGTCTTTTTCTTCCAGTATGTCATCAGCGTCCAGCCAAAATTGATATTCTTGCGTTGCCTGATCAAACGCATAATTGCGGGCTGCAGAGAAATCATCGCACCATTCAAAATGGTATACCCGAGCATTGAACGATGCAGCGACCTCTTGGGTACTGTCAGTGGAACCAGTATCTACGATAATGATTTCATCTACCAGGTCATGGACTGATTTCAGACAGGTATGAAGGGCTTCTTCTTCATTTTTGACAATCATACATAAGCTGACAGTTACCATGCTCTTTGTCCCTCCCAAAAAACTTGGTATAATCTCCATTTTATTAGGATAGCTTGCTCATTATGTAGTAATTCCTATGGATCGTTTAGAGGATGTGCGATGATCATAAATTCAATCTTGCTCTAATAAATTAGAAAATCAAAGTCTGATATGAGGGGGAGGAGATTGTGCGAAATTCGATATTATCAAGCGACCGGGAAATAAATTTGATGGCTAAATGTAGTTAGAAAACGGGTAGAAAACTGAAAAAGAGTAGTTGTTTGGATGGTAAGATTGTATTTTTGTATGGATGTCGTTTTCATTGATATTTCCAGGTGCAAGTCCATTCATACTACGCTCACTCCCATATCGCTCGGTTGCAATTATGGTATGCCTTAGGATATGGAGGGGGAACGGTTATGAGGCTTCTGCCTGATGGAGGCGTTGAATCATGCGTATACTAATCGGTAGCCCGGTGCACCAGAAACCGGAAATATTGTCTTTATTTCTTCAAGCTTTAGAGCGACTGGAGGCACCTGATGTGCTGCCCGATTATTTATTTGTCGATGATAATGACAATCCGACTTCAAGCCAATGGCTTGCCGATTTTTCCAATCGGCTGCCGGGCAGGGTTTTGCCCTTGTTAACAGGTCCACAGCAAGTGGAGAACCGAAGTGATGAGCACACTCATTATTGGCCGCCAGCCCTCGTCTGGAAAGTGGCCGACTTCAAAAATCGTCTTATTGATTATGCACTTCAGCATAATTATGACGCGCTGTTTTTAGTCGACTCAGACCTGATTCTCCATTCCCGTACCTTATGTAAACTGGTAGAGGCGGAGAAGGATATTGTATCTGAGATTTTCTGGACACGCTGGCAGCCGGAGGGGCCTCTATTGCCTCAGGTGTGGGTTAGTGATGAATATAATTTGTTCCATCGTGAAGAAGGGGAAGTGCTGTCGGCAGAGGAGCGAGCGCAACGCGAGTTGCATTTCATACACCAAATGCATGTTCCTGGTTTGTACGAAGTGGGGGGTCTAGGCGCTTGCACCCTAATCCGCAGACGTGCACTGGAAGCAGGGATTCACTTTGGTAAAATCAAAAACGTTTCCTATTGGGGAGAAGATCGACATTTCTGTATTCGGGCAGCTGCATTTGGATTTCCACTTTTTGTGGATACACACTATCCGGCGATGCATCTGTACCGGGAAGCGGACAGAATGAAGGCAGAGCAGCTACTATTCACCCTAAATTATTTTACAACGAGCGCTGTTCATACGGACCAATCAGAACATTTAGCATATCTAAATCACTCCGATACTTCTACTAACTCTCCTGCCTTCAATCCTTCTGCATCATCAAGTCCATCTAAGTTCCCTGAACCTCCTGTTATACCGTATGACCTCCGTGAGTCAGCTGTCTTTGCCAAGTACACGGCAGATTCTTTTGTTATACCACAAACGTTCCCTGGTCCACGACAAAGTGAACTTCATACGCCGCCTGTCTCCAAACCCAAATTGACGCTGACCATGACGGTATACAATGAGGCAGATCGCAAGCTCATTGACGTGCTGCGGAGTCATCGAGAATATATTGATGAAGCGGTCATTATTGATGATGGCAGTCAGGATGATAGCGGAGAGTTGTGCCGTGAGATCCTAAAGGGAATCCCATTACGTTTAATACGCAATGAAACAGCTTCTTTTAGCAATGAATTGGAACTACGTAAGCAACAGTGGAGAGAGACGTTGGCTTCTTTTCCGGAATGGATATTAAATATGGATGCTGACGAAATGTTCGAATCTCGTTTTGCTCAAGGGGTACATTCTTTGTTAGCGGGAACGAAAGCGGATACGATTTGTTTCAGGTTGTTTGATATGTGGAATTCCACGCATTACCGCGATGATGATTATTGGCAGGCTCATCAATATTACCGTCCTTTTTTAATTCGATATAAGGAAGGGTTCTCTTATAAATGGAAGGAGCAGTCCTTGCACTGTGGGAGATTTCCCGAAAATGTGCTTGACCTTCCCAGTGAAATCAGCAACTACCGCATCCAGCATTGGGGATGGTGTACACCTGCTATTCGCATGGCCAAATTTCAGCGATATCAGTTGCTTGATCCAAGTGCTCGTTATGGCTGGAAAGAGCAATATGAATCTATTTTGGACCCGAACCCCCGACTCACGCTTTGGGTAGATCAGGACAACATAAATGGAGAAAAAGAAACTACACCAGAGTATGAAGCTACCCATGATGTGAACGCCATGGATGTTGCCGAGATTTCAAGTGTCCAGGTTATGAATAATTCCGGTCTACAAATTAAAAGTGAAATAAAGAACGTATTTTATAGTAAATGCAAACTGTGTGGTTCGTCTGACACGGGAGTATTTCATAACTATGAACGCTTTACCTTGATGGGGTGCGGCTCCTGTGGCTTGGTTTTTCGTAATGATGTGGATCATATACAGCCGGAGGATATGATTGCAGAGATTTATAATGCCGATTGGGTTGCTATGCGGGATAGTGCAGCAGCGTCAACTTATGGGGATCATGCCCTTTTTGGACTCATGCTACTGGATATGTTCAGCTCCGGTAAAGGAAAATTGCTTGAGATTGGATCAGGTACCGGAGAATTTATCCATGCTGCCCTTCAAGCCGGCTGGGATGCAGTGGGTATTGAACCTTCCATAGACTCGCGTGCTTACGCCAAACACAAATATGACGTGGATTTATTGCCGGGTTACTGGAACGGTGAAACCGAAGAAGATACTCAAACCGATGAAGCATGTGATATGCAGGAATTGAATGAAGCACAAGAAATACAAGAAGTAGAAGAAGATACTGAATTACCACTGGATCACAAATACGAGGCCGTAGCATGCTGGCATGTGCTGGAGCATATTGCGGACCCTGTTGCATTTTTGACAGATTTACGCGAACAGCTTCAACCTGACGGGACGTTATATATTACAGTGCCCAACAAAAACTCGTTCACCAATGAGGCTTATGGTGTTTATTCACCTTTATTTACTGAGGAAGATCATTTATATCATTATTCTGAGCATACGCTGGCGCTCTTACTGGAAAAGTCTGGATTGCGCTCGGTGGCTATGTTTACCCGCCAGCTTCCCTCTGGTTTGGATGCCTTGCTGCAAGCCCATCCTTTGTACGGTGATCTTGCCTTTACGGAGCAAATGGGATTGTTGGCCAAACTTCAAGGCGAGAAACGGGGTCATGAACTGTGCTGTGTTGCAAGAGTAATTTAAATCTCTCCAAAAGGAGGCAGCATCCATGAACATGTCTGACCCGTATCTATCTCGCTTTTTTGTATATTCTGACCCCAACTCCTCCAGCATGATTTACAGACTCCCCCAAAGCTGGTGGAGTCGCCCCTATGAGTATGAGTGGTGTCTTCAATTTATGTCCGGTCAAGATTCGGTGCTGGATGCAGCGTGTGGAATTCCACATCCATTCAAATTTGAGTTGGCCCGCCGTTGCGCTCAGGTCTATGCTTGCGATCTGGATATACGGATCGTTTCCGTGGATGCCATTTTGGCCGAGGTGCGGCGGGATATCGGAGAGGAGGCTGCCGAGCGCATTCAGGAGATTTTACCGGTTCGGCTCCACTCCGCACATGCCAATCTGACAGCTCTGCCTTATGAGGATGCCAGTTTTGACAAAATTGTATGTATTTCAGTGCTGGAACATTTAACACCTGAGGAGTCTTTGGCAGCCTTACATGAATTTCACCGGACCATACGCGATGACGGAATGCTTCTGCTGACGTTTGATTACCCTACAGTGGATCTATCAGCGATGGAGCAATGGATAGAGCAGGCGGGATTTTCGTATTGGAATGGTGTGGATCTCAACCTTCCAAGGGGTGCCTTACACACGGATATGTGGGGTGGTTTGCATTGTTTCAGGACTGTTTTAAAAAAATATAAGAGTTAGCGGTATGCGCAATGAGGTTTACACGGACCTCTCTTATTGCTTATCATGAGAGGGGTTAGAGTTGTAAACCTACATAGGAAAGGAATGACTGATAACTACATGAACAATGCACCTGTGTTGAAGAAACCTGAGGCTATGGTATTTGATATGGACGGTACACTTTTTCAGACGGAGACGCTATTGCTTCCTGCGTACCACAAGCTGTTTGATACGCTGCGCGCCGAAGGGCTTTATGAAGGAGAGACTCCTCCCGAGGAGCTTATTTTGAATAGTTTGGGCATGCTGCTGGATGAAATCTGGAGAAGAGTGATGCCGGAAGCCAGCGAAGCGGCCCATAGAAGAGCGGACGAGCTGCTGCTTCAGCTGGAACTGGAGGGATTGAAGAGCGGAAGTCATGCCCTGTATCCACAAGTAAAAGAAACACTCCAGGCCCTTCATGAGCAAGGTGTCCGATTGTTCGTAGCTAGTAACGGTCTGGAGGACTATGTAAAGGGGATCGCTGCTGCGTATGAAATGGTTCCCATTTTTGAAGGACTGTACAGCGCTGGGGAGTACAGCACGCTTTCCAAAGTGAATTTGCTGGAAATTCTATTGAGCAAGCACGATATTTCGAACGTATGGATGGTAGGAGATCGTTCCTCAGATGTGGAAGCAGGCAAAAAGAACGGACAGACGGTGATCGGTTGCGCTTATGCGGGATTTGGTGTGGACGATGAGTTGAAGGGGTCCGATGCGATTATTACAGACTTTACGCAACTGCTTACACTTTATAAAAACGCTGAGTAACTGTGAAACACAGGTTATTGGTTATAAATAGGCTCGACGCACCATATAATTAAACATGCTGTTACTGTCGGACAGATGAAAAAAAGAAAGGAAGGCAGCCACTTTACGCGGAGCCTTCCTTTGTCTTATTCTCTGTCTTATTCTCTGTCTTATTTTCTGCTTTATCTTCTGTTTTATCTTCTGCTTTGTGGTCAGCCTGAGGCTTTGGATTAATTTGTGTGTGGTAGACCCACAAGGCATATTCCATGGGCTTGGCGATGGAGCGGCGATAGGTTTCTTTTTCACCAATACGCGAAAAGACCTCACGGGCTGGCTTCGGGTTGACTTCCAGCACATATATATGACCGTGCTTATTAATTGCCAAATCGAGTGCAAGCTCACACAATGCCCCGTAGCTTTCTTCCAGATACGCAGCGATGTCCAGTCCGAGTTTTTCCCCTTGCTTGATGATTTTCTCTCTATGGCTTTCATCACGAATCCATTGCGTTAGCAATTGGCTCATCGGTACTGCCTTGCCTCCACCATGCAGGTTGGAAGTGACACTCCGATGCGCCCCGATGCGCCCGGCGCATCCGGTTAGCTCCCATACTCCTTGGCCATTTTTCTGTACCAGCATACGGTAATCATGGACTCTGCCATTCGGCAACTGCACAGGAATGCCTTCCTGAACAATGTAGTTATCCATGTTCCAGCTGCTCAGACGCGGCTCCAGACGGTCTAGACGTACCCGCTGCTGGGGAATGATATGGCGTTTGCGATTGCGGCCCTCAATCAGATACAGGCCTCCTTGCTTGTTAACAGGTTCAATACGTAAAATACCTCGGCCTCCCGTACCGTTAATCGGTTTGAGGTACACTAGTGAATTCTGTTTGAGCATCCGTTTGACACTATGAAATCCACTGAACAGCTCTGTTGCAGGCAAATGGGGGCGAAAGGCAGACCTTCTCGCAAGCTGCTGATGAATGACCCATTTGTTACTCAGGGGTCGGTTTAAATATACAAGGTCTGTGTATTGCAATCGGAACTGCTTCAACTGACGATATCGCTCACTGCGCTGTACCCGACAACGGTCGAAAATCATGTCTGGGAACTCTCGCCACTTTCGGCTCCATTTTCCGCTGTGTGGATCATAGATTTGGGCAAGGAGCAGCCTGCGATCCTTATGGACATCCGCAGGAGTGAATACATACATATCCAGTCCCAGCCGTTTCCCTTCTGCAATCATGCGCTCATATATGTCGCGTTCCTCTAATTGCTTCTTGTTGTTCAAATACAAAGTCATGATGCCTAGGACAGGTTTTGGCACAGCATTCCACCTTCCTCTGCCGTCTGCTTATCTTGGGATAACTCTCCGTGAAATATCAGCGTGGGTTTCCCGGTTGGTCCAGTCGTCATTTCATGCGCAACAAGCCCAGCGCGGAAACAGGTTTTGAGACTGGACATATTGTCGGCGGCTACGCTGCACGTCAGACGGCGCAGCTGTTTGAGCTGGGCGGACAGCAGTCTAGCGCCCAGTCTGCGGCCCCGGTAAAGCGGACGAACAATTACGATGCAAGCATCCTCCCCGTAATTCAGAGCGAGGGAAAATCCGGCAATCCGCAGCCCCTTCTCCGTGCGCACAAATGCACACAGGAGGGAGGAGCCAGGGGTGTTCAATTGCTCGGGCGTTAAAACGGCCAACTGCCGCAGAGCATTACGAGTAATGCGCATGCCCCCTGAGCTGCGGGCCAAAAACAGCAACTGTCGTCGTCTCAGCAGCCAGCTCCGGGCAGGCAAATGTTGAACATCGCTAATTTGCGGCATGATTCCACTTCCTTGATCATGATTTCATTCGTCCGGCCAAAAAGGAGCTGTACTGGAATATGCGTCTAAGCGACTTTTGGCGGATTTCCGGCTCGTCAAATTTCATTGGTTTGGCATTGGCCTCAAAAAACCAGAGGGTTCCGAGCGTATCCACGCCCAGATCCATGGACATTTCGCCATGAGAAAGACCGGATGCGCGTTCAATTTGACGTGCAATCTGTATGGCCGTACTTTTAACTTTGTTCAGTAGATCCGTGCTGTCCTCAGGCCCAAACAGTGAGGACAGTAGCTTGAAAGGGTCCTCTACACTCCCGCCACGCGGGACATGTGTGGTAATGCTCCCCTTACCGGCCAGTCTGGCACCGACTCCGGTGATACTCCAGGAGCCACGGATATTTTTTTGTACCAGGATACGCAGGTCGAAGGGTTTTTTCTGATAGGTTGCCAGATCGATACCCTGTTGAATGATATAAGGTGAGTTGCCTGCTTCCCGTCGGATACGTCCCCACAGCCGGGATAGCGATACAGATCTGTAGGTTACACTTTTTTTGTCATGCTGAATGGTCAGTCTGTAAGCCATTAGATGGTCTGGGAGGAATTTAAGAATCATAATCCCCTTTCCGGCCTTACCGTTTTCCGGCTTGAGATACAGGTATGGATACGTAGACAGCATTTTTCCTAAGGAAGACAGGTTGCTTAACCGTTTGGTTGCCGGAACAAGCTGACGAGTCGTTTCTGAGGTGCGCAACCACTTGAACAGTTCCCATTTGTTAAAAAAGCCTGGATTGTACAGCTCAATGCCCGAGGCATGTGAAATTTCATCCAACTTTGTGCGCACAGAGGTTTTAAGTTCATAATTACGGTTGGGGATGCGATTATAAATGACCTGTGGAGGTGGGAAATCCTGTTCCTCCCACGTCTGTAAGCTCTTGTTGAAGACATAGCCCTTAATCGTCTCATCTGCCAGTTTCAGGTCCCTGACGGTAACAATGTACACCTGATATCCCATCCGTGTTCCCGTTTCAAGAATATCCCTGAAATTGCGCTGATTTCCCTTGAAAAATTGCCCTTCGTCGTGCACTGTCAATACAGCAACGACTGGCTTATGCTCCGCCCGGGTATTCATAGTTCCTCTTTTCTGCGGAATTTACTGAGGTAAAGACAGTGGTCCAAAATATGCTCCACGGATGCTTTACCCTCCGCACGCAACGATGGATGCTGAAAAATGGATCGGCCTGGCTTGGAGTTGGCTTCAAACATCCATACCTTTTCATCCTGATCAATGCCCAGATCAAAGCCGATTTCGCCCAATAGATGCTGGTGATGGTGTTCAATGGCTTCAGCGAGCGTAACTGCTACGTTCTTGGCACGTTGAAGCACTTCACCCGCTCGGTCTCCGAATACCCGGTTCAACGCCTGTTCAGGTGTCATAAGGGAGCCGCCATTTTTGATATGGGTTGTGACACTGCCACGTCCGGCTTTTTTGGCTCCAATGCCGACGACGACCCACTGATTATTTCCATTTTTATGCATGTGAAACCGGAAATCAATCGGGCAATTGTCAATCTCGATCAGCTGGATACCCTGTTGAATGACATAACCTTTTAACATCTGTCCCTGATTGGAGTGAAGCATCCTGAGCATGGAATTAAAAGAGGCGAATTTTAGCAATACATTGCTACTTTTCTTACGGTACCTCACATAATATCCTTGCTTGGGAACATGGGACAGACGATAGATTCCTTTACCGAGACTGCCTCCACTTGGCTTGTAATAAGCAAATTGATGTCGCTCCAGCATACCTCGGATACGTTCAGAGCTGGGATTCATATATGATTCAGGGACATAGCGGTTAACATCTGGGTTATTCTCCAGCAGATTATAGATATCGGACTTATTGAAAAAGCTCCAGTTAAAAAAGGGAATTCGTTTGCGGGAAAAGCGTTCGCGTAGTTGATTGATCGCCGGGGAAAAATCAGAGCGACGGCTCGGCAAACGGTTATAGATCACGTCCGGCAAAGGTACAAGTTTACGTGTGAATTCCCCGCTGGATGACAGAAAATAGCCGTTAATCGTATCATTTTGCCAGTTGATATCCCGAGGGGTGAAGGCAAAAATATAAGATTTTTTGCTGCCTTCCCTCAGCAGTTGCTTAATAAAGCCTGTGCGCGATCCGAAAGGGCGAGTGGTGGAGGTGGTACCGTCAGACAGCACGCCAATCAACGGCCCTAGCTGTATATCACCATCCAGATTCCGCAAATAGATGGCCCCGCTTTTGGGAACACGGATTGCATTACGTAAGCCGGAGGTCAAGTATAGATGGCGTCCCGCCTTCTGAATTGGTTTTACAGTAGCGGGAATCTGATCCTTACCGAGCCGCAGACGAACGGACTTGGCTCCGGATAATTTAAGGCTTTTCAACAAGGCAGTGGATATATACGCCACCTTGTCGGGCTGCTGTGAGAAATGCACATTGCAATGCGTTAAACTCATCTGTTTATCCTCCTATACCGTATGTTCAAGGGAGGCGCCCGCGCCCTTTGGCCCTGTCGCTTTGGAATGGGTCATTAAATATCGAGCATATTCGAGCGGGCGGTTGACCGACTGGAAAGCGCACTCCGGCTGACGGGTCTGAAAAAAGGCGGCCCGACCAGGTCGGGAATTAACCTCCAATAGCCAGATGTTCCCGCTCTGGTCAATACCGTAATCAATTCCCAACTCGCCAAGGCGGCCATAACGTTCCTCAAGCGCCCTGGTAATGGTCGAGGACAGCGCCCTCATCTGCCCGATGATGAGACGCGTGGTGTCCGCGCCAAATTGTTCACGAAGGTATGGCTCAGCCGGATGGGCTTCGCCCCCACCGTGCAGATTAGAAGTCAGAGTTCCTTTTCTGCCTTCTCTTACAGCAAAGCCCGTCAGGCGCCAATGGCCGTTGCCATCCTTTTGCATGAGTGCGCGAACATCAAAGGGATGATTGCTTTGGCTTGTTAATTTCAAATAAGGCTGCACGATATAAGCGCGTTTGTGTGCAATTCCGTGGATCCATGACAATCCTGCATCCAATTCGGGAAACAAACGCCGGAACGGACGGTTACGGGAGTCTCTACCCTGTACAAGTAGTCCCTGGCCTCCTTCTGCCAGCCGGAGATACAGTGTGCTCTTGCCATGTGTTCCGGTCTGTGGCTTCATAAACAGCTCCGAATGGCGTCCTAGCCATTCCACAAGCTGAACCGTGTCCCGGTAAGGCGCCGTAGGCGGCACAAAAGGACGTACTTTATCTACCGCATGCAAAGCGCGATACACCTGCCATTTGCCAGGTAAGTTACGCGACCAGTAGATGAGCTTGCGCGAATTTTGCTCCGCCATGTCTTCCAGTGTGCGTCTGACATTCTGGCTCTCGTGGACATGGAGACAGCGGTTATACACAATATCCGGCAACGGAAAGCGGCCGGATGTCCATACTCCGTTACGATAAACATAACCTCGTATGGAGTGATCTTCAGGTGAAACTCCTTCGACGGTAAACGCCATTACGCTAAGATCAGAGCGCCTGCCCAACAGACTTAGCCTGCGGCAAAAATCGGCTTCGGTAATAGGGGGAGTGGCGGCCTGATTCCGGCTAACAAGCACGCCCAGCGTGCCTGGCACAACAAGAGACACCGACAACAGCTCCTTTGGCAGCCAGACTCTGGAAGAGATGAATTCATTTGAAGCCGGCTGAATAACAGCAGTATTCAATCATTTTTTTAACGGACGGGCGAGTTTTCTGATCATTTAACGGCGTGTTGTCATTCTTCGATGGCTTCGAATTGACCTCCAGCAACCAGATGCGCCCCGTGCTGTCTATTGCCAGATCAATACCAAATTCCGCGAAATGGGAGGGAATTGCTTTTTCTACTCCGCTTGCGATATCCAGTGCTGCTGTTTTGAGAGAGGTATGCCCATTCGATTTAACGGTTGCGGGCAGCGTGGTCTTGGCAAGTGCTTCCTTGACAGTACTCAGCGTGCCGCCTCTTGCCAGATTGGACACAAAGTGGCTTCCTCCGGCGATCCGAGCGACAATGGATGTTACGGTCCAGGTTCCGGACGAATTTTTCTGTACAAGCGCACGAAAGTCGACCGGACGCTTACCGTGATCAATCAAGGTAAGTCCCTGTTGGAGTTGAAAGCGTGTTGTTTTCATTTTTCCCGCCAAGCTTTTGTACAGCTTATCGACGTTGGCATACGTTTGCTTGCGGGGTGTGCCCGCTGTTGTGGATAGCACCGAAAAGGTGCCATCGGTTTGCTTGTTAATGCGCATTATGCCTTTACCCAGGCTTCCGCGCACTGGCTTGAGAAAAACAGCGGGATACTGGTTGCACATTTTTTTGAAAACAACAAAAGTTTGCAGCAAGTGGGACTCGGGTAAATACTTGCGCAGGGAAGAATTTGATTTAAGCGCATCAAATACTTCATTCTTATCCAAAAACTTTTCGTTAAAAATAGTCGTGCCGTACTGCGATTTTACTTCTTTCATGAAATGCTGTACGCTAGTTCTGTTCTCGAGTTTACGGGAGGTAAGACGATTATTGACGACATCGCCGGCGGGCATGACCGTCTTTTTCCAGCCTCCGTCATACACCCATCCCTGAACTCGCCCGGGCTGACTTCCGATATGCTCCGGGGTGAAGAAATACACATATGCTCCTTGTCTGCGGCATTCCCCGACTAGTTCACGGCAGAACAGGGTGATCGACCCGAAAGGCTTGTCGGGCTGTTCGGGATAGTCCCGACTGACCAGCACGCTAATAAGTGGGCCCACTCGAAGTGTCCGGCGACCTCGGCTGTAGGTTACTCGCAGATCACAATTGGCATGAAGCCCCATTTTTCGGGCTAGCACGCTTCCCACACGTAGGCCGCTATAGCGGGGCACCGATATGACGGTAACCTCTTGGCGGAACGAACCGAAGGCGAGCTGAACGGGGTGGCCAGCGGATATTTTCCATTTGTGAAGCAAGGACTCGCCGACCATGAGTACGTCATCCTGCAAGATGCCCGATCCGATGATTTGAATCGTTGTTTTTTTGATGGACATCGTGGATCTCCTTCCGGGCAGCAACTTGATGTCTTGAAAGTAACGGGAAACGTGAATGGGCTGTAATAGCACTGATTCATCATATGAGGACATATATCCCTTGGTGATTGACGGACAATGTGAAATGTTGACACTAAACTTGTATTGGAGGAATAAACAATCATGAACATCTACGACAAAGCCCATGATTTAGCGAAAGCATTGAAGGAAAGCAAAGAGGTAGAGGAAATTACGTCAGCGATGAAGCTGATCGAAACCGATCCAGAAGCCAAGAAAATGCTCGACGATTTCCGTGAACGCCAAATGGAAGTACAACAACGCATGATGAGCGGCGATATGCCAGCACAGGAAGAGATGGAAAAGATGGAGAAGCTGTTCGAGGTGTTAAGTTTGAATCTCAACATCCGTCGCCTGTTCGACGCTGAACGTCGCCTGAGCGTGATTATTGAGGACGTTAACAAAATTATTGCAGACAGCCTTCAAGATTTGTACGGTTCATCTCTGTAAGTTTGTCTCATATTCCTTCCTGTCCTCTCATAGACTAGATACATAGAGTCACAGGGAGAGGAAGGGATACGATTGGGTTCTTTTAAAAGATGGAAACATGGTTTGTATACACTGATTGCGCTGGCTATGGTCTTGGTCGCGTTACCACGCATCTCGCTTGCAGGCGGTTTGAACTGGGTCAACGGCTTTGGGATAGTATGGGTACTTTTTGCGCTGCTAGTCATCGGAGCGAACATGCATTTTTTGCTGGGTGTGGATGAGGAAAAGCGCAAAACGCTGGAGCGTGTACGGCGGGCCAAAATGCAGCAGTGGCAGATGAAATGGGATGAAAAAGCTGACAAAGGCAGCATGCAGTGAGTTTTTTTTCAGCTTGTCTTGGGCTGGCCTACCAGATTACAAATCAATCATAGTAAGAAGCGGTCCTTGTGAAGAGGGGATCGCTTTTTTGCTATTTCCGAAGCAGAGAACTCAAAATGAACAAAGGTCTAAAATAAAGGGTTTTTGTGCTATAATAGATACAGAATGATACAGATTGAACGTTGGGGGTGTAACAGAGTTGGACGGGCTAGATGAAACAGTTACGAAGCATGAGCAGCTATTGCGACATATCGAGCAGTTGAAAATAGGCTCCAAAATTTCTGTGCGCAGGTTGGCTAAAGAAATGAGCGTCAGCGAAGGAACGGCCTATCGGGCCGTGAAGGAAGCTGAAAACCTAGGAATTGTCATTACCAAGGAACGGATCGGAACAGTACGAGTGGAGAAGCGCCCGCGCGGCTTGTCCGAGCAGCTGACCTTTGCAGATGTCGTGAATATTGTAGAGGGACATGTGCTGGGCGGAAGTGAGGGGCTGGAGAAGCCTTTGCACAAGTATGTGATCGGAGCGATGCGCGAGGAAGCTATGGCTCGTTATATTGACGCAGGTAGTTTGCTGATCGTAGGTAACCGTGAGGATGCGCATTCACTTGCATTGGAGCAGGGGGCAGGTGTGCTGATTACAGGGGGCTTCGGTACGAGCCGAGAGGTTAAGCAGCTCGCAGACAAGATCAGTCTGCCAATTATTTCCTCACGCCATGATACTTTTACAGTGGCATCTATGATTAATAGAGCCATATTTGACCGCTTGATCAAAAAGAAAATTATGCTGATTGAAGATATTGCGGCAGGCAAACCGAAAACGTTGACCTTGAAAATCAACAGCACACTTACCGAGTTTGAAGAACTTTCGGTGACGACCGGACATCATCATTTTGCAATCGTGGATGAATGGAATCGTTTAATTGGTATCGTCAGCCGCAAAGATGTGGAGGGGCTTCAACCTGAGCACACGATGGATAAATGTCTGATCCGCAATCCGATAACGGTCACCTACCAGACCTCGCTGGCTTCAGCCGCGCAAATGATGGCGTGGGAAGGTGTGGATTATTTGCCGGTCGTGGACCGCAACCGCAAGCTGCTCGGGTCCGTTACACGGCGTGAGGTGCTGGAGGCGCTGCGTAACGCCCAAAAGCAGCCGCAACTTGGCGAGACGTTCGACCAGCTGATCTGGAACGGGTTTGCTGAGGAGCGTAATGAGGACGGATCGTTATTTTTTCGCGGGTTTATCATTCCGCAAATGGCGACCAATTTAGGTACGATCTCGGAAGGCGTACTGGTCAACGTGATGACACAAGCGGGCTACCGGGCAGCTAGAGACATGAGCGGCAAAGATTATGTGCTGGACAATTTGACGACATATTTTATTAGACCCGTACAGATAGAAGATGCTGTCGTTCTTCGTCCGATGCTGCTCGAGATGAGTCGCCGTACCTGCAAGCTAGAAATTGCAATTTCACGGGAAAATCATTTGGTATGCAAAGCAGTGATGACGCTTCATTCCATTGAACATGGTTAGTCTACAATGGATCGGAGTAAGGTGTGAAGTCGAATAGATCGACTAGTGGCTTTCAGGCAATCTTTCTTTTGCTTCCAGCCAAATTTGCAGCACGCCTTCCATTACAAGCATCGTTTTGACCTGGATCGTATACTCCTTGTCACGAACGGTGTATTTTTTTTGGTGCAGCAACATACGTACCAGCTTGCTGTCAGAGTCAATCTCGAACATATCTCTGCCGCGCAGCACCTCCAGATCACGACTGACACGGCGAAGAAGTTCCTTCAGGTTGATAGAATCAATTTTTTCGGCCGAAGCTTCCTCCGCGATCAGCTTGATTTCTTTGACAACGGTTTGGCGCTTGCTGTATTTGCGCAATGTTTTGTTGTCCTCCTCGGCTTGCTGGAGCTGGAATTGGAGATCCTGGTTGTTCGTCCATAGCTGATTGAAGCTGGCATGCCAGATGACGTTGTAGATCATGCCTCCCGTAATCATACCGAGTACAAAGACGGAGGACAATTGCATAAAAGGACGCAGGCGCTCAAAAGGGGGAACTCTCATAGTCGTTTCACCTCACGGTCGTCCGTTGCCGCATACCCACTTGACCAGCTCTGCACCCATATGAGCGCCTAAAAAGGCGAAAATCAAATACAATATCTGCTTAATGGCAGGTGACAAATTACCATCCAACATATTGCTTTCAATGACCCGGATCGGGTCCATCGTTCCCCCCACAGCGGCAGCAAGCGCCCATATTTTAATTCTTCCGGCAACCTCTAGCATCGTCTGGGTGGGCGGCTGAAGCGATACCACAGCTCCCATTCCGCCGAGCATGGCTCCACCGAGCACGATGCCGAAAGCAATGAAGAAGTCGAGAATCGCTTTGGATATAAAAGTGCTCATGCTCTTTTCCTCCTTAGGTATACGAATCAAGACCGCGCTTGTCCGCCGAGGTCTGTACTTTTATTCTATGGGCGCTACTAACGCGGATATGATAAAATAGTTTGAAGAAAATCAAGCGGTGAAAGGAAGAGAAGCGCATGAGTTCATTTGTGCATTTGCATGTTCATAGCGAGTACAGCCTGCTGGACGGCGCGGCTCGTACCGCGGAGTTGGTCAAACAGGCATCAGCTTATGGAATGAAGGCGCTGGCCCTTACAGATCACGGGGTCATGTACGGTGCCATTCCTTTTTATAGAGCGTGTGTAGAGAACGGCATTAAGCCGATTATTGGGTGTGAGGCCTATATGACGGCAGGATCGCGCAAGGAGCGTGGCAGCCGCAAGGATCAGCCCATATATCATTTAATTTTGCTCGCCAAAAATAAAACAGGCTATCAAAATCTGATGAAGCTGTGCTCCATCGGCCATTTGGAGGGCTTTCACTATAAGCCGCGCATCGACATGGAGGCTTTGGCTGCTCATCACGAAGGCATCATATGCCTGAGCGCTTGTTTGGGCGGTGAAGTGCCGCAGCATTTACTGCATGGTCGGGAAGCCGAGGCACGACGAGCAGCGGAACGATATCGTAACATTTTTGGCGATGATTTTTATCTGGAACTCCAGGATCATGGTCTTTCGGAGCAAAAACGTGTAAATCCTCTCTTGATCGCACTGGCGAAGGAACTGGATATTCCACTGGTCGCGACGAATGACGTGCATTACTTGACTGAGCCAGATGCGGACGTGCAGGATGTTCTGATCTGTATCGGGACAGGAAAGACAGTTGACGATGAGGAGCGTTTGCGTATACCAACACGTCAGTTGTATCTGAAAAGTCAGGAGGATATGGCTCGTTTATTCCCGCATGTGGCAGAAGCCATCGCCAACACGGTGCGTATTTCTGAAAAATGCGAACTGGAGCTGGAATTCGGTCAATCCATTTTACCTGAATATCGCCCGCTGCCGGAAGGAATGACCTCTTCGTCCTATTTACGCAATCTGTGCGTGCAAGGGCTGGAGCGTCGCTATGGAAGCGATTCCGGATGGAAGCAGCCGGAGGAACGGGAAAGGCTGAACCAACGGCTAAACTATGAGTTGAATACCATTGACAGTATGGGTTTCAGCGATTATTTCCTGATTGTATGGGATTTTATTGCCTTCGCACATAAGCATAAGATTGCAACGGGACCAGGGCGTGGTTCCTCAGCAGGCAGTTTGGTTGCCTATGTGCTTAACATCACGAATGTCGATCCGATGAAATACAATCTTCTCTTTGAACGGTTTCTGAATCCCGAACGAATTAGTATGCCGGATATAGATATCGATTTTAGTGATGAGCGGCGTGACGAGGTTATTGACTATGTAGTACAGAAGTATGGAAATGAGCATGTAGCGCAAATTATTACCTTTGGAACGCTGGCGGCAAGAGCCGCTGTCCGTGACGTCGGCCGTGTATTGAACGTGCCGTATGGCGAGGTGGACAAGGCAGCCAAGCTGATTCCGGCGCAGCTAGGTATTAATATCCGTCATGCGCTGGAAATTACCCCGGAGCTGAAAACGCTATATGAAACGAAGCACAAGACACGTGAACTGTTGGATATGGCGATCAAGGTTGAAGGAATGCCTCGTCATGCTTCGACACATGCAGCGGGTGTTGTCATTTCGCGGACTCCATTGACCGATGCGGTTCCGCTGCAAGAGGGGAGCGAAGGAGTACCTTTGACGCAGTACTCGATGGAAAATCTAGAGCGCATTGGTTTGCTTAAAATGGATTTCCTTGGGCTGCGTACGCTCTCCATTATTGAACGGTGCATACACTGGATTGCGGAAGAGCATGGAGACACGCCTGATTTTAGCCGTATTCCCGATAACGATCCCCATACCTATGACTTGCTGGGCAAAGGAGATACAGGAGGTGTATTCCAGCTGGAGTCGGCCGGTGTACGCCGGGTACTCAAGGATTTGAAGCCGAGTGTATTTGAGGATATCATTTCTGTCCTGGCTTTGTATCGTCCGGGTCCAATGGGTTTTATTCCTAACTTTATACAGGCCAAGCATGGTCAGATCGAGATTTCTTATCCGCATCCTGACTTGGAACCGATCTTAAAGGATACGTACGGTATTATTGTGTATCAGGAGCAAATCATGCAGATTGCTTCGCGCATGGCGGGCTTTTCCCTGGGAGAAGCCGATCTGTTGCGCCGGGCTGTGTCCAAGAAAAAGCGCGAAGTGCTGGATCTGGAGCGCGGACATTTTGTTGAAGGCAGTATCAAGCAGGGATACACGGAGGAGGAGGCCGGCAGGGTTTACGATATGATTGTTCGTTTTGCTGACTACGGCTTCCCGCGTGCTCATGCAGCTGCTTATGGTGTGCTAGCATTTCAGACGGCTTATCTAAAGGCACATTATCCAGTACAATTCATGGCTTCAATGCTGACGGCGGTGATGGGAAGTCATCGGAAAGTGGCTGAATATGTCGTCGAATGCCGTCGTATGGATATCGCAGTGTTGCCGCCTGATGTAAATGAAAGCAGGGTGCTGTTTACTCCATTACAGCAAGGAAGCATCCGTTTCGGCCTGGCTGCAATTAAAAATGTTGGCACACAGGCGATGGAGAGCATTCTCGCTGTTCGCAAGGAACGGCCTTTCGACAGCCTGCTCGATTTTTGTCGACGTGTCGATTTGCGAGTATGTAATAAGAGAGTAATTGAATCGCTTATTCAGGCAGGGGCCTTTGACTCATTGACGGGTCATCGGGCACAGTTGCTTGCCATGCTGGATGAAACGGTGGATGCAGCCGTCAAGTGGCGCAAGGAACGGGATGACTTGCAAATTGATATGTTTGGTTTTGTGGAAATGCCCAATTGGGATATCGAATACCCCAATGTACCCAAATTCAGTGCCAGCCAGCAGTTAGAGCTGGAACGTGAACTGCTGGGACTGTATTTATCCGGGCATCCGTTGGATGATTTTGAGTCGCTGTTGGAAAACAGCGAGGCGGATCGTCTGATGGAGCTGGGCGATGTGCCAGATGAAACGGTTGTTGTGACCGCAGGCATGGTAGTGTCACTCAAAACGATTACGACCAAGCAGGGTAAGGCTATGGCCTTCATTGAGCTGGAGGATCAGATTGAGCGCTGTGAGGTTGTGTTGTTTCCTGAGGTGTGGAAGCGGAGCCAGCAGTGGATTGAAAAGGGGGCTTTGCTTACGCTTCGAGCCAAGATGCAGCAGCAGGACGAGCACTTCAAGCTCCTTGCGGATGAGACCGCCCCGCTGGCGGAAGACTCGCTGGCACGGCTCCTCCAGCGCCGACGTGCCAGTACGCGCTCGTCCGCCGCAGCTGGAGCATCCTTACCAGCTGCTGGTTCTGCCGCTGGCGGCCCAGGCGGGAGCGCGTCGCGTGTGTCGTCCCCGCCTTCGGCAGCCACTGCATCTGCTTCGCCTCAATCGAAGGTGGCTCCCCCCGTGGCGGCGGCTTCACCGCGCGGAGTCGAAGCGGCTCGCGGTGAGCAGGTGCCGGTCCCGCGTAACTCGGAGCAGACCACTCGTCAGCGGGTGTTTGTCAAAATCACCCGCCAGGCCGAGGAGGACGCCAGCTTGTTGGTCAGTCTCAAGGCGCTGCTACAGGAGCATCCCGGTGCTATGCCTACCGTACTTTTTTATGAGAGCAACCAGCGTCTGCTGGCGTTGAGCGATGCTTACAGTATTAAGCCCTCTCCTCAGCTTTTTGATCAAATGGAGTCGATGTTGGGTGAAGGCACGGTGAAAGTCAAATAATAGGTACACAGTAACCCGCCCTTATTGTAACGGTTTAATGAACATTTTCCTTCCCTCCCGCATACACTTGGAAAACTGGCGGAACAGGGGTTCAACACGCACCCTGCACCATAAGGTCCCGCACGGTGAAAGAATAGAACTGCACGGTGAAAGCGGGAGGGAAATTATGTCCTATGAATATGCAGAAACTTTGCTAAATCGCAGAGGCATTCGTATCGAGTCCATTGCGGACATTGTTTTTCAGCTTCAGCTAAAATATTATCCTCATTTGACGATGGAAGAATGTATAGACAGTGTCAAAGCGGTTTTGCAAAAGCGCGAGGTTCAATATACGTTGCTCACAGGCATTGCGCTCGATGAATTGGCTGAAAAAAAACTTCTCCCTCAGCCGCTGCAAGCCATTATGGAGGCAGACGAACCGCTGTACGGAGTGGACGAGACACTAGCTCTTGGAATTACGAGTGTGTACGGCATGATTGGCTTAACCAGTTTTGGTTATCTGGATAAGGAAAAGACGGGGATTATCGAACAGCTGAACCAAAAAGGCAGTGGCATTCATGTGTTTTTAGACGATCTTGTCGCCGGACTGGCTGCCGCTGCTTCTTCGCGAATTGCACATCGGAGTCTCCATGCCAAGCATTATCCTGCATCATTGGACGCTTAGTTGACCTGTGTAAACAGAGTTGATGATTTTCTAGGCCCTCCGACGGAACTTAAATGATCAGGAGGGCTTTTGTTGCGGGAAAAAAGTAAGGTATGTTATCATGAGTCTATTATATGGGCTCAAAACTTGAGGCTTAGGGGGTAGAAACAAGGCATGTGGACGGTGATTTATATTGCACCGACGGCCAGACTGGCTGACATGATTAAGCTCAAACTGTCTGAAGAAGGTTTTATGGTGCAGGCCCGGGCCATCAGCGCATCCAAGCAACAGTTTGAGATACTTGTGCCTTCGGGTGAAGTCGAAGAAATTCAGGAAGTGCTTAATTCGATTTTGCGCCCTTGAGTCCGGAACGGCGGAAGTGATACAGCAGCATGAGTGGAACAAAGGATGCACGATCGGCGGTAATGTTTTAGGAACAGGCGTTGACGTGTGTATGAACATAATGCTTAGAGGTGCCGCATAGACGGTAGAGGACCTTGTATCGGTTACGGCTGACAAATAAACGGCTGGAGAGGTGTAGTTGTGTTTAAAGATTTATTCCAAAAGAAGCGTAAATACGCGACCATCCCTTCGGAACGGGCGCTGAGCGGCGATCAAGCGGACATGCCGGATCGTCCCAAACGGGAAATTCCCGAAGGTCTTATGACCAAATGTGGCAAGTGCGGAAGTATTCAATACAGCAAAGAACTAGAGAAAAATTTGAAAGTGTGTCCGGTGTGCGGATACCATATGCGTTTGAATGCAATGGATCGTATTCGCATGGTGCTCGACGAAGACACGTTTACGGAATATGATGCCGATATGATTTCGGTTGACCCGCTGGACTTTCCGGGATATGCGAGCAAGCTGGAGCAACAGACCCTGAAATCTGGCTTGCGAGAGGCTGTCGTTACGGGCGACGGCCTTATTTATGGACACCCTGTTGTCGTTGCTGTGATGAGCTTTGACTTTTTTACTGGTAGTATGGGTTCAGTCGTAGGAGAGAAAATTACGCGCGCCATTGAGCAAGCAATAGACAAGCGTCTGCCGCTAATAATTTTCTCGACTTCCGGCGGGGCACGTATGCAGGAAAGTATTTTAAGCTTGATGCAGATGGCAAAAACAAGTGCTGCTCTTGCTCGTCTGGATGAGCAGGGATTGCTGTATATTTCTGTTATCACCGACCCGACTACAGGTGGAGTATCCGCTAGCTTTGCTACGCTTGGAGATATTAATATCGCAGAGCCAGGAGCTGTATTCGGTTTTGCAGGGCGTATTGTAATTGAACAGACAATCAGACAGAAGCTGCCGGATGATTTTCAAACTTCCGAATTTAATTTGCAGCACGGACAATTGGATATGGTTGTACATCGCAAGGAACTGCGCGATACCCTTGGGCAACTGCTTGATCTACACAGTGTGAAAGGGGAGGAATAGATGGCTGGCGAATTGCCTTATGAAAAGCCCCTGGTCGAGATGCGACAGAAGATCGAAGAACTCAAGCAATTCGGACAGGATAAGCAAATTGATTTTACAGATGAAATCAACCGTCTCGAGGAACGTTATCTCGAGATGGAAGAAGAAATATATTCGAACATTACAGCACCACAAAAAATGCATTTGGCTCGTCATCATCAAAGACCAACATCTCTTGATCTGATAGAGCAGGTGTTTACGGATTTTATTGAATTACACGGCGACCGCTTGTTTGGAGATGATTTGGCGGTTGTAGGCGGGATTGCCAAGCTGAATGGTATTCCGGTGACCGTCATTGGCCAGCAGCGTGGTAAGGATACGAAAGATAACATTGCACGTTTTTTTGGTAGTGCCCATCCGGAAGGATTCCGTAAAGGCTTGCGTCTGATGCAGCAGGCTGAGAAATTTAAACGCCCTATTATTACATTCATTGATACGAAGGGCGCTTATCCGGGTAATACAGCAGAGGAGAGAGGTCAATCGGAAGCGATTGCCCGCAACTTGCGGGAGATGGCAAAGCTTTCGGTGCCTGTTATTTGTGTGGTCATCGGCGAGGGTGGAAGCGGCGGTGCGCTTGCGTTTGCAGTCGGTAACCGTGTGCTGATGCTGGAACATGCCATTTATTCGGCCATTTCTCCAAACGGTGCAGCCTCGATTCTATGGAAAGATGCTTCCAAGGCCGATCAGGCAGCTGAAGCCATGAAGATTACGGCTAATGACCTCCTTCGCATGGAAATTATCGAGGATATTGTGCCGGAGCCGAAAGGGGGCGCGCATCGTAACTATGAAGTGACCGCTGCCGCAATCAAGGAGCTATTGGAACGTCATTTGGCGGAACTTACCAATATGAGCTGCGATGAATTGAGGGAAGATCGGTATCAGAAATTCCGAAAAATAGGTCAATACACCTTCTTGAAGTCTTCGGAAACTGAACCTATGTTGTAATACGCTGTAAACGGGTAACAATAAATATGACGAACTTCCTATACAAATAGGAAAAAGTGTAGTAGATTTAATTGTTGGAAAAAGATATAAAGAGTAGCACCTTTGAAAACGGAGGAAAAACCCAAATGCGCAAAACTAAGATTGTATGTACCATCGGTCCTTCCAGTGAGTCATTGGAAAATGTGAAGAAACTGATTTTGGCTGGTATGAACGTAGCCCGCCTGAATTTCTCTCACGGTGATTTCGAGGAGCATGGCAACCGGATTAAAAACATCCGTCAAGCTTGTAAGGAGCTTAACAAAAATGTTGCTATTTTGCTCGATACGAAGGGGCCGGAAATCCGGACAGGAAAGCTCGAAGTTGAACCTATTGAGCTTGTTCAGGACGAGTTCATTACGCTGACAACGGAAGAAATTCTCGGTACGCAAGATCGTATTTCTATTACGTACAAAGATCTTCCCTCGGACGTGGAGCCCGGCTCCACCATTCTGATCGACGATGGTCTGATCGGACTCACCGTTATTGAAGTATCAGGCACTGAAATCAAATGCCGCATTGTCAATGGCGGAACGATCAAAAGCAAGAAGGGCGTTAACGTTCCAGGCGTTGCAATTTCTTTGCCTGGTATTACGGAGAAAGATGCTAATGATATCATTTTCGGCATTGAGCAGGACATTGATTTCATCGCGGCTTCTTTTGTTCGTAAAGCAAGTGATGTACTGGAAATTCGTGAATTGCTGGCGAAACACAACGCAAGTCATATTCAAATCATTTCCAAAATCGAAAATCAGCAAGGTGTGGACAACCTGGACGAAATTTTGGAAGCTTCGGATGGCCTGATGGTTGCCCGTGGTGACCTTGGTGTGGAAATTCCTGCTGAAGAAGTACCTCTGGCGCAAAAATTGATGATTAACAAATGTAATGTAGCTGGCAAGCCTGTTATTACGGCAACACAAATGCTGGATTCCATGCAACGTAACCCGCGTCCGACTCGTGCGGAAGCAAGTGACGTGGCGAATGCTATTTTTGACGGAACAGATGCAATTATGCTGTCCGGCGAAACAGCTGCGGGTAAATATCCAGTAGAATCCGTATTGACAATGTCACGTATTGCAGAAAAAGCTGAGTCCTCTCTGAACTACCGTGATTTGTTCAAAAAACAAAGAACGGCTCAAGAGATTAGTATCACAGAAGCAATCAGCCAATCCGTTTCTATTTCTGCACTTGACTTGCATGCTAAAGCGATTCTGACGTCCACACAAAGCGGAACAACGGCGCGTATGATTTCTAAATACCGTCCAGAAGCTCCGATTATTGCTGTGACAACACAGGAAAGAACAGTTCGCCGTTTGGCTCTGATCTGGGGCGTACATGCAGTACAAGGCAGACCAATCGTTGACACAACAGACAGTCTGTTTGACAACGCGCTGGAAGGTGGTCGCAAATCTGGCCTCGTTAAAGAGGGCGATTTGGTTGTGATTACTGCGGGCGTACCTCTTGGTGATTCCGGTTCTACGAACCTGATCAAAATTAGCTGCGTTCCAGCACAAGCGTAATTAAAGCCTCCGTGAAATAATACCGAGGCTGTATGTATCGTTACAACAAGCAAAAGAGCATTCAAGTCAATAAGACTTGGATGCTCTTTTTTATGTTCTCTAGCTTTTTATTTCTAGTCCTTCTTGTCGTATGAAATCAAGGAATGCCTGTTGCATTAAGTTCATGTGTGTATCTTGTTGATACACGATGTTTATTTGATAATGGCTCCTTTTGTTATCAGCCTCGGGATAAGGAAGCCACTCCACCGAGGAAGCAGCATTTTCATGATTATCGACTCCGCTTGCAGGAAAGAAGGCAAGCGCCTCTCCGCCGCTTACGACTTGCTTTACCGCTTCCCAAGAGTTGATTTCCAGATGGGGCTTAACTAGCGAGGAGTACAGATCTACAACGGATGAACCGCTATATTTTACCCATGTGTGCTTGTCCAGCATATCGGTTCCATCGAACTCCTCTAATTTGACTTCAGGTGCACGTGCAGAACGGATAACTCCTACTTGATCTGAAGCCACTGGCTCTGCCACTGTATACTCTGGAAGAGATCCTCTATCGTCGAGAAAAGCAAAATCAATTTCCCCCTGTTTCAGTAGCTGCCTAATTGCATCCGGGGATTGAATCTCTAACTGAATACGACAATCTGGATACCGCTCAGCAAACTTAGCCATCAAAGTGGGGAGGAGATACGTACCTGATATCGACTCAGCACCTAGATGTAATTGACCCTGTGACTCTTCTGTCAGTTCATCTACAGCTTGTCTAGCTTCTTGCTCCAGAGAGATGATTTGCTTTGCGTAAGGTAATAATTTTTTTCCAGCTTCCGTTAGCATAATCCTGCCTTGTTGAAGAGAGAATAGGGAAACACCCATTTCCTTTTCCAAGCTTTTCATATGAAAGCTGACGGTAGGTTGTTTGACTTGCAAAGCTTCGGCCACATCCGTCGCCTTATGGAATTTGTCGATCAGCATCAAGATACGCAATTTTAGAATATTCATGGAATCCAACAGCTCTCCTTATATGTCCATTCATATATGAATTTCAAACTATAGATTAATTATATACCGAAAAATAATTTATCTATCAATATTTTATATTTGTTTTACAAAACCACGTCGTTCGTCTAACATTCCAGGCCTACAATGTAAAAGTGTTGATGGTCATAAATAAAAAACCGTCACTTAACTAAGGGGAGGACAATAAAAAATGTTGAAAAAATGGCCGTTCATTCTGATGACTCTCACCATGGTATTTGCACTTGCAGCTTGTGGATCAGGTAACAATGCTGCACCACAAGGAGAAGCTGCTACAGGAACAGACAATAAAGCAGCTGCTGAACTGACAGGAAACATTCTGGCTGTGGGCTCCACTGCACTTCAACCATTGGTAGAGCAAGCGGGACAAAAATTTATGGCTGTCGATAAATATAAAGGCATTGCAGTTCAAGTACAGGGCGGCGGTAGCGGTACTGGCTTGACTCAGGTTTCCGGCGGACAAGCGGACATCGGTAACTCCGACGTGTTTGCAAAAGAAAAACTGGAGAGCGGTGCAGATGAGCTGGTCGATCACCAAGTAGCTGTTGTAGCCATGTCAGCGGTAGCGAATCCTAAAGTAGGCGTTACAGACCTGAAAAAAGATCAATTGGTACAAATCTTCACAGGTAAAATCACAAACTGGAAAGAAGTTGGCGGTGCGGATCAAAAAATCGTTATTGTAAACCGTCCAAGCAGCTCCGGTACTCGTGCAACATTTGAAAAATACGCATTGGGACAAAAAACAGAAGATCTGCCGGGCTCCATTCAAGAAGATTCCTCCGGTACTGTGAAAAAGCTGATTGCTGAAACACCGGGTGCGATTGGTTATCTGGCTCTGTCCTACATCGACAACACAGTAACTGCTTTGAAATACGATGGCGTTGAAGCTAACGTTGAAAATGTAGAACAAGGTAAATATCCAGTATGGGCTTACGAGCATATGTACACTAAAGGTGAGCCAAAAGAGCATGTGAAAGCATTCCTGGACTACATTCTGTCAGATGAAATCCAAAAAACGGATGTCGTAGACTTGGGATACATTCCAGTATCAGGTATGCAAGTGAAACGTGATGCTGACGGTAATATCACGAAATAAGGAGAGTCACACCTCCTGTTCGATGAACGCAGCTAACGCGAGTATATTCACGAAGAAGAGGCGGACTAGCGTCCGGCCTCTATTCTTCGGTTAAAGGAGTTACAGTATGGGACCAATTGAAGGGAAGGCATACATGGAACAGAATAAACGATCCCGAGTTATGAAAGAAAGACATTACTGGGAAGAATGGACCGGCCGCATATATACGTCGGTTTGTGTCGTTTTTTTAGTTGCGGTTATTGTCTCCATCGTATATTTTGTTGCCTCCAAAGGTGTAGCTACATTTGCGGTGAATGGAGTCAGTCTGCGAGAGTTTTTCTTTGGAACCAAATGGAGTCCGGATGGCGAGCCTAAGTCCTTCGGCGCACTTCCGTTTATTACGGGTTCTTTTGCAGTAACCATACTGGCGGCTTTAATTGCCAGTCCGCTCAGCTTATGTGCGGCTTTATTTATGACGGAAATTGTGCCGAAATCGGGTAAGCGTATCCTTCAACCCGCGATTGAATTATTATCCGGTATTCCGTCTGTTGTATATGGCTTTGTCGGCTTGACCGTAATCGTCCCGCTGCTACGGAACGTGTTTGGAGGACAAGGCATCGGCATTCTGGCAGGCTGCCTAGTGTTGTCAGTCATGATTTTGCCGACGATTACGAGTATTATGGCGGATGCGTTGTCTTCCTTGCCGGGGGGGCTACGTGAATCCTCTTATGCTTTGGGTGCTACCCGCTGGCAGACAATTGCTCGTGTTATTATTCCGACGTTGTTGCCTGCTCTTTTAACAGGAATTATTCTCGGTATGGCTCGTGCCTTCGGAGAAGCGTTGGCTGTACAGATGGTAATCGGGAATGCTCCGCACATACCGCATTCCTTGCTGGAATCCGCTTCGACCTTGACCAGTGTCATTACACTTAGCATGGGGAATACAGCGATGGGCTCTGTTCATAACAATGCTCTCTGGAGTATGGCGCTTGTTCTTCTGCTCATGACATTCATTTTCGTGCTGCTGGTAAGGCTGCTTGAAAGGAGAAACCGGGTTTGATGAAAGCTAAAACGACCGACAAGATCGCTACATTTGTAATCTGTTTCTTCGCCTTGTTCATTGTTGCACTTTTGGTGGGATTACTGGGCTTCATTTTGGCCCGCGGAGTCAGTCATATTTCTTTTGACTTTCTAACCAGTGCTCCCCAAACATTACGTGCAGGCGGTGGCATTGGACCACAATTATTTAATTCCGTATTTTTGTTAATCTTAACTTTGATTATCACCATTCCGATTGGCTGGGGCGCAGGTATTTACATGGCGCAATATGCAAAGCCGGGAAAAATTACGGACTTTATACGACTTGTTGTCGAAGTATTGTCCTCGTTCCCGTCTATCGTCATCGGATTGTTTGGACTACTACTTATCGTAAATACGTTTGATTTTGGCTTTTCCCTCTTATCAGGAGCCTTGGCTTTGGCCGTATTTAACCTGCCGCTGATGGTTCGCACAACGGAGCAGGCTTTCCGAGCTGTACCGAAGGAGCAAAAGGAAGCTGGACTTGCGCTTGGATTGTCCAAGTGGAAAATCATTACCTCCATTTTGTTGCCAGCTGCGCTGCCAAGCTTGATTACGGGTACCATTTTGGCCGCAGGCCGTATTTTCGGGGAAGCCGCAGCATTGCTGTTTACAGCAGGGATGAGTACGCCGCCGCTTGATTTTACTGATTGGAATCCATTGCATGCTAGATCGCCTATTAACCCGATGCGACCTGCTGAGACATTGGCTGTTCATATTTGGAAGGTCAATAGTGAGGGGATTGCTCCTGACTCCAAAGATATTGCTGCAGGCGCTTCTGCCGTACTGGTGCTGCTTGTGCTTGCATTCAACTTGAGTGCAAGATGGTTCGGAAGAGTTGTATACCGCCGTCTGACAGCTGCCAAACGTATGGATTAGAAAGGGGATGGAGAACAATGGAACATGTGATTACGCGAACGGCAAAAACCGCCGCACCAGCAACATCCGTTCAGTCTACGCGTTCGGAACAGCTTGTGGGGCAACCGCCGCATCCGTTCAGTACTGAGGATTTGAGTATTTATTATGGCAGCTTTGAGGCTGTGAAAAAAGTGAATCTAGCCTTTCCCGAGCAGACAGTGACTGCCCTGATCGGGCCTTCCGGCTGCGGTAAATCGACCTTTTTGCGCTCCCTTAATCGGATGAATGATGAGATTGCATCTTCCTCTACAACGGGACACATCTGGATGGATGGACAGGATTTGACGGCACCGGAAACGGACGTGATCAAGCTGCGTCAGCAAATTGGCATGGTGTGGCAGCGTCCCAACCCTTTTTACAAATCCATTTACAATAATATCGCCTTCGGTCCTAAATATCGTGGGGTGCGCAAGAAGAAACAGCTTGATGAAATCGTCGAAAGCAGCCTGCGTAAAGCAGCATTATGGGATGAGGTCAAGGATCGCCTTCACGACTCCGCTCTAGCGCTGTCTGGCGGGCAACAGCAGCGGCTTTGCATTGCACGTGCTCTATCCGTTCAACCGAAAATTCTGTTACTTGACGAGCCAGCTTCAGCGCTGGACCCTGTGTCTACAGGCAAGGTAGAAGAGCTTATTACCGAATTGAAAAAAGAATTGCGCATCGTTATTGTGACGCACAATATGCAGCAGGCTGCACGAATTTCCGATTATACTGCTTATTTTTATATCGGAAGTCTGGTTGAACATGGGAAAACGAACGATATTTTCACGAATCCTGAAAATGAGCTGACTCAGGAGTACATCATGGGTCGATTTGGTTAAGCGATGTTGCTCATCGACCTACTTTATATTAGCTTTACGTAAAATCCTCTTACTAATCCGGCATTAGTAAGAGGATTTTTATTGTTTTCAAAGTTTTTTAACTTTTTTAATCTATTAGTAAATTAAAATATATTGATCGTTTGGATATATTTTCATATAATACAACTAACTATTTATCATGCATAAATAGTGGTTCAGTCCCTCTCACTATCCAAAAGAATCCTCAGCAAGAATGTATAGGTTAAACTGAACGCAATGACCCAACTTAAAATAAGGGAGAGGTTCAAATGAAGAAGAAGATGTGTCCAACTGTAAAGATGATAGCGCTTTCAAGTTTGGCGATTACAGTAACGTCAGGGCTCCTAAGTCCCTCATGGGCTGCGGCACAGGAGATTGTGCCGGCTACATATGATTCAGTACGTGAATCGGCTACTGCTTCTTATGAGCTTACCACAGATTCAGCTGTGGGACGGGACGTTTATGGTGACGATGTAAATTCAGGTGTGTTGGATCGTGAGCAATTATTTGGGCTGTCGGCTGTGGCGAAGCCAACCGCTGTTGTCAATACAGACAGCATCCTAAACAAGATGCGCGATTTCAGTAAGTTTTCTACGGGGAATACATCCAAGGATACTACACTTGCCTTAAATATTGTATCCTGGCAATTGCCACATGGCGGATTCTTCAAAGCTATGGAAAAGAATTATAAATCCAAATGGGATGGCAAAGCTGCACGCTCCACATGGAAGAGCAAGGATGGTGTTGAACTCGGAACGTTCGATAACGAGGCGACGACAACCGAGATTCGCTTTTTGGCGGATGTATACAAAAAAACCAAAAATAAAGACATTAAGATCAGTGTACAAAAAGCAGTTGACTTCGTACTAACTTCTCAATATTCCTCCGGTGGCTGGCCTCAAGTATACCCTAAACGTGGTAATTATTCCGATGCTGTAACTTATAATGATGATGCAATGGTCAGAGTTATGGTTTTGGCTGACGATATCGTGAACAAGAAGCAGCCGTTTGATAGCGATATTCTGGATAACTCTTACCGCTCCAGACTTCAGCAAGCGCTAAACAAAGGTATCCAGTACACAATTAAATCTCAAATTGTAAATAATGGTACACCAACAATCTGGGGTGCACAGCACGATCCGGCTACTTATGCATCTGTTGAAGCCCGGGCATTTGAGTTACCTTCCAAAACAACTACGGAATCAGTAGGCATTACTGCTTTTCTCATGTCCCAGCCGCAAACCGCTGAAGTGAAAAAAGCGGCTCAAAGTGCTTTGAAATGGTTTGACGCGAACCGAATCGACGGTATGAAATACAATCGTCAAGGTCCGGAGTTTTTCCAAAAGGACGCATCGAGTGTAATGTGGTATCGGTTCTATAATGTGGAAGACAATAAATACTTCTTTTCAGACCGGGATGGCAAAAAGTATACCGACATCATGAAAATTAGTGAGGAAAGACGACTCGGTTACGCCTGGGCGGGAAGCCAAGCTAAGAGCTTGCTTAAGCTGGCTTCGGATAGCGGATATTATAAACTGTCCAAGCCGTTGCCACAATAATAAAGGCATTATTATATATGATTTGCGAGGGAGGACCGGTCGGTCTGCCCTCTTTTTGTTCCCGGGCTGTAAATATGGTTTAATGGAGAGAGGGCAAAATAGAGATAAAGATGCACAAAGATAGGAGAGCTTGTATGACTCAAGAGGAGAAACAAACGGAATTACGCTGGTATGGCGCACCGCTACGTGTCCGTTATCAGGAAAGCGACCAGATGGGGGTCGTATATCATGCAAATTATTTGAACTGGTTTGAGATCGGGCGTACCGAAATGATCCGACAGACGGGTTTTAACTATCGGAGCATGGAGGAACGTGGAGTTTTGCTGCCAGTTATTGAAATCAATGCGAAATATGCGAGTCCTGCTCGATATGATGATTTAATTACCGTTTATACCGCAATTACCGACTTCTCCAGACTGCGTCTAAACTATATCTATGAGGTTCGGCGGGTAACGGATGATGAGCATCAAAGGTATCTGGGAAAGGTATGGACCCAGGCAGACACGCTGCCGGGAGAGCTGCTCGTCACTGGGATGACACGTCACGTATGGGTGAACACCGAATGGAAGCCCGTTCGACTGGACCAGGCGCTACCTGAGCTGTACACTGCATTAAGGTTTGCTTTTACAGGCGGGGAGGGACAGAAGTCATGATGATGCGTAAACGTCTGTGGCTGTTGCTGCTGCTCATTCCTTTGGCGGAGCTATACGGGTTTATATGGGTAAGTCACTGGATTGGAGCAGGCAAAACGATTTTACTCATCATTCTGACGACGCTAATCGGGGCTGCCATGATGCAATTTGAAGGTCGTAAGGTGATTGCCGATGCGAAAAATGAAATGAATCGGGGACAAATGCCCGGCCGTAAAATGCTGGATGGATTATGTGTCTTTTTTGGTGGGAGTTTGCTGCTTATCCCCGGATTTTTAACAGATATTATTGGTTTTACGTTGGTGTTCCCTTTAACACGAGCGTTGTACCGACGTTTTTTATTAAAGTGGCTGGAGAAAAAAATGAAAAACGGCAGTATTACGTTTCGGCGGTTTTGACGTGAGCTGCCGTTTTTCCTATCCATGATCTAGCGGACTCTTCCTGCGAGAATATAATTGCGCAAGTCCTGAATGACATTCGCACGATTCAGTGCATCAACGACAATGAGTGATACAGGTCCGATAATGAGTCCTAAAACGCCAAATAGCTTGAGCCCGATGAACATACCGATAAGGGTGGGAAGCGGGTTTAAGCCCACGCTGCTGGCCAGCACCTTAGGCTCCACGATCTGTCGTCCAATCAACAGGATGATATAAAGGATCGACAATCCTACCCCTAGCGCCAAATTACCAGACATATACGCATACAGTATCCACGGAATCATCACAATGCCAACCCCCAAATAAGGTAGCAAGTCCACCAGCCCGATCATTAAACCGATGGTAAAGGCGGATTCCACACGCAATATGAACAGCCCAACAATGACCGTTAATGCCGTAATGGAGATGATAATAAACTGTGCACGCAAATAGCCGTACAGTGCTTTACGTAGATCGTGCCATATATCCGACAATGGCTTGCGAATCGTATCAGGAACCGTGTTTGCGAGCATCCGACTATGTCGGTCCCAATCCTTACTAATAAAAAAAGCTGCTAATACAATAACCATTAGAACTGCTCCCATATTAGGCAGAGAGGTCAGCAAGTTCAAAACCCCATTAAAAAATTGAGCGACTAGCGTAGTGACAGCCGAACTGACGGTTTGAGTTGTTTTATCAATATTACTGTTAATGGTATGTTGGTAATCCGGATTATCCCGGATAAAATGGTTAATTTCAATAATTACATTTTGAATCAAATCGCTTTGTGTCCAATCGATAAACAGGCTTTTAAAACGCTCAATATGCCCGTCAAAAGTCATGGCCAACTTTATAACTTCTCGGACTATGCGGGTGATTGCTGCAGATAGGATAATTGCAATTCCACCTAAATATACAAATAATGAGAACGTGACAGCCGTCCAACGTGGCATACGGGCTTTGTTACGCAGAAAACCAACCAGTGGATTCATGGCATAAGCCACAAGCCAGGCGAATAGGAAAGGATAGACGAGAGGGAAAAGCACATATATGCCCAATAACAGAGCTACAATCACGATTGCCACCCATAGAGCACGAAATATGCGATTCAGGATTAACCGGCTCAAGCTCTCACGACTCCTTTCTTTTACGATAGTATTTCATAAAATAAATGCTCTACTATACATATGCGGGAAAGGGGGGAGACAAGACCTGTGTAAAAAAGTGCAAATGAATCAATATTTTTTGTAAGGGGTTTCAAAAATTTATTTATGGAAGCGATAAAACATTTGAATGTGTTGGAATAGCCCTCAATGTTCACATAAACGACAAAATCCAGTATAGTGAAAGAAGGTTTAAATATTGACATATGGCGTTAACATTACTCGGCTATTTAAAAGGCATATCTTACTTTTGAAAATGTTTACATTGCAAGTCCGTTCACAATGTTTTTACAAAGGAGAGATGTAACGATGACAGCGACTAAAGGTCTGGAAGGGATCGTAGCGACCACTTCCTCCATAAGCTCTATCGTAGATGGCGTTCTCACGTACCGGGGTTATAACATTGATGATTTGGCTGTTAACGCCGATTTTGAAGAGGTAGCTTATTTGTTGTGGTTTGGGAAATTACCTGATAAAGAGCAATTGCAGGAGCTTCGCAACCAGTTAAGCGAATACGCTGCTATTCCGGATGAAATTGTTACTCAATTAAAGTTATATCCGAAAGATTTGAGCACGATGGCTGCCTTGAGATCAGCCGTATCGTCTCTCGCTTTGTATGACCCAGAGGCGGATGATATGTCGAGAGAGTCTAATGTGACCAAAACCGTCAAGCTTCAGGCGCAATTGCCTACCATTGTGGCAGCTATAGCACGTATACGCGAGGGCTTGGAGCCGATTGCGCCTAAAAAAGGTATTTCTATCGCTGAAAACTTTTTGTATCAGCTGACTGGCAAGGATCCAGAGGAGACGGCTATTAAAGCGTTCAATCAGGCTCTCGTGCTGCACGCCGATCATGAATTAAATGCCTCTACCTTTGCTGCGCGTGTAACGGTAGCCACATTGTCGGATATTTATTCCGGAATCACGTCTGCAATTGGAGCTTTAAAAGGACCACTGCATGGTGGAGCCAATGAGGCTGTGGCCAAAACGCTGGAGGAGATTGGTGGTTTGGATCAGTTGGACTCCTATATCCAGGCGAAACTGGATAATCGCGAAAAAATTATGGGCTTTGGACACCGAGTCTATAAAAACGGTGATCCGCGTGCCAAGCACTTGCACAAAATGTCCCGCGAGCTGGGGGAAATGAACGGCGACACAACGTTGTTTGATATGTCAGTTCGAATTGAGGAAATTGTAACAGGACAAAAAGGCTTGAAGCCCAATGTGGATTTTTATTCTGCCTCTGTGTATACCCAACTGGGTATCAAGAGAGACCTGTTTACACCTATTTTTGCTATGAGTCGTGTATCCGGTTGGACAGCGCACATTTTAGAGCAGTATGAAAATAATCGCCTGATTCGTCCTCGCGCCGAATATACAGGTCCAATGGATCAAAAATACGTATCACCAGAGTTGCGCTAACCCCTTGTCGAAGGAAGATTGAGGTTGTATACCCTGAATTTAAAAAATAAGGTACAATAGAGGGGACGACGAGAGATGTACGTTTTTGTCTGTGATAAAGATCATGTCTTTCGTCCTGTACCCATTCATATCTGAGGAGGAAAAGGAACTTATGGCGAAATTTGAAAAGTTTGAGCTCCCAACTGAAGGCGAAAAAATTACGATTGATAACGGTCAACTACAGGTTCCGAACCATCCGGTAATTCCGTTTATCGAAGGTGACGGCACGGGTCGCGATATCTGGAAAGCCTCCAAGCGCGTACTGGACGCAGCTGTAGAAAAAGCATATAACGGCAGCAAAAAGATTGCCTGGTATGAAGTATTCGCTGGTGAGAAAGCTTTCAATACATACGGCGAATGGCTCCCTAACGATACTTTGGAAGCCATCCGTGAGTATATTGTAGCCATTAAAGGTCCGCTTACGACACCTATTGGCGGTGGTATCCGTTCGTTGAATGTGGCATTGCGTCAGGAACTGGATTTATACGTATGTCTGCGTCCTGTTCGTTATTTTAACGGTGTTCCTTCTCCAGTGAAACGTCCTGAATTGGTAGATATGGTTATTTTCCGTGAGAACACAGAAGATATTTACGCGGGGATCGAGTATGCTGAAGGGTCCGAAGACGTGAAAAAGGTTATTCAGTTCCTCCAGCAAGAGCTGGGTGTGAACAAAATCCGTTTCCCTGAAACCTCTGGTATTGGCATTAAGCCAGTTTCTTCCGAGGGTTCAAAGCGTCTGGTACGGGCAGCCATTCAGTATGCAGTTGACCACGGACGCAAGAGTGTAACGCTTGTACACAAAGGTAACATTATGAAATTTACCGAGGGTGCCTTCAAAAACTGGGGTTATGAAGTGGCTGAGGAAGAATTTGCAGATAAAGTATTTACTTGGGCCCAATATGACGTAATCAAGGAAAAAGACGGTGAGGATGCGGCTAATGCAGCTCAAAAAGCAGCTGAAGATGCAGGCAAAATCATTATCAAGGATGCGATTGCTGATATCGCACTTCAGCAAGTACTGACTCGTCCTTCTGAATTTGATGTGATTGCTACGCTCAACCTGAACGGGGACTATCTGTCCGATGCTCTTGCTGCCCAAGTTGGTGGAATTGGTATTGCGCCAGGTGCGAACATTAACTATGTAACAGGGCATGCTATCTTTGAAGCTACACATGGTACAGCACCAAAATACGCCGACAAAGATGTAGTGAACCCTGGTTCCGTCATTCTGTCGGGCGTAATGTTGCTTGAACACTTGGGTTGGAAAGAAGCGGCTGACCTGATTTACAAAGGGCTGGAGACGTCCATTAATAAGAAGATTGTAACTTATGACTTTGCTCGTCTGATGGATGGTGCTACACAAGTGAAATGCTCCGAGTTCGCAGATACCATTATTAGTAACCTGTAAGGAAGGGGAATACCACTTGTCCATTCAACGTAAAAAAATATCCATTGTTGGCGCCGGTTTTACCGGTGCCACTACCGCATTGCTGCTGGCTCAAAAGGAGCTAGGTGATATCGTACTGATCGATATTCCGCAACTAGAGAATCCGACCAAAGGCAAGGCGCTTGATATTTTGGAGGCCGGTCCGGTACAGGGATTTGACAGTCAGATCACGGGCACTTCCAATTACGAGGATGCAGCTAACTCAGATATCGTCATTATTACAGCTGGGATTGCACGCAAGCCGGGTATGAGCCGTGATGATTTGGTAAATACGAACGCAGGAATTGTAAAATCCGTTTGTGAGAACGTGAAGAAGTATGCGCCAGATTCTATTGTTATTATTCTGAGCAATCCGGTAGATGCTATGACCTATACTGCCTACCAAACGCTGGGTTTCCCGAAAAATCGGGTTATTGGCCAATCCGGTGTGCTGGATACAGCGCGATATTGTACCTTTATTGCACAAGAGCTTAACGTTTCCGTCGAAGACGTGCGCGGCTTCGTTATGGGGGGCCACGGTGATGATATGGTGCCCCTGGTACGCTATTCCAGTGTTGGGGGTATACCTATCGAAACTCTGATTTCGCAGGAACGTATCGAAGCGATCGTACAACGTACACGCGGCGGTGGCGGAGAGATCGTCAACCTGTTGGGTAATGGTAGCGCATATTATGCTCCGGCAGCTTCGCTTGCACAGATGACGGAAGCGATTGTAAAAGACAAAAAACGGATTATCCCAGTCATCGCCTATCTGGAGGGAGAGTACGGCTATCAGGATTTATTCCTTGGCGTACCGACACTTCTTGGTGGCAATGGCATCGAAAAAGTGTTCGAGTTGGAATTGACAGCCGAAGAAAAAGCAGCGCTCGATCAATCCGCGGAGTCGGTCCGCAGTGTGATTAAAATAGTTACCGTTTAGATTCAATTTTCTACTAAAACGGTGACTATTACCTGAAGAGGTGTCCCTAAGCCATAGTCATGGCCGCGGGACACCTCTTTTACTCATAAACAGAATATAGGGAATCTATTCGTTTTCTTCCTTATTCCTTTGCTTTGACTCACTTCCCCGGTATAATAGAGTTCATATGCATTGATAGTTACATGAGGACTTTGCAAAATCCTGACATAGAAAAGCATGTCCCAAAACACTGAAAAGATGGTAGACATTCGTTGGAATATGATCGTTCTATGGAAAAAAAGTTTGTAAGAAAACAAAGAAGTGGAGGTTGTAAAATGTTTTTTATTCACATTATTGGATCACTGGCGATGGGTTTTTATTTATTGCTCCCCTTCGTGGTGGGCAAAATCGACAAATTGGCTCCTAGCGTGCAGGAAGGAACGATATCGGCTGTTCAGCTATTGAACCGTTTGGCTCAATTTGCGCTGATCTTAGTGCTTGTTAGCGGTATCTATATGATTTTTCCCTGGGGTTCTTATTCGGTAGCATGGATTGTTGTCGTTTTGCTGTTGTTTCTCGCCATTTCTGGTATTGCGGGAGCCATGGGTAAGCCGTTACGGCTGTCGCTGGAAGCGATTCGTAGCCAACAGCCTATTACGCAATATGCTGGCAAAATGCGAATGTTCAGTACGCTGCTTGCTGTCTTCCTGATTTTAATTACGTTTTTAATGGTATACAGCCATATTATTTAATTATGCATTTAGTGAGAGTCTATAATCGAATGATGACAAATGCTAAATTGAAAAACGGTCTGTGCTGAATAAGCATAGGCCGTTTTTTTTGCGCTCAAATCACTACATTGTTCTTTTTTCGTTTAACGAATAACTTTGTGTGGTAATTCAGGAGTAGAGTGGATGCAAATGTTGCATCCTAAAAAATATCTGATTTTGAAGGGAGAATGTACAATGTCTAAAAGTAATCAACCTCAGCAAACTTTGCCCCCACAGCATCAGGACCAGCAACCGGGGATTGAGTCCAAAATGTCGCCTGCACCCCAATTTGAAAAACCAACTTACAAAGCCGCTGGCAAGCTAACAGGTAAAGTTGCACTTATTACTGGTGGGGACAGTGGAATTGGTCGGGCTGTAGCTGTCACGTATGCCAAAGAAGGTGCGGACGTAGCCATCATCTACTTGAATGAGCATAAGGATGCGGAAGAAACAAAACGTCAGGTGGAACAGGAGGGACGCAAATGCGTGTTGATTCCTGGCGATATCGGAGATGATCAATTTGCCAAAAAAGCGGTTCAACAGACAGTTAACGAACTGGGCAAGCTCGACATCGTTGTGAACAATGCAGCGGAGCAGCATCCACAGCAAAAGCTGGAGGATATCACCAAAGAACAGTTAGAGCGCACGTTCCGAACGAATATTTTCGGTATGTTCTTCTTGACGCAAGCAGCATTGCCGCATTTGAAGAAAGGGAGCACGATCGTCAACACCACATCGATTACCGCGTATGCTGGGAACAAGACACTCATTGATTATTCATCGACCAAAGGGGCAATCACATCCTTTACACGTTCCCTTTCACTCAATTTGGCGGATCAAGGCATTCGGGTGAACGCTGTAGCACCAGGGCCGATCTGGACACCGTTAATCCCGTCTACATTTGATGCTAAGACGGTCAGCGAGTTTGGAGGAGCGCAGCCAATGAAGCGTCCGGGTCAGCCGGAAGAATTGGCGCCAGCCTATGTGTACCTTGCTTCAGATGATTCTTCTTATGTAAGCGGACAGGTTATTCATATCAATGGCGGTGAAGTTATAAACGGATAAAAGGACAAGGAAAAGGTTAGGGCTGTGTTATGCCCTAGCCTTTTTTCTTTTCACAGTGGAACATAATGAAGGTAGCCTGTAGAATGAGACTTAACTTACATAAAGGATGGGCATATTTTATGAAATCGTTTCGTTTCAGGCTTACCCTGATCATGCTGATTTTGATTGGCGTATCTGTCCTTGCTGCTGGAATCACGATGGGACAAATTTTTAAAAATTCGAATATGAAGGTGCTAGAGGAGAACATGGGACGGGAGATCGACCTGCTTCGAGCTACATTCCCTTTTGTTAATGCAGATGCCCTGTCCAGCACGGATTATGTCTCTTATTATTCTCAAAAGGCGAAAGAAATTGCTCGTCTGACGGAATCGCGGGTGACCTTCATTCGCAAGGACGGGACGGTGGTTGGAGATTCGTTAAGCGATCCGCGTAAGATGGAAAATCACGCATCTCGTGAAGAAATTCAGCAAGCTTCAACAGAGAAGATTGGACGCACGATTCGTTACAGCGAAACCTTGCAGCGGAACATGCTATACGTTGCAGAGCCTGTTGTATCGGATAAGGGTTTTGACGGATATATCCGTTTGTCCATGAGTCTGAAAGCGGTGGAGGAGGGAGTGCAGCGCGGCTGGACGGCCATCGGGATTGGTCTAGTGTTGCTGTTTATTGCTGCTGGACTGGTGAGCTATCGTATTGCTCGCAGTCTCACCTCGCCCATTGAACATATTACTGGGGTAGCCAACCGTATATCAGGACTGGATTATGACGCAAGGGTTGGTGTGCAGCGCCGGGACGAGGTAGGGCAACTGGGTGAAGCCATTAATCGTATGGCTGATAGTCTCCAAAACCAAATGAAAACGATACGTGACAATGAGGATCTGCTCCAGAGTGTCATGAGTAATATGACAGGCGGAATTCTAATGATTGATGCAAATGAGTGTATTGCGCTTGTAAACCGTGAGTCTGAGCGAATGCTTGGTGTCGTGGGTAAACGGGTGACAGACAAGCCGTATCATGAGCTGAAGAAGCATTATGAGCTCACAAAGCTAATTGAGGGCAGTATACAAAGCCGAGAAAGGCTGCATGGTGAGGTTCATTTGTACAATCCCGAGGAGAGACTCGTGTTGCTGGACGGTGTTCCGATGTATGAGGATGAGGGCGGATACCGGGGGATGCTGTTCCTTTTACAGGATATTACGGCTATTCGACGGTTGGAAAATATGCGGAGCGAATTTGTGGCTAACGTTTCTCATGAGCTAAAAACGCCGATTGCCGCAGTCAAGGGTTTTGCCGAGACCTTGCTCGGTGGCGGGGTTAAAGATGAGGAGACGGCCCGTTCATTTTTGCAAATTATATATGATGAAAGCGAACGATTGAATCGGTTGATCGGTGATATTCTGGAGCTGTCCAAAATCGAGTCCAAGCGTTCCCCTCTGGAATGCTCGCCGGTGCACGTTTCGTCGTTCATAGAATCATTGCTGGAAAAACTGAACAATGTAGCTGCCAAAAAAAGAATTTCACTACACATGGATATCCCGGATGAGCTGTTTATGGAGGCAGATGAAGATAAGCTTCAGCAGATTTTCCTGAACCTTTTGTCTAATGGCATCAACTATACACTTGATGGTGGCAAGGTAAAGATTAAGGTTCTAACGATACAGCGGGAGAATGACACCGAAAAGGTCGTATTTACAGTCAGTGATACAGGTATTGGAATTCCGAAGAAGGACCTGCCACGTATCTTTGAGCGCTTTTACCGGGTGGACAAAGGTCGCTCGCGTAACTCTGGCGGAACGGGGCTGGGATTGTCGATCGTCAAACACTTGGTCGATTTGCATCATGGCACCCTTTCGGTGGAAAGTGAGCTTGGATTGGGTACCACATTTACAGTTGAATTACCGCTATTGCAACAGGAAGAATGAACTAGACCATTTTTTACATTCTGTTAACAATGCCGTGATAAAATAAACGGGTGTCGCATGAGTATGGAAAAAGTTTCAGGATTTTGACCAATGCGCCTTTAACAGGTAAACAGGAGATGAAGTTATTTATGGGACAACGCTTACTGGTTATTGAGGATGAACCAACGCTTGCCAGATTGCTATCCTACAATTTGATACAAGAAGGCTTCGAAGTGGATACGGAGGATCATGGCAGTGCCGGGTTTGAGAAAGCCTCCAGAGAGTCCTACGATTTGATCCTGCTGGATTTGATGCTGCCGGGAATGAACGGACTGGACATTCTGAGCAGACTTCGCCATCAGGGGCTGACGACGCCTATTATTATCTTAACGGCCAAAAACGGTGAAGCCGAGGTTGTCCAAGGGCTGAAGTCGGGTGCGGATGATTACATCACGAAGCCTTTTGGCGTTTCTGAGCTGTTGGCCCGCGTGACGGCTGTGCTGCGAAGAACTTCCGGTGGGGATGAAGGAGTGTTGTCTGATCAGAAAGATAGCTCCAAAATTCAATTGGGCGAGCTGGAGATTTACCCTGAAAAATATGAAGTCATTCTTGGAGGTCAGTCCATCAGCCTCAGACCCAAGGAATTTGAGGTGCTTCTTTATTTGTCCCGCAAGCCGGGTGTGGTCCTGACCCGGGATGATCTGATGAATGCTGTTTGGGGTTTTGACTATATTGGCGGGCAACGGACCGTGGATGTGCACGTCAGCTCCTTACGTAAAAAGCTGGAGCTTGATCCCGACTCGGTTCATATCGATTCGATCCGTGGAGTGGGGTACAAGCTGGTTGTAAATAAAAAAAGAAGCGCTTCTCATTTATTATAAATGAGGAGCGTTTTTCTTTATTCAGCGCAGTGTCCGGGGACCTTTGTGTCCATTTTGTGATTTTACATTTCATTAACAAAACTAGACGCTAGAATCAACAAATGACCGATATGATGTTCCCGTCACTCCAAGTAGTTAAAAAAAGGGGACTTCAGAACGATGATAACGGAACCAAAGACCCAGCCGAGCTCCACTGCCGTGATTGAACGTGAAGCATACAAGTCGATTACTACCTATGTGCCATGCCGGGAGGTTCCGATCATTGGTACGGATATGTCTTGTAAAGAACTGTTAGCCCTTATGAAAACACAGGAAGATATTCCTTGTGTCATTGTTGTGGATAAAAATGATCTTCCATTGGGCATTATTATGAGAGATGCGTACAATCGCCATTTTACGGGCAGATTTGCTGCGGCGTTGTTCTATGACAAGCCTGCGGCCCTATTTGCCGACCCCGATACATTAATTGTGGATCTGAAAAGCCAGGCATCGGACATTGTGGAACTGGCGATGCTGCGGGAAGATCAGCGTTTTTACGACTGTGTGTTGATTAAGGAAGGAACACGGTTACTCGGTGTACTCACGATTCGTGATATCCTGTCCGTCGTGCAGCGAATGCAAAGAGAAGCGGACGAAGAGCGGGGAGATGTGATTCGGCATAGCTATGACGGAGTCCAGCGTATTCAGCTGACTGTGCTGGATGCAGCTAAAGAGGCCGATGACAGTGTGCGGCTAACCCGCTCAATGAGTGAATTATCCCGTCGTGGCAAAGTAGAACTGGAGGATGTTTTGCTCTCCTATCGTGCGGTTACGGAGCAAATGAAACGCCAGCATGAGCAAATGACGGCGTTGACGCAATCGCTGAATGACATTGCGGGCATGGCTTCATCCATTCGTGCACTGGCAGATCACAGTGGATTGCTGGCGATCAACGCGTCCATTGAAGCGGCACATGCTGGCGAACATGGACGAGGCTTCCAGATTGTGTCTCAGGAGGTGCGGAATATGTCACTCCAGACGAAAGCTTTTTCCACACAGATTACAGGCTTACTCACCCATATCGAGCAAATGCTGCGTGACACCGCTGAACTGACGGATACGAGTATGCAGCAGATTCATACAGGCTCTCAATATATATCTGCCGGAACACAAACTTTTGCCAAACTACTGCAGGCTGTCGATGAAATTGAAGCTAAAAACAGTGAAATGTCCCGTTCCGCAGAGGAAGCAGCTTTGAATGCAGCCGAAATTGCGCAGGAGCTTGAGCTCATGCTAAGTTCTTGATCATTTTACATAACGTTAACAAATCCACCACACTAAATTTACACACAGCTTATATAATCTTCATATTGTGCAAATCAGGTGCAATGCTTGAGGATCATAACTGCAACACGAAGGAGATCATAAATCCATGAATGATTCCGTAATCCGGATTGATAAGCTGAATTTATATTATGAGAAATTTCACGCGCTGAAACATATAAACCTCGATATTCCTGAAAAAACGGTAACTGCCTTTATCGGCCCGTCCGGCTGCGGCAAATCGACCCTGCTGCGTACGCTAAACCGGATGAATGACATGATACCGGGAACACGTATTGAAGGCACCGTGAGTATCGCAGGTCAGGATATATACGGCGATACTATGGAAGTAGAAACTCTGCGGAAGCAGGTGGGAATGGTTTTTCAACAGCCTAACCCGTTTCCCAAATCGATTTATGATAACGTGGCTTACGGCCCGCGTCTGCATGGAGTTCGGCAAAAGGACAAGTTGGACGAATTGGTCGAGCAAAGCCTGCGGCAGGCGGCACTCTGGGAAGAGGTCAAGGACTTTTTGAAGCGTTCAGCTCTGAGCTTGTCCGGTGGACAACAGCAGCGGTTGTGCATTGCCCGGGCGCTTGCTGTACAACCAGATATTTTGCTTATGGACGAGGCGACATCTGCGCTGGATCCGATCTCCACGATGAAAATTGAAGAACTGGTTCAGGAATTGCGAGACACGTATACCATTGTCATGGTGACGCATAACATGCATCAGGCAGCGCGTGTGTCTGGTAGAACTGCGTTCTTTTTGAATGGTGTTGTGGTGGAAGCGGCGGACACACAGACGATGTTTTCCACGCCGCAAGATTCACGTACGGAAGATTATATTTCAGGGCGATTTGGCTAAAGCCTACCAGATGAATATGCCAGAAGGGGTGACTTCGAAATGATACGTAGAAAAGGTTTTGATGAAGGGTTAGACGAACTGAGAGCCGTACTGCGCGAAATGGGTGCACACGTTTCGAAGGCGCTCGATCAGGCCATTGAATGTTTGCAGACCAAAAATACAGAATTGGCTCAGCAGGTGGTCAAAAATGATGCATCCCTCAATACGCTGGAAGAGAATATTCTTGATATGGGTTCCAAGCTCATTATTACCCAGCAGCCGGTAGCGAAGGATTTGCGCCGGATCATTGTTGCATTTAAAATTTCCAGTGATCTGGAACGAATGGGCGATTTGGCGCTTGATATTGCCAAGGTGACACTTCGCTTGGAAGGGCAGCAGATCATTAAGCCGCTGGTGGATATTCCGCACATGGCTGCCATTGTTAAAGAAATGATAGATGATGCGATCAAATCCTATTTGGATGAAAACACAGATCTGGCCTACAAAATGGCCAAAGAGGATGATCGTGTGGATTCCATGTATAGCCACATGATCAGCGATCTGTACGCCTTTATGGTAGAAAAGCCGGCAGAGGCTTCACAAGCTATGCTGCAGTTGCTTGTAGGACGATACATTGAACGAATTGGTGACCATGCTACGAATATCGGTGAAAGCACTGTATATCTCGTGACAGGGGAGAGACCAGATTTGAACCAGTAGAGCTTTCAGGTATATAGCGGTTGTTTCTGACCCAGACTTGTCTTTGAGCAAAAGGCAAATTTGGTTAGGAAGCAGCCGTTTTTTTCTGAAAAAGGAGTCTTGTATGTTAAGATAGGAAGAGGAATGCGTAAAACGTAAGAACGTTACGAATGCATTGATGAACTTGCGAGGTGCTAAATGGATAAACTCATGCTTATAGATGGTAACAGTATCATTTACCGGGCGTTTTTTGCTATGCCACCGTTAACGAATTCGAGCGGGCAACAGACGAACGCGGTATACGGATTTACGACGATGTTATTGCGGCTCTTAGAGGAGCACAAACCAACACATATGCTGGTTGCCTTCGATGCCGGTAAAATAACGTTTCGCCATAAGGGATACGAGGATTACAAAGGTGGACGGGAGAAAACCCCGCCAGAGCTGTCCCAGCAATTTCCGTTGCTGAAAGAGCTATTGACCGCTTTCGGCATTGCCCAGTTTGAATTGGATGGCTATGAGGCGGACGATATTATAGGGACCCTGTCCAAGACAGCGGACGAAGCCGGCTTCAATGTGCTGGTCGTGACCGGGGACAAGGATATGCTTCAATTGGCTTCAGACCATGTCACAGTCGGCTTGACTCGCAAAGGGGTTACTGAGGTGGAGACGTATGGACCTGAGCAAATTCAGGAACGATATGGGCTGAAGCCGCTGCAAATTATTGATCTTAAGGGCCTGATGGGCGATACGTCGGACAATATTCCTGGTATTCCCGGCGTAGGTGAAAAAACAGCGCTCAAGCTGCTGCATCAATACGGTTCAGTCGAAGAAGTGCTGGCGCACACGAATGAGCTGAAGGGCAAAATGAAAGAACGCGTTGAGACACATGCTGACGATGCGCGAATGAGCAAAGATTTGGCGACCATTTATCGGGATGTAACGTTGGACAAGCAGCTGGAAGATGTGGCCTTCGGCGGGCTGCAAGCAGAAACAGCCGGGCCAGCTCTGGCGAAGCTGGAGTTCAAGTCCTTGCTGGAACGTTTATCTTTTTCAGGTGAGGTTGGCAGTACTGGGGTAGACGTAGAGGAAGCCGCGGCTGACGTAACAGTGCTGGATGAGCAGCGGATTAGCGAATTGGTAGAAGTGTTGGATCATGTGGATGTGCTGCATGTTGAGACGCATGGCGATAATCCGCATCATGCTGACATCGTAGGTCTGATATTTGCCGCAACGGGACAGCAGTTTTTTATGACACTGGATGTACTGCAAAGCGATACAGCTACACCTATTCGCGAATGGCTTGCTGACCCTGAACGCAAAAAACGCGGTCATGATCTGCATCGTACGGATTTGGCTTTACACTGGCATGGAATTGAGTTTGCAGGTGCCGAGTTTGATGTGCAATTGGCAGGGTACTTGCTGGACCCAACTGATGCAAACCAGACATTGAGCGGATTGGCAGCCAAATATGGCTTGTCTTCGATCCGTCCTGACGAAGAAGTGTTCGGCAAAGGAGCTAAATATAAAGTTCCTGACGTGGACGTGCTGTCTGATCATGTGGCGCGTAAGGCAGCGGTGATTGAAGCTTTGGTGCCTGTGCAGCAGGCTGAGCTGGAGAAAACGGAAATGCACAAGCTGTTTCATGAGCTGGAGATGCCGTTGTCCCGCATTTTAGCGGATATGGAGAAGCAGGGCATTTTGGTGAACGTAGAAGAACTGCGTGCTTTGGGTAAAGAATTTGAAGCCCAGATCGCAACGTTGGTGAACGAGATCTACAGCATTGCCGGAGTAGAGTTCAATCTGAATTCGCCTAAGCAGTTGGGTGAGATTTTGTTTGATAAACTGGGTTTACCTGTCATTAAAAAGACGAAAACGGGGTACTCGACCGATGCGGAGGTACTGGAAAAGCTGGCCCCCTATCATGATATTGTACAAAACATTTTGCAGTACCGTACCATTGCCAAACTCCAATCGACGTATGTTGAAGGATTGCTTAAAGAAATTTCGGAGAAAACGGGTAAGGTGCATACGTATTTCCGGCAGACAGTTGCAGCAACTGGACGCTTGAGCAGTCAATTTCCGAATTTGCAAAACATTCCGATTCGTCTTGAAGAAGGTCGCAAAATCCGCAAAGTATTTGTTCCGTCCGAACCGGGCTGGTCTATTTTGGCGGCAGACTACTCACAGATTGAGCTGCGGGTGCTGGCTGATATTTCGGATGATGAACGTTTGAAGGAAGCCTTTGTCCACGATATGGACATTCACACCAAGACCGCATCCGATGTGTTCGGTGTAGCAGCGGAAGATGTGGACTCCAATATGCGGCGTTCTGCGAAGGCAGTCAACTTTGGGATTGTCTACGGGATCAGTGATTATGGTCTGTCACAAAATTTGAATATTACGCGGAAGGAAGCGGCTCGCTTTATCGACCAGTATTTTGATGTGTTCCAAGGCGTTCGCCGTTACATGGCTGATATTGTAAAGGATGCGAAGCGGGACGGCTACGTAAAAACGCTGTTGGAACGCAGACGCTATTTGCCGGAGATTAACGCCAGCAATTTCAACCTGCGTTCATTCGCCGAGCGTACAGCGATGAATACGCCGATTCAAGGCACCGCAGCCGATATTATCAAGTTGGCGATGGTACAGATGGATAAAGCGCTACGTGAACGTAATCTTCGTAGCAGAATGCTGCTCCAAGTACATGATGAGCTTGTATTCGAGGTTCCGCCTGAGGAAATGGAAACGATGAAAGAGCTTGTCCCGGCTACCATGGAAGCTGCATTAAAGCTGGCTGTGCCGCTCAAAGCCGAAGTAAGCTATGGCAGCAATTGGTATGAGGCCAAATAAGATATTTCAATGAGTAGATAGTCCCAATTTGACGCTGCTTCCGTTATAATATAGGGTGAGGTGAAGACATCATGCCGGAATTACCGGAAGTAGAAACCATTAAACGAACGCTAAACGAGCTTATCGTTGATAAACATATAGATCATGTCACTGTGAATCTGCCGCGGATCATTCAACGGCCCGATGATATCCACGCTTTTGCGATGGAATTGGCCGATCACCGGATTACAGGGGTGGAGAGACGCGGAAAGTTTCTGCGGATTTTGCTGGACGGGCTGGTGCTGGTCTCCCATCTTCGAATGGAAGGACGATATGGATTATATTCACAACATGATCCTGTGGAAAAGCATACCCATGTCATCTTTCATTTTAAAGATGGTACGGAGTTGCGTTATCAGGATGTGCGCCAGTTTGGCACGATGCACTTATTTCCAGCAGGACAGGATTTGCTGGAAAAGCCGCTGAACAAACTTGGTCTGGAACCGATGGACGAGGCCTTTACACCAGAAATGCTGCGTGCCGCTGTTGGAACTCGTTCGACTTCGATCAAGGCAGCGCTGTTAAACCAGTCATATGTGGTGGGCATCGGGAATATCTATGTAGATGAATCGTTGTTTAAGGCGGGGATTCATCCAGCACAGCCAGCCAAAAGCCTAACGGATAGCCAATTTCATGTCTTGCATGAGGCGATTGTCTCCACGCTAGGTGCGTCCATTCAGGTTGGAGGCTCGTCCATTAAATCGTTCGTGAATGGACAGGGCGAAGCGGGCGACTTCCAGCATCAATTGCAAATCTATGGACGTAACGCGAAGCCTTGCATCAACTGTGGTACATTGATCGAAAAATCTGTCGTAGCCGGACGGGGCACACATCATTGTCCGGTCTGCCAGCCTCTGCGCTAAACAAGCACAGTCACCCCAAGCCCATCCCTCTCATATATTGTTCCAAGTACCAATACTGCGGAGGGTTTCGGTTGTTATAAGGCCCTGCCTTCGCAATGGGAGGGAATTGGAGTGGCTAATCATTGGGGAGCCCTGCTGTTACTGGCATTTGCGCTAAGTTTGGACAGTTTCGGAGTCGGTGTTACATATGGTCTGCGCAAAATGAAAATTCCACTGTTGTCGATTGCTATCATCTCCGTATGTTCAGGTTTGGTGATCGGCATATCCATGCAATTGGGCGCATTACTATCTCGTGTCCTGTCTCCTGTATATACGACCGTTTTCGGTGCTGTCATCCTGATCTGTATTGGCTGTTACTCTTTGATTCAAGCTCTGCACCGCAAAGAGGATTTGCCAGAGGATTCAGTGGAGCCCACTCGGGGTCTGCTTCTTACAAAACAGACTGATCCGGCGAGCAGATCTGTTCTTGGGGAGAAGGAGGGTGTAGAGAATGCTGATACCGAGTCTTTCCCCAGCTCAAGAAAAGATCTGTCGGCAGAAGCTTCTGTGGAGCAGCAGGAACGAACAGTATTTTCTCTGGAGTTTCGCAAATGGGGGCTTGTTATTCGGATTCTTCGAAGCCCGTCTGCTGCGGATATGGACCGTTCCGGCAGTATATCTGCTACCGAAGCGGTTTGGCTGGGTATTGCATTATCGGTCGATGCGTTCGGAGCGGGACTCGGGGCAGCTATGCTTGGTTTTCAGCCACTGTCTACTGCGCTGGCTATTACGTTATTCAGTGGAACATTTTTGATTACAGGGATGAAGGCAGGCTTTTTTCTATCAGCATTTCGATTTATGAAGGCGCTGGGTGTATTGCCGGCATTATTACTGATTATGATGGGCATATTGAAGCTGTTATGAGGTGAAAGAGCATGAATATCGGATTAACCGGAGGTATTGCTACCGGAAAAAGCACCGTGTCGGCTCTTTTGGTCGCCAAAGGTGCGCTGCTGATCGACGCAGATGCCATTGCCCGGGAAGTGATGCTTCCGGGGCATCCGGTGTTGGCGGCGGTCATTCAGCATTTTGGACAAGCTATAGTGAACAGTGACGGAACTCTGCTTCGCAAAAAACTGGGGGAGATTGTATTCGGAGACCCTGCCCAGCGGCAGGCACTTAACGATATTACACATCCTGCTATTCGTGAGGAAATGCGTATGCGCATGGAAGCATTTGAACGGGAACAGCCGGACAAGCTTGTTTTGGCAGATATTCCGTTACTGTACGAGTCGGGGCTTGAGAGCTTGTACGAGGAAATTATGGTTGTGTACGTACCACGTGATATTCAGCTCCAGCGTCTGGTGCTCAGAGACGGTCTGACGGAGGAGCAAGCTGGACTTCGGCTGTCCGCACAAATGGATATTGAGCAAAAGAAAAGCTTGGCCGATATCGTTATTGATAATAGTGGAACACAGACTGAGACGAAGCGACAAATTGATCAATTTTGGCAGCGGAAGGGACTTGCATGAATATTTTGCGAAAGAAAAGAGTCCTGCTCATTTTGTTTGTCGGGTTTGTCCTGATTCTATTCCTTAATTCAAATTGGATGTCCTGGTTCTATCCAATTCAATATAAGGATGAGATTCGGCAGTATTCACAGACGTATGAAGTAGACCCATTTTTGGTGGCGTCTATTATCCGTGTAGAAACCAATTTTAAAACCAGTAAGCAGTCGCATAAGGGGGCGCTAGGGCTGATGCAGATTATGCCGAATACGGCAAATTGGATTATGGACAGCGCCCAGATTCAAAAGGTTCCGCTGGACAGCGTCAAGCACGAGCCTGGCACCAATATTGAGCTGGGAACCTGGTATTTGCATAACCTATCCATAAAGTTTCAGGATAATCCTGTAGCAATCGTAGCTGCTTACAATGCAGGGCCGGGTAAAGTTCAAGAGTGGCTGGATAAGGGAGTGTGGGATGGAAAGGAAGAGTCCATCAAGCAAATCCCTTTTGGTGAGACACGACATTATGTACAGCGGGTCATTTATTACTACAGGCAATACACGAAAATTTATAATGATTTTTAATTCAAAGTTAATGACATGATGAGCTTTTCGCTTTAAAATGAAAAAAGCGTTGGACAGGCTGTTTTTACCAGCCCATCCAGACACTTTTTCTTGTTATTTTTGCATTATTACCGCGATTATTGGTATTGACCTGCCAATTGTTGTTCGGCGATCGTTACGAGGCGTTTTGTGATGTAGCCCCCGATCGAACCGTTCTCATAGGAAGTCATGTTACCTTGGTATCCATCTTGAGGAATGCTGATACCCAACTCTTGAGCGATTTCAAATTTCATTTGCTCCAGAGCGCCGGAGGATCTGCTGACTACCAGATTGTTGGAGTTGCCATTGTTTCCTTGTGCCATTGTTGTTCACCTCCTCGCGATATGGTAAACATATTATGATCTGTTTTGACAAAATTATTACTAAAAGTCTTCGGAAATTTATTGGAAAAAGAAAGTGGTGAGATTATGAAATGTCCGTATTGTGCCTACAATGGCACGAAAGTGCTGGATTCGCGACCTGCGAATGATAACAAGTCCATCCGTCGCCGCCGTGAATGTGAGCAGTGTGCCAGGCGTTTTACCACCTTTGAAATGGTGGAGGAAACCCCTCTCATGGTCATCAAAAAAGACGGCAGCCGTGAAGAGTTTAGTCGTGATAAAATGCTGCGCGGTCTCATTCGAGCCTGCGAGAAGCGTCCAGTATCCGTCGAGCAACTGGATATGATCGTATCCCAGGTGGAGAACGCTATCCGCAACACAGCAGCCACAGAAGTGGATAGCCAGCAGATTGGTGAGCTGGTCATGGAACAGCTTTACCCAGTGGATGAAGTCGCCTACGTACGTTTTGCGTCCGTCTATCGTCAGTTTAAAGACATCAATATGTTTATGAAGGAACTGAAAACACTGTTATCTAAAGATACAGCCAGCGACTGATCGCTGACTGTATCTTTTCTGGGCCATGAAGGGAGAAAATTATATTTTTTTATAAAAGTATTGACACAGGGTTAAATATTTTATATGATATAGAAGTCGCTTGAAACATTGATAAAACTTGCTTATGATGGGGCCTTAGCTCAGCTGGGAGAGCGCATCGCTGGCAGCGATGAGGTCAGGGGTTCGATCCCCCTAGGCTCCACCAAAATTTTATTATGGACTCTTAGCTCAGTTGGTAGAGCAGTTGACTCTTAATCAATTGGTCCAGGGTTCGAGTCCCTGAGAGTCCATCTTTTTAGAAAAAACGGCAGAGATGCCGTTTTTTTGTCGTTTATAGATCTATTCCCAGTCTAACCGGGAACAGTTATGGGTGGAATGAGCGCGTAACTGACTGCACAGAAACCAGATCCTACAGGAAATAGACGTCTTTTTTGAATTGCAACCCATTATTCACGAGTGCAAGGACTAGTTATTTGCAGACATGGGCTGCCCATTGACGAACTCTCAGAACAATGCGGACTGTCTGTAGACCGCATTAAGAAAATCGTATACTCAAAAAAAATGTACCCTTTTATCTTTCGATGGATTTTTTATCAGCATATTCAAAAGAAGTATGAAAAAAAACGTCATTGTTTAACGATCACTGACATAATTGGCAAGAATTTTGAGATACTCGTCATTCACCAATTTTCTTGGGGCGAATACGGCTGTTAAAAAAGTTAGAGATTTTGAACGCGCGATTTTTTCATCCATCATGGAGTGGTCGGCTTCAGGTAAATGAATCACGGACAGTAGCTCTGCGGGGATTTTCTGGCGATAGACTCGCTCGGTATCCTTTACATCAACATTAATATCTTTTCCAGCCAGAACCAAGAGTACAGGAGAATGGAAGTGACTTAATTCTTCGGTGGAATCAGACAGAAAATTTTTGCGTATAAAGCTCCATCTTTCCTTGGAAATCATATCGTCAGGATCAGCTATGCTTAGATATTCTTCATAAGAAGCCTGTTTTTTCAGTAACTGTAGAATCTTTTGATCGTAGTTCAATGTCTTTTGAATTTCTTGCGGAGTAACTCCTTCTCGCTCCAGTTCTTTTCTGGTATTAAATTGTCCTTGGGAAATCCAGTTCACGGCAGGCGATACAAGGATGCTGAATGCAATATCATGCTCCTCTTTAACGATCTTCGGAATGACCCATCCTGCTTGACTGGCTCCCCATAGGCCGATTTTTTGCTTATCAATCATAGGTAAGCTTCTTGCCCAGTCTATTGCATATCGGATCTCCTGTGCGCGGTCCTCCATGCTTTGGGCGAGCCAGTTGCCAGGAGCGCTGTTAATACCGGGCTTATTCAGTGACAAGGAGGCATAACCCTTGGAAGCGAACTTTTCCCACAGTGGTTTGTATCCATCATCATAGGTGTCATTAATAGGACCATCCCCATGGACAAAAACAACCAATCCAACCTTTCCCGAGTAGTTCTTAGGCAAAGTTAATGTACCTGTTAACAGCCCTTTAGGTGTCGTGATTTGTATTTTTTCTTCTGTCATCTTGTAGGAATTTTGATATAGAACAATGAGTACCAAGGCAACAGCCAGAGCTGCCGCAATACCAAAAGTAAGCTTGAGTGTTTTTTTCAATGATGCTCTCTCCTCGAATGCAGGTTCTCTTTCCAACTCATCAGATGCCATACAGGCTCCTTGAACCAAAAATGCCGTAACCCATTATATTTGGATTGTTTTACTTCAAACGCCAGTTGGTGATACAAACGGATAGCCCCTTGGTTCTTATGCGCTACGTGAAGCGTCAATGCATGAAAACCAGATTCAACCGAAAATTGCTGTGCGAAAGCTACAAGATGGCGTCCTATTCCCTGATTACGATGACTTGAACGAATCGCCAAATGATCAATGTAACACTCATTTGCAGCGGGGGTATACTCTAGCGCATGCATACCTGCCAAAAATTTAAATACATTGAAACAACCAAACTGTTTTAGCAGCGGAGTCAAAGAAATGGGGTTTTTTTCAGGAAGTGAAGAGTAGGAGGGTTTCCATTTAAGGGAAAGAACACCGATAAATTCTTCGTTTTCTTTAGCTACAAATTGTTTCATAGATGTAGAATAAGGATTTTGAACCCAAACCTGCATTAACAACTGCTGTATAGCTTGATCCTTTAGTGTAACAAGAGATTGGAATTTTGCTTTAAACGATTCGACTAAAAGACTGCAAACAGCTTCATGGTCTTGTTTTTGGTATGCAACAATGTCAAAAGATTTTGCACTCATGTAACACCCTCCAAGATTTATTCTACTTTGACTTGAATTTCATATTGTAGCTTGTTGTTGTCGAACATCGAAAGATAAGATGTTTCTACTAGAATGATCTTGCTTTGGCAGTTATATTGGTGATGAGCTACATATCGTTCCATTTGTTTGATTTCATAATCAATCTCAGGTTCTTCAATGACGGAAAGATGCTTATAAAGATAGTTGCCTTCTTCCAGAATATAGTCAGCCACATCCGCCGTTTCATAACACAGCTTCAACTGTCCAGCATCAGACAAGTAATGCAGGTCATTTTCAAATAATCGAGGTGGGGCAGGGCGGTGTTCAAATAGGTTTCCGGCAGTGAACTCTTGACCATTCTCCAATGCAAACCATAGCTTTAAATGACGGGGACCTAATCGTTTGACTTGATACTCATCGCCCTGCTGGGTCCGATTATTATATTCTTCTAACACTTTGTGAATAAATTGTTCATGCATCTTTAAGTTAGCTATTTCAGCTTGTACTTTTTGCAACGAATGCTCTAAAAGCTGGTTATAATCATCGGCAGCATAGGAAGTCATACATTCTTGAATCTGACCGACAGGGACATTTAATTTACGTAGTAATAAAATATGCGATAGCTGATAAATCTCATGAAGCCCGTACATCCGATATTGATTTTCTTCAGTATGTGAGTGATGGATAGAGGATTCCCTTTTCTTCAAAATATCGCAGTTGATGTACAGATACATTCATAAGCTGAGCAAGCTGGCTGATCGTAATGTGTTCTTTCAATGAGAGGACTCCTTACTGATATTTGAATAACTCCACTATAAACCTTAGGTCAGACCTAGGGTCAATAGAAAATATCAAACCAATCTTGGATAGGCGTAGGTGTCGAGCATTTGATGCCCACACCAAGGGGGAGACTGGAGAGTTTACCTGTCGGTGATAACCCGTTATAATCATAAGATTAGTGAGCATAAACAAGATGCTCAGGATGAAGGTTAGAATGGGGAAATCATGTTGAAAACTTTTAAAAAGGTATACATTGAGATAACGAGCATTTGCAATCTCGCATGCAGCTTTTGTCCTCAAACACAGCGTGTCAAAAAATTTATTGATCCGGAAGTCTTTCGAAATGTGCTTGATCAGGTCAAACCACATACAGATTATATCTATTTGCATGTAAAAGGAGAGCCGTTGCTCCATCCGAAAATTGATCTTTTACTGGAAAGTGCTCATGAGAAAGGCTTAAAGGTCAATATTACCACTAATGGTACCTTGCTGCCGAAGACCGAACATAAGCTGCTTGGGCAACCAGCGCTGCGTCAGATGAACTTCTCTCTCCATAGTTTTGACGGACATGAAGGCTCCGTGGATCGAGAAGGATATTTGGGTAATATCTTCACGTTTGTAAGAGAAGCGGTGAAACACAATGTCATTATTTCGTTCCGTCTCTGGAACTTGACTGAAGATAATTTGACTAATGTGCAGCGTCAGCGCAACCGGGAAACACTTGAACGACTGGAGCAAGAGTTTGGACTGGACTATCGGATTGAGGAAAAGGTGATACCGGGTAGTGGGGTCAAAATTGCACCAAACGTTTATTTGAATCAGGACCACGAATTTGAATGGCCGAGCCTCAGTGCCCCGGAAGATGACGGAAAAGGCTTTTGCCATGCACTCCGTAGCCAAGCAGCGATATTGGTGGATGGAACGGTGGTCCCTTGCTGTCTGGATGGAGAAGGTGTCATTAATTTAGGTAACGTGCATGAGCAATCTTTTTCCGACATTGTGGAAGGGGAGCGTGCAAACCGTCTGTACTTCGGGTTCTCCAAAAGAGAAGCGGTAGAAGAGTTATGCCGAAAATGCGGGTACCGCAAACGATTTGGAACATAGCCATACAGGTAGAGCTTTAATCGACAGTAGAATGAATCGCAAGAAAGATAGCCCTTTTGCAGGGCTTTTTTACTTATATTTTGATATATACATACATAATTAATGGTTTTAAACTATTCAGAGGAAGTTGGATATATTCGATTGCTTGTGAGATACGATCACATTTTGCTGTGGAATCATGTTTTTATACAGGTGATGGATGTTCGTCATAGGAAGATCGAAAAAGGAGAGGAGCTTCGAGCCTATCGACTTCCTGCCAGTGCGTTCTTATATGCCGTGCGTGGAAGCGCACGGGTACGGTTGGATACAGTATTCACAGGATAGAGCGTTTCCATGTACTGCATGGCGGAAAAGGAATGTGCCTGAGTATCCTAGCGGAGGATGTGCTTGAATATTACATCATTTTGTACAGGACGACGTTGGCCCTGCCTGATCGCAAAGAGATAGCACAATTGCTGGAAAAGGAAAATCCCTTTCAGAATCAGTATGCTTTCGCACCACATTACCCGCTGTCCCTGTACGAGAGAGTGAAGCTGTTGGAGCAAGAATGGCGTGGAGCTTCTGGACTTGGCAAACTGCATGTTAAAGCCTTGTTTCATCAATTTGTATACGAGTTGTTGCAGCAGTTGTATTGGCAGGGCATCGAACCTCTTAAGCCCGACCTTGTATCGCAGGCTCATGCACGGAAGAGTTAAAATAACGGCCATGATGATTATGCTGTGTTTATCATTGATGCTGGGAGCTTGCTCGGCTCCGACGAATACAAATGGAAGTTCGCAAACGAAGGCTAATCATACAGCGACAACATCCAACAGCGATGGACAAGCGGCAGTGCAAGCACTGGATAAATTCCGTAGAATCAGTGAAATCCTTGGCAAGCAGAAAGAAGCCGAGCAGTGGATTACTGAATACGAGAAGAAAGCTGCAGAGGCCAGAATGAAAATTCAAGGTATCGTTAAGGACGGAGAGACGGTTTCAATTGTACAAGTCGCCAATAAATCGATATATGTTTTGGCAGCGAAAGGCGGCAATTACGGAAGTCCGACCATTTATCAGATGCTAAAGCTGCCACCTACCAAGAAGGCATTGAATATGAAAGAAGGATTTGAAAATATTTCACTTGAGGTTTTACCCGAGTATATGGGAGATCACATCTTTGTATACGGTTCAGAAGATGAAGGGGCTAATCAGATTCTGCATAGTGAGCTATGGAAAGGCCTTCAGCTGGATACCATAGTTAATCTCTTATTAGCCCACAAAAAATAAAAGGATGTACAAGTAACATCTCCTATCTAAACAAGGGGAAGCTTTTAGAATTTCAAGCTGTGATAGTCATATAGACAAAATCCGCTTAACACAAAGATTCCTAAGTGTTTGGCGGATTTTATCATGTCTATATTTCTTCTTCTCTGTATGTTTTGGTGTATCTTTGAAATTCAGATTTTTGATTATCGTAATAATCAGCTCTCGTCCAAAAAATAATTTGAGAGAATGAGTCGGAATGTTCCAAATAAGTGATTAGATATACAATTTTTACTTTATCACTCTCTACCCATACTTCGTATTGCAAGCCTTGATTCCCGTTTATATTGACCTTTACTGGTCCTGTCGAAATAATCCCTTTTCCAGACCTTTTGAGTACTAATTGAGCTGAAAACTCAGCGTAATCTTTTAATGTGATCATTGAGGATTTCTCATACGGCAGTTCAGATTTCCAATCCTTGATGATCGTCATGTATGCATCGTTTTTTTCATACCAAGCTTGAATTAGCGCATCTGGATTAAGAATTAAACCAGTCTTCCATATATAAGGGAGACGAATTTGTTGCGTGGCATCTTCACTTTTAAATGTTTTCAAAATAGTTGTTGAGCGAAGGTCTGGCTTAACTTGTGAGTCGCTTAAGACTTTCAAGGAGCTGGCTATAGTTGCAAATTCGTGATGTTGTTCTACTGCAGAGCCTCCCCTTGAATAGATTAATACTTGAAGATAGTGCTGCTTACTCTCTAACATGGCACTGAAGTAATAGACCTGTTGGCCATTGTATTTCCCGCTATAATCGGCTGTTCTGGCGGTTGTGGAATCAATCTGGATTGGGGTAGTATCCACAGCCTTAAAGTTTTCTAGGCCCAATGCGGAGATTTCTTCACGTTGCTGTACGAATTCGTCGAGCGTCATATTATTTGCAAAAGCTGACTTGGGGACACGGAAAACCAGACCTACATTCTTTTTTTCTTTGTCACAAACACTAAGCACCGAATCCAGTTGTCCCTGTTTAAATTTACGCCAGCCAGCGGGAATGGTAAGAGCCACAAGATCCTTATCCGAGGTAACGGTATGAGGCAGCGACTCTGTGACGGGTAGAACAGGCTGACTTTCTTTGTCTACAACTGTTGTACTATGAGTCGCATTGTCTACATCAGAATTTGTTTGGACTGCAGTTGCAGCATTTTTTGAGGTGCAGCTGGTAAGCATGAGCACTGCGATCAGTGCAATAACATAAAATCGGAAATGCGCAAAATTGAATTTCATGGAAATAACTCCCTCTGTTTCATATTTACAAAGGAAATTTTACCCTTTTATAAAATTATAAAAAAGAGGCGTTTGTCCTGTTTTACGTAGCTCAGTCGCTTATGGTAGTCGTTACTGAACATTGTTGACAGAGGTTGAGGAGGCACTAGAGTTGAAATTAATAACTTCAACGACTACTGTCGCGCCAACAATCAGGCCTGTATTTATAATTAGGTTTGTAGCAGAAAGCGTTGTTAAGCCGCCTCGCTGCAACGTCCCATTTACAAATACATTGTAGTATCCGCTACTGGTCGGAACAACAAGACTGTTTGTCGCGACTGAAGTACCACTATCATTCATGAAATATTGTGCTGGGATAGTGGTCACTCCACCAAATATATTACCAAGCACGACAATAGCTGTGTAACGATTAACCACTGGAGTGACATTGATACTTGTTGTGATAGCAATGTTTCCAGATACGATACTGTCTGCTTCCAGATAGATTTGAATAATAGACATAGGAATTCCTCATTCCTAATACTCCAGATAAATATCATAGTTTATGTGAATATTCTAGATATGGATTGGATGGGGAGGAGTCTTCTAATTATTTCTCTTTGTTCAAGCTTCTTTGGGCCCGGGTTACTATTCGCTTCGTTTCTTTAGTATCCGAAGCCATCAGCCATGCATTACAAACTTGAAGAACCCATTCCGGGCTGGTTTTGCTGGCATCATTCAACCAATTGCCAACGGAGTCCTGGACATATTTGACCGGATCGGACTGAACAGCCTCCAAGAGCGGAAGAGCCAACTCGGGATGTTCTTTTAGTTCAGGGATGTGCTTGGCCCAAACGCCTTGTGGTCGGGTTAATTCAATGGCAAAACGACGTATGTTAGCATCCTCATCTCGCACCCAACTGTCTAACAGGGCAAGCCCTTCAAGCAGTTGCAAGGATATGGATTCTCTCACGGCCATCCAGGCTATTTCACGTACTCCGAAATGGGAATCCGCTGCAAAGGGGCGAATGCCAGCCAATTTTTCCTCTACACTTAAACAGGGATCAACCCCGATGATGTAGGCAGCCCAGCAGCGAATGCTGTCTGAAAGATGCGAGGCCATCGCATCAAAGATGCGAATACGTTCTTCTATCGCTTGTTGCTCAAACACATGAAGCCACGCTCGCGCGATTGCGGGTATCATTTTCATGATCTTCTTTTCCTTCAGCTCATTCAATTCGGTCAGGAAGACATCGGATGATTGCTGCAAGCCAAATTCATCAAGAGTATTTTGTAATAGTACAACATGATCGACAGCCAGCCATTCGGTGAGATTCACCGTCTGAAGCCGCCCTTGCTGTAGCAGCTGAAGCACATCACTAGGAATATCTGACCCTTTGCGAGCACCTTTTCGTTGTAACATTTCATCCACTCCATATCGTAAATTGTCTGATAGGTATACGATACTTTTTTGGGTTGGAGTATAGATGTAATGTAGTTTACAACTTCACTAACTTTTCGCGATGGATGTAAATCGTCTTAAAGCCGGTTTTAATGACCTTTTCTTTGACAAGCTCCTGAAGAGCAGCTGTTACAGCCTCACGGGTGGCCCCGACCAGATTCGCAATTTCTTGATGAGAGAGAGGGAAATTGATTTTGCAATACTCATCACGGCTTTGGAGGGCGAACTGATCGGACAATTTCAGAAGAATATACAAAATTTTATCCTGTAAATTTCCCAAAGCTAAATGCTGGGCCAGACTGCTCATTCCTGAAATTCGGTCACTTAACACCTTGATCATGTTCATCATGAACCTGGGATGTTCTATTAAAAAATGCTCGAATCGGTCTTTGTCCATACGGCAGATATCGCATTCTTCTATCGTTTCTATATACATCTCCCTTGTTCCTAGTGAAATCATATCCATTTCACCAAATACATTTCCCTCGCGGAGGATATCCAAAGTAAATTGCTTCCCGTCAGCATTTAGCTTATATAGACGTACTTTGCCCTTTTTCACAAAATAAAGTCCCTCGGAAAAGGTCTCTGGAGTTTGTATAAAGTTTCTTTTCGGTATAGTCGTAATGGAGGTCATTTGATCCATTTCAATTAAATCTTCTAATGAGAGACTATGAAGCAAATTAAATTGGGACAAATATTGAATGCTATTCATATGTTCTCCTTTTCGGTTGCACAGGGTATACAGAATCATAATACAATTATAGCTTCTATAAGGTATTTTGACCTCTATTACTCACTTGTTTGCATTAAAAGTGAGCAAATAAACTGGGAAGTCAGGCGGATTTATGTAAAGGGGAGATTGGTATAAAATAGATTTGCATGATAATAGATACATAAAGAGTGAGGGTATACAATGATCCAATTAAAAGATATTGGCAAATTTGACGTTCTTCCCGAAATCGCAATGCATATTGTAGAAGGCAATATATCGGCATTACGCCAAGCGCTGACCGAAGGCTGGGATATAGAACAAGAATTTAAACTCAGCAAACATACGACGTTAAGTCCATTAGACCTTGCGCTTATTTCTCAGCGAATGGACGTGTTAAAGCTGTTGGTGGAGCAGGGAGTTCAACTCAATGCAAAAGATCGCCCTGCATTTTTAACAGCTGTTCGCTACTGCTCAGAAGAGATTGTCCGCTATGTGGTGGCCCATGGTGCCAAGCTGGATGGCAAAAATCATGTCAAATCCGGTGCCTATGAGCAAGCCTACTACGGTAACAAAAGCAATATGCTGCTTATCCATGAGCTGGGCCTCGATATGAAGCAATATGCTGGAGCAACACTCCGCAACGCAGTTAGTAAGCATGACCTAAAAACAGTAGCATTACTATTGGAACATGGCGTAGATATTAATTTCAATGCCCCTACTATGGTATATCCTTATAAAGCCACGCCTTTGACAGTGGCGGCACGCAACAACGATTTTGCGATGGTGAAGTATTTGGTTCAGCAAGGCGCTGATGTGACGCTGGCAGAAAAAGATGGAGAACGGGCATATACAATTGCACTAAGTAATAAAAACGTAGAAATGGCTGAGTATTTAAAGTCTGTAGAGCCTCCGGCATTTCATAATCTGGAAAATAAACGACATGCTTTGAAAAGCTACAAGCTTCCGAAGGATTTAATAGCCTTTCTGACAGGGAATCAACTCCGTGTGAACCTGCCAGAAAATGATCTCGATATTCAATTTGTTGAGTTCTTTTCAATTATCGATACGGTTGAGATGAAGGTAGGTCGGCAAAAGCTGTTGCGTCTGTCTCTAAACGTAGATAATTACTCGGATATTATATTGGTGTGGAATCCGAAGCAGAAGTGCCTGGGTTATTATGACGAGGAGCATGAGGAATATGCGGATGTGTGCAGCTTTGCTGAGTTTCTTGCACAGCCGGAAGATTACCTGGAGAAGATTATTGAGGGTGAATATTTATCATAACGAGGTGAGCCATGGATGCGGTATGCACGCAGTCATGGCTCTTGTTATTTTAAAATACAGCGCTAGTGTACACAGGTGCCTAATGCTCATCAGGAATGGTTACGTATGAGCTGAATGAGGTTTCAGGGAAATTGGGACGAATTGTGCGCATAATGGTAAAATAGTACTGATGGAAGCTTTAGAACGTTTTTGAACGTTTACTGCTGAATTCCTATGTAAGAAGAATGAATTTACATAAAAGTAGATGAATTTTCTTTAAAATGTAAACGCAATCATGTCGATTAGAGCGGGAATTCACCATTTTGTAAAAAAATGAAGTTGGAATGAATTTTTTTGAATCTTTTTGGAGAAAAATGATTGTTTTTTATCAGGTTTGTGGTACGATATAAACAGTTGGGGGAATGAAGATGCTGACGGAGGAAAGATACAAGTTAATAATACAGCGCTTACAAGAACGTGGTGTTGTAAAGTTGCAGGAATTGGCTGATCTGTTGGGAGCTTCTGAATCAACAATTCGGCGCGATTTGATAGATCTTGAGGGCCGTCAGTTGCTAAAACGGATTCATGGTGGGGCAACCTTACTGAATCAGAAAAGTCAGGAACCTGGCATGGAAGAAAAAACATTCAAAAACGTTCAACAAAAAAATGCAGTTGCCCGTATAGCAGCCAAAGAAATTTTGGATGGCGAATGTATTTATCTGGATGCGGGAACAACAACGATGGCGATGATTCCTTACATTGAAGCTAAAGACGTGACGGTCGTGACGAATGGACTATCCCACGTAGAAGCACTGGTAAGTAAAAGAATCAGAAGCTATCTACTGGGAGGGATGATGAAAATTCATACCAAAGCCGTAATTGGCAGTATTGCCCTACAAAATTTGGACAATTTTCGATTCGACAAGTGCTTTCTAGGAACGAACGGGGTGGATATGGAAATGGGGTATACGACTCCTGATCCTGAAGAGGCGCTAATCAAGCGGCGAGCCCATCAGTTGTCAGGCAAAACGTATGTGTTGGCCGATTCCAGCAAAATTGGAGAAGTAACCTTCGCCAAACTGTTCGAGCTCAAGGAAGCTATACTTATTACTGAATCGATGCCAGAACGCTCACGCCGATCCATCGCTCAGAAAACTAAGATAATCGAGGGATAACAATGATATATACAGTAACGCTGAACCCTTCCATTGATTATATCGTGGAAGTTGACGATTTGAAGCTTGGTGATTTGAACCGGATGAAACGTGATTTAAAATTGCCAGGTGGTAAAGGAATTAATGTATCACGTGTACTAAACCAGCTGGGAGCAGATAGTACGGCGATCGGCTTTCTAGGAGGATTCACAGGCAGGTTTATCGACGATACATTGCGGGAAGAATCCATTAAAACTGATTTTGTAATGATCGAAGATGACACACGGATTAACATTAAACTCAAGCATGGCGATGAAACGGAAATTAACGGTTTGGGACCTGTGATTCGTGAGCAAGAGGCCGATGCGTTGGTGCAAAAGCTGGCCGGACTCCAGAAAAATGACATTGTCGTCTTGTCGGGAAGTATCCCGCCGTCACTTGGAGGAGACTTCTATGATCGGCTGATTAGCGTATGCCAGCAAACTGGGGCTGAATTCGTCATCGACACCACAGGTGAGGCGCTGATGAAGGCACTGGTTCATAAACCGCTGCTCATCAAGCCAAATCACCACGAGTTGGCTGAGTTGTTTGGCGTAACTATTCATTCAAAGGAGGAGATCGTCACTTACGGTCGTAAGCTGCTGGAAGCAGGTGCAAAAAATGTACTGATTTCCATGGCAGGAGAAGGGGCTTTGTTCATTACGGCAGATGAAGTGTATCACGCAAATGTACCAGCAGGAACGGTTAAAAATTCTGTAGGCGCAGGTGATTCAATGATTGCTGGATTCGTGGGTACGCTGGCTCTTCATGGCGATCCGATCGAAGCATTCCGTGCAGGAGTGGCATCCGGAAGCGCAACTGCGTTTTCCGATGATCTGGCTACTAGAGAGAAAATTGAACAATTACGGCCGCAAGTCACGATTTCAAAACGGTAATCCGGCTGCATCATGAGCTTATTATGCGTGTATCGACACGCTGACCGAACTTAGGAGAGTGTGAAAAATGAGAATAACAGACCTGATGATTAAAGAAACGATGATCATGGACCTGCAGGCGACGACAAAAGACGAAGCGATTGAGGAACTCATTGCTAGCCTTGAAGCAAGTGGACGTATTAATGACCGTGCTTTGTTTAAAGAAATGATTTACAAACGTGAAGCAGAGTCCAGCACTGGAATCGGCGGCGGCATTGCGATGCCGCATGCCAAGACCAAAGCTGTGAATGAAGCGACTGTCGTTTTCGCCAAAAGCAGTAAAGGCGTAGAATTCGAATCGTTGGACGGTGAGCCGGCAAAAGTGTTCTTTATGATTGCGGCTCCAGAGGGAGCAGCAAATACGCATCTTCGCACACTGGCAGCCCTTTCCCGGCTCTTAATTGATACCGATTTTATCGGGAACCTTATGAAAACGCAAACACCGGATGAAGTATCTGTGCTGTTTGATACCAAGCAGGCGGAAGAAGAAGCTGCCAAAAAAGCAAAAGAGGCTAAGAAAGAGGCTGCCAAAGCGCAGCAAACGCCAGACGTTATCATTGGCAATCCGAATTCTGACGAGTTTGTGGTTGCAGTGACCGCTTGTCCTACAGGCATTGCACACACGTTTATGGCTGAAGATGCTCTTATTAAGAAAGCGAAAGAAATGGGTGTAAATATCCGTGTAGAGACGAATGGCTCGGAAGGCGCACAAAACGTACTGACAGCGGATGAAATTCGTCGTGCCAAAGGAGTAATCGTCGCAGCTGACAAGAAGGTTGAAATGGCCAGATTTGACGGTAAACCTGTATTACAAAGACCGGTAAGTGACGGTATTCGTAAATCTGAGGAACTGATCCGCAAAGCGCTGAACGGCGATGCGCCAATTTATCGTAGTGAAGGTAATGGCAGCGCTGAAGAGTCAAAAGCGGAGAAGAGCAGCGTAGGCAGTAAAATCTACAAGGATTTAATGAACGGTATTTCTCATATGCTGCCATTCGTTGTAGGCGGGGGGATCTTGCTAGCCATTTCCTTCTTGATTGAACAGGTAGCGGGAGAAGATAATGTATTCTTCCAACTGTTACAAACGATTGGCGGCGGAACAGGTGCGTTCCACTTCCTGATTCCGATACTGGCCGGATTTATCGCGATGAGTATTGGAGACCGCCCGGCACTGATGCCAGGTATGGTTGGGGGTCTGATGGCTGTAAACTCCAATGCAGGTTTCCTTGGCGGTCTGGCAGCAGGTTTCCTGGCTGGTTATGTGGTGATCTTCCTGCGTAAAGCTTTTGCAGGTCTACCAAAAACGCTGGATGGTTTAAAACCAATCTTGTTATACCCGGTATTCGGACTCCTAATTACAGGCGCGATTATGTTCTACCTGTTTGATCCAATTTTCGGTGGTATTAATACGTGGCTTGTCAACGTTCTGAACAATTTAGGAACAGGTAATGCAGTTATTTTGGGTCTGATCCTGGGCGGAATGATGTCGATTGACATGGGTGGACCTTTCAACAAAGCAGCTTACGCATTTTCGATCGGTGTCTTTACTTCCAGTGGTAACACGAACGGAGCTATGATGGCGGCTGTTATGGCGGGCGGCATGGTACCTCCGCTGGCAATCGCATTAGCTTCGACGTTCTTCAAAAATAAGTTTACTGAGCAAGAGCGCAAGTCTGGCTTGACGAACTATGTACTTGGATTGTCCTTCATTACGGAAGGAGCCATTCCATTCGCAGCTGCTGATCCTCTGCGTGTCTTAACCTCTTGTATTGTGGGTTCAGCGATTGCTGGTGGTCTGACGCAGTTCTGGCAAATCAATCTTCCAGCTCCACATGGCGGAATTTTTGTAGCAGCTCTTGCCAATCATGCTTTGCTGTTCTTGCTTGCAGTGGTGATTGGTTCCGTAATTTCCGCGCTCATTCTGGGACTGTGGAAAAAACCGCTTGAAGCGAAATAACGGTTATAATAGGAGTATAAAAATAAAGAGAGGGCCACATTTTCTTAGACCTTCAAAATAGTAAAGCCGCTAAACACCAGGTTTCTGAGTGTTTAGCGGCTTTCTCTTTATGCAAAGATGATATAACTTATTAGTAGTCTTGCATAGATGCTATAGCCTGCAAAGCTCCTTAACCAGCTGTATAAATAGCTTTCGGGCCGAAGACATATACTGCTGGTGATGGTTGTTTTGTAATAGCCCAATGGCAATATTAGGGTCTGTTAACTGGAGGGGGACGGTGACCAGTTCCTTCGACAAAGGCATTGACGATAGAACCACTCCAACTGAAGGAATCGTTTTTACGAACGTGGGGATCGACGAGATTTGACTGACAGTATAAAAAAACGGCATCGACGGGAAGTGTGAAAGCTCTTTCTCCAGTCGTATATGGTACAAGCAGTTCTTACCTCCGACGATAAGCGGATACGCGTACAGATCTTCGAGCTGAAGCTCACTTTTTGCCGCGAAGGGATGATTACGGGACACAATAAAGGCGATGTGTTCGTGATATATGGATTCAAAGTGTAAGGAAGGAATGGAGTGAGGTTCCCCAGAGATAGCAAAATCCAGCTTACCATCCACCAAAGCATGTGCGAGTGCATCCGTGTTTCCAACTGTAAAATGACACGTAATATTCGGTTTATGCTCTCGAAACTGCTGCAGAGCCAAGGGGAGTAAGGTAGCCGCTACCGTTTCAAGCACACCGATATGGAGCGTGCCGATCTCCTCCTTTTTCAGCGACTTCGCCTGGTCCATTACAAAATTCCAATGCTGAATAAGTCCGTCTATCTCCTCGGCATATAGTTTGCCCGGGGACGTTAACTCCGCATCCCAGCCCCTTTTAAAAAGTTGAAATCCCAGCTCTTTTTCAAGCCTCTGGATTTGGTTCGTGACTGTAGACTGAGCGTAGTTTAATTTGACAGCAGCTTTTGAAAACGTTCCTTCTTCGATTATGGTACGAAATGTAGTTAATTCTCTCAGATCCACGCTTGCTCATCTCCATCGATGAAATTGAATATATTTATGATTATTTTCAATTATACAGATGAAGGGTAGAGGAGTACAATCATCTTATCCCAACGGATAGGAGAGATGAACATGCCATTTGTACGAGTTGGCTACATGGAGCAACAATACACAGAGCAAGAGCTGCCTGACATTAGCCGCTGTATCATGAATGCTTTGATCGAACATTTTCAGGTCCCGCCCAAGGATTACTTTCAGGTTTTTCATGCCCATAGGCCAAGCGAGTTTTATTATAGTCCCGATTATTTGAATGTACCCAGAACTGACAAGTTGCTGTACATCCAAATTACGATGGGATCGGGTAGAACTACGGAACAAAAAAAGGATTTTTACCAAAGATTAGCCGAACTCATCTCTATTGAATGTAAAGTCCGACCGGAGGATGTTTTTGTGACACTGGTAGAGACTGAATTAGAGGATTGGTCCTTTGGCAATGGACTTGCCCAGATGATTGTATGAAGCATAAATTAATCAAATCGAGTGTTCGGGAAACGATAGGTGATTTTGCACCCGCTTTTGTAACCTATACGGAGGATGTTCTTTTTGGAGATGTATGGAGAAGAAGTGAGTTGTCTCTTAGGGAACGGAGTTTTATTACAGTTGCTGCTCTGGTGGCGGGTGAGCATGTGAATCAACTTCCTTATCATCTGAACCTGGCCAAGGAAAACGGGATTTCGGAGGAAGAACTGGTTGAAGTCATTACACAGCTTGCCTTTTATGTAGGATGGCCCCGGGCAGCCTCAGCCATTCAGGTTGCCAAAGAGGTGTTTTGCAAAGAGCAAGAAAGTTAAGCATGAACCTAAAAAACTGCTAAGCACAAAGGATTCAGAGTGTTTGGCGGTTTTTTGGCATGATTGTATTGTTATTCTGCATTGAAAGCGGTATAGTAAGAGTAATTGAATGAGGGGTGAAGTGCCCTTCGGGATTGTTACTGGTGAGCAGGCGATACCCAAATAATGACTAATTGATTTAGTCGTTATTTGGTTTTTTTTTTGTTATTACAAACTTTGTCATTACATCAATGAGGTGAGCAGATAAATGATCATCCGGCAAATTTTTAACAACAATGTTATCCGAGTCGAAAATCAGGTGGGTCATGAATTTGTTGTCATAGGGAATGGTCTAGGCTTTAAAAAGAAAAATGGCCAGAGGGTCGATGAGGACAAAATAGAAAAAACCTTTGTATTAAAGTCCGATAAAATTCCACAAAAATTAATAGATCTTATTGGGGAAACATCTGTAGAGTATTTAAAGGTGGCGGATGAAATTGTAGGCAGCGCAAAAAAGGAAATGGGAGATATTTTTAGTGACAATATCTATATTTCTCTGATCGACCATATTCAATTTGCCATCTCTCGATACAGAAAATCCGTAGGACTTAAAAATTCACTGTTATGGCAAATTAAAAAATTTTACAAAAAAGAATTTATGATCGGAATGAATGCATTGGACATCATCCATGCTCAATTTGGCATCCAAATGGATGAGCATGAAGCAAGCTTTATTGCTATGCATTTTGTAAATGCAAGACAAGACGGTCAGGGAATGAAACAAACGGTTGAGATTACCGAGATTATTGATGACATTTTCAACATTGTAACCGATTACTACGAGATTACACTGGATGAAACTTCGTTCAATTATTCCCGGTTTATTCCTCATTTGCAGTACTTTGCCCAACGATTGCTGAGCAATGAACAAGAACAACTAGCTTCAGGGGATAATTTCTTGTATGACCAAGTCAAAGATAAATACGAGAAGGCTTTTCAATGCACCCAATTAATCAATCAATATTTAGAGTTAAAGCATGAAAGTGCTATGTCGATTGATGAAAAAGTGTATTTGACGATTCATATACAGCGTGTAACCTCCAGAAATGATATAGCTAGTTCTTAGAAAAAAAAGCTTGCAAACGATTTCTAAGTGATTTATAGTAGGCTCACAACTTAAATATAAGGATTGTTACTGGTTAAGCAGGCGATACCTAAATGAATGGCAGTGATCATTTTCTTCGATCATACAGGCCTTTCGTTTAGGTATTTTTTTGTTTCCAGGCAATCTGCCCAAGAGGAGAATGAACATGGACCATAAGAAAATGGGCGAAGACATCGTACGTCTCGTTGGAGGAGAAGAAAATATCAATGGGCTTGTCCATTGTGCTACACGACTCCGATTTGACCTGAAGGATTCACGAAAAGCCGAAAGAGAAGCGCTTGAGAAGCATGAGGGAATCATTACCGTTGTTGAAAGCGGAGGACAATTCCAAGTTGTTATTGGCAGCCATGTTGCCTATGTATATGCAGAGATCATGAAAAACAGGGATTTTGGATCGAATTCCCCTGCAGCCAGTGAATCCAGTGGGAAAAAAACATCGGTCATATCCACAATCTTTGAAGTCATTTCCGGTAGTTTCTCCCCATTGATTCCAGCGATGGCGGGCTCGGGAATGATAAAAGCACTCCTGACGGTTTTGACCTTGCTAGGATGGATGTCTGCAACAAGTGATACTTATATGATCCTGTCTGCTGCAGGGAATGCTGTGTTTTACTTCTTGCCGATTTTACTAGGGATTACGCTTGGTATAAAGCTGAAGGCGAATCCTTATGTAGCTGGTGTGATCGGTGCGGCTCTCATGGAACCCAACTTTACGGGGCTGATGGACAAAGGCTCTGATGTATCGTTTTTAGGAATACCGGTGGTCATGATGAACTACTCCGCCAGTGTTTTCCCGATTTTTATATCCATTAGCATCTATGCGTTGGTAGATAAGTTTTTGAAGAAGATCATTCTTAAGGATTTACAGCTATTTTTAGTTCCGATGCTGGCTTTAATGATTATGGTTCCGCTATCTGCGATGGCTTTTGGACCTTTCGGTACAGGGGTAGGAGATTGGATTTCTTCAGGTGTGACATGGTTAATCGGTGTAAGTGGCATTTTGTCAGGGATTGTTCTTGGCGGTTTTATGACCTTTATGGTCGTCTTCGGACTTCACTGGGGTTTTACCCCGATCACGATTCAAAATATCGGTGTTGGCGGTGATCCGATTGAGGCGATGGCTGCAGCAGCTGTATTTGCTCAAATTGGGGTCGCATTTGGTATCTTCCTGAAGGCGAGAAAAGATAAAACACTTAGAACTCTTGCCGGTTCCACGAGTATTACAGGATTGCTGGCTGGTGTGACAGAGCCGATTGTGTATGGTCTGGTGCTTCGCTATAAACGTGTCATTCCGATTGTCATTATCGCAGGTGCTCTAGGCGGTGCCATCAATGGACATTTTGGAGTGAAAATGACGGCGTATGTGTTTCACAACATTTTTGCGATTCCAGTGTATACGCCAACCTTGTTATACGTGATTGCCATTGCCTGCTCATTCGCGGCAGCAACCGCACTAACCCTTATTTTTGGGTATGAAAGCAAGGTGAAGGAGGAGACCCCAGAAACAGTTGAATCCGTGAAAACAGCAGAACCAGAACCTGTTGTTACAGCAACCAAGGCTGTTGACATCAAGAAAGAAACGATCTACAGCCCGATCACAGGCAAGACGATACCATTGAGCCAAGTGAATGATTCGGCATTTTCTACAGGGGCGATGGGAAAAGGCTTAGCCATTGAGCCGTCTGTCGGTGAGGTCGTAGCGCCTATAGATGGAGTTGTAACCTCGCTGTTTCCCACAGGACACGCCATCGGCTTGACTTCAAAGGCGGGTACGGAGATATTAATTCATATCGGAATTAACACCGTTGCGCTGAAAGGGAAGCATTTTAATCCAGTGGTTAAAGAAGGCGACAGCGTGAAACAGGGCGATTTGCTAATCCAGTTTGACAGAGAGCAGATTATTGAAGCAGGATACGAAATCGTGACCCCTGTCATCGTCACGCTTACAAAAAATAAAGTGGATGTGTTTGAGACAAATCAGGAGCAAATTCAAAAAAATGAAGTATTGCTAACGTTGGTTGTGTGATACAGGAAAGCCTATCATCACATTCATGAATTGCAAAATCAGAAGGATATAACGATAACTGGAGGGACTATAGCATGAAACATAATCAATTGAAGGCATTTCCTGAAAATTTTTTCTGGGGAGGTTCCACTTCCGCTTATCAAGTAGAGGGTGCATGGGACGAAGATGGAAAAGGACCTTCTGTCATTGACATGGCTAATCACGTCGAAGGGGTCACTGATTTTAAGGTAACCAGTGATCATTACCATATGTTCAAAGAAGACGTAGCCCTGATGGCTGAAATGGGCTTTAAAGCATATCGTTTCTCGATTGCTTGGACACGTATTTATCCCCTGGGGGCAGGTGAAGTGAATCAGAAGGGAATCGCGTTTTACAGCTTATTAATTGACGAACTAATTAAATACGGGATTGAACCGATTGTTACCATGTATCATTTTGATCTGCCTTATGCTCTTGAACAACAAGGCGGTTGGTCGAAAAGGGAGACGATTGATGCCTTCGAACAGTATGCCAAAACATTGTTTGAGAACTTTGGAGACAGGGTGAAATATTGGTTAACCATTAATGAGCAGAACATGCTGATTCTCCATCCCGGTTCTATTGGCACATTAGATACAAGTCTGGAAAATCCGCAAAAGGTACTGTACCAACAAAATCATCATATGTTAGTCGCACAGGCGAAGGCGATGGTATTGTGCCACGAGATGCTGCCTGACGCGAAAATTGGACCAGCACCGAATATTGGGGTTATCTATCCAGCCAGTTCCAAGCCTGAAGATACGCTGGCGGCGGACAACTATGCAGCCATTCGCAACTGGCTCTATCTGGATATGGCTGTGTTTGGCCGATACAACCATATTGCCTGGAGCTATTTGGTCGAGAAAGGCTATGAGCCTGTCATTGAAGAAGGGGATATGGATATATTAGCGAAGGGGAACCCGGACTTTATCGCATTTAATTATTATACCTCTCAAACCGTAGGAGAAAGTTTAGATGACGGGAATGATTTTTCACATACAGGAGATCAGCATGAAATTGTGGGTGAACCCGGAGCATATCGAGGTTCCGTCAACCCCAACCTGCAAACGACGGAGTTTGGTTGGGAGATTGATCCGGTCGGTTTTAGATCCACGTTACGCCAAATTTATTCTCGCTACCACTTGCCTTTGATTGTGACAGAGAATGGCTTGGGCGCTTTTGACAAGCTTGAAGAAGGGGATGTAGTGAATGATCCTTACCGCATTGACTTTTTCAACAAACATATCGAGCAGATTCAACTGGCTATTACAGATGGTGTAGAAGTGTTCGGCTTCTGTCCGTGGTCTGCAATTGATCTGGTGAGTACCCATCAAGGCTCCAGCAAGCGTTACGGGTTTATCTATGTGGATCGTGAGGAGTTTGATCTCAAGGATCTGCGTCGTATTCGTAAACAAAGCTTTTATTGGTATCAAAAGCTGATTGCCACAAACGGTGAAATTCGTTAATTAAAGTATCGTAATTAGAGCACCTCCCTAAATGGATTTTCATTTAGGGAGGTGTTTATTCATTTGAGCAACAACTATCCCTTTTCCAGAAGTGTGATTATATAATAGAAGAAACACAAACGGAAAGGACATCATGCATTGACCCTACAACAATTAAAATATGTCATTGAGGTTGCCAATCGAGGCTCCATGAATGAAGCGGCAAAGCGGTTGTTCATTTCCCAGCCCAGTCTGTCGAACGCGATTCGTGATCTGGAGGAAGAAATTCATATCACCATTTTTGAGCGTACCAATAAGGGGATTTCTTTGTCCAAGGAAGGCGTGGAATTCCTCGGTTATGCACGTCAGGTCGTTGAGCAGGCGGAGCTGCTGGAAAGTCGCTATCTGGATGCCAAGCCTACACCACAGCATTTTGCTGTGTCCACGCAGCATTACGCTTTTGCCGTAAATGCATTTGTGAATCTGGTGAATCAATATGGTCAAGAAGAGTATGAATTGGCTTTGCGAGAGACCAAAACCCATGAAATCATACAGGATGTCAAAAGCCTGCGCAGTGAGATCGGAATCCTGTATCTGAACGAATTTAACGCCAAGGTCATTAACAAGCTGCTAAAAGATGCGAATCTACAATTCAACAGCCTGTTTACGGCCAAGCCACATATTTTTATCAGTGCCAATAATCCGCTATCCCAACAGTCCATCGTGACCATTGACCAGCTTTATCCGTATCCGTATTTGTCCTTTGAGCAAGGGGAGTACAATTCCTTTCACTTTTCCGAGGAGATTCTCAGTACGTTATCGCATCCCAAAAGCATTCGCGTCCATGATCGGGCGACCCTTTTTAATCTGCTCATTGGCTTGAACGGCTATACCATTTCTACCGGGGTGATCAGTGCGGATCTGAACGGTAACGACATTATTTCCGTCCCTCTGGAATGTGATGAGTCTATTAATGTGGGATGGATTTGCCATAAAAACGCTGCGCTCTCCAAGCTGGCCACCGTCTATGTAGAAGCGCTGCATGAGGCGATAGGGGAATAAAAGGTTGGGTATAGCCTTAGGCTATAACTAGCTATAGTTTATTAGAGTTACCTTATAACTGAAAATGTATGTTATCTTTCTTACAAGAACTTCACTATAGAAGCGAAAAAGGAGATAACCCTAATGAGCAGCATCCTTGATAATGCATCCCAACGTAAAGTGACCCCTTTTAGACATGATATGGTCGGCAGCTTTTTGCGCCCGCAAGCGATTAAAGACGCCAGAATTCAATTTCAAAATAATGAAATCTCTGCGGACGAGCTGAGAAAGATAGAAGATAACGAAATTATCAAGCTAGTGGAAAAGCAAAAATCCGTAGGACTTCAAGCCGTGACGGACGGTGAATTCAGACGCTCCTGGTGGCATCTTGATTTTATGTGGGGTCTGGACGGTGTGGAAAAGGTACAGCTTTCGAACGGCTACCAATTCCAAGGTGTGGAAACAAGAGCGGAAACCGCACGCTTGTCCGGTAAAATCGGACATTCCCGTCATCCTTTCATTGAAGATTTCAAATTCCTGAAGCAAGTAGCAGGTGAGGATGCGATCGCACGCCAAACGATTCCGGCACCTGCACAGTTCCTGGCCGAGCTATTGCGCGGAGAGAATAAAGAAACAACCGATACGTATTACAGCAATCTGGATGAACTGGTGACGGATATCGCCAAAGCCTACAAATCCGTGATTCAAGCGTTGTACAATGAGGGTTGCCGCAGCTTGCAACTGGATGATTGCACATGGGGTATGCTCTGTGATAAAAACTATTGGGAAGCTAGACAGCATGCGGGTGAAAATGTGGAAGATACCAAAAAGCTGTTCGCCCGTGTGAATCAGGAAACGGTGAAGGATCTTCCAGCCGATTTGGTCGTTACGACCCATGTATGCCGTGGTAACTACCATTCCACCTGGGCATCTTCTGGCGGCTATGAGCCTGTAGCTGAAACCCTGTTCGGCATCGACAACATCGACGGCTACTATCTCGAATTCGATACCGACCGTGCAGGCGATTTCACACCGCTTAAGCATCTGAAAGATCAAAAGCAGGTCGTACTGGGTCTCGTTTCCTCCAAAACGGGTGAACTGGAAGACAAGCAGACGGTCATTAACCGCATTAAGGAAGCAACTCAATTCGTCGACATCAACCACATCTGCCTCAGCCCACAATGCGGATTCGCCTCGACAGAAGAGGGCAATATTCTGACAGAAGAGCAGCAGTGGAAAAAGCTTGCCTTCATTAAAGAGATTGCGGACGAGATTTGGAAGTAAGGTTTGGTTTAGGAAAATAAATTGGAGAGTTTCAAAACACGCCTTTTGTGGGCGTGTTTTAGTTTGAGAATCCGCTAAAATTGACCAAATTCCCTTATAGTTGCATTTCATCTTTGAGGGCTTTTATTACAATAGCAAACGCTGTAATATCTTCTTAAAGGAACGCCAGATATTTTTTTATTACAAGGGAAATATGGAGGGGAAATCAGTGAATTACTTTTTATTAATTACTACACGAACAAACAAGTTCAATACAGATGATATCGAAGGGCACTATGACCATCTGGAAAAGTTAAAAAAAGAAGGTTTTCTTGAAAAATATGGTCCATTTAGTGATGGAACGGGAGGAGCCTATTTAATAAAAGCAGCGTCACTTGAGGAGGCGACAAAGATTGGAAATTTAGATCCGCTCATTCAAAATGGCTCTTCTACATTGACAATAAAGGAATGGCTGTTGCGTTAAATTCCATCTAAGAAGGTCACGACAAAAAACGATATGCCTTTTGGTATTAAATAGAAAGTGAGGACTATGATTTTCTGAAAATGAAAAGCATGGTCCTTACTTTATTTTCCAAGAGGTTGCTCTCACAATTTTTGAGAATCTTCTTAGTTGATAATCTCCCGTATCACATTCCTCGCTAAACAGGCTGCTGCGAAGAACGGACGACATTCTCTGCCAGTTGTCATCCAGAGTCATTAGCGATCTATCTCAAACGTATCAGTCCATTTTCTGAGTAGCCCTTCTATGGCAAATAAACTTGCCGATTCGCCCTGTCGTTATCCGCTTTTCTACATACGATAAGAGTAAGCTTTAATGCAAGGAGGGATTCAGACATGGGTGAAGTAGGTTACGGTGGAGCATGGACATCCACAGGAGCAATTTTGGTATTGTTCATTTTGCTGGTGATTATTACTAAGTCTTTTCTGATCTAACAGCAGGTTAGCATCACTTAAATCCACAAATCGGCCTTCTTTCACGACATCGTGAGGGAGGGCTTTTTATGCAGAATGGGTGTTAGTCCAACATGTTGTCTGGCCCTGCAAGCATTGTTATACTTTACATACAGGGAGATTTTCCCTCAAATATATGGCAATACGGATAGCGTATGACGCGGAAAAACAGAAATTCGCTGACCGAAATCAGGAGGATCGCATGATGAATACGGCAAGCAGTCCATTTCAATTTACAACAGATACGGCGACTCTTTGCCTATTTGATACGCAAGCTCTTAAGCATCGTTTGGACGATGATCCGGATTGGTGGTCCATTGAAGAGGACGAGCTGGGCGAGTTGAACAAAGGAAATGTAGCTTTTTTGAATCTGGGAGCGGACGGGACGTATGAGGTTGTGATGACAGATCATATTGACAAGCCTACTGTGCGGCTGTTTTTGAAGGTTCCCTCAGGCAACCTATTTATTGGAGCAGGGGAGGAAGCCACAAGTGGTGGGCTGGAGCCTGAGTGTGTATGGGGAGGGATGTTCCTTTCTTTGCAACCGGGACTTTATGAATGCATGGCAAGCAGAGAAGACAACCGTATTTACCTTTCTATAAAAAAAGGAAGCGAAGGCAGCAATAGCTTTACAGGTCTGATTCGATTGTAGATTGCAGGATCAATACGTGACGGTCATACATGCCGCTTGAACAGGTGGAAGCAGGAACAACCGAAGCTAGAGGAAATGGAAAAAGGCTATCCCCACGGCTTACAGATCCGTGAAGACAGCCCTTTATCCGTCTATTGATACTTTACAATAATGGCATTGCTGATTTGGCGGCCGGGTGTGGTGAGATAGGAGCCGTTGTAATACAGCCCGCTGGAAGCACCGCCGTCCAGATTCATGGCCTGATAAGCGCCGGCCTGCTTCATCATTTGGGCGAGTTGCGGTATAGTCGCTCCGCTTGTGGTCAGGAGGATCAGCTTATGATCCCGACTCATTCCGAGTGCGCTGCGGGCGCCGCCGCCTGTTAATATTTTAGGGTCCTTGAAGCCTTCGGCTTTGACATTTAGGGAAACCTGACCGTTCGTAACCAGACGAGGCCCGGCTTGAAGGGCACCTTTAACACTGCCTTGGCTTAACCGTTGTTCGAAGGCGGAACCCGACATTAGCTCGGATAAATGGTTAGCATCGTAGGTGAAGACCGTTCGTTGGTCGCCAGAGCTTTTTTTCAACATCTTTCCGTGACTGACCAGATAGCCGTAAGGCGTCTTGTAGGAGCTTTTGGTATAGGCGTCAAAGAATGTGCCATTAATGGCTACAACCGCTTGATTGCGTTTGGCGAGACTGCTTAAGTCTTCCACTTTACCAATGGTATCGCCTGCTAGAGCCACCTCTAGGCTTACCTTGGGATGGAGCATAGAGACGGTGACCACCTTAGCGGAAAAGGTACGAGACCCGACCTTGAAGCTTTTATGAGCCGTTGTAATGGGGGGAGTATTTCCGGGTAGCTTACCAGTAAGTACCGGAAGCGTGACGGACGTTGTACCCTGCTTAATGCTTACAGCTGAGGTTTCCTTTTGCCATGAGACTTGCAGGTTTAGATATTGGCTGATGAACTGCAAGGGTACATAGGTCGAACCATTATCGGTAAAAGGAGCATTTTGCAAACGGACCGTCTGATCATTCACTTTGGCGGTAGATTGTCCGGTGAATAATGTGATCCGGGTATTGCCTTGCGCGATTTCTATTTTTTTGTCCGCGGCAGTCATGTTGAGTGTGATCCCTTCATAGCTGTTCAGGAGACGGAGCGGGATGAAGGAGTGGTTACTTTGATCCACATAGACCAGCATAGGTGCTGGGGCAGCAGCGTAGATCGGGGTTACAAGTAATAGCAAGGACAGGATAACAAGTGCGGTGATTCTTTTCATGAATAGATCAATCTCCTTATGTAGTCTTGACACTTTACGAGGTGCTTGTAGTTATATCGGATTTTGTGAGTTGTAAATGTATGTTATACGAATGTTGAGTGTTTAACTGATATAGGAAGCGGGGTGGCTGGGGATGAGCAGGTATGAGACGAGACTTGAGGATTACCGTCGCAGAGAGAGCCCGTCTTATCGTGTGTTTGAAGGATTGCAGGAATTGGTGCATAGCGTGGGGCAACTGCATAATAACTGGTTATATGTGAATGTAGATCAATGGGATCAGGACCCTGTTCACACACCGATTTATTATTGGGATGAGCATTGGCTAGAGGAATGTGCAGAGGAGGGTACAGCCGTAACCAACGAACATGACGAGTCTATTCCCAAGTGGGTGCCAGATCGTCAGGTTCAAACCTGGTTTGAGTTGGCGACCTTCGAAAGTATTGTGGAAGTCCTTAAGGCTGCTGGACAGCCAGTGACGCTTCAGATGGTGATTATAGCGGTAAAATACTATGACAAGCACGATGCCTATCTGGACTATGAAGAGGTGAAGGCAGTGACAGACCTGTGGTCTGTGCTGACAAAGGTGAGAAACCACCTAGCAGAATGAACAAGCCTGTAGATCAAACGGGGCATACATACACTGGATGGGGGAAGCGAATGAGTTGGTTGGATCATGAAATGGCAGCAAAGTGGCGACAGGAAGGAAAAAGGTATGCTGCAGATGTGAATGAATTTGTCAGAATCGGTATGGAAAGCCAGTGGCAGCAGGAGCAGCCAGAGCCAAAGCAAGACGAACGCTCCAAACTGGCTGAAGATATTTTTCGTATGATTCAGGACGCAAATCAGGCAGAGGAAACAGAGCAGTTACGTCGGGAAATTCCGGCTGCATCCTGGCCGCTTACAGCAGCGTTTGAGGAGGCTTTGCAAGCCGTTAGGCCGATAGCTTTTATGAATGGAGGCAATGAAGTCATTCTACATGCGGGCAATCCTCGGGAATGTGGAATGATCTATGTGGCGGGAAAAGATAGAATCTTGCAAATCCCCGGACTGCATCGAGTAGGCTGTTCGCCAGACGGGACTTATTTTGCGTTGGTGGATGGACAGGGGATTCGTATTGTTCGTCAACCGGACTTAAATCTGCAAGGAGAAGAGACAGCACATTTTCAGTGGAAGGATATACAAGGACGCTTAAAAGCATCCATTCCTGATTTGGAGTGCTTGGGAGATGAAGAGCATCCAGAGGATATATTAGATGAAGTGATTCCGTTTGGCGATGGACAGCGAGTTCTGCTGGTATGCGGTTACGGCGTTTATTTGTTGGCTGGTGATCAGGTGGATTTGATCCATCCCAAGACGTCTGAACGAAGAGAACTAGAGCTGGAAGACACGATTGTGGATATGGCCCATGGAGCTGTGTCGAGGGATGGACGCTGGATCGCTTACGGTAGCCAGATGAGTGAGCATATGCTTATGGATCTGTCCGATAAGACGGTGCATACATTGGAGCCAAATTCTAGTTATCCGCATTATGCTGTATTTTCCAAAGATGATTTGAATGTCTGGTACAATGCCTGTCATTTCTACAACGGCGCCACCATTCAAGTGTCGATTGCTGAGGTGGATCAGGGTCTTGCTCAGAATAAGGAAGAGTGGCCGATGATAAATGAAGAAATGCGAGTATACGCTGCAACAGCACTGACGCAAGGGTCTATTTTGGGTGATGCCTACGGTTATCTCCGTCTGATTGACAGGGAGGGGCGTGAACTTTGGCGCTATTTTGTCGGCAGTACGATATCCGGGCTGGCAGTTACACCCGATGAAGGCATGTTGGCGGTTGGAACGTACGGCGGTATGCTACATTTGATTGATTTGCAGAGCAGCACGAAGGACGAATATAGCATTGGCACCGCTCTAATTCACGAGACAGAATGTTGGATGATCTGGCGTAACTATGAGCCGTTGCGCTGGTAATACTAATATTCCGCAAATGGTGATAAAAGCAAGTTCTGATAAGCTGAACTTAAAAAGTGCAGTAACACATGAATACAATGCTTTTTTCATATAGAGAGCATTTGGCATAAACCCATGATGCAAAATGCGAATAGAGAGGAAAGAGGTGTGAGAACATGGACAAGAAAGCGGATATTCGTACATCTATGAAGGAACTATTTGCACAGATGGATGAAGCCTTTTTTATGGATGTGGAAGAAAATGTACCGATTGAAATGCGTGATGGGAATGTCGACGAGGAGGGATGGATCAAATGGAAGCCTCTCCCTTCACAGATTACTGAACAGGAAATTCGGGAGATGGAGGAAAAATACCATTTTGAGCTGCCGCCCCTGCTAAGGAGTTTTATCATGTCCTACCATTATGTATCTTTACAATTCGATAATGAGTCCATTCCGGGAGTGTACTGGAGCGATTGTACATTTGTTGAGTTCCCGCGTCTGACTGTAGGTCAGGGCTTAAAAGCATTTTATGATTTGCTCGATCAGTGGTCACCTCTGCTGTCAGCAGGCTACATTCCTTTTGCAATAGCAGAGGACGACCAAGGTCCCGTTTGTTTAAATATAGGCAGCAGACATAAGGACGGCGATTATCCTATTGTTTGGTTCTTTCATGAGGACCTACAGCATTTGGGTGAGGATGAGCTGCGGATCAGGAGTAATCTGCTTCCCCATGTACAAGGGCTGTTTCCCTCCTCTGTCGAAATGTTTAACGTGATGTTTAAACACATTAGACACTAGCGATTTCCTAAAATGTAATTTTACTGCTCAGCCAACCGAGATATTGACATAAAAAATGAGGAATGTTATAAAAAAGGTAGGCTAGCACTCGAAAGATGGGAGTGCTAACAAAGTAGAATCGTTTGCATAGCTCATATCTGCTGGCCTTACATAGGTTTACATCTGAAAGGAGATATCCGAATGGAGAAAAAACAGTTTCAGGCTGAGTCCAAGCGTCTGCTCGAAATGATGATTAACTCGATTTACACGCAAAAGGAAATTTTTCTAAGAGAGCTGATCTCCAATGCAAGTGATGCGATTGACAAAATTTATTATAAAGCATTGACGGATGATCAACTGGTCTTTGACAAAGAAAATTATTATATCAAAGTAACTGCCAATAAGGATAATAGAACGCTAACCCTGCGTGATACCGGGATTGGTATGACTAAGGAAGAACTAGAAAATAACCTGGGTGTTATTGCTAAAAGCGGCTCACTGGCATTCAAAAATGAAAATGAATCCAAGGATGGTCATGACATCATCGGTCAATTCGGCGTCGGCTTCTATTCAGCTTTCATGGTAGCAGATGTGGTTACAGTGACTACCAAGGCTTTGGGAAGCGATACTGCATATAAATGGGAATCCACAGGTGCGGACGGGTATACCATTGAGGCAGCTGAGAAGGACGAGGTCGGAACCGAGATTGTTCTGAAAATCAAAGCAAACACCGAAGATGAGTCCTACGACGAATATTTGGACGAGTATCGTTTAAAAGCACTGATTAAAAAATACTCCGACTTTATCCGCTATCCGATTAAAATGGATATTACAGGCAAGCGGTTGAAAGAGGGAAGCGACAACGAGTTTGAGGATTACGAGGAAGAACAGCGTATCAACAGCATGGTTCCGATCTGGAGAAAAAACAAAAGCGAGCTGACCGACGAGGATTATCAAAATTTCTATGCGGAAAAACGCTATGGCTACGACAAGCCGCTCCAGCATATCCATGTCAGCGCGGACGGCGCGGTAGTGTACCAAGCTATTCTGTTTATTCCTGAGAATATCCCGTTTGATTTCTACTCCAAGGAATATGAAAAAGGGCTGGAGTTGTATGCCAACGGTGTGCTGATTATGGAAAAATCCCCTGATCTGCTGCCGGATTATTTTAGCTTTGTCAAAGGTATGGTTGACTCCGAAAGCTTGTCACTCAACATTTCCAGAGAAATGCTGCAGCATGACCGTCAGCTGAAGCTGATTGCCAAAAATATCGAAAGCAAAATCAAAGGCCAATTGCTGACCTTGCTCAAAAATGACCGGGAGAAATATGATCAATTCTACAAATCATTTGGCAGACAATTGAAATTTGGTGTCTACAACGATTACGGCAGACATAAAGAAACTCTGCAGGATCTGCTCATGTTCTACTCTTCTACAGAGAAAAAGCAGGTTACTTTGGACGAATACGTATCACGTATGCCAGAAGATCAAAAGTATATCTATTATGCTTCCGGCGAGTCCAACGAGCGTATTGAAAAACTGCCGCAAACCGAAATGGTGGCCGACAAAGGCTACGAAATTCTGTACTTCACTGATGATATTGATGAGTTCGCTATTAAAATGCTCTTAAGCTACAAAGAGAAAGAATTCAAATCTGTATCAAGCGGCGATCTGGGCATTGAGCCTGACGAAACTGAGAAAGAAACAGAAGCAGAACAAAACGACAACAAAGAGCTGTTCGAGTACATGAAGGGCTTGCTGGAAGGCAAGGTATCCAGTGTTAAAGCCTCTAAGCGCTTGAAGACACATCCGGTATGTCTGTCCGCAGACGGCGAGGTGACGATTGAGATGGAAAAAATCTTGAACGCCATGCCTAATAACGCTGATGTCAAAGCGAATAAAGTGCTGGAAATTAACGTAAACCATGCGGTGTTCAACTCTTTGAAAGAAGCTTTTGCCGAGGATAAGGAGAAAGTAAACCTCTATACGGCATTACTGTATAATCAGGCTTTGCTGATCGAAGGCTTGCCGCTGCAAGATCCGGTTGAATTCACGAACGATATTTGCAAAATCATGGTTTAACAAGCTTTATTACTATATAGAGCCGTTCCCGTACTGGGAGCGGCTTTATTTATCATAAACGTTTCCTAAAGCTTCATGATAGACCATATAGCGCTTACAGAAGAAGGGATGGGCCCACACATTGCCGATCATACTCAATACAAAGGAGGGCAATTATATGAGTCTGGATCAAGCCAACCAGGAACTCCAAAATTTAGACCGTTTAGAACGAAGTGAGCTTATACAGTTAGTAGAAAAAATCATCAGAGATGAGGGAACAGAAGAGGAAATCGACAGTATGCTGACCATAGTGATGCAAAATACGCCTCATCCGGGGATCAGTGATTTGATCTACTGGGATGACCGTGACTTGAGTGCGGCAGAGATCGTAGATGAGGCATTACGCTATCAGCCCATCATTTTACCACCCCATGAATCTTCTCCATAGGATGTGGAGGGGTGGTCTTTTGTTTAGAAATAAGATAGTATAAATTCTTTAGGGCTATGAGCATTATATTCAAAAAAACTTCCGTTAAACGTGTGCTGACTTCCCTGGGGTGTATGGGGTAATAGTTGTTTTCTGTTCACTTTACGGAGTTTTATGCCTAATTTTGGGTTTTGTAAAGTTTTTGTGACATGCTCCTGTGAATTTTGACACAGCAAATTATCGTTTTTCTTGATTATTTGGTGGGATGTCTTTATAATCATTTTGTTTGCAAGAATGATTAGCGATTAGCGTATGGAATAAGGAGGTTTTTTATTTTGGGAAAAGCATTGATTATTGGCGCCGGTGGCGTGGCCAGCGTTGTGGTGCATAAATGTTGCCAAAACCCAGATGTATTTGAAGAAATTTGTATCGCAAGCAGAACTGTTGAGAAATGCGATGCGCTTAAAGAGAAGCTGGGTGGAGGTCGTACGAAGATTCAAACGGCTCAGCTTGATGCTGACAACACCGACATGGTCATTGACTTGATTCGAAGCTTTCAACCGGATGTAGTTATCAATGTGGCTCTCCCTTATCAGGATTTGACGATAATGGATGCTTGCCTTGAGACAGGTGTTCATTACGTTGATACGGCGAACTATGAACCGCCGGATACGCCGAAGTTTGAATACAGCTGGCAATGGGCCTACAAAGAAAGATTCGAAAAAGCAGGAATTACAGCTCTGCTGGGCAGCGGTTTTGATCCAGGCGTGACTGGAGTATTTACGGCTTATGCTCAAAAGCACTACTTTGATGAAATTCATACGATTGATATTGTGGATGCGAATGCAGGGGACCACGGATATCCTTTTGCAACTAATTTTAATCCGGAAATCAATATTCGTGAAATTACGGCGAAGGGCCGTTACTTTGAAAACGGAGAATGGATTGAAACTGAGCCACTTTCTGAGAAAAAGGTATACGACCTTCCTGAAATTGGACCGAAAAATATATATCTTTTGTACCATGAAGAACTGGAATCTCTTGCAGTGAATATTAAAGGCGTGAAAAAAATCCGCTTCTGGATGACGTTCTCGGACAATTATCTGAATCATTTGAACGTACTTCAAAACGTAGGCATGACTTCGATCGAGCCTATTGATTACGAAGGACAACAAATCATTCCACTGCAATTCCTGAAAGCTATTTTGCCGGACCCGGCTTCTCTGGGACCAAGAACAAAAGGCAAAACAAACATTGGCTGCATCATCCAAGGTATGAAAGATGGAAAGCCGAAAACCTATTATGTTTACAACGTTTGTGATCATGAGGAATGTTATGCAGAGGTTGGCTCCCAAGCCATTTCTTACACCACTGGTGTTCCTGCCATGATCGGTGCAATGCTTATTATCAAAGGTATCTGGAAAAAACCAGGCGTTTACAACGTTGAGGAATTTGATCCAGATCCATTTATGGAAGCCCTAAATAAACACGGATTGCCATGGCAAGAGAACTTTACGCCAACGTTGCTTGATTGAGGTCTGCGATGAATATTGATATTACAGGACTTCCATCACCTTGTTATCTTGTTGACGAAAGACTTCTTGTCAAAAACCTTGAGGTTTTAAATTCCGTTCAAGAACGGACAGGCTGCAGTATTTTGCTCGCTCTTAAGGGATTTTCGATGTTTTCGACCTTTCCTCTGGTTGGCAAATACCTAAAAGGGGTAACCTCCAGTTCGTTGTTCGAGGCTAGACTTGGTCGCGAAAAAATGGACAAGGAAGTTCACGTATACGCACCTGCTTATGTTGACAGTGAATTTGATGAGCTATTGGAGTATGTTGACCATATTGTTTTCAACTCCTTTGATCAACTGAAACGCTACAAAAGCAGAGTGCAAGGCGTAACTTCCAAAAAAATCGACATCGGCATTCGGGTGAATCCGGAATATTCGGAAATCGAAACGCCGTTGTATGATCCTTGCTACAACAACTCCAGAATGGGTGTGACTCTGGCTAACTTTAGACCTGAGGATCTGGATGGCGTGGACGGTATTCATTTTCATACGATGTGTGAACAGAATTCAGATACGCTAGAGCGCACCATTAAAGTCGTGGATGAGAAATTCGGGCCATACATTAAGAACATGAAATGGCTCAATTTCGGCGGCGGTCACCATATTACCAGAGAAGACTATGATCTGGACACGCTGGTACGCTGTATTCAATATTTTCAGGATAAATATGGTGTGCAGGTTTATCTGGAGCCGGGCGAAGCTATTGCTTTGAATACTGGATATCTGGTGGCTACTGTATTGGATACGATGAAGAACGGAATGGATATTGCCATTCTGGATACTTCGGCTGAATGTCATATGCCTGATGTGCTGGCTATGCCTTACCGCCCGAATATCATTGATGCAGGCAAACCTGGTGAGTATGCACATACTTATAGACTTGGTGGGCTTACGTGCTTGGCCGGAGATGTAATTGGTGACTATTCCTTTAAAGAGCCATTGAAGCCGGGAGACAAGCTTGTATTCTGCGACATGGTCCATTACACCATGGTCAAAAACCACATGTTCAACGGAGTCAACCTGCCAGCCATCGCCAGCTACAACGACGAAGAAGGCATTAAGGTAATCCGTCAGTTTTCCTACGAGGACTTTAGCTCTCGTTTGTCGTAAGAAATAGATGTGATTAAATGACTGTACCGAAGAATGAATGAACTACAAAAGCCTCGCCCCTTGAGATAGGGGCGAGGCTTTTTGTATAGGAAACTGAATTAGTATCTTTATTCCTCAATTTTGGCGGAAATCTTGTACCAGAACAATTGACCGATTTCGTAGCCTGGCACTCCCACTTCTAAGTAGTACTCTTTGCCAGCCTCAAGTTTTTTACCTAAAGTATTCTGTCCTTCTTCTGTTGTTTTAATCATATGACCATCGCTATCTGTTAGAGTCAAATTTAACCATGCATTAGGATACTTATCCCCTTCAATTTTAAAATCAACCCACTTGGTCTGAAAAGCTTTAAATTTATACATATCGTAAGTATCATAGTCTCTTCCTTCAATGAGTTCCCCTATGGTTCCGTATATATCACTACCTAGCCAAACTTCGCTGGCCTTATCATACCAATTGTTAGGCTCCCTGTCAGTTCCATTACCGAAGAGTTGGTTGGTTTCCTTTGCAACTGGTACAGAATCTGCTTCTGCAGCTAAAGCGACACTGGCAGTAGTACTCAACATAAGTGTAAGACCTAATGAAGCTAATAATGTTTTTTTCATGAATAAGAGCCCTCACTTTTTTTGGTTTACATTCATTTAAGTATACATATTAATTTTAGGTTGTTATTCTATATCATTCACTAAATAATCATATACACAAAAGAAATAATAATATGTGAGTATAATTGTTATAAGATGGTGATTGTTTCCATCATGCAGAGGTACAAACGAGCCATAAGACGAAGAAGATATGAACGTAACTGTCAGTTCTTCTACGACGATATAGCTACATTTGTCGTAAGATAATAGGTGTTCAAAGATGTAAAACATAGTCCCTGTAAAAAGGATTACGTTTTTGATATGCTCCATTGGCTGTTTAGTTTATTTAATCGTAGAAGAAACTCTATAGTCGAACAATTGACCAACATCAGCATCAGTTGCTTCTACTAACAAGTAGTAAGTTTCTCCAGCTTTAAGATTTAAACCTAAACGGTATTGACGTTCTTCTGCACTTCTTTTCACGCTTCCATTACTGTCAGCCACACTAAGCCTCATCCATGCTTTGGGATATATCTCTCCTTGAATATTAAATTCGTAGAATCCAGACTGAGAAGCTGTAAACTTATAATAATCGACAAAGTCATAATAGCCTGCATATCCTCCAGGGATTTTTCTTCCTAAGCTCCCATAGATATCGATTCCATCTCCTACTGTTATTTCACTGGTAATCTCATCAAACCAGTTATTAGGCTCTGTGTCGGCGTACCAAGAATTAGAAGGCTGGATAGATTCCTTTTGTAATGCGGGTACTGCTTCTTGAGCTTCTTGAGCAGATGCAACGGCGGTGGATGTGCTTAATAGAAGTGCAAGACCTAGTGTAGAAAAAACTGCCTTTTTCATTTAATCATCTCTTCCCTTCTTTTATTTTGGGATTTATACAATGGAATTTGCTAATCCCATCCAGTATTATATAGTTTATTCCAATGAATTGGAATAAAAATGTAACAATAAACAAAAATATATATATTTTTGTCACAATTATGCGTTTTTACAAATTTATCAACTAAACATCAATTAAGAGTTAGCCAACTTACTGTATACTATAAAATCCCGTCTTAATATGCTTTTGTGAAAAGGGGCATCCTATTTTAGGAGTAACACAAGCTATGTTATACTCAACAACTGGGGGTGAGAAAAATGTTCGACCCGACCGTTTTTGATAATTTAAAAGTAGCCATGGAAAATGCAGTTTATGATCTGGATAATTTGGATTCACGTATTGACATTACACAGCGGATCGACAGATTGGAAATGTCCGTGATGTCACGTGAATTTGTTGTCCAATTCAGACTGAGAGAACACCCGAGTGTGACAGCAGAGGTTCAACTAAAGGCGGATTTAAACAACTTGGCTGCGGAAATTTTGGAAATCAAAGATCAAATTCCGGGATGTCTCTTGTTGCTGAGTTTTTACATGGAAATTCGTGAAATTGAGTCACAATGCAACCGGATTGAAAATATACTGACCGAAATTTGGAAGCCCGATCTTCGACCGGTACAAACGCTTAGTCAGATTTACGGAGAGAGGACATCTACATACCAAAACAGGATTGAACTCCGATTTTCCAGACAAATTAACGAAGATCAGATGGAAGACATTCCAGAGCTGTTGGAACACATATTGCTGACGCTTATGGAATTAAACAAGGTCTAAAGGGTTAGGACCGTAATGTAAATAACATTAGTAGACCAACAAGTTAACGTTAGAGGAGTTGAAAGTATAAATGAATGAACTTGAATTCTCTCAAGTATATGCGATTATGGAGGCTTCTTTTCCTGAAACGGAATGCAGGACATTCGAGTCACAGAGGGCTCTTCTTCATCATCCGTGTTATCGTTTACTTACCAAAAAAGACGAACAAGGGCAAACAATAGCTTTTTTGGCGGGCTGGGAGTTTACAGATTTTCGGTTTGTAGAGCATATTGCCGTAGATTCGGCTATACGGGGTGGCGGGTTAGGTAAAGAGCTTATGAGCAAGTTTATTTTACAGTCCGGTAAACCGGTAGTGCTGGAAGTTGAGCCACCAGTGGATGAATGGACTCAGAGAAGAATTGGTTTTTATGAACGTTTGGGGTTTCATCTGAACCATTTTGACTATGTACAGCCCCCTTTAAGAGAAGGACAGGCTGATCTGCGGCTTCAAATTATGAGCTATCCAGGTGTGTTGGCTGAACAGGATTTTGCTCCGTGTAAAGAGATTTTATATACCGAGGTCTATGGGTTAAATAAGAAGACTATATAGCTAAAGGTACTTCATTATCGTTCATGATTTGTCCATACCATTACAAATTCTTTCTCGTCAGTTTCGGCATCCACAGATTCTGCTTGAACGGTAAATCCATTTTTAGTATAAAAGTTAAATGCTTTCGTGTTTGACTGATACACCTTTAATTGAATTTCGTCATGCTGCTTCTTCACCCAATCTAATAGCAGCTTGCCATAGCCTTTCCTTTGAGAATCAACACGTATAAACAGAGCCGCCAAGTATCCATCCAACATGGAAACGAAGCCGCCAATGCTATGATCATCTTGTATGATAACGTAGTTTTGAGCGAGAGGAAGGTACCTGTTTTCCATCTCGGTAACTTGAGATGTCCAATATTGCGGAGCAATAAAATGATGGGCTTCTATGGAAGCATCTAGCCAGATGGCTGCCAACTCGTTGAGCTCTTCCACATTTGCGGGTCTAATCGACATCGTGTCACCTCTTCACAGTACAGTATGTAATCTTATAGATGATGTTGAAATAAAAAAGACCGTCCGAGGACGGTCAGGCTGTCGAGAAAGTCTCGACAGCCTATTTTATGTTAATTTTGTTTAAGACGACACCGCGTTAATGTTGTATAATATAGGTAACTATTGTAG
>NZ_JAFICR010000009.1:0-285504 GCF_017833915.1 Paenibacillus sp. 1182 | reverse complement strand
ACAATAGTTACCTATATTATACAACATTAACGCGGTGTCGTCTTAAACAAAATTAACATAAAATAGGCTGTCGAGACTTTCTCGACAGCCTGAAGCCGCTTCTATAGGAAGCGGCTTGGTCTTTTTAAGAGATAAGTGTATTTAATTTGTCACATAACTTGGTTAGATCATTCCGATTGATCTGTTGCTCTGCCATAGGAAAAAGTACAGTTTCTTCTTTTATAAAATGTACAGTCAGCACTTCAAAGGCCTCTCCCGCGTTCTTGGCTGCCTCTTGAATGTCATCAAGCGTGAGCAAACTCAAATCGCCCTCCGTCTGATGAAGAAAATGATCGATATAGCCCTCTATTTCACGGTGCTCCTCCTGTATACCGACGAGCGGTCCCTGCTCAAAACCAATGTAGGTTCCTAGCATAGAAAAGAAGTGTTCTTCTTCCTTTTCGGTATGTTTCTTGAGGGGTACCCTAAAGTCGAGAATCTGCATTCTCAGTTTTTCCAGTTGCTTGCGGCCTTCTTCCAAATCTAGTATTCTGTGCTGCTCAAACCACAATACAATGGCATGCCATTCATCCATCAGATATGTTAGATATCGATGCTCATTTTCAAGAATACGCATGGCAGGTTTGGAAAAGCGCAGTTTCTCATTTTCCAGCACGCGGATTTCCTCCATTCATCGGCTAAAAATCCAGCATTTTTTTCTTTAATGCATATTGGACCAGTTCAGGCCGGCTTCTTAAATTCAATTTTTCCATGATCTTCGCTTTATTTGCTTCCACCGTCTTGACAGAGATGAACAGCTTTTCCGCAACTTCCTTGTTACCGTAACCTTTTGCGACCAGAGGCAGAATCTCCAGTTCCCGCTTGGACAGGATCTCATAAGGATCTTCTGATTGTGACGTTGTATCTTTTTTGATGAACTCACGAACGAGAGAAGTAGCCATTTTAGGATGGATATAAGTCCCACCCCCATGAATGGTTCGTATGGCAAGTAATAGCTCCTCATCTGGAGCATTTTTCAAAACGTATCCTGAAGCACCATTCTTTAAAATATGAAAAAGATATTCTTCATCGTCATGCATGGTCAAAATCAGAATTTTAGTATCAGGGTGGTCTTCTTTAATCTTGCCTGTGGCGATCAATCCACTTTCGCCTGGGGGCATGCTGAGGTCCATGATTAGAATATCCGGACGATATTTAGCTACCATCGTATACGCTTCAATGCCATCCGCAGCCGTTCCGACAACCTCCATATCCGATTGGAAGTTCAAAATCATGGAAAATCCGCTTCGTACAATAGCATGGTCATCCGCTAACACAATTTTGATCAAGTCTCTATTCCTCCTCTTGGCCAATCGGAATTTGCAAAAAGACTTTGGTTCCCTGACCCACATTTGATAGGACGCCAAAACTTCCGCCTACCAGCTCTGCTCGCTCCTGCATGCCATATAAACCTAATCCCGTTCCAATAGGCTGGCTCCCCTTTTCAAAGCCAATTCCATCGTCCTCTACAGTCAAACGAAGCGTATGATCGTGCTCAGTCAAAGAAACTTTAACCATGTCTACCTGGGCATATTTTAAGGCATTGAGAACAGCCTCTTGGCAGACACGGTAAATGACCGTTTCCTTTTCACTTCCGTATCGCTTTTGGGGAAGATCCGACACAAATTCAACGACAAGACCAAAGCTTTGTTCAACCCTCTTAAAGTGGGAACGAAATGCCGCTTCAAGCCCAAAATCATCAAGTGTGGCGGGGCGTAGTTCCACAGACAGGTTGCGGATATCATCCAGCAATCGCGTCATGGATGCTTCAGTCTGCTTCATGTTTTTGATGAGCTGTTCATCATTCGTCATGTATTTTAACACCCGCAGCTCAACAACCGCACTCATCAATTCCTGGGCGACGCTGTCGTGCAGTTCCCTGGAAAGCCGTTTACGCTCATTTTCCTGCGCTTCAATGACATGCTTCATCATTTTGTTTTGATACAATTTTTCCTGCGTCTGAAATTGCGGAGTCAAGTCCCTCAACATCAACACCCTTGTTCCATGTTCAGAATCAATGGTGTGAAAAGAAGCGGCATAGGGGATCATTCCGTTGCTCTTTGTTTCCAGATATACCTGAAAAGAAGCGAAATCCTTGGATTCTGGCATATTGAAATAACAATCAAGGCAGGTACGGGGCTCCGTTTCGCTTGTATAGCCCCTGCATGTTCCACACAAAGCTTTTTCCTTCCCTTCATAGAGTTGAATGAGGACGTCATCGCTCACAATCTCCTCCGCTGCCGGGTTCATAGCTAGGGTGTTCCCTTGCCCATCAAAAAAGAAAATGGCTTCTGTACTGTTCTCAAACAACTTCACCATTAGCGCATTCAAAGAGCCAGTCCCTACAGATAATGTCAATTACATCACTTCCTTCCCGTTCAACTCTCCAAATCCCCTATGCGCCAAAGCTTCCAAATCACGCATCATGGCTGCGGTCATCAGCAGTTCTTCCCGAAATCCACCAAGCAGTACGCCCGCGACGCGAGCATCATTCCATAGGGGAACAGCCCCGAGACTCTTGAGTTTCTCGGATTGAACGATCGGGTAGTTAAACAGGTTGTCTGCCCCCACATATTGATGAACAGATGGAATGAAAACGGATTTCCCAGTTTTGAACACGACTCCTGCTATGCCCTTTCCGGATTGCAGTACAATTCGCTTAAAGCGATCATTTAAATTACCGGCTGCATTTTTCCATTTAATTACGTATTGATATTCGGCCGGTTCAACCAGAGCAAGCGCCATGAAATCATAACCGAAATGTTCGCGTATTCGCTCAAGCTCCCTTTGATAATCCATCCTATTATTCATCGCTCTCTCCTAATAGAATTAGGAAAGAAGGCAGAGCCCGCTTTCCTAATTCGATTTATGTCTTCTGTAAAGGATATAACTTCTGCGCACATAATTCAACGGAACACTCCACACATGTACAAGCCGGGTAAACGGCCAGAATGCAAAAATCGCAAAGGCCATAAGAATATGAAGCTTGAAGGACATCGGTACGTCTCTCATCAGTGTCGGGTCGACACGGAATACGAATAAACCGCGGAACCAGATTGAGATCGTCTCTCGATAATCGAATTCTGGCTGTACCGCATTCGTTACGAGAGTCGCAAACATCCCCATGCATACAATGGCCAAAAGCAATACGTTTACTATCAAATCAGACGCCGTACTTAAATGGCGCACATTGCGTATTGTAAATCGACGAGAGGTAAGAATCAACATACCGAGGAACGTCATCGCTCCAAATATTCCACCAATATAAACTGCTCCAATATGATATAGATGATCGTTTACACCCAGTGCATGCATCCAGGTTTTGGGTATGCCCAGACCGGATACATGACCCATAATAACCGGGATAATACCCAGGTGGAATAAGAGACTTCCGATCATCAATTGTTTCTTTTCAATAAACTCACTTGATTTCGCTGTCCAATTGAACTGATCATTTCTGTAGCGGAAAATATGCCCTACAATAAAGACGACCACACACATATAAGGGAAAATAACCCATAAAAACTGCTCTAGCATCATCATTGCGCAGCTGCCTCCTGTTCTACGCATGCTTTAAGCGTTTCGCGCAGTCCCTTGACCAGATGAAAATACGGGCTTTCCATTTTCTCCAGCGCTTTAAGTAAATGATATGTGCCGTCTTCCAGGATCGCGATTGGCATGCGGAAGTTTTCTGTCGTCTTCGGATCTTGCGACCATTCGGCGGCATACAGAAATTCACACATGAGCGGAAGGTAATCTGGCAGCTCACCATCTGGCATTTCAAGACCATACATCTCGTATAGCACCTTTAACTTGACCAACATTTGTCCCCGTTCTTTTGCATCTTCGAATTTGAAGTAAGTCATATATAGTGCACAATTTTTTTGAAAATCAAAGGTTTCTGTATACATTTCCTGAATCTCTTCCATACTGAACTCTTGCATAAGGGACCAGTAGGTGTTCGCATACGTATATGCCGGATGGTTTGGATCAAACGATGCTTCCAGAAAAGCCGGATGAAAATCCAGCTTTTCCGGGTACATGAGTTGTTGGGCGAAAAACCCGAATGATGGCTTGCATTCATACAGCTTCGCTACATTAATCACGCCAAATACCCCCGTAGAAGTTTTCTTCATACATTTCTTTTCCCGTTTTCAAAGGCTCTTCCATCCCCATTGAACTTGCCATACTACAGCCGTCACATCCAGATCCTGAACCCATATTTCCCATGGTATCGCCGTAACCCGCAGATCCTTGAGCCCGGTACGGATTCGAATATCCTTCTTTATGCGACGTTGGAATGACGAAACGATCCTCATACTTGGCAATCGCCAGAAGCCGATACATCTGCTCAGTCTGCCGAGGTGTCATGCCAATGCGCTCAAGACGGCTTTCATCAAAAGATTGTCCTGTGGATTGAGCACGCATATAGGAGCGCATCATAGCCATTCTTTGCAAGGATTCCTTCACGGTTTGGGTGTCGCCCGCCGTCAGCATATTGGCAAGGTACTGAATAGGGGTACGCATTTCTTCGATAGCCGGAAAAATCATATCGGGATTCTCAATCGAGTCTTTCCCTTCAAAGTAATTCATGATCGGGCTAAGTGGTGGAACATACCAGACCATAGGTAATGTACGATATTCCGGATGAAGCGGGAATGCCAGCTTGTGCTCAATGGCAAGCTTGTAGACCGGCGAGTTCTGCGCTGCTTCAATCCAGTCCTCCGAGATGCCGTCTTTTCTCGCTTGAGCGATCACTGCCGGATCACTAGGATCCATGAACAGGTCACACTGCGCCTTATAAAGCTCTTTCTCGTCCTGCGTAGAAGCGGCCTCAAGCACCCGATCCGCGTCATACAGCATAACACCGAGGTAGCGAATTCGTCCTGTACATGTCTCGGAGCAGACTGTCGGCAGGCCTGCTTCCACACGTGGGAAACAGAAGGTACATTTTTCCGCTTTGTTCGTCTGCCAGTTAAAGTACACTTTTTTGTATGGACAGCCCGTCATGCAATACCGCCAGCCGCGACATGCTTCCTGATCCACGAGCACAATTCCGTCCTCGTCCCGTTTGTACATAGCACCTGAAGGACAGGACGCGACACAGCTCGGATTTAAACAATGTTCGCAAAGCCGTGGGAGATAAACCATGAACGACTTCTCAAAGTTAAATTTAATCTCTTCTTCGATTTTCTGAATATTTGGATCAAGCGGACCAGTTACATGCGCACCCGCCAGGTCATCTTCCCAGTTTGGACCCCACTCCAAATCCATTTTTTCACCCGTTACCGCAGAGTGCGCGCGTGCCACAGGTGAATGCTTCTGTTCACCAGCGTTGGTCAGTTGCTCGTAATTGTAAGTCCAGGGCTCATAATAATCTTTCATTTCCGGCATGTCTGGATTGTAAAAAATCTTACCCAGTGCTATCTTGGACAGCTTGTTGCCTGACTTCAATTCCAATTTCCCTTTGCGGAGCTGCCAGCCGCCTTTATATAATTCCTGGTCTTCCCAGCGCTTCGGATAACCGATACCGGGTTTAGTCTCCACATTGTTAAACCACATATATTCCGCACCTTTGCGGTTCGTCCAGGTTGTTTTACATGTCACGCTGCACGTATGGCAGCCAATACATTTATCCAGGTTCATGACCATGGCAATTTGAGCTTTAATCTTCAAGCCAGTTAACCTCCTTCATTTTACGTACCGCAACGTACACATCACGCTGGTTGCCGATTGGACCATAATAGTTGAATCCATAACTAAGCTGAGCATATCCACCGACCATCTGGGTTGGTTTGAGATGAATTCTTGTTGGTGCGTTATGACTACCGCCGCGTGTATCCGTGATTTCAGAGCCTGGCACTTGAATGTGCTTATCCTGAGCATGGTACATGAACATAGTCCCTCTTGGCATCCGATGGCTGACAACGGCCCGGGCGGTTACGACGCCATTACGGTTGTATACCTCTACCCAGTCATTGTCAGCAAGATCGTGCGCCTCTGCGTCTTCATTGTTGATCCATACGGTAGGACCTCCACGAAACAGCGTAAGCATGTGCTGGTTATCCTGGTAGGTGGAGTGAATATTCCATTTACCGTGCGGTGTCAGATAGCGAAGCACGAGTGAATCTTGTCCGCCTTTTATTTCCCGATCCCGAGGACCGAACACCATCGGTGGCAACGTCGGTTTGTAGATCGGCAATGATTCTCCAAATTGTTGGAAAATCTCATGATCAATATAGAAATGCTGTCTTCCCGTCAAAGTACGAAACGGAACGAGACGTTCAATATTCGTTGTAAATGGTGAATAGCGGCGTCCCTTCTTGTTCGATCCAGTGAATACTGGTGTCGGTATAACTTCCCGAGGCTGTGCCGTGATACTTTGGAAAGTGATTCTTTCCGCTGCCCGATCAGCCGAGATGTCTTTAAGTTCAACACCGTGAAGCTCTTCTGCCTGCTCATAAGCCTTTTGCGACACCCGTCCATTAGTCGCGGATGAAAGATGAAGAATTGCATTGGCCACTTGGCGAGCTGTCTGGATTTTTGGCAGTCCGTCTTTAATGGACTCATCGTAATAAACTCCGTTCAACTTTTTCATTTCCTCATATTCTTCTGCTACGGAGAAGCTGACGCCATGCGCACCTGCTTTCCCAGTAGTCAAATTCGGACCGAGTGAGATAAATTTATCGTGAATTTTAGTATAGTCACGTTCGATGATGCTGAAATTCGGCATGGTTTTACCCGGGGTCGCTTCAATCTCACCCTTCGTCCAATCCTTTACAAGACCCATCGGCTGTGAAATTTCACCCACACTGTCGTGTGCAAGCGGCGCGGTCACAAGGTCTTTATATATACCTGGCAGGTACTCTTTCGCCATATCAGAAAAGACTTCGGAAAGCTGGCGGTAAATATCCCAGTCCGCACGGGATTCCCACAGTGGATTAACGGCCGGATTAAACGGGTGTACGAAAGGATGCATATCGGTGGACGACAAATCCGTTTTCTCGTACCAGGTTGCCGCCGGAAGCACGATATCCGCGTACAATGGGGTTGTCGTCATCCGGAAATCAAGTGCAACCATCAGATCAAGCTTTCCTTCTACATCTTCTCTCCAGACGATTTCCTCCGGTTTCTGCTCCTCGTTCGGCCGGGCAAGCAGGGCATCAGATGCTCCGAGTAAATGCTTCATGAAATACTCTTGCCCCTTCGCCGAACTGGAAATCAGATTGGATCGCCAAACAAAGAGTGAACGCGGGAAGTTCTCGGCTGCCCCAGGATCTTCTACAGCGAAGCGTGTCTTACGTGATTTAATCTCTTCCACAGAATGATTAATGATTTCCTCGTTGGACTTTTTGCCTAATTGCGCTGCCTCTTCGGCGAACAACAGACTATTTTTATTAAACTGTGGATAAGAAGGCAGCCAACCCAGACGCGCTGCGAGCACGTTGTAGTCTGCTGGATGTCTGTAACTGACATCCCCGCCAGTCGGTGACTTCAAGGTGTCTGTTCCACTTTCTTCGTAACGCCACTGCTCTGTTGCAAAGTAGAAAAACGATGTAGCATTTTGCTGTCGAGCCGCCCCTTGCCAGTCTTTTGCAAAGGCAATCGTTGACCAGCCTTCGATTGGGCGGAGCTTTTCTTGACCCACATAATGCGCCCAGCCTCCCCCGTTTACACCTTGGGAAGCCGTCAACACGACAAGGTTCAAGATGGACCGATAGATGGTGTCACTATTGAACCAGTGGTTGATACCCGCACCCATAATAATCATGGAGCGCCCTTTGGTATCGATAGCATTTTGGGCAAATTCCCGAGCAATCTGTACCACAACAGACGCCTTCACACCTGTGATCTTCTCCTGCCAGGCAGGGGTATAATGCGAAGCTTCGTCGTAATAATTCTTGGCGTTATGAGAGCTGTCATTGCGTGCGACACCGTACTGGCTCATCATCAAATCGTACACGGTTGCTACGTAACGTTCCGAGCCATCTGCCAAGCGTACTTTTTTGACTGGAATTACACGTTTGAACGTTCCATTACCTGCGTTATCAAAATAAGGGAATACGATTTCTTCCCATTGCTCGCCATGACCTTCCACAGTGAGTGCGGGCTCAACCTTTGTTCCGTCTTCCCGCTCCAGAATCAGGTTCCATTTCTTATCCTGCTCCCAGCGCTGTCCCATCGTACCGTTCGGAACCAGCATTTCCCCCGCTGCTTCGTCATATATGACTGGCTTCCAGTCCGCATGCTGCGAAGCATCTCCAAGGTCACTCGCCCGTAGGAAACGTCCACCTTTCCAGGCTCCCTCGTGCGGATCAAGCAGAATCATAAACGGCATATCTGTATATTGTTTGGCATAGTTAATGAACATCGGTTCTTGGCGCTCTTTGTAAAACTCATCCAGAATAACATGTGTCATAGCCTGGGCTACAGCAGCATCTGTACCCGGATGTGGTGCAAGCCAGTTGTCAGCGAACTTCACATTCTCCGCCAAGTCGGGAGCCACTGATACAACTTTTGTCCCCTTATAACGTACTTCCGTCATAAAATGAGCGTCTGGCGTCCGGGTAAGTGGTACATTCGATCCCCACATGATCAGGTAACCCGCATTGTACCAATCAGAAGATTCCGGTACATCCGTCTGCTCACCCCAAATTTGAGGAGATGAAGGCGGAAGGTCGGCATACCAGTCATAGAAACTCAACATCTGTCCACCAAGAAGCGAAATGAATCTGGCTCCTGAAGCGTAGCTTATCATTGACATCGCCGGTATTGGCGTAAAGCCCGCGATCCGGTCAGGACCATACTTACGAATGGTATAGATGAGTTGCGCCGAGATCAGACGCAGGACATCGTCCCAAGCGACACGGACATGACCGCCTTTTCCGCGAGCTGCTTTGTAGAGCTTGGCTTTCTCCGGATCTTCCACAATGCTTGCCCATGCTTCCACCGGATTGGCATGTTCCTGGATGGCAGCCTGCCAAAGCCGCAACAGCTTACCGCGCATATAAGGGTATTTCACACGTAATGGACTGTATTCATACCAGGAAAATGTAGCGCCACGCGGGCATCCTCGCGGTTCAAATTCTGGCATATCTACACCGCAGGAAGGATAATCGATCTGTTGATTTTCCCAGGTAATGATGCCGTTTTTCACAAAAACCTTCCAACTACAGGAACCCGTGCAGTTCACTCCGTGAGTCGTCCGAACCACTTTGTCGTGAGACCAACGCTGTCGGTACACGTTTTCCCATTCTCTATTTTTTTCCTCAAGGATTGACCAATTTCCCGAATAGCTTTCGATCGGTTTAAAAAAGTTGAGGTTGTATTTTTTTTTCATCGATGACCAACACTCCTTTTTAGAATAAATCATCCCAACGCAAGTTCCATGGGAAGGTTCATTCGCTTACTCTCATTATGTAATTCATTCATCGCTGTTCCCATTAGGGAATGTCCTATAGCGCTACAGGAAATCCCTCGTTCTATCGAAAGATACAAAAAAGCCTCCCTCTGCTAAAGGAAGCTTATATGAAGAGGTTAATTGTTCTTTTGGCCCGTTAACAGGAGCATGATAAAAGAAATGAGTATGATAGAGCACGTCCAGGCCCAGGCCATAGGAAGATGCCCAGAATCCACCGCAATATAAATGGCCGTCGGAATCGTTTGTGTTTTACCCGGAATATTTCCGGCAAGCATCAACGTAGCACCAAATTCGCCCAGACCGCGGGCAAAACCGAGTATAAAGGCAGCTTTAAAAGAAGGGAAAATTAAAGGAAAGGTGATATACCGGAAAACCTGCCATTCACTTGCACCCATCGAACGTCCCGCGTTTTCCAAGTCCTGGTCAACAGAAGACAATCCCATTTTCAGTGTCCGATAGACAAGAGGAAAAGCCACTACCACCGCTGCTATAACCCCAGCCCACCACGAGAATATAATAGGTTCTCCAAACCATTGCTCCACAAAACGTCCGAACCCGCTTTTTCGTCCTAGTAATATTAGTAGTAAAAAACCAACAACCGTCGGTGGGAGTACCAAGGGCAGCATAAGCACAGTTTCAACAACCGTTTTCCCTTTAAATAAACCTAACCGTGACATGGACCATGCCACAAGCAAACCTAATATGATTACTAGAACGCTGGATAACAGTGCAACCTGCAACGATAAGCGGATAGGAGGCCAATATTCATTCCAATCTATATCTTGCATGCTCACTTCGGTATGGTAAATCCATACTTAGCCATAATATTCAGAGATTCTTGTGATTGTAGGTATGCATAAAAGTCTTCGGCTTCTTGAATGTGCTTTGAACCTTTGATAATTCCGATTGGATACTCAACAGGTGAATAGGCTTTGGGATCCACCTCAAAGGCGATTTTTGCCTTTTGTGAAGTCAATGCATCTGTTTTATATACAAATCCGACATCAGCATTCCCAGTTTCCACATATTGCAGCACTTGTCTAACGTCTTTTGCTTGAACCAGCTTGCTCTGTAACGTGTCCCAAAGCTTCGCTTTCGTCAGCGCTTCCTGTGCGTAGTTGCCTGCAGGAACACTTTCAGGAATTCCGATCGCAACTTTCTTCACTTCTCTTTTTGTTAAATCGGTTACACTCGCAATGTCCATCGTCCCATCTGCTGGGATAACCGCGACCAATTCATTCGTCAGCCATGTTTTTTGTTTATTACTCTCTATTAACTGTTGATCTACGAGAGACTTCAAGTTTTTCTTCGAAGCGGACAGGAACAAATCCGACGGCGCTCCTTGCTCAATTTGTTTTTCCAGCGCACCAGAGCCGCCGAAGTTAAAATTCAATTTGGTGCCTGTATGGGTTGATTCGTATGAATGCTGAATTTCTTTGAGCGCATCCGTTAAACTTGCAGCTGCGGATATGGTAAGCTCAACAGTTTCAGCCTTTTTCGAAGAATCCTGGCTGGAGACCTCGTTGTTCTGGGCCGTGCTGCTACCATTTGAAGCTGATTGTTGCCCCGCACCGCACCCTGAAAGTAATAAAATGATGGAAATAACCAAAACGAAAACAGTGCTACTTTTAATTAATTTATGCAATTGGTTCGGCTCCTCATGTTAGTTCATCATTAATTAATGGGTTTCGCTATTAGCTGTGCCTGTTTCGTACGTTCGATCAATGTACAATTTTCAAGAAGAATATGATTGAAAATATCTGCTTCCAGGTCTTCTAACCGCTTCAATACGAGTCGGTGCGTACCACAAGCTTCCTGCATCGGCTCAAAGCCATTTGTGATCAAGCGCATTTCCTTCAGGAATTCCACCACCGTTTGATGTTCGTTTTGCAACTTGGACAAAATTGGATTTAACTCATCTGCTCGTTCCATTGTTGATTCTTGTAAAAATGCTTCAATCATCGGAAACACAAGGTCCTCCTCATATTGAATATGTTCCGATATTTCCTGTTTAAGCAAGGTGAACAGTTCATTAACTCGCTTTAGATGCGGATAACGTTCGCCATGAACCCGCGTTAGTTTGGTTACATACGGCGTTAACGCCGATAGTTCTTCCCGAAGCTTCGTATGATACTCATTTTGAATATAGGCGATTAGTTCTTTGGGTTCGAGTGAAGGAGGTTGCATTTGCTTATGCTGTGCCTGCTTTTCTTCCACTTCATGTATCTGCTTCAGCAGTTCACCAGCGTGGAGACCTTGATTGGCTGCTGCTTCACGGAGCGATATTTTCCCTCCACAGCAGAAATCAATCCTCAGTTTGCGGAACAGATCTCCCGTTTTGGGTACTGCTTTCACAATGTCCGCCACCCATGTTTCTTCCGTTAACTGGCTCATCTTCCATTCCTCCATCTTACTTCGATTTTATACTTACCTTTCATTCTACGTCTCCCTTAAAGCTGAACCAATCAGGGGGTTCCCTCTTTCATTCGTGGAAAGAGCCTGATTATAAAAAATCAGAAAGCAACTGTTCAGCCGCTTCTTTCCCTTGAGCGATGCAATCTGGAATTCCAACGCCCCCATAGCCGGCACCACATAGAAAAACACCCGGTAAATCCTGTGCGAAGTCCTGTCTAATCTTCGCCATATGCTCTTTGTGTCCAATCGGATATTGCGGCATTGATCGATCACACCTACTGACTTCGGTGAATTCCGGTTCCGCTTCCAGGCCCATTAAATCTTTCAAATCTTTACGCGCGGCATCCACAAGTTGATCGTCTGTCATCTGAATCCACTCCTGTGCACCTGCATGTCCAATGTAGGTCCGTAAAAGCGTATATCCTTCAGGAGCAGTATGGCTCCACTTCGTCGAAGACCAAGTACATGCTGTAATCTTTTTGCCTTCTTTGCGGGGTACTAAAAATCCCGTTCCCTCAAAATTAAGATTAAGATCTGTGTTTTTATAAGCAAGAGCAATATTGGCTACGGAAACATAGTGAATCTTGTGTAACCAGCTAGCGCTTGCAACGCCGGAGAATAATGTAGCCGCTTCAAAAGCTGGAACAGCGCAGATCACCGCATCCGCATCTATTTTTTGTCCATGTTCTAAAATGACCTGATAACCGCTTTCTTTCCTTACTTCAACTACACCTTGCCCCATAACAAAACGTACGGTATCCAGCCTTTCCTTTAGCCGCTCCACGATCGAAGATAATCCTAGCCGATAAGAAAGAAACATACTTTTCTTAGCGATATCCGGCAGGTTGTCTTGTACTGCTGGCTTTCTCCCCGCCCCTTTAGACATACCCTTAATCAGACTTCCATGCTTTTGTTCCATTAGTTTAAATTGAGGGAAGGTTGACATGAGGCTCAGGGAATGAGTATCCCCAGCGTAAATTCCAGACAGCAGAGGTTCCGTAATCTGGTCCAGAACTTCTTTGCCGAGACGCCGTTTGATAAAATCACCTAGAGATTCGTCTGCATCACCTTTCTTTGCCGGAATGATTAAATCCAGGGCTGCCCGTGCTTTTCCCAGCGGAGAAATAAGTCCTGTCCGAATGAAGGGAGTGAGCTTTGTTGGAATGCCCAGAATGAAGCCCATCGGCATCGTATGAAGTTTGCCCTTATGCAAAATACTAGCAGATTTGGCTTTCGGGTTTGTCGATACCAGATCTGCTTCCAGCCCCAACTCCATAGTCAAATCCAATATTGCCGTCTTTCTGGCCAAGAAAGCATCCGGTCCTTTTTCGATCATAAAATCGTTTTGGCGAACGGTTTGCAGTTTTCCTCCTAGACGTTCACTTTTCTCCACCAGTGTAATCTCCACTTCAAGTTGCCGATCCTCAGCCAGCTTTTTCACATAAAAGGCAGCACTTAAACCGCTTATTCCTCCACCGAGAATAACGACTTTTTTAGAACTTTTCTTCATGAAAACACTTTTCCTCTCCAACCCCGGGTATATAAGCGCAATAAGGGTCACTCTCCAAATAGTCTCCTGTTATTGCAAAAGCCCTTGCTCTGGAGCCCCCACAGACAGCCTTGAATTCACAGACTCCACATTTACCTTTAAGTAGGGACTTATCTCTAAGATTCATCATGATCGGAGAGTTGCGATAAATGTCTGCCAAGCTATCCTTTCGTACATTCCCGCACATAAGAGGCAGGAAACCACTCGGGTATACTTCGCCGATATGACTAATAAAAACAAATCCATCTCCGTCATTTACGCCTTTAGGAGCACGTCCTAAAACATCTGCCCTCTTTTGTCCGTCTGCTACACTGTTCTCACCTGCGCTGTGCTTTTGCTGCAGCACGACCCTCCGGTAGTGAGGAGCTTCTGTAGCCTTCACTCCGTACGGCATCTGTTGCTGTATTTGATACAACCATTTCATTACGGCTTCATGCTCATCAGGAGTAATCATATCTTTCTCCATGCCACGTCCAGTTGGAACAAGGAAAAATAAACTCCATAACACGGCCTGCATTTCCTTTACTCTTTCTGCAATTTGCTCCAGATCATGAAGATTGTACCGGGATACCGTAGTGTTCACTTGAATAGGGATGTTCAGTTCCTTTAAATAACCAATTCCTCGCATGGTCGTATCGTAAGAACCCGCTGTACCCCGAAAATGATCGTGAATCTCGGCACATGAACCGTCCAGACTAAATGCCCACCGCGATAATCCAACTTGCTTTGCTTTTTCTACCGCTGTTCGTGTCACTTTAGGAGTGGCACTGGGGGTCATTGAAACCGACAGATTTTTCTCTTCAATTGCATATTGAGCCAGTTCAAACAGATCAGGACGCATTAAAGGATCTCCGCCTGTGAATACAAGCAACGGATGATTCATTTCAGCGATTTGATCTATTAGCTTCTTACCTTCTTCTAGTGTCAGTTGGCGAGGATCAGGTTTGTACTGAGCTTCCGCTCTACAGTGAAGGCACTTTAAAGCACAAGCTCGTGTAACCTCCCAGATGACTATAAACGGGTCAGTATGATAATCACGCGGCGTTTTCAAAGATATCATTGATGTCTCTCCTTTTAGAAATATAAAAACAACACAAAAACATAGAGCATCATTGAAAATCCAATTTCCGCCATGCCAACTTGTTTTGCCTTTAATCCGAGTTTAGGAAGCCAAATGGCTCTTATCAAAAAAATTAAAAAAGGAATAAACAGAAATAACTTTAACCAAATAGCAAACAACAAAATCACCGCATGATAGATAACGGAAGCATAATGGTAACGTATATTTTTTCTTTCACGAATGATCGTTTTGACATACAAAGCAGTTCCGATAAAGTAAAGCACCAAAAGCAAGAATAGCTCTGTTGCTACCCTCCAATCCTCTCCTCCCCCCATATAAATAACGGGATATATAAAAGAACAAAAGAGTAAAATTGCAACAATGTCATTGAGTAAAGCACGTTCATTTTTCGTTCTCGCAAAATAAATATTAGCCATAAAAAAGAGCAATAAAAGAACTCCATACCAGATCAAGGCAGGCTCAAACCATATCAGTGAAATTAACAAAGGAAGTAATATCACTCCATATACAACGGCGGGTTTGCGGTATCTTTCACTGCTGCCTGTTTTGATCCATTGGAGGACAGGAAAACTGAATAAGTAGATAAAAAACCAGCACACAAATAGGGGTATATGAATGAGATCCCCTCGAGAAGCAGCTAAACCGAATAAAAATGGAAGAATGAGCATAGCCCAGGCTCCATGTTGATTGGGTATGTATCTGCTCATCCCCCTCAAACCCTTGATCCTTTTTTCACAATCTTTTTTATGTCTGTTATTTCGGTTAATCGATTCATCATCCATTCCCCCAAGATTGAGTTTTATCTTCTAACTTCATTCTAAGTATTATATGAAATTGAACCAATTAGGGAGTTCCCTTTTCCTTAGAGGGGAAAATCCTAACCGGAAAAATAACGCTATTTTCTTATGCTATACTGTACTAAAAAAGGGAACAAAGAAAGGATGAACTGTTATGGGAGGACCTTCTTTACGTCAACTGCATGCTCATCATGCCATTCATCAAGGCGGGCTATCTGGCGCTCTAGATAAGACGAGAGAAGTAGAGGAATTACTCGAAGCGAAAGAATTCCAGGTGGCGCGCCAGGCTGCCGACCACTTGATCGAATATTGGGAAACCCGCATTCTCAGCCATGCTGATGCAGAAGAGGAAGGATTCTATCAGGAAATGGTCGAGAAAAAACCGGAACTGCAGGAGGCTGTCGTCAAACTTACACGAGATCATGATCTGCTCCGAATCATTGTAAAAGAACTCAAAGCCGGGATCCGTGAAGAAGGGCTTACGCCTGAAGTTCTTCAACAGTTCCACGCGCTTCTGGTTGTCAATGCCATTCATAGTCGGGAAGAAGAACGTTTGCTGTTTGAGCAACCGTCATAATCAAGATGTGCATAACGATTCACATTCTCTATAAAAACGTACCAAAGAAATAGTCCAACGCCTCTTGTGAGTATCCGTCATCTCCTTGCCAGGCTGCTACGGAATAAAAATCATGATTGCCGTGCTGTCGTTTACGAGGCGTGTCCTGTGGGACCAGCAGTCCGGCATATCCCCACACCTCCATGACGACATCACGCTCGTTTTTGCTGGATGGAAACACATCCTTCCAGCGCTTTTCCAATTGACGTGCACTGCTTTGAGCATCACAGTTCTGAACAGCTTCGAGCATGTTATGGAGTATAGCTAGATCCTCATCGGAAACCTGAACATCCTCTTCTTGACTGAACAATTCAAGGTCCATCCAGCAATACAGAAGGTGGTTCAGACGAATACCGCCCCATTTGATTCGTTCAAAATTTAGCACATTCAAATCTTTATTGACGTATTCCTTATCGGACATCAATTTATTAAAATTACAATCCCCACAGCTACTGTAATTGGGCAGGACGACAGGCCGCTCCCCATAGGTGTGCAAAGGAAGCCCTGCGGTTAATGCCCAGCTCGATAAGGCGCTTCGTAAATGAACCTTTTTCGTGGAAAGACTATGCAAAAATGCTGCTGCCACTCGTTCTTTTGTAGCCTTTTGCTGGTGCAGCTCATGCAGCCTGTTTATAATCTCGTTATGTGTAATGGTGATCGGATCGAACATCAAGCCCTTACTTTTGGCATATTCAAAATCCTCACCCGAAAAAGATCCCCGCTCCTGCTTCCAGCCGCTAGAGGACCAGAATGTGTTCATCAGTATTTTTTTCGCCTTTTTATCCACAACATATCTCCCTTACTCATCCAACACCCTCACCTCCAGCACAAAGCGCAGGGTTGTCGTGTATTTTATGTAAGATCACTATTCATCTTTATACTTAAAAGCAATGGCCGTATTTCCCGACCGGGGGTCAAAATAAGAAGAGATTTTCCCCCAGTTCAGTTCATATTCCATATAGGGGTAAGGCTTTGTTTGACGATAGCTTGGCTTTACGGACAAATGTTGCTGTAACAAACGATCATGCTCCCTTTGCCGCTTTCTCTCCCCTTCTTCAGACCAATTATCCCACGAAGTTGGAAATTCATTGCCCTGGAGCGAAATCTCCGCGACAACTAGGCTGGTATCCTTAAAGCATACAGACACAAAAAAATGCCGACGCAGCAAAGAAACCTGATCGAAATGATACCAGATATACTCATTTCCTAGCTTTCTTACAGAATGAAAATATTTCGAATACCAATCGGCCTCTAACAACTGATCTTCCGTTAAAGATGAGTAAATCGCACGCTCACCATCGACCTGAATGATTCCCGATTCCCAGTCATTCATTGCTGCCACTCCTTCAGCTATTATGCCAATCTCCTACAGTTGCTCTCTGCCCTTATTTGTCCACATGATTGAAAATGGCCTGCCAGGCCCGATCTAGCACCCTCGTATGTAATTGTTTGGCATAAACAGTTCTAACGATGGCGAGAACGATCACACCCACGAATACAACACTGAGCAAAGTAATAGAGGGAACCCAATAGTCAAACATGGCATTCGCCAGCACTTGCAGCAAATGTCGTTCGGGTTGTAAATATTCCATTGCTGCAACGATGCCTGCTGCCAGCAATATGATCACTGATATAATCATAAGCATTGCATTGATTACTTTGTATTTGGCAAGCCCTCGCTGAAAAACGCGAGTTCCCGCATATTGCTCCAGCACGATGATCTGCTTGTGAAAATCATGTTCTACCTGCTCTACAGGCAGATCGTGCTCCTGAATAAATGCATGAGCTTTCTTCAGTTCGGATTGAATAAATAAACTACTCTGGATAGCAGATCCCAGCTGACCTAAAACATTCATATCTTTTCACTCCACTTCAATAGTATCTAACTTACGAGTATATAGGGTTGCCATGCTCTACAAAACGATCGGTTCCAGACTGCTCTCTAAATGAGCCTATTAGTAAAAATCAAAGTAACCCCGCCAGACTCCGTCATTCTGATGCTTGGCAAAATAAAAGCTGCCTCCATCCACAATATTCAATTGGGCTTTGGCATCCGAAGCAATCTGAAATACAAATTCATAGCCCTCGCCAAAGTCAATGCCCGATTGAATAAAGCTGGGATAGCCACCGATTTTGTGAACCGCATATATTTCCTCTACGATGTCCTCAAAATAGTCGGGTTCCTCCTCGTCCATTTGGTTAAGGGCATCGCCGTATTCCTCAGGGATGTCATCACCGTCCCAGACCGGATAATCATTCTCTTTGAGTTCAGGGAACAGCGGAAATGCTTTGATTTGCATAAATGACGGACCAAAATCTTTTTCGACCAAATCCTCTACCGACGTATACTCACGAATACACATATACCCTTCCATGTCCTCATGATCCAGTACATCGGGAGACAGGAAGACTGTCAACAGCTTGATGCTACGCATAGCTTCAGGGACAAAGGGCAAGGTCGGCAAATACAATTGCATGATCGGAGCCATAGCATTCCCCTGTACATCAATGGGTCGTTCCTCTGTTGGCAAAGCCACTGTAACTCTACCAATCCAGCTTTGTTCAAGGGAATCCGACGGTCTACGACCCCCTGTATGAAAAATCGTAGCTTTACGTTTTAGAATCGTTCTTAGCTTCTCAATAGCGTTGCTGGACAACGAAATCACTCCTTTCTAATCTAGAATAGAAACAGAACAACATCCTCGCCTGCTTTAAATCCAAACTCTCTTATTCGATCTTCCATCTCTTGAATCTGATGTAGATAATCTTCCGGCACAGCTGGCAGACCCTGTTCATTCACTAATGTCCCACCGAGTCTGGTGCGTGCATATTCGGCACTTTTCCACATCACCTCAAACACCGTTTGCGGCTGCGCGGTTCGCACCCCATCCATACTGAAAATTAAATCTGCAAAGCGATCCTCTGCGAGTGTACTCAACCAAAAAAAGCCAGGCTCGGTTCCCGTATGTACGCTAAATAGTTCATCATAACCTCCCGTCCCGTGATGGTGTGCATGGAAAATGTCCATATCTCCCCACTCCATTCCGAGACTCAGCATGACATCCCAGATATCCGCTCCACGGTAAGATTGGCCTTGATCCGCTACTAGCCTAAGCATGACAGCGTGTTCCCTTTCACCTTCCTGATCTGTAAATGCTTTAAGTTTTTCCGCCTTTGCACGTGCATGGTGAGCATCCTCTCGAGGAAGCACATGAACAGTTCCCTTCTCCTGAAAACGCGCTGGCAGTGTGTTCATAAAGTCTGCAACCTTGACTTCATCCAAACAAACCTGCATCTCTACATTATCGAATATATCTATACAAACACAAATTTTATCAAAATGGCATTCGCCTGCTGGTCTGCGCCCCACACTAGTCCACACCTGTAAATCATGAACATGCCCATACACGATATATCCTTTGAGCAATCGCAAAATATCCTCATCTGACAACGTAAAACCACTAAATTCCACATCAATCAGCCAATAGATATTAGCATCAGGCTCCACTTGATGGATTCCTTTTATGGTCTTGACAGGCTCATGTTCCAACTCCACGGCAAGGATGCTCGATACATCCTCACTCCCATGTTCGGGTAAATTCATGAATCTCTCTCCTAACTAGCTGTTTTCACTTTACAGTTTCCTATAATTCTCAATATATATTAAACTATAAATCACCAAGCACAAAATAGTATAAAAACGGTGCTGGGTTGTTGAACTTAACTTTTAGAAATTCAAAGCTTCGAAAGGGGAGAACTCATGATGCAAAAACTTTGGCAAAAAGGGAAGGCTCTATCACTGCCTATTATGGTGTCCGCATCGCTGATATCTGGAGCGCTGTCTGTAAGTACACCTGCGGCGAATGCGGCTGCAACCAAGGAATTGCTTCAGCTATCCGGTCAGACTACTTACTATGGAGAGGTCGAGAATGGGCAGCCTAACGGACGTGGTACGATCAAATGGAGCGAATATAAGCAGTATTCGGGTGATTTTGTGAATGGCAAGCGATCAGGTACCGGAAAATATACAAATCAATACACGGATGCAGATGGACAGAATCATAAAGTCGTATACAACGGAACATGGAGCAATGACACGATGAGCGGCAAGGGTACGCAGACTGAAAAAGTGACGCAAACGGATGGAACCGTACGTTCGAACGAGATCCAAGTAGGTACTTTTCAGAACAATGGATTACAGAACGGCTACCAAGTGATCCACGCTGTGGCCGATCCAGACTACAGCTTCACTTATAAAAATAGCAATGAAATAATAAATATCTTACACAGTAATCAAGATCTGGTCCAAAGGTGGCAAAAAGGAGACCTCTTCTCCGTAAATTATAAAAATGGCTCTGTCCAAAAGGAATACTCCATGTTCCCTGAAGAGACTGCTACCAAAGAACGCCAAAGACAAGCGTCCATTAAGTATCTCAAAGGTATTACTGCCAAGGTCACTCCTCACTTGCAGCAGTTTGAAAAGCTGTCCAAGCAGATTCCGCTAAAGTAATTAAACCGACGCGAAATATATATTAGTCTCTACGCAAGAAGGCCTCTCTTTCTAATGGAAAGCTCCATTTGAAAAGAGTGGCTTTTTTCGTTTCGTTATGAATGGCTATAAGAACTTCGGATCATACACCTCCTACTATTCTCCCTTATGCACCCTCATGAACTCATACAAATGACTTATTTTTCACTAAAATCCCCCCCTTTTTTTGCTAACCCCCACTGGATTCACTAAAATATAAGTAATTATTTTAATCATCCGAGGTGGACATCATGGCTAAAATTATGGTTCCTCCTGAGAAACTAGAAGCAGTTTCCAGGCAGTTCGCACAGGCACGTGAGCTGGGGGCACAAATTTGCGGACAACTGTCACAGCATATTCAGATGTTAGAAAATAGCTGGGCAGGAACAACACAGCAGCGCTTTTATCAGGATTTTCATAAAGCTCGTGGACAAATGGATGCTTTCACTCAAACTGTCAGTTCTGTCAGCACAGAGCTGCGTTCCATTGCAGTAAAATTCAAGGAAACAGACACCCAAGCAGACACGGGGATTACCAAAGGAGATCACAGCGGACAGATCAGCAACAGCGAAGGGGCAACTTCCGGGAAAAAAGGACCCGATCCAGCAGATATAGCCATTAACAGCCTGTCAGAGGCCAACAAATGGCGCGGGCAACTAGGATTTGCCGGAACAGCGATCTATAGCGGTCTGGCTTCCACACTTGTGCTCACCAAAACAGTAGAATTCAAGAGAAGTCTGAAGAATCCCACTCGAGCGGTTATACATAATGCGGCATGGGTGAAAGGCAAGGGTAACAATGCTTTTATGCGTAATTTAGGCAAAAGCCTAAACCGCCAATTCGCCAAACCGGGTATTGTGATGAAGGGGTTAAAGGGCTTCGATCGTTTAGCTGGAAAGCTTCAAATGGGTAAGCTCGGCCTCGGATTCAACAAAGCCAACAGCTTTCCTCAGTGGACACGGAACGTCATCGCCGGGGTGGAAAAAGGACGTTACGGCATAGCCACCCGCCAAATTCCCGGTATGATTGCCAAAAAGCTCTACCCTATTAATGCCACCATGAATATTGTGGGCGAGGGTATCAGTCTGGCTGGAAAATGGAAAAGCGGGAAGCTTACCGGAACGGATGTAGCTGTATCTGCTTCTAACGTAGCGATTAAAACCGCCGCAACTTATGGCGGCGCTGTCGTTTTGGGGTCCATAGGCGGTGCTATCGGTGGTCCGGTCGGCGCAGCCGTCGGGGCATACGTCGGCGGTACAGTGGGAAGCTGGGCAGGCGGAAAAGTCGCCAAATTTGCGGAAAAAGGGATACGCTGGGCCAGCAAATTATTTAAATAATATACACACCTAACAGATGGAGAAGGAGCCTGACTATGGACAAACAAACGGTAATTTTAACGCTTGAGGAGCTAGGTTTTGCCTTGACCGCATTGGGCGCAGAAGATATGGCTTCTGGTCTGCTCCAATCTTATTACGGGGAACTAACCGAAGATCGCTGGGAACTACTTTTTCATGCCGCAACGCATAGCATGATATCCAAGGGTTTGATGGAACAACGGGATGACGAGCAACAACAGCTCGAATTTGATGCGTTCATTGTTGAAATTTTAGCTCATCTGGTACAAAGTCGTCAGATGCTACGTGGCTTTAAGGAGCAACAAGATAAGCAAAATACGTTAACGATACACCATGGAAATGAACGTTTTCTGTATCATTTCTCCAGTCACAATGAACTCCATTTCTTTCGCTGGTCTTCTCCAGAAGACTGGCATCACGACATTGATCAACTGTTCGGCCTGTCTGCTCCGAACTTCAATGCGCACAGCCGATACGTCGATCTGACCGAAGAACAGTGGAATGAGTTAACCTCATCCAACTTCACCATGCAGCAAATGACAACGTGGAAGCTTCATGAGTCGGCTCAACAAATGATACAAGACTGGCGGGAGGATTTTGATCGTAATCAGTGTAGCCTTGATAATTTGAGCCAAATGGTATACACGGATACGGATGAAAATGGTCCTTCTGTTACAAATCTGCTATTTGTTCTTAAAGGAAAGAATGATGTGTGGATTGTAAGAAATACAGAACTGGATATGCAGGCCACTCCATGTCTGCGAATTGAAAGTGTGACCGAAGCTGACTGGATAGAACGGATAACTTATTTCATTCAGGCGTTTGTTCCCGACGAGGCGGTATTCCGTGGATAAAATTGTATATCGAAGATCTTTGGCATTTTGGAAAGCCATGGGCAGCTTGATGTTTGTGCTTATTTGTCTGTTTTTGCTGCTGCTCATTTTTATCGACGAAGATATCTCAGCTCTACAAATCTTCTTCTTTATTACGTCCGCCATTGTCGGACTTCCTTTTTTCGGTAGCTATCTCGTGGTTTGTTTGAGCAGAACGCTTCGAAAGGATACCTACCTGTTCATCTTTGACGAGCACAGCATTTCAGATGGTATTCGAACTGTCCCGTGGGCTGCAATCACTAAAGTCGAATTCGAAGGGGCCTCCATCCGCAAATGGCTGCGCCCTCGCTTTCCCGCCTTTATTTTTCATCTGAATGACCACAGCACCTGGGAAGTCAGCACCGACTATGTGTTGAACGATATAGAGCTGAACCAAACCGGGAAACAACTTCGAACTCTCATTAACCAGCATGGCAAGTCGAAGAAAAAACGTTCCTGAATAGTGCCATTGAATATATCAAAGCTTGTCTCTATCATATGCGGCCGAATTGGCCGCAGCCAAAAATGGAATACCAAACTGGCTGCGGATAAAGGAGTCTGCCGTCGTAATCAAACCCTTGACGATCTTCCCCTCAATCCTGGTCTCCGCCAGCGCTTCTGTCGCAAAAGCAAGCAGCGCTGGATCGAGCCCACCCGCAGACCCGGTATTAATGACAAGCTCTGGGCTAAAACGCTCAATCAGCAGGGCCGTAGTCGAGGCAGCGTTCGCTTTGCCAATTCCTGATTGCAGCAAAATAACTTCCTTGTATTCCGGCTTATACTTGAAAAACACCCGTCGCTGCGATACGCTGCACCGCCTCCAGCAGCCTTTCCTCACTGTTTACCAGACTGACCCGCACATAAGAAGCTCCTGCACGACCAAAGCCTTCTCCAGGAGCGACCGCAACGTGCGCCCCGTCCAATAAAAAGTCTGCAAAGGAAGCCGATGTATGCCCCTCCGGCACCTTGAACCAGGCAAAAAAAGACCCTTGGGGAGCTGCTACATCCCAGCCAATACCTCGTAACGCTGCAATAAGAACATTACGGCGCCGCTCATATAACTTCGCGAGCTCCTGTACTGGCTCCTGGGTGCCCAGCAATGCGACAGCTCCCGCATCCTGTACCGCGCCAAAAACAGTGCTGTAGGCATGCGTATGATAATGCTTGAGCGCACCAATAACGGACGCATTTCCAACCGCAAATCCGAAGCGCCATCCAGCCATGTTATACGTTTTGGAAGCTGTATACGTCTCGACGCCATACTCCTTGCCGCCGGGGATTTGCAATAAACTAATCGGCTTATGCCCGTCAAATCCAAGAGCACCGTAAGCAAAATCATTCATAACTGGAAACTGATACCGAGCGGCATAATCCAGCGTCTTCGTCAGAAAATCTGCAGTAGCTACGGCTCCAGTCGGATTGTTCGGATAATTAATCATAAGCAATTTGACCTGCTCTGCGATTTCCTCTGGCACGGTTGTATAATCAGGCAAGAAACCAAGCTTCTCATCAAGCGGAATCGTATGAATATGGGCTCTTGCCAGCGCAGCAGCGGAATAATATTGGGGATATGCCGGATCGGTGGTCAATAACCAATCACCGGGATTCAGCAGCGCCTGTGGAATCCCCATTACGCCTATGGCTGAGCCGTTGAATATGGCAATCTCCCGGTCAGGATCCAGCTCCACCTGATACTCCCGTTTATAGAACGCGGCGACAGCCTCCAGCGTGCTTTTTTTTCCATGAAAAGGCGGATAGCCCTGATTGATCGGTTGATCAACCGCTTCCTTCAAAGCGCTGATAATATGCGCCGATGTTGGCTGATCCGGGTTGCCGGCTGCCAGATTAATTACATCTATTCCTTTACTTTTATACAGATTCACTTTGTCATCTATTGCGCTAAAATAGTTGTCAGGCAGAGCCTTGACGAGATCAGAGGATGAAAAAATCACGTTCATATCCACCTTCTATCCATAAGATACAGGCTGACAACGTCAGCCCGCAGAAGATAATGCCCCATATTATTTGAAATAGCTTGGCAACTTGTAGCCTTCATAATCAGGGTTCGAATGGATGTACTTTTGGAATTCATCTGAATGATATCCTTCAATAATGTCTTTGACGAAGGGCTTATCCTTGTTCTTGCTGTCCACAGCGACCACGTTCGTGAACGGATCTGTCATATTTTCAAGCTTTAATGCCGAGGTCAGCTTTATTCCATTCGATACAGCAAAGTTCCCTTGTATAGCCGCAAAATCAACATCCTTCAGTACACGTGGCCCCTGTGCCGGATCGGTAGCAACAAATTGCAGATGATGCGGATTAGAGGTGATGTCGTTCACCGAGGTTTGCAATGGATCGATATTGTCCTTTAACGTAATCCAGCCTACTTCCTTCAAAATATTCAGCGCACGCAGCATATTGACTGGCTCGTTGGGCAGGTTGATTTGGGCTCCATCGCCGATTTCGTCAAGGCTGGTATGCTTGCTGGAGTACAATCCCATTGGAGGAGTCGGGACCTGTACAGCACCAATCAGATCAATATTCTCCCGCTTATTCATAGAATCCAGGTAAAGCGAATGCTGAAACACATTAGCATCAATATCCCCCTTAGCCACGGCTACATTGGGCTGAACACCGTCTGTAAACTCTTTATATGTAATCTTATATCCTTTCTTCTCCAAATATGGAGCCACACCATTCTTAAACTGATCGCTATATGGACCAGGATTAAAGCCGATATGCAGTGTTTTCTTTTCTTCACCCGCAGCATTGCCCGACGTATTCTTGCTGCCGCAGCCTGAAATAAAAAGCACGACTGCTCCCAGCAGCAATATAAATGAAATCCATGGTTTCTTCATTTGATGTCTCCCCCTGCTCCTTGATATCTTCTACTTTTGGTGAGTTAGAATGTTTACAGTCGCTCAAAATACCAAGTAACTTGATGCGTTTTATAGATATTACAATGATTTTTTATTCACTGTCAACAACATTTAATTACGCATCTTCTGCATAACAAATAAGGGATCACAACAGGCGATCCCCTTGTAGGTAAAAACACTTCACAAGTTTGTAATATTATTCCGTTTCAATTATACCCCCTGGGGGTATAATTGATATGAAAATAAAACCCTAAAGGAGCTATTAAATATGAGAATGCAATGGGCTTTGCTCGCTGGTACAGTCATGATGATTTTGAGTGGGTGCGGGAACAGTAACGCGCCAAACCAAGAGCACACGGCAAACAGCAGTCAACAGCACGACACATCGGAGATGAACCATTCCACTTCCAGTGAGCTTCCTGCCGGATTAAAAGAAGCTGAAAATCCAGCCTTCAAAGTTGGTGGTCAAGCGACTATACGAGCTGACCATATGGCAGGCATGAATCGGGCTACTGCCACGATTGTGGGTGCTTATACGACTACTGCTTATACAGTCTCCTATACACCAACCACTGGAGAAGAGAAAGTGAATAATCATAAGTGGGTTATTCATGAAGAGATTAAGGATGCAAGCAGCGAGCCCTATGCACCGGGCACAGAGGTTATCCTTGCAGCAGATCATATGAAGGGGATGGATGGGGCTAAGGCTACCATTGATTCCGCCGAGCCAACGACCGTATATATGGTAGACTATACGCCGACTACAGGAGGAGAGCCTGTCAAAAATCATAAATGGGTGACGGAGAGTGAGCTTTCAGCCCATTAGAACTCTTTCAGCACAGGTCGCTTGTGATAACAAAAGGGAGCCTGGCATCGGCTCCCTTTAACGGCTTTAATTGAGTTTGGACAAACCTACTTCGCCAAATTCAGCTTGGCCTCCTTGATATCATACAAAGTCCCTTCGTTGGAATCTACAAGCTTTTTCATTTGTTTGTTGGCTAGTCCATTTGCAGGCACGATTGCATTAAAAATAACATCATTTTTCTGTAATTGCTCGTTAATTTCATCTACTGAAAAACGGGCTTTACCCAGGGCTGTATTCTTATCATGAACTGGTGCATCTGTAATGAATATGATTGTTTTGGAATTAGAATTTTTGGGAAATTTACTTATAGCTAACTGAATAGCCTCTAATCCCGATTCCTTCAAATCCCCGCCAGCGGAAGGGCGCAGCATATTCAAGTTACCTTTTAACTTATTTTTATCGGTCGTAAACTCCAAAAATTCTAAATCTTTATCTGCCTTCAGATTGATATCCCGAAATGCAACGACAGCAAAATGAGAACCTGCTGGAACGGAATCAACAAAGCCTTTCACCTTCTGTCTCACATAATCCAGCGTCCCTGTCATACTACTCGTAACATCTATGACGAACACAATATCCGTAGATTTGGAGAAGGTGGTGGATATCTTTTTCAGAATCGTTGGATTGGATTGTGATTCGGAAGCATCTTCATTTTCCTCCATTAATTGTTCACTTTCGCTAGTTGTCAAAACCTGCGGTGGAGCAAGGAAAATCACAACGCTCTGAGCTGCAATATTCCACTTCACCTTCGCACCCAGCGCCTCACTAACAAAGCGAATAGGAACCATTACTTTGCCGTTAATGAGTCTTGGCGCCGCATTGAGACGCACTAATTTTCCGTTGATATAGGCATCCCTGGAGCCTACAGTTAACTTGATCGTTGTATTTCCTTTGGTTGCAGTAACGGTCTTGGTAGCTCCATCCCACTTCACTTTCGCCCCAAGCGCCTCAAAAACGGCACGAAATGGCACCAGCATACTTCCGCTAATAGAGGTCGCAGGCTGCTCATATTGTTGCAGTTTACCGTCTATAAACACCTCAACCTGCTGAGCCTTGTTATTATTTATAGGAACAAATTGGGGTACAGACGCTGCCGAATTTCCCGACTGATCGATCATTTTGATATAAAAGTAATATCCACCTGTAGATAAATTCAGGTTACTCAAAGGGTAGCTAAACGTTGTTTCCGGATCGAACTGAATCCGTTTAATTAATTGAGCATCCGCATTTTTGACCATAACATATGAAGTGTACGTGGGTTGAATATTTTTCATCTTCAAACGAACTGAAAATGATGTACTTGAAGAGTTGATTGTAAATGTACCCGGAAAATTTTCTCCAGATGGGATAGACAAAGGGATTTCCGGTGACTCATCAACCGCTTGGTCCACTTTAGGCTCCTCGATCGGCTGGGTTACTTGCGGTTCAATTACTTTCGGTTCATCCACAGGTTGAGCAACTTTGGGTTCACTGGGAGTGGGAATCTCTTTTATATGGGTCTCCACCTCAGGCTGCGTTACTTTCGGCTCCTCCGCAAGTGGAGTTACTGTAGATTCATCGACTGACTGCACAGTCCCTTTCATAGTTATAGCTATAGGAAGTTCTATATGATTTTCTGATCCTGGCCCAGGTGCTGGTCGTGAATCCGCAATCGTAATTGTGGAGTTGGCATAATCGATCGTAAAGTCACCAGAAGGAATTTCAATGTTGTTGCTATACAGACGAATTGGTGTATCAGGCTTAATCGTAAACGGGAGATCAAATTTAAACACTCTGTTTACTCCATTACCATCATCAAGAATAAGCTTAAGCTTATCTCCATCTTTGAATACTGTCGAATTGGCAGCCTGAACACTTTCTGTGCACAAAGTGATCAACCCTACAAATATCGTTAAAAACGAAAGTAGGAACATCATTTTTTTGAGCTTCATTCTTATTTCCCCTTTTAAATCTATATTCTTGTCGGTAAATCATAGCATAGGGTTAGATGAAGTTCATTCCATCTGATTACAGTTATGGATATAGGAACTCACTTTTTCCATCATTCGCGCTCTGTTCAATGTTCATATGTATCTTCTTGGTCCGCTTCTTCAACGTGGCATACGTAATATAGCCGCCTTCAGTGCTTTAGTCCCTTCTTCGCTTTTCAAATAATCCGACGGTGTTTCGTTGCCGAGTGCGGGGACTTTTCGATCCATCCAAATCAGCAAATACTCCCCCATATCGGGCAGCAGCACAATCTGAATCTCCTTGGGAATTTTACTTTTGGCCACTTTTGCTCTTTTAGCCGGATCTACCTGTGCATACCGCTCCTGATAGACCTGAACCATGTTGGCCCAGTTCTCCGGCTTAAACTCTTTCAAATATATGTCTCTCATCTACGAACCCTCCTTAGGGCCTCAGACCACGCTTTTCATGCTGGAGCAACCATTCTTTTCTCCATAGCCCTCCTGCATAGCCCGTTAGTTTCTGATTGGAACCGATAATTCGGTGACATGGAATCACAATGCTCAGCTTATTTTTTCCATTAGCACTGCCTACGGCTCGGATCGCTTTTTCATTTCCAATAGCAAGAGCAATATCTTTATAAGCTGTTGTTTTACCGTACCCCACGGACACCAGAGCATTCCATACTTTTTGCTGAAAATCCGTACCTTCAAAGGCATAAGGAAACGTAAACTCAAAGCGCTCACCTTTAAAATACTCGTCAAGCTGGATAGCGCATTCCGCTAATACTTGGATTGGAATCTCTTCTATAGCCCTCGTTAAGAGCTCATTCCGATTAGAGAACATAATAGAATAGACAGCCTCATTTGTGCCCTGTATCTCTATCTCTCCAATCGGCGATACATACTTCATTACGTATAGTTCGCTCATAAGAAGGATACAACCTCCTTCCTTTTCTATTCCCTACTCAACTTTCTATACTCACTAGGAGAACAATGGTTCAAGCTACGAAACGCCTTATAGAAATGGGAGGGACTTTGGAAGCCCGTCTCATAGCAAATCTCAAGATTCGTAAGATTTGTACTTTTAAGAAGATAGGCTGCCTTATCTACTCTTATTTTTTCCAAATACGTGCGCGGGGTTTCGGCGGTTTCCTGTTTAAAGATCCGATCCAAGTAAAAGGAGCTTATTCCGATATGGTCCGCAATATCCTGCAATACAAGTTTTTCCTTGTAATGATTAACCAAGAAGGTTACCACATTCTGCACAAGTCTGATATACGGCGAATGGTCTGTATGGGGCTGGCATCTTTTGCAAGCACGAAAACCCGCCTTTTCCACTTTGTCCAAATCAAAATAAAACTCTACATTTATTTTCTTCGGCTTTTTGGATCGACAGGAAGGTCGGCAGTATATGCGGGTTGTTTTCACAGCGGTAAAAAACAACCCGTCATACTTACGATCACACGCTATAATTTTCTCCCACATTTCTTCAAAAGAAAGACTAAGGTTAGCCATGATCGAATGCTCCGTCCTTTCTATAGTTCATATTCATCTAGCTCAAGGATTTTGCAAAATCCTCATATAAATGTGATGTATCTTGTAGCTCTATCAACTGTTCTGCATTCTTTTGCAAAGCAACTATTATCTTATCAGAAAATGCATTTCCAAAGCTAAACCGTTTAACTCCTAACTGCTGAAGCTGGTGGACATTCGTCAGACCCGGCAGGGATAAAACATTAAGCGGAGCATGGATATGAAACACAACTTCCCTGATCTCTTCATCACGCTTTAATCCTGGAACAAAAATTCCGCTCGCACCACTATCCTCATACGCTTTGGCCCGCTCTATGGTCTCTGAAAGTGGAGTATTCATCTGCAAATATGTATCCGTTCTTGCGTTTATAAAAAACGCTTGAAACCCACGCGCATCCAAGGCCGCTCTAATTTTGGACAATAGGTTACTGTGCAGACCCACTTCTCGAAGTCCCTTTTGCATTTTCAAAGAATCCTCAATATTAATCCCTGCAACTCCCACATCGGCTACCCTTAAAACATGCTCAACAATCGTTGCCGTGTCCTCTCCATATCCTGCTTCAATATCTGCCGACACTGGAATCTGAACATGCTCAACAATCGTCCGAATAATACTTACGTGCTGGTCAAAATCAATAAGCTCTCCATCTGAAAATCCAAACGTATTGGCAATCCCCCAACTCGTCGTACCTATCGCCTTAAAACCTGCTTTCTCCAGAGCCACCGCAGATAGCAGATCCCAGGCGTTCCCTAAAAATAAAAGTTCCTCTAATGTGTGAAGTGCATGAAACTGCTGGATTTTGTTCATAAATATAGCCTCCTGATATGTGATGTAACTCATTTTATCAAGAGGCTATCTTTGTTTCGTCCTCATTCTTGCACTTATGGTCTGTAGGAATCTAGGAACAACTTGGTCCATTTATTCACATATAAATCATAATTTTTGAAAAAAACGGTTATTTAAGCTCTATTCAATCCTATGCTTTTTATCTATACTCTTGCTAAATCCATTCGAGTTAGATGGAAATCTACGCTTTTAGCCTTTCACAATTACATTTTATAGGAGGAGTTATATGTATAAAATAAAGTTCCTTATGATCTTGCTAAGCTTTACTGTAGTCGCTTCTTTCTCTAGCTTGTCCGGCTCTTCACCTAGCAAGGCTTTTGCTGAAGAGAATGGGACTCCGGTGCAGAAAACGATCGATTTAAATGAGGGCTTCGACAACTCAAATGAAGCTAGTATACAGCCATTATCCCTTACCAGCGAAGAAGCTACTAGCCAAGCAGCGGTTACAACTATTGACCATGATGCTAATTTCTCACCTTCAACACTTCAGTTCCTGAAGGCTAATACAGGACTCGACGGTGAGCAGTGGGATAATATTATGAAGCTAGTGAACAAACCAGAGCAAGATTCTTTGAAATGGACTGAATTCTATGGCTATGCTGAAGATATCGGCGATAATCGTGGGTACACCATTGGTATCTTTGGAGCAACAACAGGCGGTTCAAATGATACGGGACCAGATGGCCCGTACTTATTTAAAGCTTTTGATGCTGCTAGTGGAGCTAGCAACCCTTCCATTGCAGGTGGATTAACACGTGCTGGTCTAAAGGGGAAGATGAATGGTTCGATTCTAAAGCTCAGCGATAGCGATAGTGTAATCAAGAAGAAGATCAACGCTCTCCAAAACAATGAAGCTTGGAGAGAAGCCATGTGGCGTACGTTCTATGACACCTATATCGAATATAGTGTACAGCAAGCACATAAACGCGGATTTAATACTGCTCTAACGATTGGATCATTTGTCGACACAGCACTCAATCAAGGCGCTACTGGTGATTCAGGTAGTCTTGAAGGAATCCTCTCACGTTCAGGCAGTAGTACGAATGAGAAGAATTTCATGACTAGCTTCTATGCTAAGCGTACATTGGTTGTCGATACCAACGATTATAACCAACCTCCCAATGGTAAGAATCGTGTGAAACAATGGAGTTCTCTCTTAGCTTCTGGCGAAACAGATCTTAAGAACGCAGATGCAGCCGTGATCAAAGCAACGAATTGGGAACTGAAGTAAATACAATATACGTCATTAGGAGGGCATATCGTATGTCCTCCTTTATTTATTTTCATAAATATTGAGTTGGTGTTGACTACTAACAAGGTCCCATTTTCCCAAACAGTTCCTCTCATCATTCAAATATGTGGGTCGCGTGTGCAAATAGAGAGACTGTCCCAAAAGCCCGAAAGTTGCAAGCTCCTGAAACAGTCTTGTAAAATGGTTATGAAGTCGAAATAAGGCCGTTAGATGATTCGGTAGCCAGATGGAAGTCTACCGCTACTGCGGATATTACGGATTTGTTGCAACGTCAAACGTTGATTGGTAGAGATAATAGATTCCACATCATTCCCACGAATCAGATCATCCAGGTCGGCGATGCTGCGATTGCCTCTAAACACACGGAAGTTACCTCTAAACCGCGTGCCTGTAAAGAGTACCAGTGTAGCATTGCTGCTGGTAGAAAAGAAACGCAGACTTTCGATGCCGTCGAGAATGTTATCGGTATTACGAATGCCTAGGTTTCCTCTGAATACTCTCCTGGAACCCCGAAAATTTTCTTCGTTGTAAACTGTAAGACGTGGATACGTTTGAGATACATATGCTTTGTTGTCCATGTTGTAATTCCTCCTTTCAACTTATCTTATGCCTCACCATCCGATTGGCGCGGGCCTCGCAGCATCCATCTAAAAATGGTTATGTGATTGAATAGAGCGATGCAGACTTGAAAAAGGAACATATGTTCTGTATAATCTAGCTTAGCAATTTGGAAAATCCTGAACTAACGGAGATGCGGACATGGACGATAAATTTATTGAGGAACTACGTGAAATTAGCAGAAACGACAAGCGAAGATCCGAATTTCTTATTAAGGGTATGAAGGAAACACTTCAGGAAAGAAAAGAAAAAAACTTTATCGAAAGATGGATTTGGCGACAAAAAAATAAGAAGCGTATAGCGCGGAAGTTTAAATCCTAGTAGATATAACAACCGAATCTTCATAGCTTCATAGCACTTTACAAGTGCTTAGGTCACAGCTCATTAGGAGGCAGAGTCATGATTGAGCAACTAGTCCCAAACGACGATATATTAAATCAAAATCTATTTTTGGCTGATGAAGTTCGATACCATTTGATCCATCGAATTTGTGAGTCAGAAGGATCAACATGCCTCAAAACGTCCGATAAAAATATGGTCTTTGCTCAATCACCCGGACATAAGGCCTGGTTATGGATCTCACAACAAATCACAGATAATCATAAATTGACCTATATAGGAGAACTCTTACGTTATTTAAAAGGAACCACCCTATCAGGTGTATGTGGTGATGCCGAAACAGTCGAGAAGTTCGCAAATGCTTACGCACAACGTCGTCATGCTGCTCAGGTACATACCCATATGGTCATGGAATCTTATTTCTGTCCTAAATATAAAAAGCCCTCGGGCGTTGAGGGAATGATCCGACAATCCATCCCAGAGGATGTACAATTAGTTGCCCAGTTTCTAGCTGGTTTTTCAGAAGAAGCTTTAGGTAGTTTTATTGATCCGGTTAGTCAAATATCGGTTGCGGAGAAGACCATCGGGACAGGAAATTTGTATCTTTGGATTGTAAATAACATGCCTGTGTCCATGGCTAATATTGCTCACCGCTCGCCGAGACATGCTCGCATTAATGCTGTGTATACCCCGCCTAATTTACGAAAGAAAGGTTTTGCCAGCGGAATGGTATCCGAGCTATGTTCGATTTTGGAAAATGAGCATTTAGTACCCATGCTATATGCAGATTTAAAAAATTCGGTTTCCAATCAAGTTTATAAAAATATCGGCTTTAAGGAAGCCGGCAAAATCACTGATATTACGTTTGAATAAGCCCTCCTACTGCAAGAGAGCATATTATTGTTCATTCAAAATCAAAGAAGACCACAATGTCACCTTCATCACTGGGCCTCCTTTTCACTTATCTATAAGCTTTACTCCGTAACACCCAATTCCGTGTGGACTGAGGATCTTCGTGAAAGTAAATATACAGCCACAATAGCTATAACGACCCCTGCTGCTCCAAACCAGGTGATGGAAGCCAGCGAAACCTGACCAACAACTACACCACCGATCCCAGCTCCGGCCGCCATGGCAAGCTGCATCGTAGACTGATTGAGACTCAGCATCACACCGGAAGATTCAGGCACAAGAGTGACCAAGTTATATTGTTGAGTAGGTCCAGTTGTCCAGGCAGCGAACGACCAAAGGATCAATAAAGCAAATACTGCGATCAGGGAATGAGCGGCGGCAGGAAGTAAAAGCAAGGAAAAGACATGCAACACCATGCCCCCGAATAATGTAAAGGAAATACCCTTTTTATCTGCGCTGTATCCACCGATTTTCGACCCGATCAGGCTGGCAATCCCGAAGGCAAGTAATACTGAGTTTAGCATATTATCCCCTACACCTGATACATTCAGCAAGTACGGTGAAATGTAAGTATACGCGAGGAAATATCCCCCTCCCCAAAAGAAGGTAATCGCCAATCCCAAAGCAACTTCAGGCTTCTTCAGAAGAGCAAATTGCTGTAGTAAGGGAATCGGTTGATCTCCTTTTAAGCGAGGGATTGTCATAGCGATAACGATCAAAGCAATAATCGCTGTCAAAGCGATGCCGAGAAATACGGTTTTCCAGCCATATGATGCAGAAGATATCATTCTTCCAAGCGGCACCCCGATAATCAGCGAGGCTGTAAAACCCATAGTAACTGTAGCAATAGAACTGGCCTGCTTGCCGGCTGGAGCAATCTTCGCAGCAATGCTCAGTGCTGTAACCACAACCATCCCCGCCCCGAGGGCCATAAGAATACGTGCGGCGATAAACATTCCAAAACCCGGCAGAATAAAGGAGAGGGCATTAGCTACTGCAAATAATCCGAGCGAACTCAGGAGCAGCTTGCGTCTGTCCCATTTAGCGGTTACTGCCATCAGAATCGGCGTGCCAATCGCGTAAGCAAGAGAAAAGACTGTAATCAACTGTCCCGCTGCGGACACCGTAATCCCCATGGTTGTCGCAATCTGATCCAAAATGCCTGAGATAATGTATTCGGATGTGCCTACCAAAAAACTAACAATGGCCAAAATATACACTTTCCACGTGCTCTGCATTTTTAAATAACGCCTCTTTTCTTATATTGTTTTTATATTTTTACAAATATCGAAATTAAGACTAAAAAAAATTATGTCATCAGGAACGGGGCATATTTCTGCGCTGCTTCCACATCCAAGCTGTAATAGATAAACGTCCCCTCTTTACGGTATGTGAGCAGCCCCGACTCTGCCATTTGCTTCAGATGATGCGATAGCGTTGAAATAGCTACACTGTTCAGCTTCTCGCCCAGCACAGAGCAGCATTGGCCACTTTCCTCTTTTAGCAGAAGTGCTATCTTGAGACGAGTTGGTTCTCCAAGTGCTTTATATATTTTTACAGCTTGTTGCATTTCCGTTGTATCTTTCACCCTGTTCGGCTCCCTTCTGTTTCAGTCTTAATTTCGATGTTTGTCGAAATAAAGTTATCACAAACATTTGTAAAAGTAAACCCGTTTCTTCTAAAGACACTGCCTTTTTACACTCTGTGGTGTGAATGATGGTCTTTCTCATCTTATAAATAATCCCCCATCCATAAAAGGATGGAGGAAAAAATGATCTGAGTGTAAAGGGAGAATCATGGATGCCATAGCATTAATTCGGGCTTGCCGTGGGTCTGACAATAATTTCATTAACATCTACATCCGCTGGCTGCTCCATGGCATACAGAATGGAACGGGCTATGGCATCAGGCGAAATCGAAATACGACGGTACTCTTTCATTCCTTGCCGGGCCTCTTCATCTGAAATACTGTCAGCAAGCTCAGATTCAGTTACTCCCGGCGATACCAGCGTCACACGAATATCTCCCCCCACCTCCAAGCGCAATCCTTCAGAGATCGCCCGAACCGCATACTTTGTAGCGCAATACACCGCTGCAGTCGGGGTTACACTATACGCGCCAATAGAGGCGATATTGATAAACTGACCAAATCCTTGCTTTTTCATAATCGGAAGCCCTGCCGCAATCCCATGCAGAACGCCTCGTATATTTACATCAATCATGCGATCCCATTCCTCTACCTTCAGGGCCTCTAATTTTGAAAGAGGCATCACTCCCGCATTGTTCAAAATGACATCCACACGCCCAAATGTTTTTTCCGCGTAGTTAATGAACGCTTCCATCTGGTCCCTCTTCGTCACATCCAGTTGCTGATAATCAGCCGATCCACCTTTAGAACGAATCTCGGATGTCAGAGCCTCCAGTCGCTCTGTGCGTCTGGCCCCTAATATCACATGAGCCCCATGGCGAGCAAGTAAACGGGCAGTAGCTTCACCGATCCCACTGCTTGCCCCCGTAATAGCTACGACTTTCCCTTTAATATCCAACATGCTTATTCCTCCTCTAGTTTAAAATGTCACTGAAAAAAGATAAAATAGATTACTTTTTCTCTTCCCTGTAAAAAACCATCCCTGCATGATACAAGACACCATCTTTGAATTCACCATCTGCCGTAAATCCGGTGTCGTCCACATACTCGATATAGTCATCTTCTACGATGATATAGCTGCCTGTATAGGCACTTTGCCTTTGACCCCGTGCTTCATCATAACGGCCATTAGGCAAGAGTTCGTGACGGATATTTCCGTCTTCAGTTACCCACATCCCTATACAGGGATGCTGCGAAGCGTGTACACTTTTTTCCGCTTTGTTACTCTCCATGACTCCCACTCCTTTGCACTTCTATTTTTTTCTCAATTGCTCATTAGGTGTTGTATCTGCATCTTATTATGAGAGGAATGTCCATCGGGCTGGTAGAAGAATCAGAGCAAATTATTGCCTAATCCTCCAAAGACCCTTAATATGTAATAAACTACTGAAAATGAAAACGGGCTACGTTGAAAGAAGGGATGTGTCAAGATGGGGGCAACCAAAATAGAGGGTTCTACCATGGAAAACAAAGCCGAATTGGCAAGGCTTATAGAACGATTTTCAAATCAGGACGGAGTTCTCACTACAGCCATACCTTCGCTTCACTTCGTCCGAAGTTCAAATACAACCGTTCCGGTACATCAAGTCCATGAACCTGCCTTATGTATTGTGGCACAAGGCAGAAAAGTCGTGATGCTCGCAGAGGAAAGCTACCATTACGGCACATCCGACTACCTTGTTGTGTCGGTGGATTTGCCGATCTCGGGGCAGGTCATCCAAGCGTCATCAGAAGCTCCTTATTTGTGCCTCCGGCTCAATTTTGATCCGCATCAGGTTTTGGACCTGATCAAGGAATCTGCTTTTCCCACAAGCCCCATGCCTGATTCCAGACGAGGCTTGTATGTAAGTCAAACCAACTCACTACTGCTGGATGCCGTGGTAAGGCTAGTGCATCTTTTGGAAAACCCGCAAGATGTTCCGGTGCTTGCTCCATTAGTCATTCGTGAGATACTGTATAGGATTTTACAGGGTAATCAGGGGGAATCCTTAAAACAACTGGTCATGGCCGGTAGCCATTCCAACCGAATTGCAGAAGTCATAAAGCGGATTAAGCAGGATTATGATAAGCCGTTGCGTATTGAAGAATTGTCCAAACTAGCGAATATGAGTCCTTCGTCACTACATCGTCATTTTAAAGAGGTTACGGCTATGAGCCCCATGCAATATCAAAAACAATTACGTCTACAAGAGTCCCGCCGCCTGTTGTTATCCGAGTCAGCGGATGCGGCAGATGTAGGTTTTCAGGTAGGTTACGAGAGTCCCTCACAATTCAGCCGCGAATACGCCCGCTTGTTCGGCCTGCCTCCAATTAGTGATATCAAACGCTTGCGCTCGGATCAGGATCACCAGACCACTTGAGCACGTTGTTAGATGAACATATGAAACCAATGGTCCTACTAACGCTTATCCCATCATAGATGGCAGGATGTAAAAAAACAGCACAAACAACCGCTCTTCCGGTAGAGACGCGGCTGTTCAATATTTCCTCTATGCATGCATCAATACGGATTATCCAGCTTGACGAACAAAGCTCGAATGACATCCTTCTCTGCCGAAGTAAGCTTTTGTCCTGCCTCCCATTGTTGAATCTCTTTCTTGACTTCCTTGGGTTCTCTATAGCTGAGAGCATACCCGATGCTTCCTATACCTTGTGTGCGGTTGGTTTTGTCCATATTTGCCAATGCTCGAGTCATCGCAGTTCTGTCTCTTGTAAACAAATCTCCCATAAGGGCAGCATAGCTTTCGCTTAAAGCTCCATCCAAACCTTCAGAAGCTCGGATCAGATTTGGAAAACTTTTCGATGGAATAAAAGCTCGCTGCCTATACAAATATTCGATCATTTCCAGGCTTTGATGTTCATTGTTTTCGTTCATCTTTCCCCATTGGATTCCTGCTAAATGGTCCGTTATATGACGTACTTTTGCTTCATCACTGAGGGAAGAATCCTTATAAAAGGACAGCACAAGCTCCTCTTTACTTTGCTGGGTATGCTGCGTATCGGCTGCAGTTTGCTTAGACTCCCCATGGTTTGCTCCGGACGGCGCCACAGTTTCAGCATCCTGTCCCACTGGCTGGGGAGTACACCCTATGGTTACAGCCAGCATTAGTGCAGTACAAGCTGCAGAAACGAACCCATTCCCTTTTAACATGAATCCACTCTCCTGTCTGAACAAACAATGGTCGTTATAATTGCCCAAAATCCACTCCTATCTTGCTACGCCTGCAACCGTTCATCCATCTAACAAAGGAAGTTTCCATCTAGACTTTTACGCGTCACGTCCCACCGTAGGCTTACGGATCACGGAGACGCTCGATTCCCTCACGATCAGACGAGGCTCGAATTGCACACGCTCATAATCCCCAGGTGTCTGTTCCTGAATCCGCTTGAGCAGCAGCTCCGCAGCCAATCGTGCCACCTCTTCCCCCATGATGGAAACTGAGCTGATCTGAGGAGTCGTTACCATAGACCACAGATTGTTATCAATACCAACTACAGCAACCTCATCCGGCACTTTTACGCCCAAATCCTTAAATCGATTGACGATCCCTATCGCCACCATATCATTAACCGCATAAATAGCATCCGGCATATGTTTCAAGCTGTAAAAATAATCGGCAGCACGCAGCCCTGTCTCAAAGGAGAAATCATCACCAAAATAAACGAGTGAAGGGTCCACATGCTGGAGAGACTGCTCATAAGCAAAGTATCTTTCCTCGATTTTGTCCTTCGCAGCACCTGCATAGGCAATTCTTGTTCTGCCGATTTTAAGCAAATGCTCCATCACGAGTCTTCCCTCTTGCCGGGCCAGACTGACGATATCCGCTTTGACATCTTCGCCCAGCTTCTTGCCATAGTTAATAATGGACACGGGAACGCTAGCTTTGTTAATCAGATCTACCAACATTTTCGGATACGCCAGCGGCATAATGATGAGCCCGTCGACATGCAGCTTCTTGACCTCACGAACTGTTTCAAGCTCCATTCTGGCATTCCCGGCGGTATTGATTTGCACGACACGGTAACCATGCTGCTTGGCGGCCTGCTCTACGGACCAAGCGATTTCTGGAATAATCGCGTTACGAATGTCCGGCACGGCCAGCGCGATTTGTCGTGTCTGACGCACTTTCAAGCTCTGAGCCGAGGTGTTGGGCGTAAACCCCATCTCTTCAATCACTTGCAAAATCAAGGCTTTCGTTCTCGGGCTGATGCCCTCACTATCGTTAATAGCTCTGGAGACAGTCGCAATACCGACTCCTGCCCGCTTGGCTACATCCTCTATGGTTACTTTCTTTTGATCTGTCACGCCCAAAATCCTTTCAAGAACGGAATCGTTTTCTGACTTCCTAAAATAAAGTCTTAATACTGATATTATACCACAGAATGAGTGTCTAAAAATTGAAGTCGCTTTCTTCTTATCTTTGCTACATCTGGAAAATCCACAAAATATCTTTGTATAAAAGCAACGAGCCGAATATAGCACTGTAGTCACAAGTGATTATATTCACAAAAAAATCAAGTGCTTTTTGTATGAATTTGGTTTGACAATGTGTAAAATTTGTGACATATTATTTTTCGGAAACGTTTCCTAATTCATTCACTTTTATAGAGGCAATGATCATATATTCTTCAAGGAGATGACAAACATGCAAGCATTGAGATGGCATGGAGTAAAAGACTTACGATTGGAAAACATTGAGCAACCCGCCGCTCTGGCAGGAAAAGTAAAAATAAAAGTAGAATGGTGTGGCATTTGCGGAAGTGATCTTCACGAATATGTAGCAGGACCAATCTTTATTCCCCAAGATGCTCAGCATCCATTGACTGGCGAAAAAGCGCCGATCGTAATGGGACATGAATTCTCTGGACAAGTCGTCGAAATCGGCGAAGGTGTAACCAAGATTCAGGTTGGCGACCGTGTCGTTGTAGAACCGGTTTTTGCATGTGGAGAATGTGATGCATGTAAACAAGGCAAATATAATCTTTGCGATAAAATGGGCTTCCTCGGTCTGGCAGGCGGCGGCGGTGGATTTTCTGAATATGTCGCAGCTGACGAGCACATGGTTCACAAAATTCCAGAAAGCGTATCTTTCGAGCAAGGCGCATTGGTAGAGCCTTCGGCCGTTGCTTTGTATGCTGTTCGTCAAAGCCAACTGAAAGTCGGCGATAAAGCTGTAGTATTTGGCGCTGGTCCTATCGGATTGCTGGTTATTGAAGCGTTGAAAGCTTCGGGCGCATCTGAGATTTATGCAGTAGAGCTTTCTGAGGAGCGTAAAGCTAAAGCTGAAGAGTTGGGTGCTATTGTGCTTGATCCTAAGACTTATGATGTGGTGCAAGAGCTGCACAAACGGACCAACGGTGGCGTAGATGTAGCCTATGAAGTCACTGGAGTACCTCCTGTGCTGACTCAAGCTATTGAATCTACTAAAATCAGCGGACAAATCATGATCGTCAGCATTTTTGAAAAAGAAGCTCCGATTAAACCGAACAATATTGTCATGAAGGAACGCAATCTGACGGGTATTATCGGCTACCGTGATGTATTCCCGGCTGTTATCAGCCTGATGGAAAAAGGATATTTCCCAGCCGACAAGCTGGTTACCAAACGCATTAAGCTCGAAGAAGTGATTGAGCAAGGTTTTGAAGGACTCCTGAAAGAGAAAAATCAGGTTAAAATCCTGGTATCTCCGCAAGCCTAATTTAGAAAATAAACCAGATGTCTGCTCTATGCAGACATCTTTTATTATAAAACCGGGTTGCACGGCAAGAGTTCATACGGAATTAAAAAGACAAAACAGCGCTCTCCTACTGTGGCTTCTGCCGTTAAGTGAGAATAGCGCTGTTTTATTATAATCTAGTTTATTGAGTTACATTACTTAGTTACATTTTTCAGAACATCGTCAATCATTTGACTATTTGCAATTGTACCTGTATACAACCAGCTGGAATCCTTGCCAAAATCGTATACATGGCCTTCTTTAACGGCTGGAATTCCCGCCCATACAGGATCTTTTACAATATCTTCTTTACTTACGTTTTTGCTGTTCACGATAAAGACATAATCCGCATCCAGCTCGGCCAGCTTCTCCAGCGATAAATTACTCCAGTTCGCCTTAGCCGTTTTGGAAATCTCCTGTACGACTTGTGGAATCTTGAATCCCAAATCCTTATACAATACATCACCGCTGGATAGATTCTGGTTTACGACATACACGTTTTTATCCGTTACCCATAATGCCGCCGCAGTTTTTTGTCCCACCGTCTGACTCAGCTTGGCTTTAGCCTCTGCTGCTTTTTTGTCGTAGTTGCTCAATGCCTGCTTCGCTTCATTGCTCTTATTCAGCACCTCACCCACGGTCAGCAGTTCTTGACGCCAATCATTGTTCATATTACTGCCTACCACGTAGGTTGGAGCAATTTTAGAGTATTGATTATATTTGTCGCCTTCCACCATGCTCGCACTGTCCATAATGATTAAATCAGGCTTGAAGTTCAGAACCGCCTCAAACGGAAGATCTGAAGCGATGGTAGGAACATCCTTCAGTTCTTTTTGCAAGTAAGCTTGAACTGAATTTTTACCCACCGACCATTGGGCTACCGGTTTAACACCCAACGCCACCAGATGATCCTCCAGATAAGAAGCGATCACACGTTGAGGCTGAGCCGGAATCTTCACCTCATGCCCGAGTGCATCCTTCAGCACCCTTTCCTGTGATGTTGGTTCCGCTGATGTATTATTGTTCCCTTGCGAAGCACCATCGGTTGCCGTAGGACTGGATGTGTCTGAGCACGCGCTGAGCAGCAGGGTAAAACTAAGCAATAAAATAAATGCCATGGAATGCTTTGCGTTTCTATTCATTCGTAAAATCCCTTCATCATAATTTTGATAATGATTATTATCCTCAATACCAGTATGCAGGGCGCCACTTATCGAATCAATGGAACATTCGGACATGCTCAATGGATTATCTAGACGTGTATCTCCCATAAAAGCAGATGAATATAGGCTGTCCCGATAGTGAACCGGGGATACGCCAGTATATTTTTTGAATGCTCGGCTAAAGAAATAGACATCCGGGTACCCCACACTGACAGCAATATCCTGTAAAGTGGCATCCGTCTTCCGCAAAAGCTCCTTCGCCTTGTCCATTCGCAGTTGAATCAAGTACGTAATCGGGCTACAGTCTGTTTGTTTTTTAAATAACCGGGTCAGGTGCCGCGGACTACATTCCAATAATCCGGCCAAACGTTCCAGCGTAATGGACTCCGCGTAACAATCCTGCATAAATCGAATGGCCTGTGTCACGATACCCCGCGCAGAAGTTCGAGCCTTCGGTTCCTGCAATTGCCTCATACATTCATATGCAAAATCATAGAACCGACCCTGAGCCTGAATCTTGGATAGCGCCTCTTGATCCTGCCATGCGTACTTCAGTAGTTGAAGCTTTTGATACAGTATAACCGGATAAGGCGGTGAAAAACCATGAACTATCGAAGGATGATTATACACCGTATGTCCCGATAGTGAAGTCGCTTTATATAGTACAAGGATATATTCAATCCCGCATTGCGAGGGTTTCATATTCAGTACAAAGCCTTTGCTGCCATGCAGTACGTACCCTGAATGTGGCGTATCCTTCCAATCACCATCCAAACGCACGCTACCCTGCAATACAAATACAAAAGCCTGCGCTGGAAGACGATACGGTTGAAGCAACTCTTCTGGCTCCAGTCGAATATGCCGGACATCCATGACACGGATCGACGAGTGGAGCCATAAGGACAGCAGCTCGTTCAGCTCGTCAGCCTCATGCTCCTTACTCGTCCCGGTGTGGGAACCTGTCTGCTTTTTCCGGTCCTGCTTCACTTGTCAAGGCCTCCGCTTCATAAATATCATACTTTGTATCCAAACCAACCTCATTATATATCATCTTTTACTGCGTCTACCATGAGACAAATATTCCTGCACGAAACAAAGTGAATATACCATTTCCATGGTACAATTTGTATAATACAAGATTTAAAATACATAGGGGGTTTGACAGCATGAGCGGTCCCAACGTTGCATTGAGTACAGGAGCTAATGCACCATTCGGTAAGGAAGATACAGTGCGGGTCACCATTACATGGAAGCATGCACCTGCCGAACTGGATGTTAGCTGTTTTATGGTAGGAGCAGACGGAAAGGTTTCCTCAGATGACTATTTCGTTTTTTACAATCAACCCGCTGACCCGCACGGCCATGTACGGTTACAGCGTCCAAATGACAGAACCACTGAGTTTACTGTAGCGCTCCAGGAACTGGAACGAACCGGGGTGGAAAAATGTGTGTTTGCGGCCACACTGGACGGCCCAGGTACTTTTGCCGATGTGGTCGGCTGCTCAGTTACTGCTCAAGGCAAGCAATCCCATATCACCTACAGCATCACCGAAGCCACCAGTGAGACATCGCTTGTGCTGGCAGAAGTGTATCGTCATACGTCTGGCTTCAAGCTTCGCGCAGTTGGGCGTGGTTTCAACGGAGGACTAAAGCCGCTTGCCGAAGCTCATGGTGTGACCGTGGAGGAAACGGAATCGCCAGTGGATACCGTTCAGATGAACATCCCTACATCGGCGATCTTAAGCGCGGTAGGTGCTAAAGCTGGCGGAAAAGAGACTGCCCCCATTAACGCAAGAATTAATCTGCACAAGCAGAATGTACAATTTTCACTGAAAAAGAAAAAAATAGACCGTGAAAAAGCACGTGTAGCGGTTGTATTCGATGCTTCTATTTCTATGTTCAAATTGTACACGGGTGGGACTGTGCAAAAAGCCTGCGAACGTGTGTTGGCTGTAGCCGCCTGTATGGATGACGATGGTGAAATGGATGTATGGTTTTTTGCGGACAAAGCCAAACGTGCTCCAAGCGTCACAGAGAGGAATTTCGAGAATTACATTCATAGGAATTATGCTGAGCCTAGTGAAGATAGTGAGCTGGGGTGGGGCAATAACGAGCCAGAAGTCATGAAGGATATCATACTTAAATACACAAAAGAAGATCCCAACGACATGATCCCGACCTACATTATCTTTTTTAGTGATGGAGGTATTTATGAACAAAAAAAAATAGAACAGCTGCTGATTAAAAGCTCAAGCACTCCGATTTTCTGGCAATTTGTAGGTCTTGGTAAAGCCGATTACGGAATTCTTCGAAAGTTGGATAAGATGCGCGGCCGCGTAGTAGATAATGCAGATTTCTTTGCCTTGGATGACATTGACTCCGTGACAGATGCAGAATTGTACGACCGTCTGCTGAATGAGTTTCCTAGTTGGCTCAAGCAAGTACGGGCTAAAGGAATATTGCGGAGCTAGTTCCCGCCGTAACGCCAATACTGCACCAGATTAACGCCCTCATGCCCCCTGCGTGATCACTTAAATATCACCAAGTAGAGCAATAAGAGGCACAATGATCGCTGATAAAGCAATCCTCAGCGCCAGCATTCTGCCTCTGTTATCTTCAGTTTGTCCTCTATCGATTTCAATCTCCCTACCATATCCTATTTCTTTCATTTCCTAATTGGATATTTTCATGTAGTATAAGTCTAATTGAAGTAACCCTGTTTGGGCTATGCTGAAGCTATACACTATATGAAGGAGGATTTCATATTGAAATCAAATGAACCCACTTTGCACAAAAAGCTGCTCCCACGGCATATTACCTTTATGGCTATGGGCGGAGTCATCGGGACGGGTATTTTTAAAGGAAGCACCGAAACGATTAGCTTGGCGGGACCAGGAGTTATTTTATCCTATGTCTTCGCAGGACTCCTGCTCTTGGTCGTTATGGGCGCAATTGCCGAGATGGCTACCGTCTATCCCAACATGAATATGAAGGATTTTATTCGCAAAGCTTTTGGAGAACGACTGTCCTTTATTATCGGCTGGTTGTATTGCTTCATGTGGCTGGCCGTCTGTATCATTGAGGTCATTGCTGCGGGTAGCTTCCTGCAATATTGGTTGCCAGATGTCCCTCTATGGGTACTCAGTTTAGTCAGTGCGGCTTTCATTATTGTCGTCAACATGCTGAGTGTCGGCGGATTTGGGGAACTGGAATTTTGGCTTGCAGGTATTAAGATTGCCATGATTATTATCTTCATCGCCTTAGGTGGCTGTATACTGTTCGGGATTATTCCCACTGAAACTCCACCTTATCTAAGCAACTACGCGCAGCACGGCGGATTTCTACCCAATGGCTGGTTGGCTATCTTTTCAGCGCTGCTGGTCGTAACCTTTTCATACGGAGGGTCCGAGCTGATTGGACTGACGTTGACGGAAACAGAAAATCCGGAAAAAGTACTGCCTAGAGTGGTTAAAAGCTTTATTCTTCGCGTTGTTTTGTTCTATACGTTGCCAATTCTCATCATTTGTGGCTTGATTCCCTGGAACCAACTGGATGCGAATACCAGCCCGTTTGTACAGGTATTGTCTTCTGTAGGGCTTCAAGGCTCGGCTCATGTCATGAACTTTATTCTGATCACTGCTGTACTGTCTGCCGCCAATTCGGGAATTTATGGGGCTACACGTATGCTCCATTCGCTGGCTGTCAATGGAGAAGGCCCCAAGTCACTTGCCCGCCTGTCTTCCAATGGGGTTCCAGTGAATAGTCTCAAATTGTGTGCTGTAATCCTGATTGTCGGTTCCATGGTTGCTTATATCGCTCAGGACGGGCTTTTCCGTATTTTGATGGCTGTGCCGGGCTTCGTCGTGCTGCTCGTCTGGAGCTGCATTTGTCTGTCCCAATTGAAATTGCGCAAATCTTATCCAGTGGAGCCTACTTTCAAGATATGGGGATTCCCTTATGTAACGGCGATTACAGTGGGATGCCTATGGATAATCGCGGTTCTATTCTTGCTTGACCCGCAAAATCGCATCAGCATTAGCGTGTGCGTGGCTTTCATGGTATTTCTGGTCATTTGGTCTTTGGTGAAGTTCCGGAGAAAGCAGGCGTAAGCAGCATATGATTCAATCGTACTTATTTCCTGTTTCATATGCCTTTCTTGCGTTTCCTTTTGCTGCGTTATTGTTCACACTGCCTTTCCTAATCGTGCAATATCGCAGGCATGGCTATATTCACAAGGCTAGAGCATGGCTGCTTTACCTGATGCTTTTATACTTGATGAACGCCTTCTTTCTGGTCATATTACCGCTTCCGGCATCGCGTCATAATGCTGCATTAACCGGGGGAGCGTTGCAGTTAATGCCCTTGCAGTTCGTTCAAGACATTATAAGAGAAACATCCGTCTCACCCGCTCATCCCTCCAGCTATGTTCATTTGCTGAAGGAGCGTGCCTTTCTACAAGTCGTTTTTAACGTTGTGATGACCATGCCTTTCGGTATGTTCTTACGTTATTATTTCCGTGCACGATGGGGATGGTGTCTGATTCTGTCTTTCACCCTGTCCCTCTTCTTTGAGGTGACACAGCTGACAGGATTATATGGATTTTTTGACCATGCGTATCGTGTATTCGATGTGGACGATCTGCTGGCTAATACATTGGGCGGTATGCTAGGCTTTCTATTAGGCGAATGGTTTTCACGCTTCCTGCCTCGCTTGGAGCATCTGGACAAGCATTTGGACATTACGACCAAACGGGTGTCCTATACCCGACGGGGTGTTGCCTTTTTCGTGGATTCTATCCTTTGGGCAGGGTTGCTCAGCATTATGGAGTCCATGCATGTATCTGCTGCTTTCTGGGTTTCCAGTGGAATTTACTTTATGGTGGTTCCTTACCTGACAAATGGACGAACTCCGGGGAAGTGGCTGGTACGCATTCATCTGATAGGGAGAGGAAAAAGAGTTGCCCTGTGGGAGCTCATTAAGCGCTACAGTCTCTTGTATTGGTTGTATTTTGGACTTAATTACGTACTAGGTGGATCTGTACTGGGATCTCATCTGTCTCCTTGGATAAATGTTATGATCAGCCTTGTGCTGTTGGTGATGAACGGATGGTTCTTTTTCCATCTAGTCATACGCCTATTCAAGAAAGCACCGTTATTTTATGAGGAGCTTAGTCATACTTCGCACCAGATTATATGGCCCAAGCGCTACCATCCTACTCAGAATGACCCCGCTGACCCAACACAGACGTCGGGAGCGAATATAGTACAAAAATAACCAGAGGATCGACACGTCATCAAGCCCCGGATCTGCATTGCATCCTGGCGAATAAAAAAACAGGCGAAGCAAAGGGATGTGCCTTTGCTCCGCCTGTTTTTATTTTGCGTATATTTTTATGTTGCATATAGATATAACTTAACTTATTTCCACTGTGCAATTTGATCAATAGGTAAACGTGTGGAAGGATGACCATCGTTGATTCCTTTACCCATGGAAATGAGCATAACAGGGACATAACGATCTTTGTCCAGACCAAAGGCTTCAGCAATTTGATCCTTCTCATAACCGCCGATAGCGTTGGTGTCGTATCCATGAGCGCGCGCCACCAGCATAAGCTGCATGGATACCAAACCACCGTCGATCAGGACCGTTTCTTTGTTCACAACGGGATCAAGCGCTGCAAAGTGAGCTGCTACTTTTTCCTGTTGCATTTCTTTAATGTCTTTTGGCATATAGCCCAGTTCTACAGCTTCTCCGAAAATTTGTTCGAAATTATCAAAGTTGTTCAAATCTCCAAACACAGCGATCACTGCCGAAGATGTCTCCACTTGACGTTGGTTGAAACGGGCCAATGGTGCCAGTGTGGCTTTACCTTCAGGGCTGTCAATGACGAGGAAACGCCAAGGTTGCAGGTTAATGGAAGATGGTGCGCGTGTAGCTTCTGTCAAAATCTCAGTCATTTCCTCACGGCTGATCTTCACGGACGGATCGTATACTTTTACCGAACGGCGTCCCAGGGCGATTTCTTTAAAATCATTCGTTTTTACAGTACTGGATGTATTCGTATTATTCATTCCAATCTCTCCTTATCCCTCTGTGGGTATAGTAATGTTAAAAAAATGTTGTCAGTCCATATCGGATATATGACTATTCATCACTTGCAGCATATCAGCTAGCTGGTGCCGCTGGGTCTCGTCGAAGCTCTGTAGCATCTGAGCTACAAACTGTGAACGCTCCTGCTTAAAGATGACAATGCGTGCACGCCCATAATCGGTCAGGCTTACCAAGGTAACCCTGTTGTCCTCTGGCTTTGTGCGTCGAGTGACCATTTCTGTCGCTTCCAGTTGTTTCAAATGGCGTGTTACGGCTGCAGCGTCAATGCCAACCTCTTTTTGCAACAGAGTTTGACTGATTTCCTTCACTTGATACAACTTGCACAATAGTTGCAATCTGGATGCGCTGACTCCTGCACAACGCTCAAACTTGGAGCTAATCTGCTTGTTCAGCAACAACAGCATGTCAAAAATATACTCAGGCTCGGATGGTGTCTGGGTGATATCAATCTCTCCTCCCTTAAGCATATCGCTGGGCTTCATGATCCAACCTTTGATCCATCAATTATTGATCTATCAAGTAATATACATCCTCTTTAAAAATAAATCAAGTCCCTGATAAAAATAAAGTGTCTCATTCCAAATAAAAGCTGAGCGACTCACACAGAGTCGCTCAGCTTCAATATTGCTTTTATTAGCTAGGTTATTCAATCATTGTACAATAGAGATAAGGAGTTGTGCCGTTGAGTTAGATAATCCCGTGAGACAGCATAGCATCAGCCACACGCACAAATCCTGCGATATTGGCTCCGACAACCAGATTGCCCGGCACGCCGTATTCCTCAGCCGCCTTTACGCTGTTAGCATAGATATTTTTCATAATATCATGCAGCTTGGCATCCACTTCCTCAAAGGTCCAAGATAGACGCATGCTGTTTTGTGACATTTCGAGCGCCGACACGGCTACTCCACCTGCATTGGCAGCTTTGGCTGGCCCAAACAGAACTCCATTGTCCAAAAACACTTCAATGGCCTGTAGCGAGGATGGCATATTGGCACCTTCGCCTATAGCTTTTACGCCATTGCTTACCAGCAGCTGGGCTGCTTGCTCGTCAATTTCATTCTGTGTGGCGCATGGCAGTGCGATGTCGCATTGGATCGACCAGATCCCCGAACAGCCTTCTGTATAGATTGCGCCTGGACGCTCTTGAGTATACTCGCTAATCCGCAGACGATTCACTTCTTTCAGCTGCTTTACCAGCTGCAGATCGATACCGTCTGGATCATAGATGTAGCCATTCGAGTCACTACATGCCACGACTGTAGCACCGAGCTGCTGTGCTTTTTCAATCGCATAAATAGATACGTTCCCCGAGCCGGACACGACGACGCGTTTTCCTTCAAAAGACGATCCCTGAGCCTGCAACATCTCGTTTACAAAATATACACAACCGTAGCCAGTCGCTTCTGTACGTGTGAGACTGCCTCCGTAATGAATCCCTTTACCCGTCAGGACGCCACCTTCATGTCCTCCGCGAATCCGCTTGTACTGCCCGAACATGTATCCGATCTCACGTCCGCCTACACCAATATCCCCTGCCGGAACGTCGGCATCTGGACCAATATATTTATACAACTCAGTCATGAAGCTTTGTGTAAAACGCATGACTTCGTTATCTGATTTCCCTTTGGGATCAAAATCCGAGCCGCCTTTACCTCCACCGATGGGAAGACCCGTCAATGCATTTTTGAAAACTTGCTCAAAACCCAAAAATTTGACGATTCCCAGATATACAGACGGATGGAAGCGAAGTCCACCTTTATAAGGCCCTATCGCACTGTTAAACTGTACGCGGAAGCCGCGGTTTACCTGTACAACCCCTGCATCATCCACCCAAGGTACACGGAAGGTAATGACTCGCTCCGGCTCCACTAGCCGTTCCAGAAGCCCCTGCTGCATATACTTAGGATGCTTAGCCAATACCGGAATTAGCGAATCCAATATTTCCTTGACGGCCTGATGGAATTCATTCTCATGAGGATTGCGCGCGATAACCTTCTCAAAAACGGACTGCACATATTCGGCTGCTGCTTGTTGACTCTGCTCTGGACGGATCATGGTCATTACTTAATACACCCCTTTTATAATTAGCCCCTCTGTTAAATGACGGAACGACTTGATTCTGCACCTTCGAGAGTGGAACCTTATGTATTCATAAAATTTAGTTAACTATACATGATTTTTTATAATAATACAGCAAATTCGCCTATAAAAGATTTTTGTATCCTTCATTAAATAACTCTATGAACCTCTCATTGCCTGTTAGTTTCCTGAAGCTAAATCCCTTGATTTACGGGCTTTTTCTCCAATTTCCAAGACCCTAACACCTTACTCTATATGGCATTATAATGTGAACAAATTCAAACTAATACATACATCATATCTGGAAAATATGGATATAAAAAAGAAGGCTAGCGCACAGGGCGTAGCCTCTTTTCCCATTCTTTTACACATAAAAGGCTTCAAGCTGACGCACAATTTCTGCTTCGTCATGCTCTACCACCTGCTGATGCTGCGATTTCGAGAACAATTGTTCAATTTGCGTCGGGAACTCCTGCTTGATGTCCACCAGACGAATAGCTTCATCAAATTTGGCCGGATGTGCTGTCGCAAAGGTCACACATACTTCGTCCGCGCCATTATACGCCTCATACGCGGCAATACCGCAAGCCGTATGGGGATCGAGCAAATAATCGTATTCGGCCTTGTATTTCTTGATTAGCTCCAGACACTGCTCATTCGAAGCGCCGAGCGCTTCAAAATCCTGCCGTACCCGCTTCAAATCCTCTGCACTGATCACAATCCGTCCCTCAGTTTTGAGGTTATTCATGTATTCAGATACCTTGGCAGCATCCTCACCGAGGAAGTAATAAAGGTATCTTTCGAAATTGCTCGCCACCTGAATGTCCATGGAAGGACTGTATGTGCTTTTGAAATCGCCCGGTTGGTATTCGCCAGTCTTCACAAAGCGCTCCAAAATATTATTTTCATTGGTGGCAATGATCAGCTTATGGATCGGCAAGCCCATTTTTTTCGCAAGAAAGCCAGAAAAGATATTGCCAAAGTTGCCGGATGGCACGCTGATATTGATTTTTTTCGTACCCGCTGACTCCTGCGCCCGGAAATAAGCATAAAAGTAATATACGGTTTGCGCCAAAATACGCACAAAGTTAATCGAGTTAATCGCCCGCAAATGATGTTTAGCTTTGAAATCGAGATCGGCAAACAGGTCCTTAATGACTTTTTGACAATCGTCAAAGTTCCCTTTTACGGATAGATTCAGTACATTTTCATCGTCAACCGTCGTCATTTGCAGCTCTTGTACCTTGCTCACCTTTTGGTGTGGGTGCAAAATACAGATTTTAATGCCTTCCTTGCCACGCACGCCCTGAATAGCTGCTGCCCCGGTATCGCCTGAGGTTGCACCCAAAATGTGAATGATCTCATTCTGCTTTTTGGACACATAGGAATAAAACTCACCCATAAATTGCAGCGCCACATCCTTGAACGCGAACGTAGGCCCGTGGAACAGCTCCAAAATAGACAGGGAATCGTTGATCTTCTTCACTGGCGTAACTTCCGGGTGACGGAAGCTCGCGTAACTGCGCTCCACCAGCTGCTCCAAATCTTCACGAGGAATCTCATCATTGATATACAGCGCAAAAACTTCCAGAAGCAGCTCTCTGTAGCTCAATGTTGCCCATTGCTCCAAAGTAGCTGCCGACACGGTCGGTATCTGCTCCGGTACCATTAGACCTCCATCGTCAGCTAACCCCATGAGCACGGTATCAATAAATCCCTTGGCTTCTACTCGACCTCTAGTGCTTATATATCTCATATACATCCCCCAATAAAAATTCAATTCGAACCTTTTTTCGAATATATTATTGTCTATAATACCCTGTCGCGGTGCTGTAACCAAGCCTTTTTTTCATATTTCACAGACTTTCTCCTACTTTACCATACCCTGATGCATCAGGCATCTGTAATCACTAGGCAATCGGAACGTCAGAAACAGGCCGTGAGTCTGAAAAAAGAAGGCTGCTCCAGTCATTAGGAACCTGAAATCGAGAGTGCAGCCAGCTTGAGCGAAGGGGATGTGCAGCTTCCCGTAAAACGCAAATCGTTGCCAACTTCCTCTACCTGCTGCAACACGTCAAAGAAGTTGCCCGATACGGTGATCTGATTGACTGCTCTGACCACTTGCCCCTGCTCAATCCAGTATCCCAGACAAGCCAGCGAAAAGTTACCGGACGCCGTATTCGTACCCGCATGCAGCCCTTGCAACTCGACGATCATCAACCCGCGATCCGTCTTGCGAATCATGTCCTCCAACGTAGACGTCCCTGCTTCCACATACAGATTATGATACGACACACCAATTTTACCGTTATAACTGCCCTTGGAAGCATTAGAGGTACTTTCCACCCCAGCCTTGCGGGCTGTCTTGCGGTTATGGAAATACGTCCGTAGTTCCCCGTCCTTGATGATCTCGTTACGATGCGTTGCACTGCCTTCAGCATCAAACGTGCTGCCTGCCGGAACGTTCTCCATCAACGGATCATCAATCAGCGTGATATGTTCGCTTGCCACCTTTTGCCCCAGTTTCCCTGCCAAGCGTGAAAAGCCTTTATCCACCGACTCCGCAGAAAATACCGACGTATACGCAGCCAGCAATTGCGCGGCTGCATCATGACGGAAAATGACTGGATAATTATCCGATTGGATCGTGTGCGCACCCAGCTTGGAAACAGCCTCTTTTACGGCTTTATGCGCCACATCCGCAATATCGATTTCTTCCACACTTCGCAGCGAATAATCATGCCAGCCCCCGGTAACGGTCTCGTCATGATCTGCTGCAATCACATACACATAAGCGCTTGCCAGACTTTTGCGACGATGGCAGTGCAGTCCTTTTGTATTTACTATCAGAACCTCATTTTCACGAATGCTGACCGAGCAATGCCGAGCCATCACAATCCTTGGATCTGCAACAAGCGCTGTGCGCTCCATTTCTAGCGCCGCTTCAATCAGAATCTCAGGAGCGGTGTCGACCAACGCTGAGGCATAGGCAGGCTGCTCAGGATAACTCTCAGAGCCTGCGAACAGCTCTTCCTGTTCCTCGCTCTCCAATATGTCCGCATTGCTGCGTGCTTCATCCAATAAAAAGTCGATCACGTCCGGTTCCAGCTTCTCCGTAGAGGCATAACCCATTTTCCCGTTAATGACGCCCCTGAAGGAAAGCCCACCGTTTTCCACGATGGTATATTGATCAATTTCTCCCTTCAGTACCTTTACCGAGGTAGAACGTCCATTGACATAGTAGATTTCCATATCCGCGTAGCCGATTTCCCGGCCTTTGGTGAACAACGCTTCCTGAAATTGCTGAATATTCATCGCCTATTCCCCCTTCCGTCCGCCAACGGTCATCTCGGACACGCGAATTGTCGGCTGTCCGCAGTTGACCGGAAGACTTCCGCTGACCGAACCGCACATCCCCTGACCATGATCCAGATTGTTGCCGACCATATCAATATTTTGTAGGGTTTCAATCCCTTTGCCGATCAATGTTGCGCCTTTGACCGGCTCGGCAATTTTGCCGTTGCGAATCATGTACGCCTCTTCGACCGCAAAATTAAACTCGCTCGTCGAGGTGTTCACCGAACCACCACCCAGCGATTTGGCATAGATTCCGTACTCCGTATTGGCAATGATTTCTTCACGGGTCGAATCCCCGTTCGCAATAAACGTATTATTCATACGGGACGCAGGCGCGAATTTATAGGACTGTCTACGTCCTGACCCTGTCGCAGGCACACCCATCTGGCGCGAGCCCATGCGGTCGATCAGATATCCTTTTAAAATGCCGTTCTCAATTAATACGTTGCGCTGTGTCGGCGCTCCTTCATCATCGATATTGAGCGAGCCCCAAGCGTTCTGAATCGTTCCATCGTCTATAGCCGTGACAAGCGGTGAAGCTACCTGCTGCCCGATCTTATTGGCAAACACGGAGGTTCCATGGGCCACCGCCGTAGATTCCAGCCCGTGCCCACACGCCTCGTGAAAAAGAACGCCACCGAAGCCGTTCTCAATCACGACCGGCAGTCTGCCACTAGGTGCATATCCCGCTTTAACCATCGTGGACGCAATACGAGCGGCGTGTCTGGCATTTTCTTCGATATTCAGATTCTCCAGGAATTCAGTCCCTGCATACGCTCCCGGCCCACGGAACCCGGATTGTCTATGCTCCCCGTGTGTCGCAATCGCGCTTATTCTCATGCGTGTATACGTACGGGTATCCTCCACCAGTAGCCCGTTGCTATTGGCGATCAGCACGTTCTGGATCGAGTTGCTAATCCCAATGGAGGTTTGCGTAATGGAAGGATCGTATTGGCTTGCCGCCTCATGCGCCCGTCTCATCATGTCGATCTTGGCGCGTTTCTGTGAACCGTCAGGAATGATCGCAATTGGATGTTGGTTAGGGATGGCATGGGGATGGAGTGTAATGGTGTGTGTACCTGGCGCTCCACCACCGCGAATGGCCTTGGCGGCCGATTTGGCCAGTCGGATCAGGCTCTGTTTGCTCATATCGCTGGTGTAGGCGTACACCGAGAAATGCTCCTTCATAATCCGAATACCAATCCCAAAATCCCGGCCTGACAGCGCCGTATCCACAACTCCCCCGGTCATGCCCAGTTGTCCATTGGTGCGGTCCTCGACGAACACCTCTGCAAAATCTCCGCCCGTCTCCAGCGCGGCTTGCAGCATATCCTGAATCTGTGTTGGATGTATCATCACGTTCCTCCTCGTTTTTGCCGTATTTCTTATTGTACGGTTAAGCGATCAAGATAATATGCGGGTTCATGTTTATTTCCCATAACTTTACTATACATGATGTTGGGAGTGGGTGTAACTATCTGGGTGGCAAGTGGTTTGGAGGAGGTGAAGATTTATGCGTGGGGATGGAGGGATTGAAATGAGAAAACCCGATCAGACTGTGAAGGGTCATGTCGGGTTAATGGAAAAAAATTGATTACTGGTTGGGTTGAGCAAGTACGTGCATATGATGCCGCTACGTAGACGGATCATTCTTCCGATCGCTGTTGCCCCCAGATTTTTTTGATTATAGTTTAACGGTAAAAATCCGGGTTCAAAGGCGAACACTCCGCTTCTTCAGAACGATTCCGTCCCCTCCGCTGCTAAGCTTGGGTTTGCTTTATTTTGTTCGCCAAAATACTTTTTTTCAAACGAACTTTAAACAATTCCCTGCGAAGGTCCAGTTCCATGATATGAAGATGGTCGGCCGCTTCTTTGACGGTTTCCATGTGAAGTACGCTTGCCTTTTGAGAAATAATAGCCAGCGCATCCCAAATGAGCTTTGTGCATGTTTTAAGTCTCTCTATGTGTTCGTCTTCTTGCTGCACCAAGTTCTCGTATTCTTCAGCAGTATTTTCAGATGAGTTTGTATGTTCCATGCTCTTTAGTATCTTAGGTTGGGTATCCAAGTTACCATCTCCTTTTTATTCAAAGTGTAGCAAAGGATGATACCGGATGTGGTACGTGGATACGTAACAATGAAATGATCATACTTGAGTCAGTATCTTTGACTTATTTCTTCTGGGTTTTTCATTGTTTCACTCCTCTTCTATTCACCTCCATCACGAAAAAACTTAGACAAGCTGATTTATTTAGTTGAGAAAAGAAAAATAAAAAAAGGCTGCAAAAACAGCTTAACAGATACTTAATAGTCACACGCATTATGTTACTTTTTCAAAACTAGTATCCATGTTTCACTTTTGAAATTCAGTGAGGTTACATTCTTTCGCAATTAGTCATTGCGTGTAGCCTCCGATAATATATCTTCACTTTAATAGACAGCAATTGGACAAACTTGACTGAAGAATCAAGATAACAAAATTTCAAGAAATTCACTATATTTTTTCATTCGACAAGATATACCTTACTTCGATTGTTATAATAGGATATTATTTCAATGTTGTCCAAATAAATAATAAAATGAAGGTGGGAACGAAAATGAATCACAGAAAAAAATTATTATTAGTTCTTCCATGCTTACTACTCTCTTTTTCCTTATTTGCCTCTAGTGCTCTCGCTTATGTAAACTACAAAAATAACTCCGTATCTGCACAAGTTCAGCAAAAATCAAATTGGTGTTGGGCAGCAGTATCTAGCATGCTTGCTAATTATCTTGGAGCAAATGTAACTCAATCACAGATTGTCACTAAAATTTATGGATCTCCCGTTAATAATACAGGCACTGTTTATGATATGAAAAATGCGCTAGCTAATTGGAAAGTAGAATCTACACCAATACGTTCTAAAGTTTCTTTTGGGGAAATCATTAGTAACATTGATAAAAATATGAATTTAAATGCAGCAATCGCTTGGACTAGTGGTGGTGGGCACGCTCTGCTTATAAAAGGATACTACCAAGATACAAGTAGATCTATACAAAATGTGTACTATATTAATCCAGGTGATGGTTCTGCCACAGTTAGAGACTATAACGAGTTTGTAAGCAACAGTTCTTGGGATTGGCGTAATACTTTGAGTGGTGTATATGTGAATTAATTTACAAATAGTAAATTACTAAATTGTTAGCTTAGGCTTCGCCTTGGTCTGAGATACGATCTTATCCAAAAGTATGTTAATAAAGTAGTTTAATTATATTCAGGGAGGCTCTATTCAATGAAAAAAAAGCTAATCTTATCGTTTTTATTGATGTTTAATATACTCTTATTTAGCTTCAACAATTTAATCTTTGCTCAATCTGATGAATCAACTCCAGATGCTCAAATCAGAGCGAGCATAGAAAGTGATTTCAAACTAAAATATGTTGATTCTTTAAATGCTGTAAAATCAGATTATAAACTTAAAGCGGAAGAAGATTTTGAAAATGCACAACTAAGTTCAGGTACTGCCTTTTATAAGGTTACTGATGATGTATACAGTAGCGCTATAGATTTTGCAGGATATATTTTTACGCTAAAGACTAATGATCGAGATGTTGCAACCATTTATGCAAGTTCTAATACTGGATCATGGAAGATATCCAGTATTAGTAATCGAGTTAATTCCGAAAATTCTTTATTAACAGCGGAAGCCACTCTTTCAAAAAATGAGAAGGTAAAACTTATTGATGATGAAAGGTATGGACTCAATGCTTTACTTATTGAAGGAGGAGAAAAAGAGCGTGTAATAGATCTAAGTGGTAATGGAAAAAACGTTAACAATCTTGAATCTAGCTCAAATAAAACAATTTCAAAATCTTTATTTGACCAAAAGATAAAAGAAATGAAGGCGGAAAGATCTGGACCAGCCACCAAAGATGGAGCTGTTATAATGGGAACAGGTCAATTCGATTTTAATGAGACTTCGAAGGCTTCGAGTAATGTTGCAATAATCTTATTTTCTCTCGGCATTATTTCATTATTCCCTATTTTCATAATCTTAAAAAAGAAAAGGAATTCTTAAAGATATTTTAGCTTTGCTTGTTCAGCTACCTTAGATGAGAGAGGCGTCAGGGGACTTTCATTCTACTATTCCTCATTTTTCTGTCCAACTAACTGTAGCCAGTCCATTGATACATAAAGGAGAACATAAGAAGGATTGCAAAAGTCTTCCTGTAACAGGGAGGCTTTTTGTTTTATTGTTCAAAGGAAACTATATGATATATTTTCGACCATACTTCAGGTGCGATAGGAAATTCGATTTTATGCTCTTTGGCCTTTTGGTTGATTTTTTGGCGCTGCTTTTCATAGTGTTTTTCTTCTTCCATATAAGCTTGGAGCTTCGTGTACATGTCCTTTTCTTCAGGTGTACGATGACACGGAAGGATCATCTCTACAACTTCCGTTACGGGTATTTCTTTGTCGGGGGAGAATACAGATGGTTAGCTGCTTCATATCTACAGGAAAGAGATACAAATCTGTTGTCGTTAAAGCATTGCGCGTCAAGTTTTTAGAAACGGTAGATTTAGTTGGTTCGGTTCCAAGGAAAACAAGTGCCTTCAATGCTTCGGCGTATTTCTCTAGTACAAATATCTGGCGACCTTCTTTGTTCTGAGCGCCGGTAAGAACATTGTCCAAAAATACATAGGTATGCCGAGCAATCTTTTGACCGTTTGTATTTGAATAGATGGCGGTTAAGCCCCTTTCCAGCAAACGTTTGAGTTTGTCATTATACACATTCTCTAAATATATTTTTTTACATTGATTCACATAATTATTAAAAAGAAACTCAAGCAGTTTCCCACTTGAGTTCAACTTTATTATATAGGTAAATACACCAATCTCACTTACCAACTTCACGTGCCTTCTGAACGAAAATAAAATATGTTCCCGCACTCAACCCTAAAGCCTTTTTGAATGCAGGAACATATTCAAATTCCCCTCTATCCCTCGCACATCACTGCTTCTCATCTCGATATATCACTACCACGCACTCCACGTGTGTCGAGACGATGGAAGAGATATAGTTCCTCTTACCTCCTAAATTTCAATAAAGGTCACCCTCTTTTGGACACCCTCACACTCAATTAATGGCAGGTTTAGGCTCGCTCTTGAACCCATCAACCGCACCCATATCTTAAGTAGTGGTATATTCTTCCGAGGTTTAGTGGTAATCTCATATTTACCCAGATATGTCAAGGATTTATTTCGGAAATTGAGTTGCAAAACTTGAATTACTTACATAAAAGATAAATATAGCTACAATATGTATCGAATAGGATTCGAATCCCATTTATGCATGATTTCTCTATTGGCCAGTAGGGAAGATAGAAAACTGATTTAGTTCGATCAAAGGACATGGTTACATAGAAAACAGCTTCTAGATTCCTCTTAATCAGCCTATATCATTTTTCTACACGTCATGCTATTGAATACATTCATGTTCCATAGAAGGAAAGTCATGAAAATGAATAAAGTTTTGATGGTAGGATCATTGGCATCTGCTTTAATCTTTAGCTCTTTTTCTAGTGTATTTGCCCAACCAGAGGTTAATTCTACCGCATCCCATGCCGACATTTTTATCGATTCATCTGTTCAAGGGAAGGATCGAAATGTTCTTCTAAACTTTATGGTAGATTTGGAGCCAAACGCACGTGAAAATGTAGTCTATGAAGATGCTAATGGAAAGCTGTATGCGAACAAACCTGAGTTACTCGAAAAAGTATTTAAATACAAAAAAACTTCTGACAATATAATCGAAACCCCTGATGGCAAAGAAGGATATGCTTTACCAGTTGATAATTTACCAACCCAAATTGTTCTTCATAACGAACAATCTAAACAGGATGACAATAAAACTTCTGTTAGTAATAGTGTTTATAATGATTCTTCTTGTGCGTCCACTTCAAAATCACAAGGAGAAATTGGTACACAGGCTACACAACATCCATGCACAGGGAGTACAGGTCCCTATAGAAGGGTAACTTCTAATGCTAATTATTCATGGCAATCTCATTATGTCTACTTACCTGGAGGATCAGAGATCCGAGATAACAACAATAAAGCATCTTCCAGCTATAATGGTGATGCAGGCTATGTATATGTCGGAGGACAGGGTGCTAATGGTGGCGGTGTAGATGCTGGACTCATTCATAGTACATTGTATGATAATTGGGGAATGCTGATCAGTGTAGATAGTGACCCTATAGGTTACTCACATCGGTTTAAGAGCAAGCAAAATGTAAATATGAAGTTTTCTATTCCTTCAACTAACAATATAGCTCTTACCGTTAGCGGAATTGATTATACTACCAACCAGAACACAACAATAACCATAGGACGCCAAGCACCAGGTTTCGTTCCGGGAGGTGGGAATATATTAAAACGATTAACTACAATTGGGCAAAAGCCGCAAAATTTTCACAGCGGTTCTTATCTTCATAATGCCCACTGGTATAACAGTCTAATTGGAAATAGCTCAATGAATTACCATACTTGGTCTGCAGCCGATACCAACGCCAGTGGCACATGTTCTTTTACAACTGATGTTGTAAGAGTAAATTATATAAATGCAGGTGAAGAAACTGATAATATAGATATTTAAAAGTTAATCTCTAAAAGAGAACGTATTAAGGAGAGTTTCCTTTGATGCGTTCTTTTTTTCCTTTTTTTCGCAACTAATTGTAATTATTGGAGTAAAATAATTAGTGCAGTATAAATGAATGGAGGGCAATTTTATATGAAATTGTGCAAAAATATTGTTTTATTTTCTATGATGACCTTGTTATTGTTTTCGTTAAACATGGGCAACGTAGATGCAAAAGCAACTGTCATTAAGGCTCCGGTGATTCTTAAAATTAACCAATATTACATCTTATACACATCACCTGACGTGCCATACATCGACAAACAACAGCGTTTTATGATTCCATTACGTGCAGTAAGCGAGTTGCTTGGTGCGACAGTAAATTACGATGCGCCTAAAAAAACAGCCACAATTTCTTGGGATCACAAGAATATAGAAGTTACAATTAACTCTAACAACGTAACGTATAATGGAAAAAACACGAAAATTGATACTGTACCTGTTCTTAAACAAAAACAAGTTTTTATCCCTGCCAAGGTGCTACTTGACGGCTTAAACATTAAGGGCAGCTGGGAGGATCAATTGTTAACGATTAAAGATAGTAAATTCAAAAAAAGTAAAGTGATTTCCTATTTAGAGGGCGGCTACGATCCAAATACAATCCCCTTAAGCACGGACATAGATACCAATAAAATTCGCCCGCTATCTTATGAGCTAACATTACCGGGAGCTGGTAGCAGTTCAAACATGGCAACATTATCTATAACCGCTCGGAATATATCTGGTAAGGATTTGAAATTAGGTAGTGAAGACCTTCGCCCCACTTTCATTACAGATATAAGCTACCAATACGATAAACAGGATAGAGATCGACCTGCAGTACAAGCAGGAGCAACTTTTACGCGTACCTGGAACAAAATAGATCTTTCGTCTACAAGTTCTTCAAACAATTTTCAATCCAACCCTCTTAAATATATTGTAGCTGTCGGGAATACTAAAGATTAAATTAGTGTATCTAGCCCCCTAGGCATGTTTAGTACTATAGGAACATCAATGCTCAGTATTTTCCAAACAGGGCATACTAATACGTTAAAATAAACGATTTTAAATCTATACAAAGGACTTTATGTACGCGAAAGCGCCCACACTTTATCGGGCGCTATTTGTTTAATGTTTAAAGTATTTGTAGGCTATATCTTACAGATCTAATGGGGGCATAAGTAGCATTGGTCGCTCGTTCAATATAAGGATTGGCATCCAATGTAACCTCAACATTGGTGAACCTTAGTATGAAAAACCAGGATACCACCCTGCCGAAATTTGCTATGAAACAACACTTTCAAAACCGACCTCTGCGACCCTATCAACACCAGTACACTAGGTATGCTGCCTCACCCTTTCTATTATATGTCGAGATGATAGAAAGAATAAACGTTCAATCCCCTCCTATTTCACCTCTCTACTTCCAAAAATAAACATAGTAAATCTCCCAACCAATGGGTCATTCTGTAAACTAAATCTCTCTTTTAACCGATAAATACATATGCTGGGTTGTTTATTAAATATCACCTCTCGTTCCTTTATAGCGTACAAACCTTGTAATACATATCTATCTTGCCACATTGTTGTACTCATCTGCGGCTTCTTTAATCAAAAGCAATTTCAAGAAGACGTGCTCTACTTGGAAATACCCATCGCATCTAGAAAGGAGTCATGAACTCACTTGAGCGTATTATCAGATGGGATCGGATATGAAAGCCTACGCTTTTATGGTCCCTTTCAGCCCCTACACATCGATCAACTTCAAATAACACGTACCATTAACGATCATGTCTATTTACATATCAGTGGCATGCTCTCTGAAGAACAGGGAGCCGCTTGTATCGGTCAAAGTATGGAGCAAGAGTCGATTGTGATTCGTCAGTTGAATGATCAGGGAGAATCGCTGAGAAGGCTGTTCCATGGGATTGTTACACGTATGTCCGTACACTGTGTACGAGGCGTGTATACATTTGAACTGGAGGCCGCTTCCCATTCATACCAGATGGATATCAAACGTAAAAGACGCTCCTATCAAGATATTCACCGCACCTATGATAATCTGGTCACAGCACTGGTTCGAAAATATCAGTACGGAGATGCCATTGACACGGTAAGCAACCATGCCAAATTGGAGACATTTGTTTTACAATATGATGAGACCGATTGGGCGTTTTTAAAACGTCTCGCTTCTCGCTTTGGCTCCGTACTTGTGCCAGAGGTAACCGCAGCCTCGCCCAAGGTTTTCTTCGGGATACCAGAAGGCAAACAGTACAAGGTGGAACGGGATGTATTTTATCGGGTACGGAAAACGTTTCATGAATTGGATGCGGAAAAGCCGGGAGAACGTGCTGGCTCGTATGTCACCTATATGATTGAAAGTCTGCAATACTATGCGCTCGGCGACCTCATTACGTTACCCATTGGACAAGGTAAAGAGTTGGTCGTGGTTCGAGCAGTGACTACGCTAGCGGATGGCCTACTGCGCACCCGTTATGATCTTCAAGCTGAACAAGATATCCGCAATGCGCGGTATGAAAACGATCAGGCTACTGGAATTTCGCTGATAGGAACGGTACTGAAGGTACAGCAGGATTTCGTCCAGCTTCAACTCGACATTGATCCCAAGCAAGACCCGGCTAAAGCCTGCTGGTTCCCTGTAGCCACCCGTTATGTTGCCGAAGAACATAGCGGCTGGTACGATATGCCTGAGATCGGGGAACAGGTGGAATTGTATCTGCCAACACACCGCGAACAGGATGCCTATGTAACGGATTCGCTGCGACAACAACGCCACACCAATGGACAGCCGAATGTGAAGGTATGGCAACATATCCAAGGTAGCGGCGTAGAAATGTCTGAACATGAACTGACCCTATCCACCTCCGGTGAATTTTCCATTACACTGCATGAAAGTAGCGGCATTACCATCGACAGTCCGGGGAATGTGCAGATTCAGGGTGGTCATGTGAAGCTGGGTGCAGGCGAGGAACTATCACTCGAAGCTGGCACGGCGCTATACTTAAAAGGTGGAGCCAGCAGCATGGTACTGGATGGTGAGACGGATACCAAAGCTCCAGTGATTTATCAGGAAGGAACGGTAAAAGCACCTGTTTTCGTTGCTGACCTCCCTCCTGTGCCCGAGCCGCCACTCATGAGCATCAAAGCCTATGAAGCAGCTCAATCAGCAGCCAAGGATTCATCTAGCAGCCAAGCCTCTACCCCTAAAGCAAAAGTCACCAGTCCAGCAGAGCTTAAACAGGCGAATGCCTTGATGGGTACGGTGTCCAAGCTATTAGGCTCCATTCCAGTGATGGGAAAAGTGGCTGGCGTTGTTGCAGGAGCGCTAAGTGGACCTGCAGGAGGTGTGATTCTGAGAGCAACCGCAGCGATCCCAGTTCGGAGCAAAGGGACCCCTACCGTTGGAGGAGGCGGTAAGGGGAACGGCATTCATCCGTTGAAACACTTGGCTGGTCTAGCATTACAAGGGTTAATTACTGAGTATGAACATGAGCAAGCGAGACATGCCTACTATAGCAAATGGATTCTGGGGAAAGTGTATACAAGCGCACGTCAAATAGTACATTCCGGCAGCCGATTAGAGTTGATCCAAAACTTGCTGACAACATCGAAAACCATGGTTCATGCCTATCAACAGGTACCTAAAAGTGTTAAAGATAGAATGCTGAGGGAATATAAAGAACAAGAAAAAGCTAGGGCTGAAGCTGCTCTTAAAGCAGAAAAAGAAGCTAGAGCTAAAGCCCTTAAAGCGAAAAAAGAAGCTGCGCCACCAGAGCTTACAGATGAAGAGTATGAGAGAATTTATAGTGATTATGTCTATTGGGCTTCATTAGAAGGTGATCGCAGACCTGAAATTCCGCTAGGAAGCTACCGTGGTGAGGACGGGGTGGTTCGTACAGCGAATGGAAATCCAGATTTTAAATACTATGATGACTGGAAACAAAACTATCCAGGAGATTTTTTGATTCTATCTAATCAAGAGGGCATCACACCGGAAGAACAACGATGGATGAGCCATGCAAACATATTTGCAGAGCCAGTGCCACTTGACGGTCGAGGTGGTGAAGGTAGAGCCCTTAAAAATGAATTCTCCAAAATGAGCAAAGAAGGGGCATCTGAGAACGCTAGGCTCGCAAGAGAAAATGTGAGGGGAATTCAACAGCGAATAGATCAAAAAAGCATTACTACAAAAAATGCGTCCGAACCTATTGAGAACGCATCAGAAGTTATGCCTTCAAAAGCAGGCAAATCCAAGGAGAAACCTCCTAAAACTGAGGGGACGGGTAAGATTGATGGAATGCCCCCTATAGTTCAATCAAGAATAAACTTAAGAAATGGGACTGCAGAGGAAGGAGCAGGATTTAACCACGTACTAGATAGGCATTTTAACCCCAATAAGAATGCTTCCCAATTCTCGGTTACACCCGGTGAACTAAAGAGCATTCTTCAAAGTAAAGAAGTTGTGAGTACACCAGTTTCAAAAGTTTTATATTCAGACATAAAGTTAGCAGATGGGTCAATTGAAAAACAAGCTAGATATGTGAGGGAAGTTACTTTAGACTCTAACATAGGAATTGACAAGTTTAGTGGTTCTTCAACAAATACTATGACTGTATTAACCGATAAGCATGGAAATCTAGTTACTGCTACACCGGGGGTGATAAAATGAAACTCATAGGAAGTAAACAAGAACAAGATTTCAGAAAGGAATTAGAAGGTTCAAATTTGCTTTTGACTAAAGACGGAAAAGCCGAAAAAATATTGAATGTGTTAAGAGTTACCTTTGGAGAATTAAAAAGTGCATATATTTTGAATTGGACACCTGAACAAGGCGAGGACATATACACAATTTTGGTTGACATTGATAAAATCGCTAAAATTGAAATTAGTAGAGTCAATCATTCGGAAGTTCCTTTAATTGAAACTTACAATCTGAGAGATTTCCAAAAACGTTTGAGTAAAATATTTCAGATTAAATTAGCCGTGGCGATTGATATAGCGAAAACGGAACATCAGGAAGGGTAAATATTTTGAAACCTTGATTGGCGTCATGCCTTTCAAGGTTTCTTCTTTTGGAGGGGGTGGGTGACGAATGAACCCATTATTCAAGCAATAACACATATAACCCAAGTAATACCCGTATAAAGATTTCTTCATAACACAGCAATGCTTTAACTTTATAACCTAAATAACGCTACTACGTTACATCAAACAGGTTGATTATGGTCAGATACCACCATGATTGACCTGTTTTTTGTTTTCTTTGTTTTTTGATTTTTTTATTTACTCGCAGCTCTGTAAATTATGCTACCCTGATAGGGAGAATGGAATACCAATAAATACCAACTTTTAGGATAAACACCACTACTATTAAGGGGACGGGTGATCTTAACCAATCTGGTACAAAGTATTATAATCCAAAATACATTACTTGGATGATTGGAACGATATAGTCGTTGAATTAATTCCTGAGAATTTAACAGAATTCAAAACATACGAGGAGGAAGAGTTTGAGAAGTTGAGTAAAGATGAATTCATATATTTGTATAGCTTATATCAAAATATAGATGCGTCAGTCGACGCCCTACTGCGAGGTATTTATGACCTTGTATCAGTCATGCTTTCGCCGTAATCGAAGGATACGGCGAAAGCAGTTTGAAATCTTTGGAGAGAATTATAAAGCTCATGATAGATTACGATTTCCCATTGCCAAGTATCGACCCATTTCTAAAATTTTCTATAGAAGAAAATAGAGGATGGGGTGACAAGTTTGATGGTACAAAATTGTCTAAAATTCTTTAACATGGAAATTGATTAGTTTAAGTGTACCTAAACATTAAACTTTCAAAGCTTATTCCAACTTCAATCTATGAGTTGGGATAAGCCTTTTTTCTAAAGATCTAGCTGATTTATATATACACACAGTTAGCCCTATAACAGATTTCACAAAAATATTGTCGTGATCACGATCACGGTTTAGACTGTAAATTTAAGTTAAAATACAAACAATTTTAAATTTATTTTATCTAAAACCAAAGATACTCTGATGGATCACAAAGAAAAAACAAGGAAGTGTACAAAGATGAAAAGAACTGATTTACCTCTTGTCTATTCTTGTTCTGGATGTTCCTCCGCAGCACAAACCGCTAACATGATCGCTATACAAATGGATCGAGAAAAAGTCGCTGAAATGTCCTGCATAGCTGGTGTTGGCGGTGATGTCAAACCACTTGTCAGAACAGCAAAATCGGGACGTGACATCATTGCAATTGACGGCTGCCCCTTGTCCTGTTGCAAGAGTTGCTTAGCAAGACATGAAGTTCAACCCAAACACCATTTCCTGCTGTCTGACTTTCACGTACCCAAAATAATAGGAGAAGATCCTAACCCCGATCATTATAGGAATGCTTACACACAAATCTTAGAACAAATTGGACAATAATTCTTAGTCAAAATTAAGGTGTGTATTGAAAGATGGCTCTTATTATGTAACAATATCATAAATTAGTTTTTACTGGTGGCTCCTAACACATCTTTAAGGGCCACCAGTATTTTTTTTATACAGCAACATCTTTTTAATAAGGAGAATAATTATCGAATGTTTAAATGAATTTGTCTCACAATTTAAAATTGACAAAATTCCTATGCGTCCTTGTTCAAAAGAAGATTTTTTATGTACCAGACTTAAAGAGCAATTAGTTTGTTAACTGTTCCCAAACTATCAAGCTTTATTTCTTAACGTCAACATGTAATGTTCCATTGATCGTAGTAGTATATATTGCCCCCCCCAGAAACCTGGTACACAAATTCTCAAACCGACGTTCTAAAGGAGTGGATGTAATGTATGAAATACTAAATAAAATACAAATAAAAACTTGATATATCGCTAATAAATCATAAAAAGACACGAAATACGGTTTTTAAATGGAAAGTAAGCCATGATCCAGTAAAGTATAAGCGGAAACAGCAGCATTTTTACAAAATAAAAAAACATTCAATTTCTTCCCTTATCATATGATAATTTGCTTCTTACCTCTTCTTGAAATGCAGTATCCGTTAATAATTTGTAAAAAAACAAATCCAGCTTCTGCTTGAGCCAAATATGATCCACCCCAGAATCATCTTGAATAAACATGGCTAGTTGAATGTCATTTCCTTCCCGATCCGTACAATATAAAGCCTCTGTTAGAACAGAAATGGTAGATCCACCTTTGTTTCCAAACTCTATTAACTTGGAGTTATCCACTTGTCGCTGAATTAGCATTTTTAGATATGGATTTATAGTAGAAGGAACCAACTCCCCCTTGTGTATAAGCTTCATGAGGTAAGCATATTCTTTAGTCGTTGAACGAGGAAGTTTGCGCGATTCCAGCACTTGAAGCTTTCGTACATAATTCTGCCTGGTGTTCCATTTCTGAATACATTCTATCCCCTGATCACGATTTAAAATCTGATGAATTTCAATAGATTTTTTCATATATTCCTCGTAGCTCATCTCACTTATCTTTTGTATCGACTCTTTAAAGCCTATGTTTTCGGTCTCTTGGATATAAGGAGACATGAATCCCGCAGATGAAAAAGGAAAGATTTTATCATGGGAAGAAAGTGAGAGCTTCATAATATTCTCATTTATCTTATCCAAACCCATTTTTTCCATCAGAAATTCTGTATTGGCATTGGAACTATATGCTAACATACCGTGAGTAATATCCAATAACGTAATTTTCCCTTGAACCTCTTTATGGTTTGAGCGAATGGATTTGATCCAGTTATGATGAGCGCTACCATCGGAACCAGGGATATAAAATTTATTTAATTCCTCTAAAGGAACAAGTTCCTGCTCGTCTAATATTTTCGCTGCAACTTGGCGAGCAAATTCGATAGCAATGATCACTTTGGCCGTGCTGGCAAGCGGCATTTTAACTTCTGAGTTATAGCTGATTTTCTCCATACCATTTTTGATCATAAACAAAGATGCTTTACTCGGATTTTCCTTCAAAAAACTTAGAACATCCATTTCTGTTTTCTTATTATTTTGGCGCTTCGCAATGAACAAAAACAGGATACATATGAACACAAATATTAAGATTATAGCTACTAACAATAAAATTATTTTCATACTTTGCTCCTTAATGGACACGCTTAGGCTGAAGCTCACATAAGTCGTCACAGTTCCCCACAGGAATCACTTTTCTTTTAGAAGCTATATAATCATACAAATAACCACCTATACCCATTTTTTTGAAAATAATTATAAAGGGAACCGCCCACCAAAGATACGGTATTCTTGTACAAATTTGTGCAATAGAGTCAATTCAACGTTGTATTTTACTGGAATCATTCATTGAGAAACTATGCATTCACCTTTCTAATTCATTAACAAACAGGACACCAACCATCATAGAAAACCAGAATTTGTTTGTGTTGAAAGCTTACATATCCTAATCTTCTTGTTTTTCTTCGAATTGTAATGGATATTTTCCGGAAACTGATCTTTATAAAATGGTATAAATTTTTATATTTTCAAATCGAACCCCTTTTCCAAACTTTTTCTGCTATGCATTAATCGTTATTATTGCTCTTCAAGCCTTATGTACCAGACTTGAAGAGCCTCTCTCCATTTATCAACTAGATCCTCATTGAAGAGCAAAATACCAATGCTTCCTATAACATCATTTTAGCAGATAGTCACTTTAATACACTTTACCAAAAAAGTGATTGCCTTTATTCTCCACTAAAGCTTTTAGCCCATTCAGCAACCCTACGACTGCTCTCTTCTTCTGACAAATCCTCGATCCTGGTCATAATAGACCATCTTACTCCGCAAGGATCCAATATACTTGCGAATCGATCACCTGAAACAAAGTTTGTAACTGGTTCCCTTACTTTCGCTCCTCTTGCTACCGCATTTTCAATGACCTGATCAACATTCAACACGTAAATTCCTAAAGAATAACACGCTTTGCCTTCAACTGGCGGCAAGACCAATTGATATGCCGGATTCGCTGCTCCCAGCTGCAAAAAACCATTTCCAAAATCTAATTCAGCATGAACAATGATTTTATTGCCATTCTCATCAGGATATTCAGTAATATCCTTAACCCTTGCATTGAAAACCGTTTTATAGAACTCTATTGCTTCTGAAGGATTCTTCACTGTAATAAAAGGGGTAATAGATGTAAAGCCGTTGGGTATCCCCTTCTTTGTATATTTACCTGACACTCCTGTATATTCTCTGCTTTCAGTCATTTTGACTCCTCCTTTAAATGATCGTGACAGTCCAATTTAATGCTCATACCTTTATTGGATTGAATTCATCAGCTCATAGAAATATTTGGGTTCATGAGTCTTATTTAGACTATACCAGGCTTCTAATGTTTTAGAAGAAAACACACCCAGAGCTTTCAAAACGTGTACGGAGAATTCCAACGGAGCCGTTCCAGATGCAGTGATTAGTTTTCCATCCGTTACAGCAGACTCCATTTTGTAATAATTTTCGCCCGTGTAGGTGGGACAGGTCATTTTGAGGTATTCCAGATCATTGCTTGTATGCCAACGTGAATTCAACAATCCTGCTTGGGCAAGTCCCATGGTAGCACCACAAATCGCAGCAACCCATATACTTTCCTCTAAACACCTCTCAACGATTTTTAAAATCGGTTGGTGAATGGTTTCTGTCCATGTATTTCCACCGGGTAAAATCAATGCATCCGTGCTCTCAATGCTGCACTCATCCAGTTTGATGTCAGGCAGAATTTTCAATCCGCCCATGGTAGTGACAGGAGTCTTTTCCATTCCCACGGTAACTATTTTGGATGGGGCCAGCCCCTTTTTATAATATCTTCCCGAGTTCAGTTCGGCAGTTAAGTAACCGATCTCCCAGTCTGCCATGGTGTCAAACACATACAGATATACCGTACTATTCATTCACAGGTTCTCCTTATTTTATAATTTATCAAGTGATACCAGCCCTCGGTAATCCATGATTATCCTCATTATAAAAAAGCTTCACTGACATCCGCTGTCAGTGAAGCTTTTAACGTTGATAATATTCCATTAACTCCGACGCAACAGCAACAAGTTTTTTCTTCAAACTCTGTGGTTCGATGACTTGAATGGATTTCCCATAGGGTAGGAGTAAATAAGGGACATATGTATGAAGTGATTTTTCCTCAAGCAAAAAGATGGCTTGATTGGATGTCCGCTCTTTCAGATGAGGCCCCAAAAACCAATGCAGACATAAGTCATCCAATGCCTCTGGCCTGCCTTCGATCATTAAAGAAATTAAACCGTCCTTGCCTACTAAATCAGGCAACAGATTTTGCATAAAAAATTCACGGGCCGAAAAAGCTTCGGAACGCTTAAATAGGATTGGAGTACGCTTGATTTGTAGAATCCGATCTGCCCGAAAGCTACGTATCTCATTTCTTAGGTGACAAAATGCAACAGTGTACCATTTGTTGTTCCAGTAAACCATTCCATAGGGGTCTATCACCCTATTCTTGGGTTGTTCTTCATGGCTTGTGCGATAATCCATTTCTACAGAGAATTCGTTGGCTACAGCTTGCTCCAATTCCGCCAATATCGGCTGAAGAGAAGGTTCTCCCATGCGGTTTATCACTTCAAATCCGGCTAAATGACGGCTAAGTATACTTTCCTGCTCTTGATTCGAATACATTTTCAATTTTGACGTCGCACTGCTTAACGCCTCACTCAAAGGGTATCCAGCCTCTTTTGCAAAAACAGCAGCATGAAGGAGTGCCTTTTTCTCCTCCATATCAAATAGTAAAGGTGCTCTAATAAAATTATTCAGCAAGCTATACCCGCCATTATGACCCGTGTCGGATATTATCGGCACTCCACTGGCACATAGTGCATCAATATACCGATAAACTGTCCTTATATTTATTTCTAACTTTTCGGATATTTGTTTTGCAGTCATTTTTACGCCCGAATTCAACATCCATAGAATGGCCAGCATATTATCGTTTTTTGGCATAACCTGAACCCTCCTCTCTCATTAAAGCACAACTTTTATAAATATCTTTGTATACTCCTTCTTACCACCTATTATATGCTTTTTTCCAGCTTATACTTCCCTCTCATATCTTCTAATTCCAGATTTACACATAGTAAATACCACATCTAATGGGCCATTCTGTAAACTAACTCTCTCTTTTAACCAATAAATACATATGCTGGATTTATCATTAACAACATATCTAGCTGAGAATCTCATAATAACATTTACCAAAAACAACTATAGAAGGAGACATCTATGGAAAACACCGTGACGTACGGTCATATCGAAATCATGCCTTATGAATTTGTCCGCCTTCATGAACTTAAAATCCTAAAAACAGTCAATGATCATGCCCGAATGATCTGTACAGGTATCATCTCGGAGAAAAAGCGCGAGCTATATGTGCGTGCTTCGGATGAGGAAACCCAGGTCAAAGCTTTTGTTACAGACAAAAATGGCAATCGACAGCCCCTTGTTCGAGGCATTGCCTTGGATGTGGAGGAAAAAGTCGTTCACGGGGTCCATTACCTAACCGTCGAAGCCATATCTCATACCTACGAGTTAGATATTAAGCGCCATCAGCGCTCTTTCCAGAATCCTAAGCTTACCTATACGGGTCTAATCGAAAGTATTGTATCGGACTATTCCAAAGCCGAAGCCATGGATGTTGTGTCCCATAAGAAGCCCATCGGCACCTTTATCATGCAATATGATGAGACCGATTGGCAGTTTCTGAAACGGATGGCCTCCCACTTCTACTCTCCGCTCATTCCTGCGGTGGGCTATGGGGTTCCCAAGTTTTATTTTGGCCTGCCTATGGGACTCAGCAAAGGAGAAATACAATCTACCAATTATAAAGTCACCAAACGGGTTGCGGATTTTCAAACCGCCTCAGAGAACCATATCCCCGGTGTGCGTGATGCGGATTTTATCCAGTATGAAGTTGAAACGGAAAAGTTGCTTGAGCCTGGCTATGAAGTAACCTTTCAAGGTCATAAGTTGATCGTAGCTGAGGTGCTAACGGAGATGAAAGACGGGGTGCTGACCCATACCGCCAAGCTGTCACCACGAAGCGGCTTACGTCCAATTAAAGACTACAATCGCTCCATTATCGGCGCTTCCATTCATGGCAAGGTACTGAGCGTTCGTCGGGACAAAGTACGCGCCCAGCTCGATATGGACGATCAGCAAGACCCGAACACGGATTACTGGTTTCCCTACTCTACCATTTATGCATCTGCGGATAACACGGGCTGGTATTGTATGCCTGAGGACGGGGATAGCATCCGTATCTATTTCCCCAGTTATAAGGAAGAAGAAGGATACGCGATCAGCTCAGTTAAAAGAGAACCGCAGCCTTCCACGGGAAAATCTTCTGCGACTTCTGGACATGCCACAGCTTCTACTTCGTCTGCCGGATCAAAATCTTCTTCAGCCTTGTCCGCAGCAGCTCCTGCGCCAGATCGAATGGCTGACCCTGCCATTAAGACGCTGCGAACCAAATACGGCAAAGAAATCATGCTCGCTCCGGATCAAATCGTTATTTCCGGGAATGGCATGTCTATTGTCATTAACGATAAAACAGGCATTGATATTGTAAGCGGAAAAAATGTGAGCATTAGTGCGGCTTCGGATATTGTTATGAGTTCCGGTAACATCCAGCTTTCCGCCGGAAAAATTGAGCTGTCTGGTAAAGGCAACACGATTACGCTGGATGACAAAACCACCTTCTCCGGCACGGAAATTAAGATGAACTAACGGAAGGTGAGAACTAGCAGATGGATAAACAAGCGGCGTTACACCATTTTAAAGAGCATCATTTTACACCTTTGCTGGACATTCAGTTGGACATGCTGGAAGCCAAGTTTCAGCGCTGCCAAGCTCAACTGATCTTCGACTTCAAAGAATCGTTCAGGGATTTGTGTATACACATTTTGAGCATGCAGCAACAAGGTCAAAAACAACCCATTGGATATATTCACTACTCGTTCTTGCGCACTCAGATGCTGGAGCAATCCTACCTGTATATGGTCGAGGCTTACTCTGCTGAATGGTACGAAGATGATTCCGATTGCAAGTTAACCTATGACGCATCATGGGCTTACGCAGCAATGAATACCATGTTGGAAACCTTGGAGCAGGAACGAAAAATATATATGGGGACGATCACTTCAGTGGACGTTGAACGACTGATGTTGGAATCCGCTCCTTTTTTTCACCAGTTTGTGAACTCCCTCCTGCGCTTAGGGATGGCAGAAGTGGTTCAAATGCCTGAGTATCTCGCCATTTATAAAGCTGATCGTTTAGCTATCCGAACGGGCGAGTACAAGGATATCAGCGAGAATCTATATGCCGAAGATCAGGAAGCACTTCTTGCAGATCATGCGAAAGAGCAATTGATACATTCCAGTGAAGAAGAACCCTATGTTTACGAAAACCTAAAGCGGCTTTCTCTTCCCCACCTTCACCTGATGCAAAAGGATTTGCGCTATAACGATTTTAGCCACAGTGACTTACGGGGAAGCCAGTTTCACAGCTGCATATTGATCGGAAGCATCTGGCAACGAGCCAATCTGGAAGGAGCCAGCTTTGGGGGATGTCTACTGACCGATACGGATTTTAGATATAGCGATTTGAGAGGTGCTAACTTCAATAGTGCCAGCGGACAGCCGTATCGGGAACATGGAGTTCGGGTGCCGGGGCTATGTGGGCTTCATTTCGAACACGCCAACCTGGATGGGGCTGATTTTACAGATGTACATTCGTTTGAACATGCATATTTTGAGGGGGCTTCGATGCAAGGAACTCTTGTCCCACGAAAGTACCAACAGTATTGGAAATTAAGCGAAGCACAGCGTCAATCTATTGTGTGGACGGAATAAGGAGGAATGTGTATGCGCCATTATTATGTGCTGGTCGATGATCATCGTATTTCCCGAAACATTAAACCGATGAATTTAGACCTTTTTAAAACGCCATTTGTTGGCATGCCTCCGGCTCAGGTTTTAGATGTTCATGCGACAGAAGATGCCGAGTACACGGACTGGCTACCGTTTTCACCCTCACAACCGCTATTTTCCGATTCTATGAAACGGATTCTAGAACTATACAATACACAAGCTCGTTTTAAACAGGTGTATATCGTGAACCGTGAACCTAGCCGTCAAGAATTATATTGGATTTCATCCGTTTCCTCTGTGGATGGCATTTCAGAACAGACTGAATTTTATGCGCACGACCAAACCTTAAAACGACTTGTGCTGGATAGCCATAAGGTGAATGGACACCATTTTTTTCGACTGTCTAACGTAAGGGAACCTTATTTCATTGTTAGCTTGGAGGCTGCTGAAAGCTTACTGCGGCGGAGTTTGAGTGGTTTTCGGCTACAAAAGCTAGAACTCTTATAAGGAGGTTCAACCTTGACGGAGCATTGGGATGAATTTTTTTTGAAACTGCATCATCAACAAATATTGAAAGAGCAATTAAGTACAGCGGAAAACGATGAAAGCTGGATGATGGTAACTATTGAAGAAGCGATGGAGGGAATTTCAAAAGGCTCGCTAACCCTATCGGATCAACAGGAAATCCGGTTTCAAACCCTTCCTGTCTTTGAAAATCAACTCACCATTTCCCTGCCTGACTCTCTTATTCCAGAAGTTCGGGCTGGACAGACGGTAGATCCGTCGAAAAGCTTCGTTGTTCAGGACAAGCTGGGCGGAATCCTGTTCGGTCTGCACCAAAGCAGGCAAGAACTGGACCCCTCGCAAATAGAAATCTATCAACAACAAATGATTGAGCAAACGAGTCGTGCACAACCAAGTATGAAGCTCGTAGATGAAAAGGCTCTTTCTATTCAAGATACCACCATTGGCTGCTATGAAGCTGTTTTTCTAGTTTCCCCCTCTCCCTATTATCAGATTGTCTTTGTGCGTTCCTGGCATGGCAAGGCTGTGATCGGGAGTTGTCAATTTAAACTGGAGGATGCTCCCCTCTGGGTTCCCTTAACCTATGCCATGCTGCACACCGCAACATGGTGGTCGGGGCTTTCTTGATTCTATACCTTTTATTCAAGGAGGTACTTATATGTTTTTACCTTTACTTATTAAAGCTCTGGCTCAAGGTGCACTCAGCGGAGAACATTCTTATGTGGTGAGAGGAGCCAAGTTACAGTGCAGTCAAGGTACAGATCCTGGTGTGCTCAATATGATGTACAGCCACGGTGTCTTCATTAAAGATAAGCCCGTTCTGAACGTGGACGATGCTATTTGTGGAGCCAATATTAGCAAAATTAATGCTTTTGGACTGTGTAAATTGAAGCAAGGCCTTCCTTGTGAACCTGAGATTGCGTTTGGGTCCAAGTGGACAGGCGGGAAGGAAGACGTATTGGTTGAGGGGGCACCCGCCCTACTCAACAATTCGACCTTAATGTGTAGCTGCCAAGGTGTACAAGAGGCGATATCCTCCTTTTTTGGTGCAGACAGCACGGGATCAGGTGGTGGAGGTATCATCTCCATTACAGATGACGGACAGGATGGTTGATTTTATCAAGCAAGGAGATTAAGGATGAACATCGTAGCGAAAGAACGCTTTACCTATCAGCACTTACATGTCACTTGGCCCTATGGCAAGCTGCGTCTTCATAACGTCCATATGAGTCACGAGCTGGGAGAACATGCTAGACTGGTGATCACGGGTAGTCTAGAAGCCGATCAGGCAGACACAATCATTACCAAAGCAAGCAGTGACGACGAAGTTGAGCTATGGTATTCCGATGCCAAAGACCAGAAGCATCCCTTATTTATGGGACAACTGTACTGCGTAGATGTGGAGCACAGACATCAGGAGATCGTGGTAACTCTCGACGTCATTTCTCATAGTTTTAAACTAGATACGCAGCTCAAAAACCGCTCCTTTCAACACATCAATCAAAAGTATGCGGAGATTGTAGATGCGGTGCTGGCCGATTACAAAGGCTCGGATAAGATTGATGAAGCGTTTGAGAAAAAAGAAACAGGCCAATTCATCATGCAATATCAGGAGACAGATTGGACTTTTTTAAAACGGCTGGCTTCGCATGTGGGAGCCCTTCTCGTCCCTAATATCGTTTCACACCATGCTCAAATTTGGATCGGTATACCGCAGGCCAGACAGCATATTCATTTGAAAGAGGTTCCTTTTACGCTTCAACGCAAGATTGCTCCCTATCTGGATCAAGAGGCGAATGGCTGGAGATCTGCCAGCATCGGAGATTACACCCGGTATACCTTTGAGTGGAATCGAATGCTGCAATTGGGAGATGAAGTCGAGCGCAATCACGAAACCTACGTCATCACCAAACGTGAAGGACAGTTGGTTCGCGGTTTAATGACCTGGTCGTATGAATGCGCATTGTCACAAGGCTTGAAGGTCCCTAAAATCTATAATCGTACCATCATTGGCGCGGCTATTGAAGGAAAAATACTAGATGTCAGCCGGAATCAGGTGCGGTTGCATTTAGATATAGACGATCAGCAGAATCCCAAGGATGCCCAATGGTTCCCCTATTCTGCTGAAGGGAATCAGGTGTGGTATCTAATGCCGGAAAAAGGTGCGCAGGTGAAGTTGTATTTTCCTAGTGCAGACGAAGACGATGCGATGGTCATACAATCGGTTCGAACAAAACCATCCAGCGTTGCTGTCCCTTCATCTCACGCAGCTCAAGGTGCCGTGGTCGAATCGTCTGCAGAACGCCACCAGCGCAAAACAGCCGATCCCGGGGTCAAATCCTTTGCAAATCCACAGGGAAAAGAAATCTCCTTAGGGAACTCTGAACTGTCGATGAGTGCGCAGGAAGGGTCACTGTACATTTCCATGAATACCCATAACGGTGTCAGCCTGAACAGCACCCAACGTATACAAATCCAAGCCGCAGGCAGTCTCAGTCTTTCGGCAGGTAGCATTCAGTTGCAAGGAACCAACGGCTTACACTTGAATACAACAACCGATACGTTGGATCTGGAGCAGGAAGTTAATAGCGTGAGCTCAGAAATCCAACTTAAAGCTTCCCTCCATCAATACTACCCAGAACCGATCTTGTCTGACTTTGAGAAGCAAGTCGCTGAAAAGGGAATCCAAAGTGTGCTCGGAGCACGCGTTAAGGAAAACGTAGGTGCGACCCTCAAGGGAGAATGGGATGCGGGTATAGAGTTTTTAGGCGGTGTATGGGACTCAGTTGTCGACATAGCGGATATGGGAACCATGGTAATGACTCCTTTCGTTATGCCGGGAAATTACACTGGTAAAGGTTTTTTGGAACGCAATGAGACGCTCGAGGGTATTAAGGGCGGTGCAAAGTTTGGCTGGGACTATATTGCCGATTCATTCCAAGGAAAAAAAACAAAGAAAGATGTGGTTCACGACCTTGAAACCGTGTGGGACGGCATAAAAAGCATACCCGATCCGATTGAGCGAAAATTGAATAATTTCTTCCCTAATCCATTGACCGATACCAAACAGGAAAGTTACGACGCAGGATATGACAGTATCAAGGCCGTGGAACGTGTAGCAGATATTTATGGGTTTGTCAAAGGCGGCGCAAAGTTAGTTAGAAAGCTGGGTAAGTTGGGTAAAGAAGAAGCCTCCTTATCTAAGGGACTCAAGGAAGCTGAAGAAAAGAAAGCCGGTAAAGGAGGGACTCCGGGGTTATTCGGAGATTCAGCAAAGGCCGACTCTGCTCTTGCCAAAGTTGGAGATGGAAAATTCAAAACGAATGCCATCCGTTTTCCAACCAATTTTGAATCCTTAGGAAGTTACTTGCAAAGTGTAGCTAGAAAGATGAATATCCGTATAACTAAAAGGTCACCCATCTTCGCAACGGCTGGAGATCATTATCGGCTTCATGATCCTGGTCCTGACGTTCCACATTCTAAAGGTTCCGGTGCAAAGATTTCGCCTGAGAGACAAAAACAGATTGATGCGTTAGAATCAGGAGAGTATACAGGTAAGAGCACTAAGGGGACGGGAGAAGTTCCAAAGTTTAAACTTACCGAACCTTCTTTACCAAAGGGTGGCAAACCTAAAGGGAATTATGGAGAAGGAGATTCCCATGGAATAAAGAAGCAAAATGAAACAGCCGATGTATTGGCTGATAATGGCTATGACATTGAGATGTTAGATGAAATTGATGGTGGAAATGGTCATGGCATTGCAGAAGGGTCGAATCCAGATTTTCTAATCGAAGGAAATGTATTTGATTGTTATGCACCAAAACCAGATGGAAAGATACAAAGTATAATTAAAGAAATAGCAGGAAAGACGAAGAAACAGTCTGGAAGAATTGTTTTGAACATAGACAACTTTCCAAATGAAAAAGTTACCGAAATTATCGAAACAATTTTAAGAAAAGCAAATCCGAATGGAGATTTAAAAAGACTAGAAGAATTAATTCTAGTGAAGGATGGAAAGATTACAAGAGTGTTTGGAGGTTAAAAGTGAGATGGACTGTACGTTATTCTTAGTCTCAAATTTGGATAAAGAAACACTTAAAAGAATAATTTATGAAATAGTATGCGATACAGTTGAAGATAAAGTAACTAACTACGAAGATTTTTCTCGTCTTAGCTGTAAATACTTCACACTTGATATTGAAACAGAAGATATTATTAGTATTGATTTTTTAAGAGAAGAATATGGGATGGACATCAATGCAGAAATTGGGATTCAATTATTCGGGAAATTATTCGAGAAAGGACTAGAAGTATTATTTAAAATTTTCGGTAATATTTTAATGGTTTTTAATCCTGACATGGTGTTTGTGGAAAATGGTACAGATCAAATATTCAGAAAAGAAAATGCTACTGTATTCATAAATACAAAGCTAGATCAATACCAGAAAAAGTATCTATCAAACAAGATAATTACTTCACTGCGATACCCATATATTTTCGAACAGTTATCAAACTGAAAGCAGGCTATAGAATGCTTGTTGGATATGAATCCACTCGAATCATGAACATTTTAAAGGTGGTGGGACTACCAAATGACGAATGAATCCATCATTCAACCAATAACACATATAAGCCATGTAATACCCGTATAAAGATTCCTCCATTTCGGTTGTACGCACATCAAATGCTTTAATTTTATAACCTGAATAACGCTATTCCGTTACATCTAACAGGTTAATTATGGTCAGATACCACCATAATTAACCTGTTTTGTTATCTTCGTTTTTTCTTGCGTTTTTTCAAATTTACTCGCAACTGTAGAATACGCCGCCCCGGTAGGGAGGATAAAATAGCAATAAATCGCATCTTTTAGGATAGGCACCGCCACTATTAGAGTAGGGGCGGCAAAAACGAAAGATTTTTCATACGTCGGCAACTTAACGGAACATTTCAGCGATTCTTACAGCGAAGAAAGAACTCTGCTGACGAGCAGTTGACATAGAGCAGGTAAGGATACGTTCTAGGCTCGCCTTCCTGACTTCATAGCCGCCGTGCGGCGGAGTAATCAAAAACGCATAAGGCAGGGATTGAAATGACAACAAGAGCGAGTGGTTTCGTTTTGATTCAAAACCGCCAAGTCGCTAACGAGTACATGGACAAGGTAAGTCAAGATAGTGAGTTCACGTCACTTCATAAGGTATTTACCAAAGTGCCGCTTAAAATCCATCGTTGTTATGGCTTGAGCCAGTATGAGAAGCTGATACTGGTCGACCTTATCGCTTATATGAGCGACAAGGCTCAGTGTTACCCCACCTATGAGATGATTGCTCGAAATGTCGGGAGTAGTTAAAAAAAGCTTAAATCTATGTTTTTTCTACTTCATTTATATATTCCTTCAACTCAACCCAGACCCGCACAAAAAATGCACCCCCTAGCATTCATCGGACAAACCAAGAGGTTTGATCCAATGTCTACACTAGGGGGTGCTATTCTAACCTGGGGAATTTGTTTTACCCCTTAACCGACCCGGCTGCGATCCCTTCCACAATCCGGTCACTCATGATGAGGAACACGAGCAAAATGGGCAAAATGCTGATCATCAGCGTGGCTCCGATAGCTCCCCAGTCGGTCGTATATTGTCCAATAAAGTTTTGAACGCCGACGGTCAGTGTTTTGTTTTCGTCCGAACTAATAAACGTATTCACGAAAATAAACTCATTCCAGTTATAGATCATATTAATAATAGACGTCGTTGCCATAACGGGGGTTGTCATGGGCAGCACAATCCGGAAGAACATTCGGTTGACGGAGCAACCGTCCATAACAGCCGCTTCTTCCACTTCACGGGGCAGGGCGTAATAGAATCCCAGCAAGATCATCATCGTTGTCGGCAGATTAAAAGCAACATACGACAGGATGATAGAGAGTGAAGTGTCTGTTAAATGCAGTTTGAGAAACATACTGAACAACGGAATCAAGGTGGAATGGACTGGAATCATCAGTCCGACCATAAAGAGCCCGAGAACCAGCTGGCTTCCTTTCCACCGCATACGTGTAATGGCAAACGTTACAAAGCTGGCGAGCAGCACCGTTAACGCCACGGATATGACCGTAATCCACACACTATTGAAGAAATACCGCCCGATATTGCCGCTGGTCCACACATTCATATAGTTCTCCCAATGTGGCTGGGACGGGAGTGCAAACGGCGGAAGGTTAAACACTTCCTGATTATTTTTAAGTGAGAACAGCATCAGCCACACCAGCGGTAAAAGCTGCGTCACCGCCAAGATGATTAAAATGATATACAAAGCGGCATAACCGACCCGAGTTAACATTTTGCCGCGGGTACCGACTCCAAGCGGATAGTTGGCGGCTGCCTGGGTTTTCATATCCGTTCCTCCCTCTTCCTGTCCTTTGTTACCCTCATCTATTTGCATGACCGTATTATGAATACTGGATGGTGTCACTAGTAGCCGTAACCTTGCGGATCAGCCACGTAGCGATCAGACAGATGAGCAACAGGGCAAAGGCTGTAGCGCTACCGTATCCAAAATCAAAGCTGCGGAATGCCTGGTGGTACATGTACGAAGCCATCACTTCACTGGCTCCATTCGGCCCACCATCCGTCATGACGTAGATGAGGTCAAAATATTTGAGCGAGCCGACAATGGACAATATGATCGTAACGTTAATCACCTCGCGCAACAGGGGCAATTTGATACGAGTCGCAATCTGCCAGGCACTGGCCCCGTCAATCCGGGCAGCCTCCATCAGCGTTTCGGGAATGTTTTTCAGCCCGGCATAATAGATCAGGATATAAAAGCCTGCATATTGCCAAATAATCGGGATGAACAAAGCAAACAGCACCAAGGACGGATTAGCTAACCATTCAGGCGGGTTGTGAACTCCGACCGACGCCAGTATGGAATTGAACACTCCGTTTGTTGGATGATACATTTTGAGCCACAGCTGTGCGATCGCTACAGATGACAACAGCATGGGAATCAGATAAATTTTCCGCAGCAGATTCGCTCCCTTGATTTTTCCTGACAAAATCATCGCAATGACCAGATAACCGATCAGACTGATGCCTGAAAACAAGGCCAGCAGCAGCGAATGCCAGGCACTTTGCCAGAATGCACTGTCTGTGAGCAAATGTTGATAATTGTCCAGCCCCACAAAAGTCATAGAACCGATTCCATTCCACTGATTCAGGCCGTAATAGCCGGTCAGTACGATGGGTACATATATTACGGCTAATAACAGCAGCAGAGAAGGCAATACATAGAGAGCAATGACAAGCTTATTGGACATGACCTTTTCCACGGTTGGACCTCCTTAGGTGGTCAATTTCAATTTCCTTTCTCGATGGCAGCCTTATGCTGGTCGGCAAATTGTTGCGGTGTCACCGCTTTACCAAACAACGCCTGAATCATATTCAAATGTACCTGTGCTGCATTCGGCTTCATCTGTACATCGGCGAACAACGTAATACTGCTGGCTTGATTCAGTCCGTTCAGCAAATCGACATACAGCTTGGGCAATTTTTCTTTGGAGGTGTCCACTTTCGTCGCCGGAATAACGCCCGCCTGTGTGACCGATTGTTCTCCCCATTTAACTACAAAGTATTCAACGAACGCTTTGGCCTCTTCTTTCACCTTGGAATTCTCAGAAACAAACAAACCTACTCCCGGACCTCCTACCCAACTGTTCTCGTTGCCCTTGCCGCCTGCAACCATCGGGAATTTAAAGAAGCCAATTTGATCTTTAAATGCTTGCGGGATTGCGGGATTGGTCGTAAAATTCGGCAATTCCCAAGTAGCCATCAAATACATAGCTGCCTTGTTGTTCATAAATTCGGATTTTCCCTCATCATTGGACAAGCCGTTAAATCCTTTGTTAAATGCATTCATATCCACAAGCGTCTGAACTTCGGAGGCCGCCTGAATTAAACCAGGGTCATCGAACGATCCTGAGCCGTCAATCGCTTTTTTCAGCGTTTCGTTACCTGCTATACGGTCCGCCAAATACATATACCAGAGCGAGCCGGTCCAGCGGTCCTTATTGCCTAATGCAATCGGTGCTACTCCATGATCCGTAAGTGTTTTCACAACCTGCTTAAATTCGTCAAAAGTCGTAGGTACCTTCAAGTTGTATTTTTGGAATATGGCTTTGTTGTAATAAATAGGTGTAATATTCAATTCAATCGGAAGCGCATACGTTTTGCCATTCAGCGCATAAGCTTCGGTCGTTCCCGGTACGAATTTGTCCTTCAGCTTGGAACCTTGCAGCAGGTCATCCATCGGCGTAAATAATCCACCTTTAACGTAAGGCTCCATAAAGCCTGCTGCCCAGGTGATGCCGATATCCGGCAATTCATTGGAAGCTGACAGCACTTTGAGTTTGTTTTTATATTGTTCATTTTCCAGCACTTCCTGCTGAATGACGACATTCGGATGATCCTTTTGGTATTGATCTATAATCTGAGTCACAAGCTTGCTCTGCTGTGCCGAGCTTCCCTCTGGCCAGAGGTGCATCATTTTGAGTGTAACCTTTCCCCCGTCTCCACTGGAACCGCCTTGACCATCCTTACCAGCACCGCAACCGGATAGCACCAGCATGAATGACAGCAGCAGGGTCAACCCAGCAAACCATTTTTGATGTGAGCGCTTACGTAAACCATACTCGTTGGACATCGTTAGACCTCCGTTTGTTGTATTTATATTTTTTGTAACCGTTATCATTTGTAAGTTTAGCACTCTATTCCTGCTTTCAACAGGGTACGCTCATTGGGTATAATTCCACTTTTATTGGGTTTGATCTGCCTACTGTCAGTCGATATTCTCCGGCCCTGTACGCATCTGCTGCCTGTAGCGGCTGGGACTTATCCCCTCGGTCGCTTTGAATACTTTAATAAAATATTTATCTGTTCGGTAGCCTGATCGTTCGCCGATTTGGGCAATCGTCAATTGGGTATGCAGCAGTAGCTCCTTGGCCCGTTGCATCCGCAGCCGATGCAGATATTCGCTGAAGGACAAACCACTTTGCTCCTTGAATAAAACACTAAAATAGCTCGCATTCAGGTGTGAATGCGCGGCAGTCTGCGCCATCGTAATGGATTCGTGAAGATGCTCCGCCATATAGGTGAAGGCACGTCGTACCGGATCACTAAGGGTAGCCGCCTGGAGATCAAGCTCTAGCAGAACAGGGTCAGCCAGCTTGTCCAGCTTCTCGTATCGCTGCCGCTCCTCTTCAAGCCGAAGCGCTTCATTGACCGCATTCAGCAGCTCTTGTTTATCAATCGGTTTGAGCAAATAATTGACGGCTCCCAGACGAAGAGCCTGCTGGACATAATCAAACTCCGCATACCCTGAGATGACAATGGTCGCTGGTCGTCGTGAATCCCGTTCCAGAGAGCGGATTAAATCCAGCCCACTGAATTCCGGCAACCGGACATCCGTAATCAACAGATGAACCGTCTCTGCACGCAGTATATTTAGTGCTTCCAAACCATTACCGAATGTCACAATCCGGTATTTCCCGGCTGCCCATTGCTCCAGTGTCTGGTGTATCCCCTGACGTGTTCGCTGTTCATCGTCTACAATGACAATGGTTTTGGATGAAACACTCATTCCTACCGCCCTCCATATTCATCAGGAATTTCAAAAGCGACCACCGTTCCTTCCTGCTCAGCACTATGTATCAGCACACCGTCCGTTGGATAAGATGCGCTGTCATAATAGAGAGCGAGCCTGCGCTGCACATTAACCAGTCCCATACCGGTTCCCTTGCTCTCGCAGGCTGCTCCCCCCATCAACGCTGTACGCACAGCTGCAAGTTCTTCCATTGTCATTCCAGGTCCGTTATCTATGACCGCGATCCTGGTCCACCCCGGTCTGGTCGAAGGAGTGACACTGATTTCAACACGGCCGTTGCCGATGCGATTTTCCACACCATGCAAAATAGCATTCTCTAGAATAGGCTGGATCAGCAGTTTAGGAAGCGGAATTCTGGCTGCCTCTGAAGGCATATGAATTTGCCAGCTCAGACGTTCCCCCAGACGCATCTCCATCAGTTCCAGATAACGACGGATTTGCGCCATTTCTTCCCCGAGGGTCACCCAAGAGTCATGGTGAGCCGGTTCAATAACATAACGAAACAGCCGCGACATGGACACCATCAGCCCGGCAAGCTCCTCCTCTCCCTTCTCCTGTAGCGACCAGTTGAAAGCATCCAGCGTATTAAAAAGAAAATGCGGATTGATCTGTGCCTGCAGAGCTTTAAGCTCGGTCTGGCTTTGTAAAACCTCCTTCTCGTAAATGACATGGATCAATTCATTGATATCGACAATCATCGTATTGTACTCTGCGTTCAATTCTCGCAGCTCGACCGCTGCTGCCGGTTCTGGATTCAGAGCCAACGCCCCTTCCCGTGAACGACGCATCGCCTGAATCAAGTGACCTATCGGTCTTGTAATCAACGTAGACAACATAAAGGACATAAATAGGAATAGCACGGCACCAAGAGACGCGGAAATGATAAGCGTAGTCCGTAAAACCGTAATTCCGTCTGTGACGACGCTAACCGGAATCAGGATCAGCAGCGACCAGCCCGTCCGCTCCGACTGCTGAACCGCCTTCACATATTCCCGCTCCCCAATATGAACCGTCTGTGTCTTGCTGTGCAGTACACCTGACAAATCCGTCTGGTTCATTGGTTCACCCGACAGCAGCTGGCCTTGACGATCTACAAGCAGCATGGTTTCATCCGCTTCTTCATTGACTGCTGACGCACCATTCAGTCCAAAATAACTTCGCTCCATACGGGTAATGAGGTACCCTCCGCGTGAGAACCAGCGATCCACCAAGCTGACCTGCCGAATTGCTAGCAGTGACCTGGGGTCCTCGGGATCAATGCCGATCCAGACCAGTCTTCCTTTCATCTGATTCGCTTCCCGGATGTCTGCCTGTCCGATACGTTCCTCCAGACTGCCCTCTCTAATCGGAAACAACATCTTCCCTTCAGCAGTATACAGTTCCAGTGAGCCGACACTCGGCATATATGCCTGATAGCTATGCATCACTTGCAGTAGGGATTGACGCTGTCCAAAATTCACCTTGCCCCCGTTGCGCTCCTCCAGCAAAATATGCTGAACAGACGGGTGATTAGCGACCTGCTCCGTCAAACTGTCCATCTGGCCGATTAATGCATCCAGCCTACCGCTTGCTTGTACCGCAGTTTGACCAATATGTCGCTCGGCACTGTCTTTTAACAGGTGAGACACATTGAGATAAATGAACGCCCCCGCTACACTCATCATAATAAGCATCACCAGTATAAATCCGATAAAAATCTGGTTACGTAATGTGTTTAATGGTTGGTACCTTAAACGCATATGCCATCTCCCCCTGAGCCATCGCAGAAAAGTAGATAATGAGAACGCTTTCTATTTTCTATTCTAGCGCATCATTCTCCTTTGTTGGCATATTTTCAGCAGAGATTATATCAAAATGGACAGCAATCTCTGGAATCATTATGTTCGACAATAACACGTAATAACGATACTTATTAAAAAAAATGACTCCCGACACATGCAGGAGCCATCTACTGACCAGTTAAACCGAAGCTTCTTTAAAATCACCCAAACTAAGGTACCGTCCAGGCTCCGAAGCTTGGATATAAAATAGGTATCCTATTAGAGGGCAGCCAAAATGCGGTCGCACAGCTCCATCGTTTTCACGTTGTCCCGTCCACTTGAATCAGGCGTACGTCCTTCTTGGCAGCAGTTTATGAAATGTGCGATTTCACCGACAAAACCGCGCAAGTACAAATCACGGTATCCGCCCGACATCGCGGAAGCTGATGGTGTCAGAACCGTATCATTTTCCGCAAGGGATTTCCAAGGAAGCTCTGTATGACTCTCCGACTTGTGAATGATCAGTGTATTCACCTCATCCGCGTTCGCAAAACCGTGGTCAAAGGTTACCGTAATACCTTCACTCTCGCGTGTCCATGCTGTCATACCTGCGAAGTATAGGCTGCCCACTACACCATTTTCAAATTTCAAGGCAATCGTATGGGAAATACACTCACCGTTATCGTTCGCAAATCCGGTAACCTGTACCACTTCCCCGAACAAATAACGTACCAGGTCGACCATATGAACCGCCGCCAGCTTCATGAAGTCTTCGCCAGTTTTACAAAACTGGGTACTGTCCACGAGAAATTTTGCCTGAAATGAGCGTGCGGCTCCAAGCGAGCCACCCTCAATCCATTCTTTTAACTTTATGTATACAGGTGCGTAGCGCTTCATGAAACCGACCATCAGCACAACGCCTGCTGCTTCTGCCGCATCTGCAATTTGGGCCGCTTCCTCGGCATTCCAACCCAGTGGCTTGTCTACAAAGACATGTTTTCCAGCCTTAATGCAGTCTAGTACGAGCGAAGGATGATCTGCCGCTTGTGCTATCACGACAACTCCATCACAGTCTTCCTGCTCCAGCATAGCCTTGTAATTGTCATAAGGTGTGCCACTACTTCCAAACCGCTGAAGTGCTGTCTTCGATCTGCTTAAATCTCTAGTCGCAATCGCCTGAATTTCAGCACCTGCCCCAATAACAGCAGGATATATATTCGTTGAAGCGTGAAAGCCAGCCCCGATAAAACACAGCTTCGCCTTGCTCATGTTAGTCCCTCCCATGTACACACTAAAATAATCCGATCCCATCGTACCCTATTGCCGAAGTATATATACAAAAAAACCTTAACAAAGATAATCCCTTATCCTTGTTAAGGCTCTGTCTGTATCACCTGCAACCATCCTTAAAATACATACAATTACAGGGTTCAGAAATTACCTTGTGGATAATGAAGCCCATTTTTGCTCCAGCCACTGGTCAAATTCAGCGCCCTTGTCGCCTTCATAGATGTCATAAATATCGACTCTCATCTTGTGCAGCTTCTCGCGAAAATCGTTGTAGGTATGGTCGGCTGGCAAGCTTTTTTTAATCCGCACCAGAATTTTCGTCAGGCCCTTAACAAGCTCACCCTCTTTGCGCACAGGCGGCTGTACATTCTCGCCCCATTCCTGAAGTCTGCGGTAAGCGGCTTCCTGAACGGCATATACCGTATCATGATTCAAACGATGTGTCAGCAAGTCAATCGTCTGCTGGTTCTTCCATGCACCCAGATCATTTACCGCAGCTAGGCGTGTTTTCCAATCGGAGGTTCGGTTTGCAGCTACTTTAAGCTGCTCATATACTTCTGCAAATTCCTGCTGAGTTTCGTTGTTTTCCAAAATTGTCTCATCCTTTTCTAAAAATCACTATATTACTGTTCATCACGATTGCCGTTTGTTAAATATAACATACTTGCAGGTCTTCTTCTAAAAAAAGATAAAAATGAAATGATCGGACGTTACAGGAAATCTGCACGTGCGGGTGTAAATGCATCTAGCAGAATACCGCCATCCTCCAGTGGGATACAGCCATGAAGAGTATCGGATGGAAAATGGATGCTGTCTCCATCTTTGACGGTCTGGACTTCCTTGGTTTCGCCATTATCGATCATAAACTTAAAACTTCCCTTTATTACATAAGTGACTTGTTCATGGACATGCTTATGCAACAGGATCTCCCCTGTTTGGGCTTTAGCAAACATCACTTTGACATACATAAGCTGGTCGCTGTGGGCCAGCACTTTCCGGGTGGTATTACTGTCAACGATGTCAATTTGAATATCTTGGTCGTTAAAAAACATGGATCATTCCTCCTCTTTTTAAGCACAAATGATTTAGATGAGTTATTTTGAAAAAATTCATAAATCGGTTTAGTTTAAAACCAGCGAAAAATAAGCCAAAGTACTCCGGAAAGGGTAGTAAAGTCGGGATCGGCGAACGTTACCCCTTCGGCACCCAAAAAAGAAAAGAGCGGCAAGGTGAGAGCTGGTAGCAGACAGAGCAAGAATCCATTAAGACAACTGGAAATAACAGCTCCTCTAAAACCACCGCTGGAATTGCCGAATATCGCGGCTGCACCACCAGCGAGGAAGCAGGCCATGATCCCTGGCACAATGACAGGCAATCCGACAAACGGGAAAAGAAAGACGCAGGCAACGCCTGTGAAGAAGCTGACCAAGAAGCCTACCAACGCGGAATTGGGTGATTTGTCGAACAGTACCAGAACATCCACACCAGGGATTGCTCCAGGTGCGAACACTTGGGAGAAGCCTTTGAAAGCGGGTACAATTTCAGTTGTGAACAGCTTAACACCCGCTTTTGCGATATACAAGCCGGCTGCGAAAATAGCTGACTGTTCGAGGATGAAGACGATGTATTCTTTGCCATCCGATAATTTGCTGACATAGTCAGAACCAGCAACCAGTCCAGATACCAGCAAAAGCACAAGCATCGTCAAGGTCGTTGCAACATTGGGGTCGCGCAAAAAACTGATGCGGTCATTAATTTTTACATTTTCGGTGTCATTTTCACGGTTGCCGAACACTTTCCCTAAATAGGTGCCCAGAATGTAAGAGGTCATGGAAGCATGAGCAATCGTATAATCATCCGATTTAATAATGTTTTTGCTGGCATTTCGGAGTAGGTAAGGAAACACCGCCATATAGCTCCCAATGACCAAAGAACCGACGATGATCGTAGTCAGCGAACTGAGACCTAGACCTTTCATAACGGCTGTAGCGGCAAAGCTCATAAACAAAATCAAGTGAAGAGACAAATAAATGTACTTGAACTTGGTCAGACGTGCAAGCACGATGTTAAGGATCATGGAAAAGAGCAGAATGAGCGCAGCATCCGCCCCGATCTGATCAATGGTCAGTGCCATAATGGCTTCATTGCTGGGTACGACACCTTTAAGGTTGAACGCATAAGAAAAAATTTGGCTGAAGTTAGTGAGAACGCCTCCTAAAATGCCGCCGCCGACCTTGATCATGGTGAAACCCATGAAAGAAAGGGTAGTTCCCGTAATGATTTCTGATACTTTCTTCCTCTGAAATATAAGGCCGAGTAATGTCACAATCGCGATAATAATGGATGGCTCCCTGATAATGCTCATAAACATTTCCATAGTGATCTCCGACTTTCTTTTATTTATTTTCCATTCTTACTAAATCGATTTAGTAATACTCGAAAAAAATTTCCCTTCCGGGAATGTAAAAAGAAGAAGAATCATTTTTTTGTGAATTAAATCACAAATTACTCCATGCATTATTCGTTTGAGCTCTATTCCTCCCCTCTCTTCAATCACCATCATCACTAAATTCAGGACAACCATAAATGAAAGGGTATTCATGACTCGAATCATAAGATCATTATAGCTCTTTATTTTCTTTTTACAATAGAATTCATAAAAACGTTTTCAAAAAGATGAAAAGGACTTATTCAAACATTCAGTTCAGCTTTAGGACCGATTCTCTGTGGTTGATGACCGGATTCATACGGATGATTTCTGACAGCTCCTCATGATCCTGTTCTTTTTGATCAATTTTCTCCAGCAGTAGCCTGGCACTTCTTTTCCCCATTTCAAAACTCGGCTGGGAAACGGTTGTGATCGGCGGATTATAAAAAGACGCAAAGGATACATCATCTATGCCAATCAAGGAAAAGTCATTAGGTATGGTCAGATGATTATTTTTTGCATAAATCAGCACCTGCTCCAAAATCATGTCATTCGTAGCAATAATTGCAGTGGGCGGATTCTCCATGTGAAATAGTTGTCCAATCAGATTAGGCATTTCATCCAACCTGCCGCTTTTGATATAGTTTTCATTCACGGGTATGTCATGTTTACCCAGCGTATTTCGGTAACCTGACAGTCGCTCACTTCGTGTGGTGATCGCTTTTTTGCCTAAGGGGAACGTGATAATCCCAATGTTGTTATGACCATGCTCAATGAGTGCTTCAACCGCAAGCTCGCTGGCCTTTTCATTATTCAGTAGCACCGTATCTACGCTGAGTTCATCGATTTTTCGGTCCACAAACACGAAGGGATAGCCATTTTTGACAAGGGAAACATATAATTTCTTGTTCTCTTCCGTCGGGAAAATGATAAGTCCATCCACTTGCCGAGCAATCATCGACTGGACATACTTTTTCTCTTTGAGCGAATCATCATCGGTATTGCAGACAATGACCTGGACATTTTCCAGTTGGCATTCATCTTCAATGGCACGCACGACTTCTGTTGTAAATCTCGATAAAATGGTTGAAGAAATAACCCCCACAATGAAGGTCTTCTTCTGCTTGAGACTACGTGCCACCTCATTGGGTATATAACTGAGATCCTCAATCGCTTGCTCGATCTTCTTCTTGGTGTTTTCACTCATATAGTTGTATCTCTTTTGCAGAAACTGCGAAACTGTACTCTTCGACACCCCGGCACGTTCTGCCACTTCCTTCATCGTTGTTACCATAATTACCCTCCTTTCTTTTTTGCATGTCATGCGTGCTAATTTTCAAATATATATTCTGCAACCTGTATGTAAAGTGAATTTCACTTTATTATATACCTTCTTTTACAGCAGGAAAATATAATAAATAAAGAGTTAGAGCGTGCCTCTACTCATATACAAGCGCGGCCAAAAATATGGGGTGGAAACTCCCTCACGAATCTTTTACAAGGGGAACTTTCCTACTTAGCTTGATAATCCGTTGTTATAAATCTATTGATTTCGAACGAAATCTTAGAAATATACGAATTTTATGAACTTGTTTGATGGAAGATTTGAACATAAAATGAAAATGTAATCGGTTACAAATTCTTTTAAATAAAGGAGGAAGCAGAATTATGAAGAAAAAAGGATTAAAAAAAACATTTTTCGTCATTGCCTCCCTCGTAATGGGCTTCACACTGTATGGCTATACACCCGTTTCTGCAGATGCAGCCAGTGTGAAAGGATATTATCACACCCAAGGAAACAAGATTGTAGACGAATCCGGGAAAGAAGCGGCATTTAACGGCCTGAACTGGTTCGGTCTGGAAACTCCTAATTACACCTTGCATGGACTGTGGAGCCGCTCAATGGACGACATGCTGGATCAGGTGAAGAAAGAAGGCTACAATCTGATTCGTCTGCCTTACAGCAATCAGTTGTTCGATTCCAGTTCCCGTCCAGACAGTATTGATTATCACAAAAACCCTGATCTGGTCGGATTAAACCCGATTCAAATTATGGACAAGCTGATCGAAAAAGCTGGACAACGCGGTATTCAGATTATCCTTGACCGTCACCGTCCAGGCTCAGGTGGGCAATCCGAGCTGTGGTACACATCCCAGTACCCTGAGTCTCGCTGGATTAGTGACTGGAAAATGTTGGCTGATCGTTATAAAAATAACCCTACCGTCATTGGTGCGGATTTACACAATGAGCCACACGGTCAAGCAAGCTGGGGTACAGGCAATGCCTCCACAGATTGGCGTCTGGCGGCACAACGTGCAGGGAATGCGATTCTATCCGTGAATCCAAATTGGCTGATTCTCGTAGAAGGTGTAGACCACAATGTACAAGGCAACAATAGCCAATACTGGTGGGGTGGCAACCTGACAGGTGTAGCCAACTATCCTGTCGTTCTGGACGTACCGAACCGTGTCGTATATTCTCCACATGATTACGGCCCTGGTGTGTCTTCGCAGCCATGGTTCAACGACCCGGCCTTCCCGTCCAACCTGCCAGCGATCTGGGATCAAACCTGGGGCTACATCAGCAAACAAAACATAGCACCGGTGCTGGTTGGTGAATTCGGCGGCCGTAATGTTGATTTGTCCTCCCCTGAGGGGAAATGGCAAAATGCGCTTGTTGACTATATTGGTGCCAACAACCTGTACTTTACGTACTGGTCCCTGAATCCGAATAGCGGCGACACAGGCGGTCTGCTGCTGGATGACTGGACTACCTGGAATCGTCCGAAGCAAGATATGCTGGGTCGAATTATGAAGCCTGTTGTTTCCGTAGCCCAGCAAGCGGAAGCAGCAGCCGAATAGGCACAGGCCTTCAACTTCACTTAATTAAAAAAGCCGATTTCCCTCCTTCAGGCCAGATTATGCTGGGCTATGAAGATGTGGAGAAACGGCTTTTTTTGTTCTTCCAGTTTTACACATTGTAAATTCCCCATTGAATGGGTCATTTTGTAAACTAAATCTCTCTTTCAACCGATAAATACATATGTTGGATTTTAATTTAGAAAGGAAGTATTCATGTGATTATTTGGAAGGGTTTTGGTATTTTAAATATTATTATTCCAGGGATTTTATTTGTTATTGTCGGTAGTTTAGTATCCGCTCTAGGGCTTGACTCCATAGATTCCCGGCTGCCAATGGCTTTTGTGTTCATTGTGTCGGGAGTTATTATCTGGTATTTGGGGAAAGCACTCAACTCCGACTCGGACAAAGTGCTAGTTGATATGGAAACGGGACAACGCTATCGAATGGGAACCCAGCACAGTCTGTTTTTTATCCCTATGCATTATTGGGGCCCTGCAGGTCTAGCGATCGGATTTATTTTAATCGTTGCATCGATATTTATTTAACGTTGATTGCAAACATAAGCTATTCCGAACACCGCAATGCGAGCTAGTTGCTCCCATTGCGGTCTTTTTCCTTCTCGCAGGTCGATTATGCTCAGATACCGCTATGGTTTACCTGTAGGCCAATGGGTTTGGGTCAGGGGAACACCTAGCTCATGCTTCGACCTAGCTGCTCCACCTTGCTCAGCCAATCGTTGCGCTGCTGATCCGATAACTTATTCATAAGATCAATGGTCGTAGAACGCACTGGTTTGACACCACATAGATGCAGCGTGGAATCCTTCATCATCCGATGCCCAGGCTGTCCCTGGAAAAATCGGTAGTACCAGTGCGGACCGTCCATCGTTGTAATGAGGCGAGCTGTTCTTCCTTTTAGAAGCTTGTCAGGCAAGGATTTTCCTTTTTGATACTTAAACGCAAACCCCGGCATAATGGTACGGTCAATGAAGCCTTTCATTAATGCAGGCAAGCTGCCCCACCAGATTGGAAAGACAAAAACAAGATGTTCTGCCCATTTAATCGACTCCTGTGCTTGGATCAAATCAGGTTCCAGCGGCAATTTATTACGATATCCACCTAATAGATTTGGGTTAAAATCCAACGCGGATAACTGCAACAAACGAACCTCTGCTCCTGCAGCCTTCGCTCCTTTTACATAGGATTGAGCCAACGCTTCTCCATAACTGCCAGCGACTGGATTCCCTTGAATCACCAATATTTTTTTAGACATATAAGCCACTTCCTATCTTCACATTATGATTTTAGTTAGAAAACACTAACTTTATATTTAAAAAGAAAAGGTCACTACTGACCTTTACTTAATAAAGCTGTTAAACGTTGTTTGACCTCTGTTGCAAATGGAACCAACTGCTGTGGAAGTTCACCTTCCAGGCTGGATACGGACAAGCGTGTAATAGCTCCAATGATGAGCACACCGGATAGCTTAGCATCCTGCTTCGGCAGTTCACCTTGTTGAATCCCCTGTTCGATGAATTCAGTCAACGCCTCCAGCGGCTGACGCACATTCTGGCTCTGGCTTGCTTCAACATACAGCTCATGATGCTGTGATAGTAGAAGCAAACCATACTGGTCCTCATCATGCATATTCAGCACTTCATCCACCAGTTGATGGAAACGACTAACGAAGTTCCCACTCTGCTTGCGATAGAAGTCAATTAAGGTGGTGTAGCTATTGCAATACTGCCCAAATACTTCCAAGGCCATCGCATCTTTACTCTTAAAATGCTTATAAATCGCGGCATCCGTCACACCGGCAGCCTCTCCAATTTCTTTGACTGAAATCCCGTCAATTCCTTTGGTTGCAAATAAGCACATCGCTGCCTGCAGAATATCTTTCTTTTTGCTGTCTATATGTGTTTTCTTGTTCATAAAATTATAGTAAGTGATAACTAACTAAAATGCAAATTATATTTTTATGCAGGCTCATTCTGTCTTCATACTTTCATTTGATATATATTGTATTAAACCTAAATACCATGTTTTTATAAGTGAATGATCATAAATACAATTAATGATACGTGTATCGCCACATTTTATTCATATAAAATAGATATGTAATCGAATAAAACGGGCGCTCGGGCAGGCGGGACTCATTATGCTTAAGGTGCATGCAGTCACCCAGCAGGGAAAAGACTCAGGCAGTCTTGGCATATGAGCGACGAGCACATTTCCCCGCTGCAAAAAGTCGTGCACGCCATCCATAACCAAAGCTCCAAGGCCGGTCTTCAGCTTTGGCATGTCGGACGCAAAGGCTCGTTGCCCCAAAAACAGCTGTATCTGCCTCTGGGTTGCCTCACCGCGAACAGTATCATCCACTGGCTCGCACACTAAATTGAACAATTTCCACAATAATAGGTGTGCCGGAGGAAATTGCCTCCCCTTCGTTAAGGCGAATCGTCAGCGATTCAGGTGTCAGTCTATACAATGTGCTTTCTTGTATCATTCCATTAATGTATAGATTGGCATAACTGTTGCTTCCGACATTAAACCGCTGAAAGGGCTCCTGTACACCATCTACAGAAAATTGATCCGCCATAATCGTGATTGAAGACTCAATTGTAGCAGGTGCAAAATAAAAATATCGCTCGGCTATGGGTATAATTTCAATATTTGAAATGTCAGCTGCCGGACCGGTTGGGCCTGTTATTCCTTGGGCTCCGGTTGGGCCCGCTATGCCCTGTGCTCCAGTAGGGCCGGGTGCACCTGTTGCACCTGAACTACCTTGGACGCCAGCCGGACCTGGCGCTCCCCGTGTTCCTGCTGGACCCTGTATTCCTGGTATTCCTTGGACTCCCGGTGTTCCCGCAGTTCCCGGTATGCCTTGTGCTCCTGCTAAACCTGGAATACCTTGTACCCCTGTTAACCCGGCTTCGCCTTGCTTCCCTGTCAAACCAGGAATACCCTGTGCTCCTGCCGAACCTGGAACACCCGGCTTTCCCGTCTTGCCCATTCTCCGCCTCCGCTTGGTAGGAGTATTTCTACATCTCCGTTGCATGATTAGCTTTGGATGCTTTTTGGCATGGAACCCCGTTTTTGTTCTACCTTTGAGTGAATAACTTGTTTTACACTTTTTACGTTTGTTGATCTTGCAATGTACGGTTCTTTTTCCTTGCCTTCTTAGTGATGAATCGCGTCTCCTCATACCAGTCGTATACACCTCCTTCTCACATGCTTATTTATGTATTGTATGCATATCCCTCTTTAGGGTTTTAGGCATTTGTAGGATGCCGATTCCAAGTATTCGCTTCCATCTGTATTTGTAGCAAAATAGGCCTTCTCCATTCACCCTATTATTAATAGAAAGGTTAATATGCCGTTTCCGAATAGGTTGAGAAATCATTTATTGATTAAGAGCCACCGAATGGCTCATACCAGTAAAGAAAGGAGATGAAAACTATGCCCATCATAAAACCTGTGTACACAGCAGTAGCTACTGCTCCCGTAGCAACTGGTGGTGCCATAAGCACGACTGTAACCCCAGCCGTGACTCGTTTTTTTGCAACAATTACAGCCGGGATGATCGGAGCAACAACAACAACTATTCCTGCTGCAAGCTTCGTAGATGACGCCGACGCTCCAGTAGTTGCTTTACCAACATTAACGGCTACTGATTCTGCTAATTATTATATTAATGGAGTTATTCAGCAGAGTTCCTTATTCACCCTGACCACGGCAAGTCTGGTCATTGCCTCTGTAGATATTACACCAGGTGTCCCCGCTGTCATAGAAATATCTGATTTTAGCGGCACAACCTCCACCATATCAACTCAGCCCACCATCTCTGCCCCTACCGTAACAATTATCACTTAAGACGTTTCATCCTTTTGATTCAAGATGGACTGAACGGTCATTCACACTGTACATTACCCCGTATAAGCTAGAAAAGACCGATTCAGATGTCGATATCTGAATCGGTCTTTTAAGCTCAAGATGAATATACAATCGTTTTCAAATGACTGGGTACTGTATGATTAAGGCAAAATAGCAAAGGAGCGCACTGGAAATCCGGGGGAATCTTGAATGCTCGGAACGATATTATATATGACCGCGCCCGTCGGGGGCAACTTGTCCAAATTTGTCAGCATCTCAACTTGATACCGATCCTGCTCCAATATGTAATATTCCCCTACCAGCTTGCCAGCTTTGCGATAAGCTACAGAAGAATCCGTATCTAGCGTTTCATGTCCAATGGCAGCCACATTCCGTTCTTCTACCAAAAAGCGTAGCGCCTCTAGCGACCAGCCCGGACAGTGTGCATCTCCGGCGTCATCCTTGTTCGAGAAGGCATCTGAATCAGGCCAACGTTTGCTCCAATCACTGCGAAAAGCGACAAAGGACTGATCAGCAATGCGTCCATGCTCTTTCTCAAAGTCCAAAATATCCGCAACCGTAAGCTCATAGTCAGAATTAGCTGCAACGGCTGCTGAACGGTCAATGACAACGAGCGGCAAAACCAGCTCCTTCAATGAAAGCTCATGCAAGTAACGTTTGCCCTTCACAAAATGAACGGGTGCGTCAATGTGAGTCCCATACTGACCTGGAAAGCAGTATTGTTTTACAAAAAAGCCATCGTCGTGGGTAAACAGGGTATCCACCTGAACATTATCGAATACTGGAAAATGAGGGATTTCAGGATAAAAAGCGTGGGACAAATCTACCCACTCTTTTTGCTTCAACAACTTCAAGATATCTGCTAAATGCTCTGCCATGATGCCCATTCCTCCTCAGCTTTATTACAAGCCATTTTACCTGAGGATTCTGCAAAAATCTATAAATCGACCTTCCAGAATGTATAGATTGAAATCGTTAACATTTTGAGAAAAAACACAAAAACAATTCCATATATTCATATATACATTTCCTATTCCGTGTGATTGTTAACGTTTTCATTATTACATATACGTCTTGATTGGAAAAAGTAGGGGTCTATTGAATTATATAAAAAATTCGACAAAAATTTTAGTATGTAACTTTTATTATATTAACAAATACTGGAACACGAAGTATGATAGAAAATGTAGAAACCACAGGAGCACCCGGGACTCCCTTCGTTTGTCTACTCTATTCATCCAATATACGGAGGTATTTTATGAAAAAGAGATTTTCACTCGGAATTGCAGCAGCTCTGCTATTCACTACCCTGTCCCCTCTTGGTTCACCTGCTCATGCAGCCAGCGATATTGGTAAAGAAACGCTTGGTAACAAAAACGGTTGGGCAGCCTTTTCTACAGGCACAACAGGCGGAGCTGCAGCCTCTTCTTCTAATATTTTCACCGTAACGAATCGCAAGCAATTAGTCGATGCTTTGGGCAAAAACAGCAATAGTACGCCTAAAATCATTTATGTCAAAGGCACGATCAACGCCAACGTCGATGACAATAACAAGCCGTTGGGATTGAACGATTACAAGGACTCTAAATATGATTTTGACGCCTACCTCAAAGCTTATGACCCATCCACTTGGGGTAAAAAGGCTCCGTCCGGCACATTGGAAAAGGCACGTGAGGCTTCACAAAAAAATCAGGCCAGTCGTGTCGTCATTGAGATTCCTTCTAATACAACGATTGTCGGTCAGGGTAGCAATGCCGTCATTAACGGCGCGAACCTTCAACTAAAAAAAGGGACAGATAATGTCATTATCCGTAATATTGAGTTCCAGGATGCCTACGATTATTTTCCTCAATGGGACCCAACGGACGGCAGCACAGGCAATTGGAATTCGGAATATGACAGCATTACAATTAACGGCGCCACACATGTATGGGTAGACCACAATACCTTCAATGATGGATCTCACCCAGATAGCCAAAACGGCTCCTTTTACGGTCAAGAATACCAGCATCATGATGGGCTTCTCGATGTGATTAACCAGGGCGATCTGGTTACGGTTTCTTACAATCATTTTTACGATCATGATAAATCATCGATTATTGGCAACAGCGACAGTAAAACAGCAGATGAAGGGACTTTACGTGTAACCCTGCATCACAATTATTATGAAAACACGGTACAACGCACACCACGCGTGCGGTATGGACAAGTCCATCTGTACAACAATTACTATACAGGTGATGTAAAACGCTCCGAATATCCTTCACTGTATATATGGGGCGCAGGTAAATCCTCCAAAATCTTCGCCGAAAACAATGTTATTGACGTTGCCGGTTTATCTGCAGCTAAAATCGTGACTGTCTTTGGTGGAACTGCCCTGTCAGATACGGGCACAATCCTGAATGGACAAGCTGTTAATGCAGGCTCCAGTGCGGGTCTTAGCTCCTCTGTAGGCTGGAAACCATCGCTGAACGATAAAATTTCCCCATCCGCCAGTGTGAAGGCAGAAGTCACTTCCCAAGCTGGCTCTGGTAAGCTGTAAACACTGCCCATTAACACAAATAACCGCAGACGCATACAACCTGCGATTTTACACCAAAAAGGCTGCTTCCTCCGTAGAATGATTCCACACGGAGAGAACAGCCCTTTTTTTTATTTTTCATTTTTTTAATTACAAATTATAGCGCACATTAACTACCGTATTGTTCTACCAAAACCGGCTTTTCAAATGCGTTATCCAGCTTGCGAAGCTTAGCCTTTACCGCATCTGGTGGCTCAACCGCTGGCGCATCTGGATGCAGCAACCATGATTTCACAAAATGCGTATCGGATAATTGAAAGAGTGGAGGCTCTTTCTCAAAGTCAATTTTCATAGCATAAGAACTGCGAGCTGCAAAAGCATCCCCTACAGGTGGGTGAAGCAGATCCGGAGGTGTTCCCGGAATAGCTGCCAGCTTCTGACCATGGCTGTCCAAACTTGGCATAGAGGCGAGAAGGCCCCATGTATATGGATGTTTCGGGTTGTAGAAAATTTCATTAACCGTACCTGTTTCCACGATTTGTCCTGCGTACATAACGGCAACGCGATCAGCCATCTTCGCTACAACACCGAGGTCATGAGTAATAAAGATGATGGAAGTATCAATCTTTTTCTGAAGATCTTTCATCAGTTCCAAAATTTGAGCTTGAATCGTTACGTCCAACGCAGTCGTCGGCTCATCGGCAATCAGAAGTTTCGGATTAGCAGCCAATGCCATCGCAATGACGACACGTTGACGCATACCGCCACTAAATTCATGCGGATATTGGTTAAAACGCTGTTCAGGATGTGGGATACCTACTAGATTCAGCAACTCAATACCCCGCTTGCGAGCAGCATCCTTGGATATTTTTTCATGCTTGAAAAGCACTTCCGTAATCTGCTTGCCCACTTTCATCGTCGGGTTAAGCGAAGTCATTGGGTCCTGAGAAATCAGGCCAATTTCCTTACCACGAATTTTTTGCATCTGCTTTTCCGTTTTATTAATCAGCTCTTGTCCGTCAAACATAATTTGACCCTTTTGATAAATGCCCGGAGGGGTCGGAATCAACTTCATAACAGCTTGTGAGGTTACGCTTTTACCTGAGCCGGATTCGCCCACAATCGCCAGCGTCTCTCCTTTATTGACATGAAAGTTTACGCCACGAATGGCCTGCACTAGTCCCTGGCGGGTCTTGAAAGATATCGTTAAGTCCTTCACTTCCAAAAGGCGGTTCATCTCATCACTCTTTCATTTATTATTCATCACTATTATTGACCACTATCTAAAAAAACGACGTCCATGAGTCAAGGTATATACGATTAATTTTACTCAGTTTAGTACCTACCAGTCAAGCTATATCTCAAATATCACCGAAAAACTTCCATTCGATGTTAGATAAATGAAATGTTTCTCCGAAAAAACGATCATTTTTAACCATTTTTGTACTCATTTATAACATGCGCTGGATATAGCTGAAGCGTGCTCCACCCAATGGCGAACGTGTGCAGAGTAGTTCTCCATTCAACCGGGTAGCAATTTGACGACAAATAGCCAATCCAAGACCTGTGACACCATTCGAGCCCGCATAGAATCTTCCGAACACCTCGGTTGCCTCTTGTTCGGTCAGCCCTTCCCCATCATCATCCACATGTATAACCCATACAACCTCCGGTGTTGTCCCTGTCTCCAAATGAATGACAACCTCCGTAGAGGTATGCCGAACTGCATTTTGCAGCAAATTCAATATCATGCGGAACAATTGCTCGGCCGGAACGGCCACATGCAGACCCTCTCCCTCCACTCGGAGCGAGATAGAACGTTCAGCAGCCACCGGCATCAATAGATGAACAGCATCCTCCGCCATGCTTCTAAGATCAACCAGAGAGACAGGCCATTCTTCATTCAGCGCCTCCAGCCTCGATAGCTGCAGCAGCTTTTCCACCATGTCAATTAACCGCTGGGACTGCACTTTGATGATACTCAGTCCCTCGTCCTGGGATACCACTTGATCCTGAATGGCATATACATAGCCTTGAATCGACATTAACGGTGTCCTTAGCTCGTGAGATACATTTTGTAGAAATTCAATTTGACCGTGATGGTGCTGCTGAATACGGGCGGACATGGAATGAAAGGTGCCGATCAGCTCGCCAATCTCACTTTTATCCGCCTGTGGAAAATCACTATCCTGCGGCTGATTCGGCTCATAGTTGCCAACCGCCTCCTTCAATCGTTTGAGCGGACGCACCAGACGCGAGACCACCATCAGACCAATGACGAGAATCACTAAAAAACCTGCGATGATAGACAGTAATGTGGTTCTCATTAACGGTACATACAGGGCTCTCAAAGAAGATAAGGGTGAGTATACAAAAATACGAAAAGGTTGTCCGGGCAATTCTTCATTCGTAAACAGTACCTTTTTACCTTGAAGCACAGCCACCCCTTCATGTGTAGCGGCCAGATCCTGGGCAGACGGATGAACCGATGCAAAAAATCCCTGGCGGATCAAAAGCAAATGTTCGATCTTTTTGCCTTCCATTCCAGAGACGCTTGAGTCGATGATGCGGTTATCCGTGCTTAAAATAAAGTAATCGGTAGATAAAAGCACGCCCTTGATAACATAGTTAAATTCAGCATTATCCAGTCGATCAAAGCCTCCATCGCTCATAATATGGACGGCTTTGCGTGCCTGCTCATGAAGTTTGGATTTGGCTTGATTCACCAGAATGTCGTCGATAAGTCTGATGAATAAGACCACTGTAATACAGACGGTAATAAGCATGGCGATGGACAGGGAAAGCAGTATTTTAGCTCTCATCGTACGCATGATTACAACTCCTGAACCGTTGCTTTATATCCGAAACCCCATACGGTGTTAATGACGAGCGTAGAGTGATATTCAGCTAACTTTTTACGAATCCGTTTGACCAGATCATCCACGACTCTCACATCACCTATAAAATCATAGCTCCACACCTGCTGAATCAGATGTTCCCTGCCAAAAGGTCTTTCCAGATGATTCGCAAGAAACAGCAACAGATCGAATTCACGTGAGGTTAAATTCAGCTCTTGTCCGTCCACTGTGACTTTACGAAAGTCAGCAAAAATACACAGATTGCCCGCATGGCATAGATCTGCGTTTTCTGCCGCTTGCCTATCGTCCGATGCAGACATTCCGGCCTTGCTCAGTCTCAGCATCGCTTTGACCCTTCCTACCAACTCCCTTGGATTAAAGGGCTTGGTCAAAAAATCGCTGCAGCCCAGCTCCAGCCCGTGAATACGGTCGTTTTCTTCTCCACGGGCAGAGATCATTATGATCGGCATTTCCGTAAACTCACGAAGCTGAGTCAGTAGAGAAAGCCCATCAATGCCAGGCATCATAATATCAAGAACGAGACAATCCGGACGGTTCGTACGGATATGCTCTACCAGTGTTTTACCGCTGGAAAAGGAAGTCACCTCGTAGGATTCTTTTTTCAAATATTCAGATATTAATTGCAGAATGAACACATCGTCATCCACTACTACTATTTTTGTCATGGCCTTAACCCCTTGCCGTTGTTCTGGATGCTTCCATCCTCTCTTTAAGCTTAACAGAAGCCTAGCAGAATAGACAAAAGACGGGTATACCGTTCCCGGTCCCGTCTTTCTTATCATGAATCGCTGCTGTATATGCCAGGCGAGCTGAGTGCTAACTACGCATCAAACTTATTTCTTGGTTGTTACTACTTTGGCTGCTGCTTTTGGAGTTGTTTTTGCTGGGACTGCTTTTTTAACTGGAGTTTTGTGGGTCACTTTTTTAGCTACGACATGATGTGTACGAGTTTTATGAGCTGTTGCTTTGTGTTTAACAACATTATGTTTTTTGGCATGATGTTTAACTGTACGGTGCTGCCCTTTCACTGCTTTTGTTTTGTGGCTTGCCGCTTTTTTCGCAACGGATTTTTTGGCAGGGGCTTTCTTCGCTTTGGTTGTTGTTTTATGAGCTGTTACAGCTTTTTTAACCGGTGTTTTTACCACAGGTGTTTTCGTCACAGGTGCTTTTGCCGGTGTTTTGGTAGCCGGTGTCATAACCGCAGGAGCTTTGGTTACTGGTGCAGTGCTCGCTAGAGTCGTTGTTGCTGTAGCGGCGAATGCGCTGCTTGCTCCTCCCAGTACACTTACTACGGTCAATACGGCTGCTGCATTTTTAGTCCATTTTTTCATGATTGAATCACCTCTCCTTTAAAGTATCTTTAGCTTATCAGGAGAATTCGGCATAATTGTGTAGCAAATGTGTGAAAAGTATATGAAAAAGCGTGCAGCTCTGTACTTAGAAAATACATGAGTCTGCACGCTATGAGTTTTACAATAACCGTCTTCACTAGCCAATGGCGATCCAGGAAATAATACCGTAGTTATGCGCGGTTTCGTTCCACTTGGTTACGACGATCACTGCTCCATTCGGCGTCTGAGATTTCAGCGTCGCATGAAAGAGAGGGTGGTTCGTCATCGCTACTAATGTGTAGTCCGGGTTTACAAAAGGCTCCCCGAATACAATGGTCACTTCCGTCTCTCCTTCACTGCCTTTCAAAAGAAACGGCGCTCTGCCGAACTGCTGCAATGCGGGCTGATTCGCACACGTACGAACCGGAGTGATGCTCAAATGCTCCGGCTTCACTGCGTTCAGCTCCAACTCACGTGAGCCTACAGTGCCTTCCACCAGATGATGGCCTTCAATGCTCTGCTCTGCCACATGATGGCTTTGTACCGCAGCGGCCTGCAGATGCTCTGCTCCCACAGCTCCCGGGCTCAGCACCTCGCTGTCGACGGCCTGAGCTTGCAGATGGTTTCGAGATATACTGTTTGCCTGAAGTCTGTCGCCACTGATACCTTCCTCTGGCAAAAGTCCCGAGAGATGAATATCTGTGGACAGCTGAGCCCGTGTCACTGAACCCGGTTTTAGGTGATGCGAATCAATAACTTCCTCTCCAATGTGGTGGCTCTCAATAGCCTCCTCAGCCACATGACGGGACTGTACCGTTCCATCTGCCAGCTTGCTGGATGTTACCGCTCCTTCTTGTATAGCATCCTCAACCACCGCCTGCCAGCCTACATGCTGTGGTTGAATAGCCCCTGCTTGCAGATGCTCCGACTGGACTGAATCCAGCGCGATATGCCTGGACTGCACCACGCCTTCTGCCAGTGCGGACCCTTGGATCGCCCCCTCGGCCAAATGCTGAGCGTGTACGGCATGCTCCGTTAAATGCACGGAGTTTATGCTGGCTTCTGCCAAATTCGAAGCACGCACCGCCCGAAGTGCAAGCTTCTCAGCGTTTACGCTGCCTGCCTGGAGCGCGTGAACCGATATACTCCCCGGCGCAATATGCCGAGTCATCACTGCCGAAGCCTGCAAATGATCAGAGGTGACGGATTCAGGAGCCAGGTGGCTCGACTGGACGGCCTCTTCTGCCAAATGATTGGCTTGCACCGCTTCGTCTGTAATGTGCCACGGCTGGACCGAATGAGGAGATATTTTAGCGGCAGTTACGCCGTCATCCGCCAGTTTGTCGGACGTAACGGACTCATTCTGCAAAGCATCGGTCGATATTGCTTGTGAGGCGATATGCACACCTTGAATAGTTCCAAGGTGCAGATGGTGCGGTTGAATAGACTCCGGTGCGATATGCACGGACTTCACCGCCCCCTCTGCCAGCGCTCTGTCCTGTACAACACCGGGTGCCAAATGCCGAGGGTGTACGGCATGCTCAGACAGCTGTGAAGGACCAACACTTCCTTCCGCGAGATTCGTCGCGTGCACCGAGCGTGCCGCCAGTTTTTCCGAGGTGATGCTTTCTGCTTGAAGCGCACGACCTGACACACTGTCCTGGGCCAGATGTCTCGCAAATACCGAGGAAGCCTGCAAATGATCAGAGGTGACGGATTCAGGAGCCAGATGGCTCGACTGGACGGCCTCTTCTGCCAAATGATTGGCTTGCACCGCTTCGTCTGTAATGTGCCATGGCTGGACTGAGTGAGCAGACAGCTTGGCGGCAGTCACGCCCTCATCCGCCAGTTTGTCGGACGTAACGGACTCATTCTGCAAAGCATCGGTCGGTATTGCTTGTGAGGCGATATGCACACCCTGAATGGTTCCCATTTGCAGATGATGCGACTGGACGGACTCCGGTGCGATATGCACGGATTTCACTGCCCCTTCTGCCAGCGCTCTGTCCTGTACTGCACCAGGTGCCAAATGCCGGGGGTGTACGGCATGCTCAGACAATTGTGAAGGGCCGACGCTTCCTTCCGCGAGATTCGTCGCTTGCACCGAGCGTGCCGCCAGCTTTTCCGAGGTGACGCTTTCTGCTTGTAACGCACGGCTAGACACACTATCCGGGGCCAGATGGCTCGCAAGTACCGCCGAAGACTGCAAGTGGGCAGAAGTGACAGATTCCGGTGACAGATGGCTCGACTGGATGGTCTCTTCTGCCAAATGATTGGCTTGCACTGCTTCGTCTGCAATGTGCCACGGTTGTACCGAGTGAGCCGACAGTTTGGCAGCAGTCACACCCTCATTCGCTAATTTATCAGACGTAACGGACTCATCCTGTAATACATCGGTCGATATCGACAGGGATGCCAGATGCTCGCTCTGAATAGTTCCAGGGTGCAGGTGATGCGGCTGGATGGATTCCGGGGCAATGTGTACTGACTTCACTGCCCCCTCAGCTAGCGCTGTATCCTGCACAGCGCCGACTGCCAAATGCTGAGTGTGTACCGACTGTGCAGATAAATGCGAAGGACCGACGCTGTCTTCCGCAAGATTCGTCCCTTGTACCGAGCGTGCTGCCAGCTTTTCCGAAGTGACGCTTTCCGCTTGTAGCGCAAGACCGGATACACTATCCGGCGCCAAATGACTCGCAAGTATCACCGAAGACTGTAAGTGGGCTGAGGTGACAGATTCCGGCGCCAGATGACTCGATTGAACGGCCTCTTCTGCCAAATGATTAGCTTGCACTGCTTCATCTGTAATGTGCCACGGCTGTACCGAGTGAGCCGACAACTTAGTGGCAGTCACACCCTCATCGGCCAATTTATCAGATGTCACAGACTCATCCTGTAAAACATCAGTCGATATCGACTGAGATGCCAGATGCTCGCCCTGAATGGTTCCAGGGTGCAAATGGTGTGATTGGATTGATTCTGGAGCGATATGCACGGATTTCACTGCTCCCTCTGCCAACGCTCTATCCTGTACCGCTCCGGCTACCAGATGCCGGCTGTGTACGGAATGTGCAGACAGATGTGACGGTCCGATGCTGCCTTCCGCAAGATTCGTCCCTTGTACCGAGCGCGCTGCCAGCTTTTCCGAGGTGACGCTTTCCGCCTGTAGTGCACGACCGGATACACTATCTGGCGCCAGATGACTCGTAAGCACTGAGGAAGCCTGCAAATGGCGAGAGGTAACGGATTCGGAAGCCAGATGGCTTGACTGGATGGATTCTGCTGCCAAATGATTTCCTTGCACTGCTTCGTCTGTAATGTGCCACGGCTGTACCGAGTTGACCGCCAGCTTGGCGGAAGTCACACCCTCATCCACCAATTTATCGGAGGTAACAGACGCATCCTGCAAAGCATCGGTCGATATGGCCTGGGATGCGATATGCTCGCCCTGGATGCTTCCTGTGTGCAGGTGATGTGGCTGGATTGACCCCGCGGTAATGTGTACCGACTTCACTGCTCCCTTTGCCAGCGTTGTATCCTGTACTGCGCCAGTTGCCAAATGCCGGGCGTGTACCGACTGTGCAGACAAATGTGACGGGCCGACGCTGTCTTCCGCAAGATTCGTTCCTTGCACCGAGTGGGCTGCCAGCTTTTCCGAGGTGACGCTTTCCGCTTGTAGCGCACGGCCGGACACACTATCCGGGGCCAGATGGCTCGTGAGCACTGACGAAGACTGCAAGTGGGCTGAAGTGACACTTTCCGGTGCCAGATGGTTCGACTGGATGGATTCTGCTGCCAAATGATTTCCTTGCACAGCTTCGTCTGTAATGTGCCACGACTGTACGGAGTGGGCCGACAGCTTGGCGGCAGTCACGCCCTCATCTGCTAGTTTGTCAGATGTCACAGACTCATCTTGTAAAGCATCGGTCGAAATGGCCTGGGATGCAATATGCTCGCCCTGAATGATTTCAGTATGCAGATGGTGTGGTTGGATCGATTCCGGGGCAATGTGCACGGACTTCACCGCTCCCTCTGCCAGCACTCTATCCTGTACCGCTCCAGCTGCCAAATGCCGCGTGTGTACGGACTGCACAGATAGATGTGAAGGGCCGATACTGCCTTCTGCAAGGTTCATTCCTTGTACCGAGCGGGCTGCCAGCTTTTCCGAGGTTACACTTTCCGCTTGAAGTGCACGACCGGACACACTATCCGGAGCCAAATGTCTCGTTAGCACCGAGGAGGCCTGTAGGTGCACCGAGGTGACCGCTCCAGATGCCAGATGGGTCGAGTCCACAACCGCCACGGCCAAATGGTTGCTTTGTACAGCTTCATCCATAATATGCCCGGACTGCACTGCATGGGCTGACAACTTGGTAGAGGTTACACTTTCCTCTGATAGTTTGGCAGAGGTAACCGCTTCATCCTGTATGGCTTGAGTCGCTATAGCCTGCAATGCAATATGCTCGCCCTGAATGATCCCGCTTTGCAAATGCTCGGATTGGATGGATTCTGCTGCAAGATGCTCAGACTTCACAGCATTCTGGGCTAATATCGTGTCCTCTACTGATCCTGCGGCCAAATGCCTGGTTTGTACGGCCTGTGCAGCCAAATGCCCGGGTCCCACGCTGTTTTCCGCCAGGTTGGAAGCCTGCACAGCCCGAGCCGCTAACTTCTCGGAAGTGACGCTTTCCGACTGAAGGGCATGGCCGGACACACTATCTGGGGCGAGATGTTTGGTTTGGACCGAAGCAGACTGCAAATGGTTGGAGGTGACGGATTCCGGCGCCAGATGATTCGCCTCCACTGCTTCAACAGCCAGATGGTTGCTCAGTACTGCTTTATCCGTAATATGCCATGGCTGCACCGAACGAGCAGACAGCTTGGAGGAAGTGACACTGCCCTCAGCTAGCTTAGGCGCAGTAATCGCCAAATCATTAATTTTATCCGTAGCCACACTTTCCGGCGATAGTTTCAACGAAGTAACGGCATGATCCTGTAAATGGTGGGAGTATACCGCACCACTGGCCAAATGCGCGGTATGAACAGCGCCTTCGCCTAGTATGTCTGCGGTAACGGACTGTTCTTGCAACGCCGCGGTTCCGACACTGTCTTCCCCAAGATGCTTGCTCTGTACAGAGCTCTGGGCCAAATGGGTTGAATCCACCGATTGAGCCTGTAACGCCTTTCCGCCCACACTGTTGTCGGCAAGGTGGTTTTCACGGATTACTCCCGTTGCAATGTGTACGTGGGTAATGACTTGCGACGCAATTTTATTTCCGGTTACCGCCCCTTTACCAATTTTAGTTTCTACAACCGCCTCGTCAGCGATTTTGTCAGACTTAATCGCGCTCGAAGCAATGTGATTTTCCTTGACAGCCTGATTCGCCACATGGTGATCCAGAACTGCACCCTTCCCTATTTTCTCGCTTGTCACAGCCCCGGAATGCAAATGTTGCTCCGTAACCGCCTCTGGTGCAATATGATCTTTCCGAATAATTTCGGATTGAAGATGCACGGAAGAAACTGCCTCTGGAGAAATCTGAGGTCCTTGTATGGCTGCTGTTGCAATATGTCTGGTAAGTACTGCCTCATCGGCAATTTTGTGTGGGAGAATGCTCTGATCCGATATTTTGGATGAAGTGACGGATTGATCAACAATCTGTAATGAGCCTACAGACTGATCTGCCAGTTTATTGGATTGAATACTCCGATCCGCGATATGCCGGGCTGTTACTTGGCCCGTTCCAAGCTGCTCTTCCCCGATGGAGCCAGGACTGAGATGCTTTCTTTCAATCGCTCCTGCCTGAATGTGCGTACTGGTGACTGCCTCAGACTCCAGATGACGCCCGCTGACAACACCTTCCTCCAATTGTTCCCTGCCCACAATTCCGTCGGATAGCTGCTTGCGATTAATCGAACCGGGGGCCAAATGCCTTGCATGAACGGCATGCTCGGTCAGGTGCGCGCTCTCAATGCTGCCTGCCTGGATTTTAGTTCCATCCACAGCCCCATCCCGCAATTTGGAGGTGGTCACAGACTGATCGCCCAGCTTGGAGCTATCAACAGCTTCATTCGCCAAATTGTTCGATTGAATCGTACCGCTGCGAATTTTATCGGAGGTGACCGACTGATCTTGAAGCATATCTGAAGACACGATCCATTGCTTGAAATGACGGCTTTCAATCGAGCCATTGGCAATATGATCGCCGCTGATAATTTTATCCGCCAGCTTTTCTGGAGTGATGCTGCCATCACGAAGTTTTTCACCACTAATAGAGCGATCCTGCAATTTACTGCCTGCCACTGATGCGTCTGACAGATGCTCGACCGTAATGGAGTCGGGAGCAATCTTCGAAGCAGTCACAGCACCGTCAGCTATTTTAATTGTATGAACAGCATAATCTGCTAGAAATTCCGTTTGGATACTCTCTTGTTTCAGCTTGCTGGAATCTATGGAAGCGGGAGCGATCTTTTCACCTGTCACAGCGAAATCACTCAAATCGTCTGTATAGATGAAAGCATTGTTTACATGCGGAGCCTTCTTATTGTTCAAAATTTCTTCCACATCAATTGGATCAGGTTCTGGTTCTGGTTCCGGCTCTAGCTCTATCTCTGGCTCTGGCTCTAGCTCTGGCAGTCGGGGTTCTTCCATCAAAGCTGGAGTCTCCTCTACATCTGCAACCTCAATTTCTTTCTCGTGCAGAGCCTCGACTTCAGGCTCGACAACTGTCTTTAGCTCCGACTCCTCTGTAGTTGGGGGAGGCGGAGAAGCAACTTGATGAAGTCTTGCTTCTGTCTCCCTCTCCGCAGGCAGTGGTTTTGAGCGTTGTATCATACTTAACTCATTCATATCCGGGTCAATTACACGATAGAGCGGCTTTTTGTTTCTGTTGGTTTTTCGGCTCTTGTTCTTCAAGCAGCTCTCTCCCTTCTCATGTTTATCGTTACAGCATCATATGCAGACCCTTAGGCACTTGCCACCCTGTACAGAGATTCACTTTTGGGTAAAAAGGATACTTACTAAAATCCACGTTTGAAAAAAAATAGTTAAAAGTTAAAATAGTAAGGGTGAAGATCGCTACAAGAAGAGAGGAATTACAATAACATGATTATCAAACCAAGAACACGTGGCTTTATCTGCACCACTGCTCATCCGGTGGGCTGTGCCCAACATGTTCAGGAGCAAATTGACTATGTACAGGCCCGTCCTGCTATCCAAGGCCCCCGTAATGTACTTGTAATCGGGGCATCTGCCGGATATGGATTGGCTTCTCGCATTACTGCCGCCTTCGGTGCGCGTGCCAATACAATTGGCGTGTATCGTCCTAGCAATGCTACGGCAACACGTACAGCATCGGCAGGCTGGTACAATTCTGCTGCATTTGAAAAAGCTGCTCAGGAAGCTGGGCTTAAATCCTTAAGCGTGACAGGCGATGCCTTCTCGGATGAGGTCAAGACCAAAACGGTGGAAGCCATTCGCGAAGAACTGGGACAAGTCGATCTGGTGGTTTACAGTGTCGCTTCAGGTCGCCGTACAAATCCCCACACAGGCGAAACGTTTAATTCCGTACTCAAACCTATTGGTAAGCCTTACACAAACAAGACCGTTAACTTCCACACCGGGGAAGTCAGCAGCGTGACGCTCGAACCCGCAACAGAAGAAGAAGTACAAGCAACTGTAGAGGTTATGGGTGGTGAGGACTGGAAATTGTGGATTGACGCCTTGCGTGAAGGCGGTGTATTGGCTGATACTGCAACGACCTTCTCCTTTTCGTATATTGGTTCGGATATTACGCAAGCCATCTACAGAGAAGGCAGTATCGGAAGTGCAAAGGATCATCTGGAGGAGACAGCACATCAGCTGAACGATCAGCTGAAAGTTACAGGCGGACGCGCCTTCGTCGCAGTCACCAAAGGACTCGTTACCCAATCTAGCTCCGCTATCCCTGTCGTTCCTCTGTATATTTCTGCTTTATATAAGGTAATGAAGGAAAAAGGGCTGCATGAAGGGTGCGTAGAACAGAGCTACCGCCTGTTTGCTGAGCGTCTGTACGCACCAGAAACTCCTGTAGATGAAGAAGGACGTATTCGTATTGATGATTGGGAACTACGTGAAGACGTGCAGGCAGAAGTTGCAAAAATATGGGAGGCGCTGACGACCAACAATATCTACGAATTGTCCGATCTTGAAGGATATCGTCGCGAATTTTTCCAACTGTTTGGCTTTGAGTTCGAGGATGTAGACTATGATGCTGACATTGATCCCATCGTAAATATTCCTAACGTGCGCTAAGTCTTTTAATATCGTCATTATGTCAAAAAACAAAAAAAGCTGTTCTCCAGCAGAGAAACATTTCGTTCTGCATGGAGGACAGCTTTTGTTTTTAATTAAAAGGGACACTTATGTCCGCTTTGAACTGCAAATGATGCTAACATTGCAATTTTAAATTTCATTTGATATTGTACAGGTAGGCATAGCAAAATCCCTCTTCCTAACAAGAGGGTAAGCAAAGTTGGACAAGTCCTACCTTGACTGACCGTGATACTATTTGCTCAGCCCATCACACCCATATAAGGAGGTGTACAACATGGCAAAAGACGTTCTGTGTGAAGTCAACTCTTGTACGTACTGGGCCCAAGAGAATAAATGCAGCGCTAGCTCCATTTACATCGTAAGCAACAGACCTGAAGACACTCACAAATCCGAAGAAACAGACTGCAAAACCTTCGAAGCTAAGTAAATCTTTGATTTCAAGCCTAGCTTTATAATGAAGGAGCCCATGCCCGGGTTCCTTCTTTCTTATGATATTCTAACAAGAATGATAATTATTATCAAGTCCTTTTTCGGTACAGAAAGGCGCTTTTCGCTTGTATACAATCATTTCTCTGCTACTTTATAAATCCACGCTGAAAAGGACACTGCTGTTCTCTCTAAAGACAAAAAAAAGAAGCGTCGCTCTGAACGATTCGCTTCTTGTGCTTGACCTTTTGTAATTGTTCCTGCTTGGTCGGCTTCATTCGTATGTGCTGTGAAATCTCGCCATAATGGTCATTTGTTTTGCGGCTCTGTGCCGCGCAATAGATTCCAGCGCGTTTTGCCTTGCTTAGCGCTTTTTGTGTTTGAGTACGTGCCATACGGCTTCACTCTCCTTCATTGGACTCCTTTTATCATAGCATCCAATAGTCAAATCGTGAATGGTTTGTCTGACTCAAGCATTCTTCAATTCATTAAATGTCTGAAAAAATATCCGGATCGCCACTGGAGGCCGCTACAATAAAAACAATAACTATAAAAATGATGATCAGTGTATAAATCAGTGTACCGATAATACTACATACCAGTCCAGCAATGGCCATACCTCTGCCTTGCTCGCCATGACGATTAATTTCCTTCAGGGAAAGACTGGACAAAATAATACCCACAATTCCGATAATCAACCCAAGATAGGGAATGACAACAGATAAAATCCCGAGCACCATCGAGGCAACAGCTTTACTATTGGTAGGTGGAACTACTGGGGGCGGGTTAAATGGGGCGTTATAATCGTTCGTCTCCTGAAAAGGATCGGAAGATCGAGGCTCCTTGTACAAATCACTCATCTGTTAAATTCAACTCCAATACGAAAAATAGCAATTATATAAGTTCTAGGGTACCACAATCTTACAAATCAGGACAGTACTTATTTCGAATTTTTAAATTAGAACGTTAAAAAGAAGAAACATAGCGATATTAGCACTTTTTGAGGTAACTGGGCATACAGTATTTTACCTGTTACAGATCAATTGTGCTCCATGAGAGCATCCTGCCAAGGAGGTCGGAGCTATGCTATATCGTGCAACATCCCACAGAAAGCGCTCGCCTCACAAACGTTTAAATGCAAACACACTTAGGATAATATCCACTGCTATGCTGCCATTTTACAAAGCTATTGCAACCCGACGTGCTTTTGCCGTCCAATGGTCACGAGCTGTCGTTCAGGCGAATTTGGATCGGATGAAATCCCTTCTCTGCTCAGTAGCTCCATTTGCCGCCAAACAAGGCTTAGGCACGAACGGCATCGGCTACTTTATTTCCTTTTTAGCTCAGCCACCGATGCTCTATTATACGAATGGAACAACGATTCCACCGGGGACTGTGCAGTTTACATTTGAGCCGAGAGTTCATCGCGCCATCGCAAAAGCCGTTTTTCCGCTGTATCGCGAATTGGCACGTAATCCATGTTTTGCTTCTGCCTTAGCCAAAGCGATCAACAGACAAGACCAGCGTGCAGTTCATGTCATGATCCGTAGTTTGATTCCATCCTCTGCGCTGAAATCCGTACAAATTGAGGACGATGGCTTTGCATTGCTTTTTAAGTATTCCTTTAGTAAATACCCCTATCGCAATCTGCTCTTTCGAGAGTTCACTTAAAAAGGTTGCTACTAGCGTGCTTGCTTGAGTTCTCCAATGAGCTCTTTTCCCAGTTGTATGGCCATATCTGTCAGCACTCGGATTTCGTCCTTGGATGCATGGTCCAAATGTGTCCCGCAGCAAATGGCAAAATTGCCCGCAAACTCTTTTCGTAAGCGAACTGCAATTTCTTCGGTAATATAAAACTCCTTGTGATTTTGCAATTGCACAGTTTGAATCGGCTCGAGTCTGGCCCCTGCTGTAATCGTTCCCAAATGGGGCTGATCACCGCCAGAAATGAGTACAACGATATCTTCCCCCATAAAATAGGCATCCAGTACAAGACGGATACGTCCGCTTTCTTTTTGCAAATGAATCATATGATCCTCTCCTGCTAAAATATTATTGTGAAACGATTCACTTTATAGAGTTCTACTCATTGTATCGCTTCCTGAACGGTTCGACAATTAAAAATGGCCCACAGCAGCCTATAAACCGTAGCTTGCTGTGGGCCTTCATTGTTATTCTAAAACAAGCATTCCATTTCCTACTGGGTGTTAACGGATCGTGATCGTATGCACAGTCTTACCGCTTGCGCCGTCATTATCCGTCACCGTTAGCTCCACGGTATACGTTCCAGCTGTGGTGAATTTATGCTTCACCTTGGAACCGACCGCCGTATCACCATCCCCAAAATTCCAGCTGTAACTGACGATCTCACCGTCTACATCACGGGAAGCTTTGGCGTTAAATTGTACATTTTTGTTCTTCTTAGCGGATTCATTAGCCTGAATAATGGCTACTGGCTTCTCATTGGATGTAGGTGGATTCGGATCAGGGTTCTGTCCCCCACCATTGGTTACATACAATCTTCCCGGCGCCTCCGTCTCCACTTCATTTCCCGCTGCATCCCTTACCCGGATCACGATGACTCCGCCTTCCAGGTTCAGAGAAGATGAAGTGAAATAAGTACCTTCATAGTGGCCTGACGAAGTCTCATTTAATGGAATATCGTTGCGGCCCAAAGTGGACAGGTTGAAAGGCAGCTCCACATGGAAGGACGCCTCCAAACCGGATGCACTGTCAAAAGATACCCGTACTGACTGCCCTGGAGTAATACGCACATCCTCAGCAGGGTTAATGTTTTCAAGCTTCGGCAGAGCTGTATCGACATACACCGAGCGCGTAACGGTTGTTTCGTTTTCGGCAAGATCCTTGGCCGTCACCGTAATTTGATTTTCACCTTCGTTGATAAGCAATCGCTTGTTAAAGGTGCCGTCACTTCCAAATTCGGCTGGCTCGCCGTTAATCGTCAAATCGGTGAGGAATTCGTCATACACCGTACCGGTGACGCTCACGACACCCGCATTCGTACGGGCTCCTTCATCTGGCGAAGTCAGGATCAGACCCGGTTTAGTCTGGTCAAGTGTCACGACCACCGGTTCGGAACGATCCGTTATTTTGCCGTATACCGCTGCTTGGACACTTAGCGGATTAGCACCTGGTTGAAGATCAACCGACAAACTGAACTGGCGATCCTTCACCTTCGTTGTGCCAGCCAGCTCCTTACCGTTAAAGAGCTGAATATCGGCTCCTTCTGCCGGAGAAGTTCCTGTTACGGTAATCGTCTCTTCCTGCGTATAGGTAGCCTTCGTAGGAGTCGTAATCGTTGGAGCATTCACCGGATATCTGACGATAGCCCGGATCATGTAGTTACCCTCCTCCTCAGGTGATTGGCTCCATGTGCCGCTTACACCTTGCCAACTTCGAAGCGCATTGGGACTGCTTTCATCTGTAGCAAGACCCGGCGACTGTGTGCCTACAGCAGACTGTGTATATACGATGTAGAAGTCACCTTGAACCGTCACCGGCTCTGGGAGCTGTACCGTCGTCCATTGTGTCTCATCCCGTACGGCAGTCCCGTCGAATGGACCAGCCAACAATCGTCCAGGTGCTCCTGCGGCACCGGAGGCGTCATAGACAGAATATTGGAATGCCGTTCCTCCCGGATTCGGGAAGGCAGAGTTCCAGAACAAAAGCGATGCTCCTGTCACTTGAGTCACTTCCGACTCAGGTGTCATTCTGACTGCCCATGAATTGCCTGCCGCGTTAAAGGCTCTAGCATTTTCTCCTGTCCCGTCATCGTAAGCAATGCCTCCTTGGAACCCGATAAAAGGTTTCAACATGACATTCGCTTCCACACTACCGTTCGGAGGAGCAGTAACGGATACACTGTCGCTATAATAATTTTCGGCTGCAATGGACAACGTGTATGTTCCTTCCAGCACGTCCAGCGTAAATTCTCCAGCCTCATTCGTTTCGACCGGAGCAATGCGTGCATCCTCCACCACCAACACTTTCGCTTTTTGGATCGGTTCACCGGATTGCTTGTCGGTAATGACCCCGTGAATCGTACCGTGAGGTATGGCCTGAAGACTAAAGTTTGCTCTGATGACTTTGTTATTCTCAATCGTGACTGCTTTCGTTTGAGGAACGTAACCGTAGGCTTCAGCCTTCAGCGTATAGTCGCCGGCTACATGGGTGAAGCTGTATTTGCCCGTGGTCGGATCCGTTTTTACCGAACGTCCGGTTTCCAATACCGTAACCGTAGCGCTGGCTGGAAGACTGTCGAGACCGACACGTCCACGTTCCACCGTTGTTTCTGCCGGCTTCACTTTCTCCTGGAATTCACTCTTTTCAGTACTTGTAATTTTGTACAGCGGGAACTGTTCTTCCGCTTTTTCCAGCTTGATATTCGACTCAGGTACGATGTCCTTAGTCACTGTCGTAGCTGGAATGCCAAGCACACGGAAATCGTCAATATACCAGCCGTTCTTGTTCACACTGTTATCCGATTTCAAACGGAAGCGAATTTGGATTTCATTGCCGGCGTAGCTATCCAGATTGTAATAAACTGGAGCCCACTTTTTCCCGTTCGTATTGTGAGAGAATTTGCCCAGCTCGCTCCACGTGTCACCATTGTTTTTGGACACTTCCACATAACCGTAATCATAGCCAGCCTCAATTTCAAACCAGTGATTGAAGGTCAGTGTTGCGTTGCGTACAGCTTGCAAATTAATTTTTGGTGAAACCAGCGAAAATTCAGCTCCGTTCTCATAATTGCTATCCAGATCGGTTGCCCACACATTGGGTCTGGACGCTGCGCTCTCTGGTCCTACTTCCTTGGGAATGCCGCGTTCCCACTCATCCTTAGTACCAGAATGAGTCCAGCCATTATCCGAGCTGCCGTCAAAATGATCGCTATACAGCGTATCCGGCACGTCTACTCTCAGAGAAGCCTCATTCGACTTGATTCCTTCATTACCACTATAATCCTCAGCCGCCACTGCATAATGATAGGTCGCTCCACCGACCGTGATGGTATCTGTGAGTGTCAGTGCTGAGGTTGTACCGATGGAAGTATAATTTTTGCCTGATTGGGTAGAACGATACACCTTATACTGCTTCACATCTTCATCGGAGGAAGCATTCCAGGCCAGTGTGACGTTGCCTACAGTATCTGCTTCAGCAGTCAAATTGCTCGGCGCAGCAGGTGCAACGGTGTCTGGCTCCTGAATCGACAGATCGTCAATATACCAGCCATCTTTCACAACCGTATTGTCACTAGTAAAGTTGAACAGGAGGTATACCTTTTGACCCGCGAATGCCCGCAAATCAAGATATTGTGTTTTCCAGCCGTTGCTGGCGCCGGTAAATGATAATACCTGCTCAAACGCATTCTGATTGTTTGTGGTTGCTACGTACACTTTGCCGAAATCAGAATTGTTTTCAAGATCGTACCAATGCTTGAAGCTAACCAGTGCCCCTTTTGAGCTCTCGGTCAGATCAATCGGAGGGGCCATAAAATAACTGTTGGAGTTGGTCTGATATTGGCCTTCGAGATTGGTCGCGATGACCTTTGTACCCGAATGTGCGCTTTTAGGGCCGCTTGTTGGAGTTCCCCATTTCCAAACACTGCCCTGTCCACCGATATTAATACCGGCAATGTCTTTTTCAAAGTCTTGTGTGTAGCCTGGTTTTACCCCTTTAGAGATTTTCACCTTATATACTTCAGTTTCAAATCCGTTATTACCGTAATCATTTACACGAATATAGTATTCCAGACCAGCGCTATCCACCAAAAAAGTCGGGATGGATGCTTGATATGTACCATCTTTGCTGTCGCCGGAGGTCCGTTCCAACGGAATATATACATAATTTGACGTACCCGCTGTTTTGGCAAATGCCTCAACGGCTGTCACGCCGACATCATCCGTTACATGAGCAGTCAGAGGTATATCAATACCCTCGAATGCCGCAGCGGGCGGTGTATGCTCGAGAACAGGTGCTTCCAGATCGTCGCCACCCGTTACAACTTTACCAGACACGGAGCCCAGACCCTGCATGACCGAACCGACCGCATCCAGCGCATTAATGACACCATGTCCGTAGCCATTGTTTGGTGAAGTAGGATATGTGCTGTCCGTTCGTGGTGTAGCCGTATTCATCAAAATTTCCTCAAGTTGATCTACGGTAAGCGAATGATTCGCTTGCAGCAACAGCGCTGCAAGGGCCGCAACATGAGGTCCCGCCATAGAAGTACCGTTATATCCGCCTTTATAGGCGCCACCAGCAACAGATGACCGGATATTAACACCCGGCGCGGAAACTTCGGGCTTCACTTCACCATAGGGTGAGGGTCCTAACAATGAGAAGCTGGCCAGATTATCATTGCTATCCGTGGCTCCAGTAGCGAAGGATTCCGGATAGTTCGCCGGATTGGCTACTGAGGCAGGTCCGCCCGGATTGGAAAGAGAGGTGTTACCTGCAGAGAATTCGGGGAAAATTTGAGCATCCCGCCATGCCTGAACCACAGGCCGGAACCATTCATCAAGACCCGGTCCGCCCCCCCACGAGTTGTTCACTACGTCTGGAGCAAGCTCGGGATGAAGATTCCCTTGGGCATCTTTTGGCGCAAGCAGCCATTGACCGCCATCCAGTATAATTGCATCCGTCGTTTCCGGATTAAAAATCCGAACCGCAATCCACTTCGCGCCAGGTGCAACGCCCACTCGGTTCGTTCCGTTTTCCTCAGAGCCGACCATCGTTCCCATCGTGTGCGTACCATGGGAATCGGCTTCCTGATCGACCGGAAGCGTCGAATGACTATGCGGATCGTACCAGCTCAGCTCGGGATTCACGACATTGCCTGCCGCGTCCAGACCCCGCCATTTGCGATGAAGGGCCGGATGTGTATAATCTACACCTGTATCCAGATTGGCGACCACGATTCCGGTTCCGTCGATTCCTTTTTCCCAAACTTGTGGTGCGTTAATATGGGATATGTTCCATTCCACCGTAGATGGGTCTACAGCGTTCTTACCTGCATTGCCAGGCTTAGCCGATGTTTTGCCATCGTCCTTCTCCAGCTCTACAGCTTTCTCTACCGATGCAGACTTCGCCGTTGCTGCTGTCGCTGTTGCAGCTGTTTCAGCCGTTTTGGCATTTGCTCCCTCTGCTTGCTTGTCAACTGTCACCTTTTGCAGATAACGCGTTTCATTCGGTAAGACTTTATCGACCTCAGGTAGTTTCGAAATATGATCCAGCACCTCCTTGGTGCTTGTTACAGCCAATGCATTGACAATAAAATAGCTTTTATATTCCTTCACTCCGCCGCTCTCTGATTGCTTGTCCAAGTAATTTTCAAGCCCATATTGGGTTCTTGAAGCGGTTTCACGCAGAGAGCTGATCACATGGCTGCGTGCAGCCATTTTGGCAGCGGAGGGTGTTATTTTCTCAAGTGAGGCCTTTTGGAGAGCATTTTTGGAAACCTTGTTGGTGTCTACCTGTTCTTTTAATTTGACCAGATAGGTAACATAGTTATTCTCCTCAAACTGTTTGGTCAGTTTCGGAGATACCTTCGCGGTCGTGACCTTGTGAGAGGCTGATTTCAGCTCCAGCTTGGAGCCATCCGGTGTGTTATTCGCCAAAGCAGGTTGAACAAAGGAAAAGGCCATTAGTAAAGATAGTCCGATAGACAGTGGTTTCTTGAATCGTTTAGGTTTAATCAATTACTTTTCCACTCCTTTTACTAGGTTTAATGTTTCTGAAATAACCTGTACAGAGTAAGACCTCATGCCTTGCACATCAAACACACGGGTTGCGCAACATGATGTGGTTGGCGACCACCTCCTTCATAGAATATAGAGGCACAAAAATATTTGGCTGTTCATAGATGGCAGTACTTCATAGGCGAGTTTACAATCCCAATAGAAGAGCGATGAAATTCAGTAGAAACCAAGGAGAAAAAGCAGGAGAACTTCGAAGAAAAACATGTTATATCATTACAGTTTATATTAAAAATTGATATATAATCATATATTATGGAATAGTATAAAGTTATCAAAACAGATATACAAGTCATTTTTTTGCATTTTTCTTGAAATTCTATGACTTTTATATTCTTTTATGTACGAAAACCCCTTTTTAGCGGCTACGTAATTAGTGCATTACACGGTTAGCAGGTGTATGCAATCTCTGTACGAGCCGCTCAAAGGGATTTTCGGAAGACTTTCTTAATCCTGTCTGATTATTTTTACTTAAGTACGGAGTTCACCGCAGCAAGCGCGTCGATCAGACCATATCCGTAACCATTGTTCGGTGAAGTCCGATACTGGCTGTCTGTCAGCGGAGTTGCTGTTTTTGAAATAACATCCTCCAGTTGGTCCACGGTCAAAGATGGTTTGGCCTGAAGCAGTAATGCTGCTAATCCGGCAGTATGCGGGCCTGCCATGGAGGTACCGTTCCATCCCCCCTCATACACTCCGCCCGGTACAGAAGAACGGATGTTTACACCAGGAGCCGAAATTTCAGGCTTCACTTCGCCATAAGGAGAAGGACCGCGCAGCGAGAAGCTGGCTAGCTTGTTGTTAACGTCCGTGGCTCCTGTCGCATAAGCCTCCGGCAGATTTGCCGGATTGGCTACAGACCCAGGTCCGCCCGGATTGGACAGTGTTGTGTTGCCTGCGGAGAACTCAGGGAAAATCTGAGCCGCTCTCCACGCCTTGGTGACTGGACGATACCATTCATCCAGGCCAGGTCCACCGCCCCAAGAGTTATTCACCACATCCGGTGCAAGCTCAGGGTGCTTTTTACCGTTTTTATCTACAGGAGCAAGAATCCATTGTCCACCGTCCAGTAAGATGGAGTCGGTGGTATCTGGATTGAATACTCGAACCGCAATCCATTTGGCGCCAGGAGCAACACCGATTTCATTCGTACCGTTGCTGTCCGAGCCAACGCTTGTACCCATCGTATGTGTACCATGTCCATTTGAATCAGTTGGCAGCGATGCTCCATCAACCGCATCATACCAGCTCAGTTCTGGATTCACGACCTGACCGGAAGCATTCAGACCACGCCATTTTCTTTTCAACGCCGGGTGAGTATATTCAACGCCTGTATCCAGATTGGCGACAACAATGCCTTTGCCGTCAATGCCTTTGGCCCAAACCTGTGGTGCTTTGATTTTAGAGATATTCCACTCGACACGGCTTGGCGTTACCGCATCCTTATATACGGATTCTTCCACCGATTTTTGCGCATTCTCTTCCGTCACAGCCGTATCTACAGCGGCCTGATCTGCAACCACTTGGTCAGCTGTAGATTCCTCAACCACAGGCTGGGCATCCTTATCTATTTCTACCTTTTGCAGTTCCCGCTTTTCATCCGGTAAAATTTTGTCGATCTCAGGAAGTGTGGCCAGATTATCCATGACCTCTTTGGTGCTGGTGACCGCAAAAGCGTTCACGATAAAGTAACTCTTGTACTTTTTGACGCTTCCGTTATTAACTTCTTTCTTTAAGTATTCTTCCACGGATTGTTGCGTTTTTTCTGCTGTATCCATGAGAGAGTTCACAACTGTTGTACGTACAGAAAGCTTAGCAGCAGCGGGTGAAATCTGCTCTGCAGAGGCCTTTTGGAAAGCATGCTTGGCAACGGACTCCGTATCCACCTGATCCTTCAATTTAACCAGATAGGTGACATACTCACTGGCACTGAATTGTTGGTTCAGTTTGGCTGAAACCTTGGCGGAAATGGTTGATCCTCCTCTGAGGTGGTTGTGCTGGAATCCCCATATACCGGGGAAATTAGAGAAAAGGCAAGAAGAGCGGTAAAACTGACCGACAGCGTCTTTTTGATATTTTTCGACTTAATCAATACTTTCCATTTCCCTTTACTTGGTTTTTTAATTCTCAAGGACAACCTTCCGGACAGCTACGTCAAAAGCTCACAAAATAGCCTCTGGTACTCACCTCCTTTAAAAAATATAGATTCCGCCGGGGTGAAATCCATAGATCATCATTCTGAGGTGAACAACCCTTGGTGCAGACCGTAAAAAACGAGCATCGGGTAGAAACAGGTGGACAAGTTTGAAAATGATAAGTGAAAAAAATGAAGAGAAAGGTAGGATAAGAAATTTAGAAGTAATCGAGGAGGTTAATGTGCAAGTATTAAAATACAATTTAAAACAAAAGAATGAAACATATGGTATCTTTTGAATCTAGTATAGTGTCATAAAATCAGATATTCAAGCATTTTTTTGAATTTTATTCCTTTTTTCCTTGAAGAAAAGAAAAATCTCTTCCATTTTCGAAGCAAATGCAAGTCTTCATTGTGCACTTGGTTTCGGAGATCAGAAGAGATTTTTCGACATTCAGCAAGAAACTTAAAAGAGTGTTATCTGCCGCTATTTACAGGTATGGGAACCGAGACGGCTCCATCTGGAAAGGATGATTTGGTTGGCTGCGGTCTGCGGCACAGACTCGTACATTCTCGGAAAGCCATTTGCCTGCATCCACAGCAATGATCCTGATTCACCAGTGCAAGAGCAGCCGTAAGGGCCTCTCCTGTGTGTTCAAAAAAATGCTTTTGTCCAATCATGTCGTAGCATCCAGTTTTCTGTAGTAATGCCAGCGGTTGAGGCTGGAGTCCGGAAACAAGCACTGTCCCGCCAGACTTCCGGTATTTCTGAATTAATGCAGTAAAGTTACCTTCTCCCGTCATATCCATAAAAGGAACCTTTCCCATACGTAACAACAAAATCCCTTGTAGGTGATCCGTCCGGCCTCCCACACCTGAGTTTTCCAATACCGAGGCTGCACCGAAAAATAGAGGGCCTTCCACATTGTAAATAGCCACTTGTGGACAATCATGCTGATCTGTAACCATATGCGCGCCTACTTTTTCATGTTTTACAGAAGGATCAGGAAGTACCTTGTCTACTGAAAGTGTACTGCTCATACGTTTAACAAACAATACAACCGCTAGAATCAGGCCTACCTCCACAGCCGTTGTCAGCGTCGTAAAAACCGTCAACAAAAAGGTGACAACCAGCACAATAGAATCCGCTGTCCGCGTTTTGAGAATGTGCGCAAAATGCTTGCGCTCACTCATATTCCACGCTACTACCATCAGCACCGGAGCCATACTGGCCAACGGAATGTTAGATGCATAAGGTGCAAAAAGCACCAGAATGAGGAGCACCACGAACCCATGTACGATGCCTGACATAGGAGAAACAGCACCATTACGGATATTTGTGGCGGTGCGGGCAATTGCACCTGTCGCAGGAATACCGCCGAACAGCGGTGTCAGCAAATTAGCAATCCCTTGTCCAACCAGTTCACGATTGCTGCTATGCCGGGCTCCCGTCATACCGTCAGCTACCACCGCTGAAAGCAGAGATTCAATAGCTCCCAGCATTGCAATAACAAGTGCTGGCGGCAAGAGTTTCACGATCAAATCCCACGTCACCGCAGGAATATGTAGCTCAGGCAAAGATGCTGGAATTGCGCCATACGCAGAGCCAATCGTAGCCACCTGCCCTGGAAAAAGTAAAGCTGCCACCAGCGTTGACAAGAGTAGACCAACCAGTGATCCGGGTATCTTGGGCCATTTTTTAGGCACCAAAATAAGCGCGGCAAGACAGATACAAGCCGTCAGGATACTATACACATTCAGTGAAGGAAGTCGATGGATGAGCTCTGCCATGGAAGGCAGAAAAGTTTCATGCCTCTCTACCCCGCGCAAGCCGAGAAAGTTAGCAATCTGACCACTGAATATCGTCACGGCAATTCCGGCCGTAAAGCCAATCGTTACTGGCTTGGGAATAAACTTGATCAATGCCCCCAGCCTGAGTACACCCATTAAAATGAGCATAATGCCCGCCATAAAACCGGCTATGAGTAAGTTCTCATAACCGTATTGCATGACAATAGCTAGCAAAATCGGAATAAACGCGCCTGTAGGTCCTCCGATCTGGAATTTGGATCCTCCCAGCAGCGAAACCAAAATTCCCGCAACAATGGTCGTATACAGCCCATATTCCGGCTTTACTCCTGATGCAATGGCAAACGCCATACCGAGTGGAATCGCCACAATCGCTACAATACTTCCGGAAATGAGATCCTTTCGCAAAGCCCCTGCGTTATAGCCTTCGAACCTTCCTATCCACTTCATTCCTGTAACCCTTCTTTTCTGTAATAGCATTACTTCTCGTTACGTATACCTTCCAGCAACGAGATAGCTTCGACCAAATGATTGTCAAAAATCCGTCGCGCCACTGCAAGCAGCTCCGTCAAAAGCGGATCACGTAGTGAATACACAACCGATGTACCTTCCTTGAAGCTGTTCACCAAATTTTTGGCTCGTAAAACGGCCAATTGCTGCGATACGGCAGAACCTTCAGAACCGAGCGCAGTCTGCAGCTCGTTCACATTCCGTTCCCCTTCACTCAGCACCTCCAAAATGCGGATGCGCAGAGGGTGAGCCAATGCTTTGAAAAAGTCGGCCTTAAATTTCTGGAGATCTCCTTCCATGCCTGCTCCGTCCCCCTCACAGAATTGTCCTATAAACGATCAACAATATCTGAATATTTGAATATTTAGTACAATAACAGCTTCGGGCCAATTGAACTATGATGTTACTCACACTTCACCATGAGTAAAGTCACATTTTTCCACACTTCTACCTTTCAGGGGTTGACAGCTTCCACAGGTTTCCATTAACATAGCAATTAACTTTAAGAAAAGGGGGCCGACAGACATGACCGTGCTTTACATGATAACGACAGACAGGCAGCATGATACAACCACATATTTGAGTTTTCGTCTCATCGGCCCCGTTCGGGCGACATGATGGGTGATATCACGCTGTCTGACGGCGTGATTAGCCAGGCTTTTTTATTTTTTTATGCTATTGGAAGAACAAGTTATTTTACGTATTTATGATGTGTTGATCATAAAATGTAATAACACTTTCGGTGCAAGAAGCCGTAGACGACAAGTCTGCGGCTTTTTTTGTTTTTTAAATCTTTTTATGCAAGTATTTATGAATTTACTTGAAGAAGGGAACTACCCATTTATATGAATATACAACATACAACCGACTCGTCCTTGCATGAAGGACCATACAGCCATCTGATGAAGCTTCCGGCAGGTGATCTAACCGTCTATGCTTCTCAGCAACTTTTCTCCTCACTGGATTACAAAGTGTTCGAGATGGCTAATAACAATTTACAAATTCCAGGTATCCGCTATATGGGATACACACCAGATGTACATGTAGGCGTCGGAACCTGCATCGGTACGACTGCTGTATGGGGAATGGAGGATGGTTACGTATCTCCCTCCATCGTCGGCAGTGATATTGGCTGCGGCATGCGCGTACACCTGACCAATCTGCACAAGGATGCTTTGAAGGAAACCAAGCTGCGCCGTAAGCTGGTCAAAACCATCGACAAATATTTGCCCATGGAAGCCCACCAACGCGGGCATTATTCGGATATCCGACTGGAGCATATTGTACGCAAGGGTCTACACGGCTTACCCAACAAATATATTCCGGACAGCTACACTCCTAAGAAATCCACCTCACTCACCCATGTAGAGCACAGTAAGTTCTCCTTTGACGAGGAGGTGCTGAATCTTGTCGAAGACCGTACATGGCACCGGGCTCACCGACAGCTCGGCACACTGGGTGGAGGCAATCATTTCGTCGAAATTCAGGCGATTGAAATCGCGGAGGAAAACCGTGAAACAGCTGAAGCTTGGGGGATGTTCGACGGTCAGGTGGCTGTGATGATTCATTCTGGATCGCGGGCTTGGGGTGGAGCAGTCAGCCAGGCTAGTTCATCTGCCATTGCCAAGACGATGAGCCGTCTCGGACTCGGTACCTCTGACCCGAGACTGGTATTCGCACCGCTGGACCATCCCGAAGCTGCACATTATGTCGATATGATGTATTCGGCGCTGAATTATGCCGTGGTGAACCGACATCTCATCGCATACTCCGTGCGTGAAGCCTTTCGCGATGTCTTTGGTACAAAGTGCGAGTTGCGTACTTTGTACGATCTAATGCACAATTATGCTTGGGAGGAATCCCATCCGGATCACGGTAGTGTGTTTGTGCATCGTAAAGGTGCTACGCGTGCTCTTCCAGCAGGACACCCCGACAATCCGCGGCCTTATCAGGCGACAGGGCATCCGGCCCTGATTCCCGGCTCTATGGGAACAGCCTCTTATATTATGGTAGGCTTACCGGGCGGTCAGGATAACTTCCACTCCATTTGCCATGGAGCAGGCCGTATTCGTTCGCGTTCTGCGACCAAACGACTCGTCAGTGTGGACGATTTTGCAGGGGCCCTGGGTGTAGGGACAGACGACGAAATTGTGGTCAATCAGGCATCACTGGAAAGCATTATCGACGAATCTCCGCAAGCCTACAAAAATGTAGATGATATTATCGAAAGTGTCACCGGGGCAGGACTCGCAGCAGTTGTAGCCAAATGCAAGCCGCTAGCTGCCCTGAAAGGAGCCAAATAATTTGAGTATAGACATCCCAGCTATTTATGAATTTGATGAACGTACAGATGGACGCATTACCGGTTATGCCGCTTATGCCCGTCTGATCGACGGTATCAGTGAAGCACTCTATAACCGCTATGGCGTAAAATACGTGCTGTATGCCAGCGATGATCCCAATATTGAGTATTGGGATCTGCTGGAGGAGGATATTCGTTCAGGCAGTCCCGACCTGGAGCATGTGGCACGGGTCTTCGATCGTTTGGAGGAACGCACCATCCAGTATGACGATGACGGGCCGACTCCTGAATACGGCGTGCATCTGTCGATGCGTAATAATGTATTCGCCTATCCCAAGTGGGGCATCGCGCTGGCGCGAGTTCCCTTTTTCCGTGATAATGGCGTGTACAATGAAGATTACGTATTTGCGATAGGCGACCAGGAGCTGCAAGGCTTCCTCGCGGGAGTACGCGGTCGTGAACGTAAGCAGAATATGAAGCGTGTCACCGTGTTTACCGACACAAGCCGTGGACTTTCTCGGCAGGCAGAGCCGATAACCCGCGCAATTACGCGAGATGACGTGATTTTGAAAGCGGAAATCAAACGGGATATTTTCCGATCACTTGATCAGTTTTTTGAAGCGGATCGTACCTTCTATCAGACTTATAACATTCCTTACAAGCGCGGCATTCTGCTATACGGCCATCCGGGCAATGGTAAAACAACACTTGTAAAATCAATTGCCAGCAGTGTACCGGGTCCGGCAGCCTACTGGCAAATTACGGAGTATACAACCAGTGAATCGGTCAAAGAGGTGTTCGAGGCGGCTACTCGCCTGGCTCCGATGGTGCTGGTCATTGAGGACATTGATTCCATGCCTCAGGAGGTGCGTTCTTTTTTCCTGAATACCCTCGACGGTGCTACATCCAAGGAGGGCATCTTCCTGATCGGAACGACCAATTATCCCGAAAAAATCGACCCGGGTCTGATGAACCGGGCAGGGCGTTTCGACCGGGCTTATGAAATCAGTTTGCCTGACGAAGCGCTGCGACTGGCATATCTCAAGTTGCGTAACTTCCTTGTTTTTGCAGGAGAAACGGGTACACAGAAGGCGGCAGCCATGACTGACGGGTTTTCGCTGGCACAGCTCGGAGAACTTTATGTCAGCACGGCTCTGGAGTGGCATGAGCAGGGAAAAGCCGATATTGAACTGATTATCAAAGGTATGCGAGGCGAGCTCGATAAGAGCCGTAAGCAGGACTGGCTAAAAAATGTGGCCGAAGGACGAGTCGGGTTCTTCTGATTTATCCTTTCATTGCCTTATCAAGAAATTTATGTTACGTTGATAAACAATAAAGTATCGAAAGGGTGACCTTAAGCCAATGATCTACTAATCCTATTCCACCAAAGAAAAAAATCGTAATCTTACGAATTTTCTGGATAGGATTAGTGTAGGCTTTTGGGTATTAACGATAAGAGCATTGCTTCTTTGACGGGAGCAGTGTATCTTCTTGTTCGTATGTCTGCCTCCTATCCAGAAACCAATGGATAAGGAGGTTTTTTGCATGAAAAGAATACTTGGGATTCTAATGATTAATATCTTCATTGTTATGGTGGGCGTGGGTTTAATTACCCCCATCCTGCCGGAACTGATCATTGAGTTTGGAGCCAGTGGGCGGGCAATCGGTTTATTGGTAGCAGCCTATGGCATAACGCAGTTCCTGCTCTCTCCCCTGACTGGACAGCTGTCTGATCGATATGGGAGAAAAGTTTTTATCCTCGTAGGTGTCATTGTTTTTGCTGTAGCTAAATTTATCTTTGCTATCGGAGATGAATTATGGATGCTGTATACCTCAAGACTTCTGGAAGGAATGGCAGCAGCCTTGATTGTTCCACCCATGATGGCATATGTAGCGGATATTACAACAACCGAAGAACGCGCCAAAGGGAACAGCCTGCTCGCCGCAGCCATGTCATTCGGATTTGTTATTGGACCTGGATTGGGTGGTCTTCTTGCAGGATATGGAACGAGAGTGCCGCTTTACACAGCGACAGGTGCTGCTATAGCTGCTGTTATTTTTTCAGTGTTTTGTTTGCCTGAAAGTTTATCGAAAGAGCAAATGAAAGCAGCACGGGCAAGAATGATTCAGAAGGAATCTATTTATAAACAATACGCGAGATCATTGAAGTCAAAATATACAATGCTCTTTGTACTTGTCCTGGTGATGACCTTTGGACTCGCTAATTTTGAATCTGTTCTTGGTTTATATGTAACGAACCGCTTCCAATTCTCGCCGCAAAATATTGCTGTCATTCTGACCGCAGGTGCTGTGATCGGAGTCGGTATGCAAGCATTAGTTGTTGCTAAAATAATCAATAAGTTTGGTGAACAAAGAGTGATCAAAGGATCGCTTCTTTTCACCTCTGTTGCTTATATTTTATTTCTCTTAGCCAAAGATTTCTGGAGTATCTTCCTTGTCACTTCCCTTATTTTCTTTGCCACAGCTATGCTTCGTCCAGCTCTTAATACACAATTATCGAAGATGGCCGGGAATGAGCAAGGATATGTAGCTGGTATGAATAATGCCTATATGAGTGTTGGGAATATTTTAGGCCCTACTCTAGCGGGTTTTTTATTGGATGCAAATCTGTTCGCTCCATTTATAGCAGGCTGTTGTATTCTGTTGATTACTTTTTTGCTTACATTAAAAATGAAATAAAAGAAGACAACTGATGAGCAAAAGGCAGCTACGGGTGCGAGGCTTATTTTTCAATGCCCGGCTGTAGCTGCCTTTTATTCAGTCTAAACGCTTATTTTAATAAATACTGTAGTTCCCTTTATTCCACTTCCCCGCTCAGACGATTCAAAAACTGAATAGCCCGTGGACTGGTGGGCTGCTCCAGAACCTCATGCGGCGTACCCTGCTCAACGATTATGCCCTGATCCATCAAAATCACATGGTCCGCGACCTCGGCTGCAAATTTCATTTCATGGGTGACAATGACCATCGTCATTCCTTCAGCAGCCAGTTTCTTCATGACCTTGAGCACCTCGCCTACCAACTCAGGATCGAGCGCGGAGGTCGGCTCGTCGAACAAAAGCACCTCAGGTTCGACCGCCATTGCCCGGGCAATACCGACCCGTTGCTGCTGTCCTCCTGATAACTGATGCGGATAGGATTCGGCTTTATCAGCCAACCCCACTTTTTTAAGCAATTCCAATGCACGTTTGCGCGCCTCGTCCTTGCTCTTTTTCTGAACCGTGACTTGTCCCTCCATCACATTTTGTGCTGCTGTCATATGTGGGAAAAGGTTGTAGGATTGAAACACCATCCCTGTCCGCTTGCGCAGCGCCAAAATATTTTCTTGCCGGAGCTTCGTTCCTTTCGCAAAATTCAGTGCAATATCCCCTACTTGAATCTCTCCTTGGTCAGGAATCTCCAGCAAATTTAAGCAGCGTAAAAACGTTGTTTTACCAGAACCGGAAGGACCGATGATAACAAGCACCTTCCCCTTACCCAACGTTACGTCAACACCCTTAAGCACTTCCAGCGAGCCGAACGATTTGTGTATATTCCGAATTTGGATCACCGGTACAATCTCCTTTATCTGACGGAAAAACGGCCTAGTCGCTTCTCCAGGTAATTTTGCAGCACAGTCAAAATAGTGCTAAACAGCAGATAAATAACCCCCGCCTCGGTATACACCAATAGCGGTTCGTATGTGGTAGCTACAATCTGGTTAGCCGTTCTGAACATTTCCACATAGGTGATGGTCGCAGCCAGTGAGGTATCCTTCACCAAGCTGATGAATGAATTAGCCAACGGAGGTATGGACACACGGGATGCTTGCGGTAGCACGATACGTCGCAATACTTGCCAGCGCGTCATCCCCAGGGAGTATCCCGCCTCCCATTGGCCTTCCTGAATAGATATGATAGCCGCACGTATAATTTCAGAGCTATAAGCCCCTACGCTGAGGGTAAAACCGATTACTGAAGCAATAAACGGGTCCAATGTAATACCTACGGAAGGTAAACCATAGAAAATAATATACAATTGCACCAGCAACGGAGTTCCTCGAATCACCCATACATAGAAGCCGAAAATCAGCTTGAGTATTCTCCATTTGGACAGCCGGGCTAACGCTGTAATCAGCGCCAGCACGAGTCCCAGAGCAAAGGAGATAAGCGTGAGCGGAATCGTAAAAGAAACCCCTGCTTTTAGCAGAGGCAATAATGAATCCATAATGATTTGTATTTGGCGATCATCCATTGTACAGACATCCTTTGAAAAGATAGGTTTGAGAAGATTCGGTTCGCCTTGGCGAACGTTTGGTCTTCATTTATTATTTGGATACGTCGGCTCCAAAATATTTCTCGGAAATTTTCAGATACGTACCGTCAGCCTTCATATCAGCCAACGCTTTGTTTACTTCCTTGATCAAATCTTCGCTGCCTTTATTGAATACAGCTGCGCTGTGTGAAGCATCTGGAGATTCGTCCACCTTTTTGATGGGTGCGTCTGGCTTTTGCTTTTTCAGATCGAGATAGGATAATCCATCATTGACGGTCGCATCCACCCGTTTGGAAGTGAGGAGGTCAATGGCTTGGTTGAATCCCTCTGTTGCCACAATTTCCGCACCGTTGCTTTTCGCGATTTGAGTCAGGTTGCTGGTCAGGGATTGCCCGGACTTTTTCCCTTTTAGATCAGCAAATTTATGGATGTCTGTATTGTCTTCGCTTACGATCAGAACTGCCTTGGAGACAATGTACGGATCGGAAAAATCATATTTTTGCTTGCGCTCGTCTGTAATGGATACTTCATTGAACACTGTGTCAAACCGCTTGGAGTTCAACCCTGCGAATATGCCGTCCCATTGCGTCTCGATAAACTCCGGTTGTACACCCAGGCGTTTGCTCACTTCAGTCGCAATATCGACATCGAAGCCCGTCAGTTTACCAGCAGCATCATGGTAGGTAAACGGAGCATAGGTGCCTTCCGTGCCAATTCTTAGCTTGCCGCTTGCTTTTACAGATTCAAGAGTAGCTGTAGCAGTGGTATCTGCTTTTCCATTATTAGATCCGTTTTCTCCGGTAGATGCATTATGGGTACTGGCGCCTTTATCGTTGTTCCCGCAGGCCGAAACCAGCAATGCCATCACGATGAGTACAATCGGCAAAAAACTAAATTTTTTCATGGTATCCACACTCTTTCCCTTTTCTTGATAACCTAGCACGCGGCTGGTCATTGAATAGTACATCATTCATTTTCACGCGTCAATGCTTTTATCCAATAATCCCTATGAAAAAGGTAAGTTATATATTTTTGTGGCCTAAAGTTATTCTAGGTTGACTCTTTCATTGGCAGGTTATTCATTATAACTCCCCTCACAGCAACTTTTTCTGTACCCTCACGTTGGAGATTTCGTATAATAGGTTTTAATATGCAATTTAGAAATATGTACCGGAGTGTGATCATGGATACCCAGAATTCAACCTTATCCTCTACTTCACCTGAAGGCAGTCCCTCGGCCTGGGCTACTTTCACTTCACCCTTAAAACAATCCAAAGCGTTCACCTTGTTGTGGCTTGGACATTGGATCGCAATGTTGGGGAGCTCAGTCACCACAGTCATTTTGCCACTGGTTATCTATTCCCTAACAGGCTCGACTACTATCATGGGACTGGCGATGACGGTTTATATGCTGCCTAATGTACTTATTCTGCCTTTCGCAGGAATGATTGTGGACAGAATTGACCGAATCCGTCTCCTTCTGTTTACGAATATCGCCCGGTTTGGGCTGATGTTCATTGCGGCCGTGCTGATGTTTACGGGCGGGATGAAATTGCCGTTTCTATTCGTTGGCCTAGCGTTATACGGATTGATGGACGGTATCTTTAATCCCGCTTATTCTGCCTTACGTGCACAGGTGTTCACACCGGACATACGCAATGCAGCCAACGCGCTTAGCCAGATTAGTATACAAGCCGTCCGTCTACTTGGTCCTCCGTTAGGAGGCTTCATTGTATCTTTTTCCTCACCGGGTGTGGGCTTTGGGCTGGATTCTATCGCTTATCTGATATCTTTTGCCTGTTTTTGGATGCTGAGCGCTCATTTGGCCTCCATCATCGGCAAAGGTCAGGTAGATCCAGAACAGCAAGATCAGGGGGGACAGCATTTTCTCAAGGATTTTATCGCAGGCTTTACCATTCTCAAAAGCCATCCTTGGCTATGGATTACGATTCTTGCCTTTTCATTCATTAATATTTGTTATTCAGGCATTATCGCTGTACTCATTCCATGGCTGTTCAAGGTTCATCATGGCTACAATCCAGTCGTATATGGCATTGCGATGGCAAGTAGCGGTATTGGCGCCATGTTGGGGGCCTTTGTGTATGGATCACGCAAGCATTGGAAGCATCGTGGCCTGCTCGCTTACTTAGGAGCTTTTGTCAGCGGTCTTGCTTTACTACTGTTGTCTGTAGTCACTTGGATGCCAGGACTGATTATGAGCATGATGCTCGAAGGGTTTGGCATTATGATATTTGCGATTATCTGGGAGACGAGCCTTCAGGAATTAGTCCCAGCCGAGTCTTTTGGACGTGTAGCTAGTCTGGATCTAATGTTTTCCTTTGCCCTGCTCCCTGTCGGCTATCTGGCAGTAGGTGCTGTGGCGGATAAGCTTGGTGGTATGTTCACCATGGGTATGTTTGCAACCATCGGCATGTGTATCGTGCTAGGCGTTCTGAGTGTTCCTCATATCAGGCGTTTTCAATAGGACTTTTCCTCAAAAAAAAGCTGCTCCCACAGGTTCATTTGCGAACCTTGCGGAAGCAGCTTCTTTCCATTTTAGCCTTGTGCCCCATAGGGGCTAGTCTATTCAATGATTCGTAAAGTTAGCCTCTAGTCCGTCCAACGGAACGGAAGATCAAGCTTACAATCACGACCAGCACAATCGCACCAATTAATGCAGGAACGATGTAGAATGATCCGATTTCAGGACCCCAGTTTCCCAGAATCAAGCTACCCAACCATGCGCCGATAAAACCAGCGATGATGTTACCTATCACGCCACCCGGAACATCACGACCTGCAATAATTCCTGCCAACCAACCAATAATACCACCAACAATCAATGCCCATAACCAACTCATTTTGCGTCACCTCGTTTAAGTTTTTATCGTTGTGTTCTATTATTAACCACTCGAACTCCTTTTGAACACACAAAAGACGATTGGTTAATATTACCACAGTATGGAACACTGATTTAGGGACTTGATACCATCTTACGTGCCTCTACGACTATTTATACCCCTTGTGTGAAAAGTGTGTCTCATATGCGTTTATCCTTGTATTCCTGCTTTTTTTGTGCCATCCTCACATTATGGCTTCATCAATGTCACTTCATGCATAAGTTACAAAAATAACAGATTATTAAGGAGTGACCCCAACTGGAGTGTCGAGTAGGATGTGCCGCGTGCTGCATTGCCATTACGATTTCTTCCCCTATTCCCGGCATGCCAGATGGAAAACCAGCTGGTGTTCCTTGCCCTCAGCTAACTTCCGATTACCGTTGCCGATTGTTTGGCAAACCTGAGCGCCCAGTTGTATGCAGTGGGTTCCATGCTGATGAGGATACGTGCGGAAGCACTAATGAAAGAGCATATCAGCTACTGAGAGAGCTAGAGGAGTCAACTTTACCGGGTAAAACTTAAGGAGAAGTTCATTCTATATGAAGGAGAATTTTGATTATGAACGTTATTGAAAAAAGAATTGCCGAATTGAAGCAATATCGACCCGATCTTACCGCCCCGAAGGATATAGATTTATTCTGGGCCAAAACACTGGAAGAAGTCCACGCCAAACCTGTACATGCGTTCAAAACTCTCGTAGAAACGCCATATCCTCATATTCTTGCCTACCGGGTTACTTTTGAGGGTGTCGATGATACGCCTCTGCATGCCTGGTATGTACGCCCCCGATTTGCCGGAGATCAAAAGCTGCCATGTATCGTTCTGTTTCATGGCTATACAGGCGGAAAAGGCTATCCTGAAGATTATTCCTCCTGGCTTATGCTTGGCTTTGCTGTATTGGCAGTAGATGTACGTGGTCAAGGTGGAGAAACGGGAGACCGTCTGGGTGATGCTCATGGTACGGTTAAAGGCTGGGTAACGAAAGGAATATTGGACAAAGATACCTGCTACTACAAAACGATTACAACTGATGCCCTTAGAGCCGTAGATTGGGTAGCGGAGCAGTCGGATGTCGATTCGGCTAAAATCGCAATCAGTGGCGCCAGTCAGGGCGGCGGACTTTCATTAATGGTGGCTGCGCTCAGCGATAAAGCTGCTATTACAGTAGCGGATATCCCCAATATGTGTCATATGGATTTTGGTATGATGAATTCTACCAGTTCGCTGACGGAAGCAGCTGAATTTGCTAACCGATTTCCGGAGCATTTGGAGCAGGTGCTACATACATTAAGTTATTTTGACGTGATGAATCTTGCTCATCGTATTCGTATCCCGATCATGGTATCGGTAGGGTTCAAGGATACTGTGTGTATGCCAGAGACGATTTTCGCCGCTTATAACCGTATTGAATCACCGAAAACGATTGAAATTTATCCGTTTACCGGACATTGGGTTGAAGGCTTTCAAAGACGTAAAACAGTTGAATTTTTAGTGCAGCATTTTTCATAATTCCTCCGGTGCACAAAAAAAAGAACACCACGCATCAACCTGCGTAATGTTCTTTTCTGCTGCATCGGGGCCAGTCCCGCTTACGCCAGACAAACTCCTCGACAACTCACACAAAACAAAACTTCTAAGATTACGATGCAGCTCGCTGTTCTGCTGCCGAATCCCCTGTCCATTTTCGCACCCAAACAAAATCCATAATCATCAGACCAAACGGAATGAAGGAGGCAAACATAATAAAAAGAGGCCGCCGTATAGACCAATGCAGTGCTGTTTTCCCATAGATCAAAGCAACGAGGAGCAACAAAAAGCTCACCCGGTATATGTTACCAATCACCATAACCGCCTGGGCCATGCCCGCTGCTTGCAGCGGCTGGTGGGTGAATAGTATCGCCAAATAAGCTATAGCTTGAATCCAGAGCATGAGTCGGACACGCCCTAAAGGTGTTCTTAACACAATTTCAATCCCCTCTCCATTAGCAAGGATGTACTCTCATCCTTTACACATCCTTTATTATAACGAAAAGGTCCCCAAACTCCAACCTATCCATTTTGAATTTTGACCTAGTGAGTTGTGTCTGATAGAGTTGTGTAAGAGGTGATTATAAATGCTTAAACTGGGTATACTGGACCAGTCTCATATTCCTGAAGGCGGTACTGCTCAGGATGCATTATCCAATACAACAGATTTAGCCCGCGAAGCTGACCAACTGGGGTACAGCCGTTATTGGGTATCCGAACATCATGCTTCCAAAACACTAGCGCATTCCAGCCCTGAGGTGCTGATTGCGCATTTGACTGCTCACACATCACGCATTCGTGTGGGTTCAGGCGGTATTATGCTGCCACACTATAGCGCGTATAAAGTCGCCGAAAACTTCCGTTTGCTGGAGGCACTCCATCCAGGACGTATCGACCTGGGAATAGGACGGGCTCCCGGCGGTTTACCGCTTGCTACTCGCGCCCTGCAGGAAGGCAAGTACCAATCTGTCGAACAATATCCACAGCAGATTCTCGATTTAATCGACTACTTCCATGATTCGGTGCCTGACAATCATCGGTTTGCCGGTCTTCATGCCTCCCCGATGATATCGACCGTTCCTGAATTATGGTTGCTCGGCTCCAGCGGAGAGAGCGCCCGATTGGCCGCGATGATGGGGGCCTCCTATGCCTTTGCCCAATTTTTCGGGACTCCAGGCGGTGTAGAAGCTACTGCACGTTACCACGAGCAATTTCAGCCTTCGATCCTGGGTGATAAGCCCCATTCCATGGCGGCAGTTACGGTGGCCTGCGCTGAAACCGAAGAAGAAGCTGAGCAGCTGGCGTCCAGTGCTAGTTTGTATTTCCTTTTGCTCATGCAAGGTAAAGAAATGAGTTCTCTTCCGTCGGTGAAAACAGCAATGTCCTATCCATACACAGAGTTGGATCGTGAGCGGCTGCGTCAGTCCGCAGCATGGCGTGTTGTTGGTACCCCTGAACAGTGTAAGGAACAGCTACTAAGACTGGCTGAGCAGTATCGTACCGATGAGTTACTGGTCGTTTCATCCATTCATGACTTTGATAAACGTGTTCAGTCCTACCGTCTGCTGGCCAAAGCTTTTGATTTGGTATAGACAGCCGTTGAACGGAGGCTGAGCTTCAGAAACATAAAAAACCCCCGCCAGCCTATAATGGCAACAGCGGGGGTTTGTCGTAGAGAAGGGTTCATTGGAACCAACCCATCTACACTATGGAAGTAATTCAAGCACTACAAAAGTCTAACACCATATGGTACTTTGGTAGTATACACATCGAAACTAAAGTTCCAGTTGTTACCTCCTAAAGTTCCAGTTCGTATATACCAAAGGCGCATATTCTATACTCCAAACCTTGGAAAAATTGCACCCAAAAGTCCCATTCTTTACTCATTCCGATAAAGTTAATAACGGTTAAATTCTAAGGTTCCTAAGGTTCTATACCCCAAACCAGCTTACCCTGCTGATATACAGTGCCATGGTCCCAGTCTGCAAATGCTTTTTGGGTAGCACCATAGGAGTAATCGTTGGTCTCATCAAAATTGCTCCAATTTGCAGCATGAATACGGGGTTGAATTTCTCCGCTTTCCCCACCGGGCTGAATCGTTCCGGCTCCATCTGTGAAAGAAATCTCCACATATTTATCAGCCTTGGCCTTTGGATTCGGCAATGTTACAAAAGTTGCTTTTACCTTCTCATTGCCAATCCTGGCCCAGTCTACAAAAAACTGCTGAGCTTGTTTGCTTTCATCTGTGTAATAGTAGCGAATTTTTAGATCGCTCAACTTCACAGCTGTTTTCCCTGTATTTTTGATATTAAATTCAGGACGGATTGCGTTATCCTTGGCATTTGTGTCACCGGTGCGATACTGTAGCACAATTCCTTGATCGTTACTGCCTGGTGTACTTCCTCCGTTGTCGTTATCGCCGCCGTTGTTGCCACCACCGTTATTACCGCCAGTGTTGCCATCTCCGCCGTTATCCCCACCGTTGTTTCCGCCTCCACCAATGTTGCTGGAGCCTTCCAGAATCGCCTGTTTTACGAATTTTCCAGAAGCGGACAATTGTGAATCAGGCCATCCGCCCTTACGGTCAGCACCAGACATCAGCGCAGCAGAGGTCTCATTTTTATCTGACAGCGACCAGTTAGTCCAACTGATTCCACGGCTAGCCAGAAAATCAGTCCATACTTTGGATTCATTCAGGAACGGACCACCGTTACCCGAAGCATCGCTTGTACCCCACTCGGTAGCAAATATGCCCACGCCTTTGTTCAGTGCATAATCGACCCGATCGCGCAAGAATTGTCCATGCGTACCCGCATAGAAATGTACGGTATACATTGTATTCTTGTCTGGAAGTGGATGGTCTGCTGCATCATGTACATCCTGACTCCATGTGCCTGTTCCTACAATAATAATATTGTCCGGGTCCTTAGCGCGAATAACCTGAGATACCTCAGACGCATAAGGTCGGATTTGATTGTTCCAGTTCACATTTCCATTCGGCTCATTGGCAAGTTCATAGATTACGTTAGGTAAATGGCCGTACTGAGTTGAAAATTCATTAAAGAAAGCTTTGGCTTCATTTTTATGAATGTTCGGATCGCCATCTGAAAGAATGTGCCAGTCGATAATGACGTACAAGCCCAGTTTCTGTGCTACCTCAATCGCTTCTTTCACTTTATTTTTCAAAGAAGGATTGGCGATATAACCACCTTCTTCAGTGTACAGTGCAACCCGAAATACGGAAATGCCCCAATCGTCCCGTAGCCATTTCATAGAGTCCTGATTTACCAGATCCCCAAACCATTGGACGCCGTGAGAGCTAATACCTTTGAGTTGCACAGGTTTACCGTTTTTATCCACCAATTTACCATTCTTTACTGAAAGTTGTCCGTAACGTTCCACAGGTGTCGTCCCAGCAGCCTCTGCTGTTTGCGTATTCCAGTTGAATCCGTTCGTTAACGTTAATAGTAATACTGCTGTTAGCATCACCGCTACTCTTTTTGCGATCCTTGACAGGATCCATTGCCCATTCATCATTTACACATTCCTTCCTTTTTATAAAGTAGATGAGACTTATCAGTACGTTGTTCTCTGCTCTTTTACCCCCTCCTTTATACAACAAGAGGATCAGGTCCAAACATCGATGTCACTTACCTGTATATGGATGATACTACTATTATAGTTAGTTCCATGTTACATTTCGACTTTATGATAGAAAATGAACAGGAAGTCACGGTTTTGGGATGTGTTCTACTTGGTTGGCTACTATGGAGTACTAAAGGGACAAAAGACTCATTTACTAATTGCAAAATTCGGAGAATTTTAGTTATTTTAATAAAAAAAGACCGCTTCCCGTGCCTTGGCTCGGTAGCAGTCTTATAGATGATCTTATATGTGATCGAATAATGTTACAAATATCGTCTTAACGTATGATCTCCCTATTACCCCTGAGCAGTTGCTTGAGGTTCTTTGGTCGTCTGATCTTTCTTCATATCGCCGCCATCCGTCGCTTGCTCTGTCAGTACAGTCTCAGATGAGTTACCTATTACCTTGTCAATAAGTTGTAGCCAAGGTTCTTCACTACCTCCACAGCTCTCAATATCACCGAGCAGGGACTCTAGCGTGGTTCCTTCTTCTGGCAAATCAATAACTAAACTGTCTTCGTCAACTTGGATGGTGCAGCAGGTTTTCATTGTAAATCCCTCGCTTAATTCATATTTGAGCATGCAGTAAGCTAGCTCAGATGGGATGAACTCCCATGGATTCCGGGATAAGCCCGTTGAATCCGTCTGAAATTATAAACCTAATGCACATCAATTGCAATGAACAAACCTTGAATTTTTAAGAATTAGCGAGTGGTACGGGCAGGAATGGAAATCTAAACGAAGTGTTCGTGCCAGTAATTTTGGATTTATAGAAAATCAGTTCAAACAATCAGCAAGCTCCGTAAAAATCACGCCAAGCGCATAAGCCCCCGCGTCTGGATAACCAAGGCTTCTCTCTCCTACCGTTCCGGCACGGCCCATACGCGCCACGATGTCTTCCGTCTTTTTGGCCCCTAATACAGCGGCTTGAGCACCACTTACAAAGGCTGTCTTCACGTCAAAATCTAATTTTGCGCTCTCCAACCAGCTATCTGCACATGGCACTAATGCATCTATAAGTGTTTTATCGCCAACAACGGCTCCTCTGCCGAAAGAACGTTCGCCTGTTGATTGTATGCCTTGCACCGCAGCCTGCATCATATCTGCGAATTCGGAAACGGTGAGTTCGGTTCGTTCGCCAGCAGATCGTGCCGCTGCGCGAAATGCTGAGCCCCAGATCGGACCCGAAGCGCCACCGCAGTATTCCATGATGACGAGCGAGCATGAATGAAGAAAGGCTCCCATCGTCAAAGAGTCTTGATTCAGGATGTCTCTCCATTCCCGTTTCAGCTGACGAAATCCCTTAGCAACGCTCATGCCAAAGTCGCCGTCGCCTGCATGAGCGTCAAGATCGCAGAAAGGTACCTCATTCTTGATGATAACCTCACTCATCTTATCGACTAGGTAGGTAAGATTGTTCAACGTAATTTTGTTGTTTTCAATAACTGCGAAGGCAGGGTCCGTTTCTACCTCAAAGGATACTTGCCGCTTTTCGTCTGCTACAGTTGAAATATCCGTGAATACGACATGATCAACAGGTCCAGCCACCTTGAACGCAGGCGCGTTGCTTTCATGAGAGAGGAGCGTTTTCAGTTCCTTGTCCAGCTTCATGATGGAAACCGAGATACCTGCCATATCGATACTCGTCATATAATTGTTGACAAAAGTACGATCAATCTTGACCCCCTTCGCTGCTAGTTCGCGAGTGACCGAATGGTTGAAGAGGTACAGTTCTTGCAGAGGCGTACCGCCGAAACCATTGATCAACAGGGCGATTTCTCCGCTGAATCCAGTTTCGATCTGCATGTCTCGAAGGAGATCGGTTACCATTCTGGCTGCCAGCGTATCTGCATCCGTCAGCTTCTCGCGGCTGGTCCCAGGCTCGCCGTGAATGCCAACACCGTACTCGATTTCATCATGCCCGAGCTCTAATGTTGGCGTGCCCTTCGCCGGCACGGTACACGAAGTCAATGCGAATCCGATACTGCGTACATTCGCAGCGGCTTTCTCGGCTACTGCTTTAACTTCCGCCAGACTCCGGCCCTCTTCCGCCGCTGCACCCGCGATCTTGTGGACGAGTACCGTTCCCGCCACTCCGCGCCGTCCGACTGTATATAGGCTGTCTTCTACCGCGATGTCGTCCTCAACCTTTACATAGTCCACTTCCAGACCGTCTTCAGTGGCCAGATGGGCGCCGTTTCTAAAGTTCATAATATCGCCGCTGTAATTTTTGATAATCAGCAGCGCACCTTTTTTCCCGGTCGTCGCTCGGATGGCCTGATATACTTGAATTTGTGAGGGAGAGGCGAAGACATCACCGCAGACCGCGGCATCGAGCATCCCTTGGCCAACGAAGCCGGCGTGGGCGGGTTCATGCCCGCTGCCACCGCCGCTGATGAGCGTTACTTTCTCCGCGTTCAATTCCTTTTTCTTGAGCACTTTGTATTTTGGCAGAAATTCCAACTCAGGATGCGCGAGCGCAATACCACTGCACATCTCAAGGACCAAATTTTCCGCACGGTTGATGACCTTTTTCATGCTACTTTACCTCCGCTTTGTACTGGCTCCCGATACGGTTGGCCGCAGCGATTGCCGCTGCAACCTGCTCCACTGTGACCGGAAACGGCATGGAATGAATCGATTCCTCCAAAATGCAGGCCTTTGCAGCTACTTCCATAAGTTCTTCCTGGCTGATATGATCGACGCCGATATCAGCCAAGCAAACCGGTAAACCGACGGCTAAACAGAAATCAAGTACCTGATGTAATTCTTCCGTCGGTGCGTTTTCGAGCACCAGCTGTGCGATCGTGCCGAACGCAACTTTCTCTCCATGATAATAATGATGCGTGCCTTCCAAAATCGTGAGTCCATCATGAATCGCATGGGCCGCCGCAAGTCCGCCGCTCTCGAAGCCGAGGCCTGAGAGTAAAATATTAGTTTCAATGATATTCTCGAGTGCTTGCGTAACCTGGTTTTCATCACATGCCGCTTTTGCTTTGGCACCGTCTTTCAACAGCATTTCATAGCATAGCGTTGCAAGTGCAATCGCCGCATTTGTACCTACTGCTGGCGCACACTGTCCTTCGCGTACTCCGTTAGGCAGTCCGGCATTGACCCTGGAGTAAGAACGGGAGGTCGCACGGGCTTCAAAGTAAGTCGACAGTGCATCACCCATACCTGACACAAGGAATCGGGTTGGTGCATTGGCAATTACGGTGGTATCGACTAATACGACACTCGGACTTTGCTTAAAATAGGCGTAATCGTCGAAAGCACCTTCCGGAGTGTACAGAACGGCCGAGTGACTTGTCGGTGCATCCGTCGCAGCAATCGTCGGACAGATGATAAGCGCTTCCCCTTGAGCCACACATTTCGCCGCGTCGATCGCTTTCCCGCCGCCGAGACCTACGATACAATCGCATCCGTTTGCAGTAGCAATTTCCTGAAGTCTGGACACTTCCTGTCTGGAACACTCACCCATAAAACCGCTTTCAATAAAGGTCACGTTATATTTACCCAAAGTGGAATCGAGTTTATCTTTTACCCGCGCCACATCGGCAGGATGCGCAATCAGTAAAGCGGATTTGCCGAAGGTGCTCACATAGTAACCCAAATTCAACAATTCGTTTTCACCTTGTACATATTTGCTTGGGCTGATAAAAGCTTTTCTCATCTATAATTCCTCCTTATGATTGTGTTGGCTTCGTTCTGATTAAAACTATAACCGAACCATGTAAACTTTACATTGGAGGAATCAAGGAATATATTATAATCTACAATCGTATTTTTTTGCACTAAGGATCACGAATTGTACTTTTTTGTTATCGCTTACAAGATAATTTACTATTAAGGGATGAGATCTTGATACGTGAACATTTGAGCATCCAGAAAATCTTTGATTTAAAAAAGTGGGAGCAGTTGCAGGATTCATTAGCATCCGTTACCCAATTAGCCATTCTCACCGTCGATTATAAGGGGAATCCCGTAACTAGCCACAGCCAATGCCAATCGTTCTGCAAGAAGGTTCGTCAGAATGAGAATCTTCTTCCCTACTGCCAAAAATGTGACTCTCGCGGTGGACTTGAAGCGGTACGTTCCAACAAACCTTATATTTATCTCTGTCATTATGACATCGTCGACATCGCGGTACCGATCATTATTGACGATAAGTACATTGGCGCCGTCATGGCAGGTCAGGTCCGCTTAGCCGATCCTTCGAGTGCCCTACAGCTGGAGCAAATCCTCACGTCAAAAAATGAAAAACTGTACAGTTCCAAATGGGAGGAACTTAAGAACGACTACGCCGATCTGCCCTCCATGACCTATCAGAAAATTCAGACGATCTCCAACATGTTATCCTTACTGTGTAATTATATTGTTGAAGAAGCGATGAACAAAAATCTTCTCGCAGAAATGTTCGAGAAGGCGTCGGCCACACAGTCCACTCCGCAGTTGTCCGAGATCCTTCCTGGCTACTCGCTGGAGCATATTGAAAACCTTAAGAAAGAAATGAATAATTTCTTAGCAAATGCCTATCTGAATTCCTCAGGAGATGTGGATATTTCGTGCGGAAATCCCGTACTCAAACCCGCCTTCGAATATATCTTTGAGCACAAGGGTGAAACTTTTTCTTTGAAAGCCATGGCTGACTTGTGCCACATTAGCCCAAGCTATTTTAGTCGGCTGTTTGCCAAGGAAACGGGTGAGAACTTTTCCAGCTATCTTTCCCGCCTGAAGATTAAATGGGCGAAGCAGTTGCTCGAAGCTACAGATATTCCTGTATCTCAGATCAGTAGCGAGCTCGGCTTTAATGAGCCGGGGTATTTCATTAAAATATTCAAAAAGTATGAAGGAACAACGCCCGCGGTGTACCGAAAGTATTACAAGGGATAAAACAAATGAAAAACAGATGATTCACGGGTCTAACGTCACCATGATCATCTGTTCATATTGTTCTGCTCAAATTACGTATCCAGGTTGTGCTTCTCAGGCTACCTGAGATTGTGTTTTACGCTCAACACCATCTCCTTTTTATCAGCAATTTTATGGAGTGTTTTTTATCTTTACTGTAGTGTTTCTGACTGATCCTGGGCGTTCGTTTCATTGTGCATGGATTCCGATTTTTTCTTGCGAAATAATTTGGCAAAAAACTTGCCTATCACGCCAAACACACCTGCACAAGCAGCACCAATAAGTAGGATAACCTTAATTCCCGCGCCCTTAAAAAAAGCAATGAGTAATGCCAACAAGCCTACTTTTTTAGCTACTGCCAAGCCTGCTCCTCCCAAAATCAACCCGGTTAGGCCGTATTCGGAAATTTTGTCCGTTGAAGCATTAAAATCCTCGTACCGCTCACCTGATTTGACTGTCAGCTTGGGTAATATGTTCTCATTCAAAAACTTCTTATCTGCGTCCAAATGCGCAGGATCGGACACTAATATTGCAGAGATATAACCCTGACGAGTGAGCAAGCGAACATTATAATTGATCAGCTTTTCCTTGTTCCCATCCTCCGCCAACATAGACCAGGTTAGATTATGGGTCGCTTCATTATAAAAAGGCTCGACATCCCAGCCCGTAACATACAAGCGATCACTTTCCGCTTTTTCCTTATTACTCTCTTCCGTCCCCTTTTTATAACTATCTAGAATGGCATCCGCATCGATATCTTCTTTTTCATCATCCTTGATGTGTCCAAGTTCATCGTATTCAAAAACAACTTCCCAATTTTGATTTTCATCTTTCGGAAATATACTCCCAATCTCCTTACCAGATGGCTTGTCATGATTCATCTCGTTTGCCTTTGCTGTGTTAGCTGCATCCAAGAAAAGAAGAGATGAGTCCAGTTCAACCGCAGCCATTTTTCCCAAGTCTACCTTTCGGCCGCCCTCAATCCAATTTAATTGTTCATTAGATGAGGCCCACGCGTTACCCCCACTGAGTAACACCAGACTAAGCGCCAACAGCGCTCCAAAAATCGTTTGGCCCCATTTCATTTTGTTACTACATCTGTTATCTAGTCTCTTGTTCAAAACTCATTACCCCTTTATAAATTCCAATATCTCCCGTGTCCCCAACCATATTAGCCACTGCTTCATATTTTGTCAATTCACAGTAGCAAAGGGAGTTTCCGAGACTTAATACTCATTTTTATACATATGTATGCAAATATTCTAATCTAATCGAACTGAATTTATAACATGTGAATAAGCGATAAGAAAACCTCATAAAGGACAAGCACAATTGCGCAATAGCACTACTTCTCCGTTCCAGTTTCCTACTTATGAATTCCTAAAAGAGGCTTATTCCTTGATACGACAACCCCATTGACTTCTAGCTTAATTTCGAACAATCCATCTAGCATAAAAAATGTCGAATTTCATCAGATTAAGGAATGCATAATTCATCTAACAAGAGACTTTAGTCTTAGTGACTTTTTGCCTGTTTTTAGACATATGTCAACTTTTTTATTTAAAAGAATGTATAGGCTTTCATAGAGTCGATTTAATTAGAAATAAGCTAATAATTGAGTAGCCTTCTAAGAGTTCACTGCTTGTTTTGGAGACTAGGGACTATTCACCAATACTTTATAGTGTCACCATAGCGCACAACTGGTTATTCTCTACGAGAAAAAAACTTATTCCTCTCATGTTCGAGTGAAATAAGTTTTTTAAGATAAATTATAATTTTGGGGCCAATTAATTGTGTGAATTCTTTTTACAATCTGTTATTCTCGCTCTTTTAATTAGCTATTAATATCTTTATTTACATGCATTTAATCTATTAACTTCAACAATATCATTTACGTTGTATTCATCAAACTTTTCAAGAAGAGCACCAAAACCTTTTGATAGTTGAAATTCCATTTCTTCCTGATATATTGGACAAACAACTAAAAATTGTATTGTTTTATCTTTACTTAACATTAACGAGCTAAATCCTTCATCTTCACGAATAGGAGGTAATAATAGCATACAAGTGAAATTATTGTCATTTGCAATTGGTTCTGGAGGATCCCCATTAGGTATAGTGTCTCCATAACAAAACCATGTGTTTCTTTCATGCGGGAACTTGCCAAGTTTTCTTAGCCAACCAAATGGCCAATAATCTTTAAAATCTTTAATATCCTCTTTAGCCACAGGCCATGATGCCGGAAGATACATGATAAGTTCTGTATATTCCCAATCTTTATTATCTTCTGAAACTTGTGCAGGTAATAAGCTCATTCCTGACGTTATAATAGTATGAAAGTCTCTTTGGTCGTTTGCTCGAAAAATGATTAAGTTTATATTTAGACTTTCTGAAACGGTCTCTATATTTATTAAATCTGGCTCACCAATGTATTTCTTATAATGTTCTAATAATTGATTATTTATATCCAATATTATCACTTCCTCTTATAAGCAATCTCTTTGTATTGAAGTCCTCCCATAGGCTGTTAGAATACCAATAGGCTTCCTTGAGGCCACTTCCCTTTCCAACCACAAGGTATATGTCCTGAATTATATATTTCCAACAATTCTGTATGAAAGCCTGGTTTTACATACGTGCTATAGGCATATTCCATCATTGCAGTAAGCAAATCCCACTCAACGCTCTCATATATACAATTGTTTAATTTATTTCTTTCTATAAAAGTAGAAATATTTTTAAGGACTCCATCCTTAAGTAATAATTTAGCCTCCATAGTAATATTATTCCACTGTCTGTATTCTTCTCGCCAATTCTCATGTAGAGTCGAAGTTAGTTGATTTCTTATTTGGAGTCTAACATTATCCCAAGTAGAATTAACTTTTTTTTCAACATCAACCCAGTTACGTATTTGCGTAACATTAACATTGAGTGTAGCATTAATAGCATCCCCACAGTTACTGAAAAAGTCAATTTTAGATATTGTATTATCGTAAAAATCCTTTACTTCGTTCATTTTCTTCCCCTCAGTTTAGTTTTATTTTTTGAAATAAATATTTATATATAGAATTTATTTGTCCTGGTATTTTTGGTATTGGATCATCATCTTGTAAACCATATTTTAACCGTTGGCTTCTAGCTTTCTCCACTACATCTAAGGTTTGTTTTTCGGTTAATCCGGCCTTTCTCAACGATTTATATAATGCTACGTTATATTCAGCATTTGTAGGAATTAAACCTATTTTATCCCCTTTTCTATATCTATTAAAAAATTCTTCCATAGTTTTATGTGCCATAAAATGTGGTGAACCAACATCCTTAAATGCATTGCCCTCTAATTCGATAGTATATCCTTCATCTGACGGGATTACCTGTTTGCCATTCCCATCTTTTTTAAATGCAGCATCTTGATTAAGGTGATGCTTTTGCTTCCCAGATTTATCATATTTCCACTCACCATACTTCTTAACAGTTACTTTTTCTTTACTTCCTACTGTTCCCTCAACCTTTTTCGCCGCGTTCTCTTCCATTTCCTTCATGACCTTGTTGTAATTCTTCTGCACATCCGTCTGTGGAAGTGGTCCGCTGTCCATCTTATTAACGTGCGGAACTGGCGCTCCGTTGGCTGTGGCCAACTTCCCGGGGCTGAGGCCGTCTGCCATTTTACTCAGCTGCTCATTGAACTTCTGTCCCAGTTTACTGCCGGCCTGCTCCAGCTTGGTTACAGCTTTGCCAAAGCCTGCCCCGACTGCATCTACACCTTTGCTAATCCATTGCGGTGTAACTTTGCTGCCTACTTTTTCAGCGAATCCGCCAATGGCCTTGCCTACTTTGGAATCCAGTACGCCTACGGTGACAAAACCCAATCCCGCGTCCTTTGCTACTGAGCCCCAGTTGATCTTTTCACCACTCAGCACCTGACTCGCTAGATTTTCCGCGGCATTTGTGACACCGCCGATCGCTGCTTTCCTCAGTAAGGTTCCCCCTACACCGAGAGGGCCAAAGATTGCTCCAGATACCGCCCCGATTCCCGATTCCTTCAAGCCGGTCAGGGCATAGTCGCTGAAGTCGCTCACTTCCCCTCGGGCGATATCTGATGCGGCCAAGCTTGCTACACCCAAGCCACCCGCCAGCAGCGCTCCTCCGGCTACCGCTGCAATGACCACCGTACCCGCTCCAAGCGTCGCTACCGTAATGGCTGCTACCACGGCTACGGCTCCCACAACTGCCAAACCGCCCAAAATATTCATCCCCAGCTTGCCCCAGTTAAACGGTTCAGGGGGTGGCGGCGGTGGAGGTGGCTCGCCTTCCTTCGGTTCATCATCAAACGGCGGGTATGCAGTTCGGTCGCTACCGTCCGCCCAGACGTTTCCTCCCAACACGTGGTATTCGTTTTCTACCGAAAGCCCCGTGCTTCCTCCCGTTTGATACGCCATGACCTGGCTGGTTCCATCAATAATGATTTTCTTCGGCGTATTCAGAATGATTTCTTGCTCTGCTTCTAACGATAACTTCTTGGGACTAGTTAATTCAATCCCAGTAGCATCGTCCAGACTCATCTGCAATGTCCCACCCGGATCACCCATGATATGGATGCGACCCGGTGCCATTTTCAGCTCACTTCCATGCTCCGTTCCAAAATATCGATCATTAGGATTACTCGTTTTCGCGCAACCGTCTCCATTTGTACGAACCGCACCCAAAATCATTGCTCTGGAACCAGACGCATCTGGAAAGTACAGGCTTGCCTGTGTTCCCACCTTCGGCATACTGTACATCGCACTTCCCGTTGGGGGAGCGAACGGATACCAATGCGGCTCGGATACCCCATCATCCTTATCAATCGCCAGCCGCAGCTTCACTTCCTCTCCCCGTACCGCAATGACCTCTCCTTCCAGAGAAATTCCGATTGTTTTGGGATTGGGGATGAAATCACTGCGAATGCCCTCTGCGCGGGCCAACACATAACTGAATAGCAAATGCCCCTTTTCCATGCGGCTTCGCAATTCAGTTACAATCATTATTTTCTGGCGAAATTGCACCTCGTCTCCAAGAGCATACCGTTCTCCGCTTTCAATCTCGTATTTGAAAAAGTCGGTATCATGTAGCCCGGCTGACTTTCCGCCTGCCCGCTGATAGCCCTTTAAATCCTTACTTGCCGTATATGGCGTATCCTTCCGAATTGTTCGCTGGGTGCCAGCAGGCATGCCGAAATACAGCTTCGGCGATGCGGACTCCCATATGTCGCTGACCACCACTGTATGTAAACGGCTCGCCATCCGTTTCATAAACTCCCAGTCGGTTTCATCATACTGTAAAATGGCTTCGCCTACCGACTGCTCTCCAGTCTGGTACAAGACATCACTTCGCTCATAGCCTTGAGCAAGCTTATTCACTAACTGTTTATATGTGTGTTTCTCCTCAGGAAAAGACCGCTTTCTTTTGACAATATCCAGCTCAAATGAGCCACTGATTCCTTCCAGTGTAAGTGTATACACTCCATTATGGTTCTCAACTTCTACCGTATGGACGACACCCTTAAACAAGCTGATTTCCTCTTGTCCATTCTGCGCATACACATGTAGCTGATCCTCTGAGGTCGCATCCAGCGCAGCCGTGGCATGACTCGACTCCTTACAAATGCCTGTGAGTGTAATACGCCCATGCTCACCCGGCTTCCACTCGATCTGAACATCCTTTAAGACCTGAATGGGGTAGGGGGAATCTATTCGAATCTGATCATATCCTATCATGTTTCAAACCTCCCTTCCAGCTACTCCTCCTGCTGGCCATTCGTATGAAATTCGATAAATCCATGATATAAACAACTCTGAAATGAAGAGGTCGTCAAGGCTGGCTGGCCTTCCACCTTTGTCGGTTCTTTTGTGTTTTTCCACTTATCCGTCAGCATTGGTAGGCATGGCTTCCCTGAGATTGTGGATCCATCTTCGGCGATCAGATATATAGTCTCGGCACTCGGCTGTTCTGGACTGGTACAAATTCCAAAATGAGGGACATTCTCAGGAGAATAATCTCCTTCATTCATCATGGGTTTACCGTTAACATAAGCCCCGTGGCTGTTCGGCAAATTGATCTTTCGAGGATGGGTCCCGCAAGTGCAACGCATACAAGCCCCCCGTACGACATAATACTCATTGTCTGACATGTGCCCTTTCCCTCCCTATTTCACCTGAATTTGCTCCAAAGCGATCCCGGTATAATCACGCCGCAGTATACTTTCTGCAATGTCCAAACGGACGATGATCATCGGGATAGCACTCTCCTGGATTGTAAATATCTTGTGGCCCCGAATAGCATCTGCACGTAATACCAGCTTTCTAAGCACACTTTGATCTAAATTCCATTCGCTTTCTGGATGTACTGCTGCAAGCCGCTCCACAAAAGGAATATAGTAATTCTTCTGTATCCTCTGTTCGATCTGAGTAAGTATCGTTAATTTCATAGGCATCTCCGGCACATAGGCCTGGACAAGGCGTTTTAAAGCATCTGAAATGAGTGGGATGGGACTTTCTAGATAATCAATAAAAATACTTTCTGCATCTGCCTTCACGTGAAACATCAATGGCTTGACAATATCCTCCGGCTGCAAATCATACAGCTTCCACGGATCAATCGTTTCCATCACCTTTTGTAGCGCAGGAACATGGGTATACCGCACATCCTGTTTTAAGAGGAAATAATCCATAAAGATTCCTCCTTTCGTGTCTCAGCTCCCTCACTACGCGTAAAACGGCACAATATTTCGCTATCATCTCGATACTCTCCAGCAAATATCGTGCATACATTTGCTTTTGGCATCCTTTCTAACGAAGGGGAAGCTATAAAAACTGGCATCTGGCTTTTCAAGAACTCTACAGTGAGCAGATGGTATTTGACCGCCTCAATTTGTTGAATTTGTTCAATATCCATCGTCGAGATCTTACGGGCATAATCTGATTTAAGCTTTTCCAGCTTAGTCATACGATTGAACAGAGGCTCGAAAACAAAGTCTGCCGACCATTCCACAGCGCATTCAGTCTCATCCAGAAACCAATTTTCATCATAGGCATCTAGACGATAAACCGCTTTATTTTTCGCAACACGAGTTCTGAGCAAGGAGATATAAATATATCGAATATCCCCCTTACGACCTTGCTCGTGCTGAAGGGTAGCGAGCTGGCATAGCGACTCTAGAGCTGCTATAAGCTCGTCTTCAATGGCTTGCTGGCGCGTCAGAAAGTTGTTTTCAATAAGAGCCAAATCATGTATCCATTCCGTAAATACGTGCTTTTCCAGCAAATCCTGCAACGCAGCATCCCGATCCATGAGCTTCATTCAATGTTCACCTTACCCCCGGTTAATCTCACATCGTCCATGATGTCGAGTTTGGCTCCGGATTGAATAAAACTTACGCCTTCTTTCCCCTCCATAATAATTTTCGCTCCCCCTGTAATTTGGATATCTTCCTGAGCAGACAGGGTTATTTTTTTGTTACTATTAATTTCGATCCCGCCTTCATCCGTGAGACGCATGAGCATTTGCCCACTGTTGATAATTTCTACTGCACCAGGCTTGAAAACGACTTGTTTGCCGTATTTGGTGCTGATACTTTTAACCGCAGGATCACTTCTTTTAACAGGATCAGAGGAGGCAAGATCGACAGAACTGGCGGCAAAAGCATGCTGCTCCCGTTCATCCGGAAAGTACAGACGGATTTGATCCCCTGCTTCCGGCATAACATACCAGCCGCTGCCATCAGGAGAAGAATAAACCGTAGAATAGGGAAACCACATAGCCCCGGATGCACTCGAGCCTTGATCAATTTCCAGCTTGATTTTTACTTTCTCTTTGGAAATATCAATCACCTTGCCAAACAGAGAGGCTCCTGACAGATCATAGGCATAGACAGTTGGGCATTTTAACCCATGTTCATCACGTAAAATGTAACGATTCACGATCAGATTTCCTTCTGTGGTCGTTTCCGCCTTGGCTATGTAAAGCGTTCTTTTGTGAAAAATGACGGAACTACCGAGTTCTAGCACTTTGTTGCTGGTCACTTCATAGCTCAAGCTGTTAGACTCGCCATATTCCGGCAGTCCGTTACGGGACATGAGCTTGTGCTCCTTCAAGTCTTTTTTTATGGAATAGTTATGTTCGTTCAGCGATTGAGGGGCACTAGAATGGGGGACACCAATCACATATTTCAGTCCTTGTTGCATCGTAATTGGAATTAAAGCAGCATGTAGCCGAGAAGCAATTCTTTTGACAAAGGCCCAGTCCGTTTCATTATATTGCACTAATAATTCACCGATAGCTGCGCTATGAGAAGCCTCATCAATCACTTCTGCATCAGTATATGAACTTGTAACATGCGAAAACAGTTTGTTATACGACTCTCCTGTTTTTTGGAATGAACGACGTTTAGGGCGAATGTCCATCATTAAGGTTTCACTGCTAGCCTCAATCGTAAGCTCGCGTACTCCGTTTACAGCTTTTACAGCAATATTCGTGACGATTCCCTGAAAAAACCGGATCTCCTTGCCTTCACTTTTTAAGAAGACTTCGATGTGCTCATCTTCATCTGCTTTTTCTACGTATTGATCCAGCTTGTCCTCCGAAACAATTCCACGTATGCAGAAGCTCACATGTTCGTTTAACTGTTTAATGAGATGGATACTTAATACACGCTGAAACTGATAAGGGGCCACTTGTACATCTGCCGTGGTGTAAATGGGGTTACTCATTCATATCCCTCCTTTTCTGCCTCGTCAACCGTTTGAATGGTGCGTATCATCTGTAGGGCGACATCCCGCCATTCAGCATACTGCTTATACGGACAACAAAATGTTCCCATGACCGTCTTTCCTTCCAGCTCAAAGTAAAACATATTGTGGTAGATGGGCTGGTCCAGCGCAGGACTTTTAAAGTCAAAATAGCCAATCTGCTTACCATGTACCTCTTCTATTTTTTCTTCATAAAATACATGGGCAGGATTCATATTTTTCATCATTGCCTTCATGCCAGAAGTGAGCTGTTCCACCCATTCATCTTGTAGCGTCTGGTCCACCCGATTCAGGGTAACATCCACACTGCCCAAATCATTCGTCAAAATCATTTCTGGACGTTGCTCATGAGGATATTTAATCTTTTGCAAATGCTTGGGCATTGGACTAAAGATAGAGGGGACATGCATTTTCAGCCGATCCTTAAAGAAAGACCGCTCTTCAAACACATAGGATTGACCGTCAATGATTATGGGTCCTGCTAAAATATTGTTAGGCCTCTTCAGCTTCTCCATCTCACGGAGCTGATCCAAAATCTTTTCATCCTCATATTTCATAATGCACACTCCTCTACCTGATTTTCTAATCCACAATCATCCGTCCGGCTCCGCCGCCCTGCCAACGGCCTGCTGTTCGTTTTCCACGTCCGGCGCCTTCCAGAATAAGAACTAGCTGTCTATGCAACTGAGCATGAGAATAATCTCTGTATTCCGCACCATTTCGGTTTGCGATGTAATGCTGAATGGATTCCCTGTCTACAACTTCCGAGTTCAGGCACATCAACGCAAACATACAATCCATCGGATCTGATGCACCACTTTTAAGCAGCTCGGATGCGAAGTAGCGCATCGTCTCCGGGCGCAATGTACTCTGCTTCAAACCCGCAAAAGGAGCATGGATATCACTCCATGTATTGAATTCCGTTGCCATGTCGGCAAAATCCTGATAATCCGAGCGAAGCACGGCTCCCTCTTTGAGCTTGAATCGGCCCAGCTCCATCTCATCCAGACCGATTTCTGCCTCATCCTCCAGCACGATATCTGCATGATGGGCTGTGAAATCCGGGCGATCTGTTTGTTCCAAAAAGAGCAGCTTCAACACCGACAGCCGCCCTGTGGCCGCATACGACACTTCCTGCTCCTGCTCCAGCAGATACAATCTACCCTTGTGCTTCACGATGCCTCTACCAATGGTTAGCGTGTACTCCCCGACAGTTACGTTCATTCCTGTAATGATGCCATCCGAATAATCCTGATACCGGATATCGAGAAAGCTGCGGGGGTAGTCCCGCAGGTTCTCTAGCATCTCGGTTTTGAGAATACGGCCTTTCTCGAACTTCGGCACGATATGGGTTAACATGTGGTTTCCTCCTCTCCGTGCCGATTTCGGCACAAGTGTCGCCCGGCACCTCAGTAATGACATTGCGTAGCAACGTTATGCGCCAGCCGGGTCGCTCTGCGACGTCATTACTGCTCTTCTTTATTCAAGGGAACGGACAACCGATTCACACCGGGTGCAGGAGCCGGGACAGGCATCTCTGTCAGCGATGGATTTTGCTTAATATACTCAGAGTAGTCCAGCCAATTTTTGTTCACCACATAGGTACGAGCGATTTTGTCATGCAACGCCTGCTTTTTTTCAGTGAAAGCTGCCATGATATAGCCTACAAATATAGTGACTAAGCTAATGATTTTACCCCAGTAGCGGGCGTTGGCCCGTCCGAAAGATATTTTTTCATTATTTTCATCCGCAACGACAATCCCCGCAGCCAGCTTGCCGACCGTTCCTCTGCATTTTGATGATTCCATGATGGTGTGGTAAAGCCAATCCAATAAAAGAGGGCCAAAAATAATAATAGCTCCCAAAATTCTCACCGACACATCGTCTAAGTGTGAAACAAACTCCGAAAAATTCGGCATTTTTACGAACGCAGAGACAAACCCTATCGTCACAAACGGCAACGTATCAATCAAACGAATAGTCACAAATAAAATAGTATAATCTAGCAAATGGGCTAAAAATCTTTTCCAAAAACCAGCGTACATCCTACTGCTCCTCCTGTTTAAAGCCTGCTGTTCATCAGAATCTTTGAATCTGTGTGCCAACCTAAATGTTACATTCCAGCTCCGCGCCCAGCCTGCTCACGAAGGATATAATTCAGCTCGCGTTTGTCCACAACGTAGGTACGGGCAATCAGATCGTGGAGAGCCTGTTTTCTCGCCGTAAAGGCTGCCATAATAAAGCCGGCGAACAAAATGATGACTGATAGAAGCTTACTCCAGTAGCGGGCACTAGCACGTCCAAAGCTGAGCTTGTGATTAAACTCATCTACTACAACGATGCCGAGAGCCAGCTTGCCCACCGTGGCTTTGCATTACGATGATTCCATAAGCGCATAATATAGCCATATAGCTCCCCAATTCAGCAAGGTCTGTCCTATTACTTTCATGGTAACAATAGAAGACGATCCGTCTGAGAGCAAAGAGCTTTCTGCCGGAGACGGTACCCAATCCCCTAAGGTCCGAATTACCATCCAGATCAATCCAAATATTAAAAATACAAACCATAGAATAAGGCCATCGATGATATAAGCCAAAGTTCGTTTCCAAAAACCTGCATACAGCACGTTATCCCCTCCAAGTGTTGTGTACTTTTCTAATTTCAGCATTTTGCAAAACCCTTAATTTACTATTTCGTGCCGTCAAAGAAATCCAGCTCGGAGAGATCATTCTCGAAGGCAAAAAAGCGTTTGGGTCCCAGATGCAGCAATTCATCTCGGCGAGTAATCGGCACTACATAAAAGCCCCAGCGGCTATCTCCGACAAAAACAAAATATTTCGTTTCCCCATTACGGATGGAGTCCGTATCATCCTGCGGGATATCCCGCCCGTACAGCACTGCAATTTCCTCATACGGCATGGGTTCAAAAGCTTCTGGCCGACTACGATACACATGGCGCTGACGCAGCTTGCCGCCGTCGGCCGTCAGGAAGAACTCCACCTCAGCCGCATGAGACGGCCGGGAAATAGAACCGCGTACCCGATTGCTTTCCAAACTCGCAATCAGCTCCTTCTCGCGTCCCGTATGCGTCCATGCGCTGACCGTGTACGGAATAGCCGGAATATGATTGGTAATGACAGGCTCAATCGTGCCCATTTTTTTAGCGTTCAGGTAACGGATAGCCCCGCGCAGACAGGCCATTTTCAACTCAGGTACCCGGCTGAGGTCCTCTGCCTTTTGACGAAACTCAATACTGCGCCCCGGTACAAATTCCTTGAGTGCTTCGCGAAATACGTCAATCCGGCAGGATTGCCCGGTTAGCTTGATAATCGAATAATCCTGCAAGCGTCCCTCCAGATAAAACTCATCCAGAAACTTGCGCACAATATTGTAGATGTCCGCCTTAAGAAGCTGCTGTATTTCCCGAATGTTAAACACCACATCAGGCAAACCATATTCATCACGAAACCGTCCGTTCTCGATGACTGAAACCAGCCAACGGTCCATCACTGCAATGTTCAGGTCGCTTTCAGCAGATAATACCTGCTCGGATTCGAAGCGGCTGCGCAAGATCCCCGTACGTAGAAAAAATTCCTTTTTCATATTTTCTGCCGCGCTCCACAACAGATGAAAATTACTCAGTACCCGCTGATATTCATCCCGTGTAGCATGCTCATACTGTTTGAACGCGGTAGGCAAGATGGCCTCTGCCTCTCGGTAGCGCTCCTCCAGTCCCGCATATACAGCATCTACACCAAACTCATCCACATGACGGTACAAATCTCCCGAAGGAATGCCGATCAGGGCATCAATATCGGTGTCAGGCAAACGCGTCTCGGCAGCATAATAACCTGCAAATACAATTTTCATAAACTGCATAATCCGATACGTCAGATTATTGCCGCCAAAGTTGGTATCCCCGTTTTCATATGTTGTGTGAATATCCAGCTTGTAAGCAATACGTCCGTCCTCAATTCGGAATCGGCAGGAAGACAAATCTGTCGTGCCTCCACCACAATCAATAACAAGTGCCTGGTACTCCTCACCGTCCGCAAAAGTCCCTCGTTCCATCTGGTCTGCCAGCGTGTTGTACAGCACAGCCAGCCCTTCGTCCAGCGCATCCTCCGCTTCAATCTGGTAATCAGGCAAAATATCACTAAACATCTCTATAAACTGGGGCTGCAGCTTTACCGGAGCAGAAAAGTGCAGGTTGCGGAACCGACACTTAAATTGCTGCTCGGCTGTAGCAATCACATAACGGATAAAAGCAGCTAAAATATCACTGCGGGAAGCGGTTGCTGTATTCCCCTCGGAATCCATTAATTCCTCAATTCTCTTATAATCGTTGACCCACCGCTTGATCCCCCGCAATACTGTTGCACGGCTTCCTGCCACGTCAGATCCACGTAGTGCATCCTCCCCAAATACATAAAGGATATGTTCTGGATTGGAGCAATCTGCGACGCGAATAGCAGTCGGCAATACTTCGATCCAGTCGCCTTCTGCCCCTTCTGGGCCGGGGAATGACACATAATTGATGGCGTTCAGCCTTACTGTGCTGCTCATACCTGTATCAGGAGCCGTAACGTAGGAGCTATCCAAATAAGCACCTGCTGTGGTGTTCGAGGTGCCAAAATCAATCGCAAGTACCGCATCTGTAGTTTCCGTGCCCCGAATGATCAGCTCTGCCACCGGAATCCGGTGACCTTGAAGCTTCAGCGGCAGCATTGGCTTATCTCCATAGTAGAGGTTATAAAAATATTCTGATTCCTGTCTTCGCAGAAACAGCAGGCTATAACTATGATTGGACGTCTCTCGCAGTTCAGCATCACGATGACGAGAAAGATAATATACGCCTGTTCGTGTCTCATCCTTCACCAAATTCAAAACACCGCACAGTTCTCCTGTTGCATTCACCAGCAGCACATTAGATGAGCTCAGCCAAGGCAAATCGGATTCAATCCGGTAGTTGTCCATGCGACCTGTGCGTACACCCTGATACAGCGTGATTTTGGCGGGAACCCGGATGCCGCTGCTCTCCTGCCGACGGTCGTTCCAGTTTCGCTGTAGTGCCGATTCCATGCGTTCAAAGCCGCCAGGATTTGGCCTTGTGATGAGTAAATGCTCTTCCGCGCTCCGAAAACGTAAAATCACGCGAATCAACTCTTCACGTGCCAGGCGATTGGCAAAGCCCTCGACCAGTCGTTCCTTATCGCATATTCCGCGTAACTGAAAGGTCGTCATTTGCTCCAATTCCGCCCGCGTGTATTTCGCCGTGAAGCGTATGCTTTTTCGATCGGTGAGCGGGTCTAGCAACCTGTATGTATAGGGTCCGTTCATCGTTCACATGTCCTTTCTTAGCCATTTAGCCTTAATAGAGGGCGATAGCGTCTATTTTCATCGTAGGATCTTCCTCCAAAATGCCGAAATGACTTGTCCAATACAATTCCGTCGTAAAACGTGCCGGAAGAAACAAATCCAGAATCAAATCCACTTTAATCCGTGACAATGGTGTCTCCTCTTGGCCGATATAGATGAGCAGTTCGTCTTTTTCCTCACAATTGGTGTAAATGATTGAGCGATGAAAGACGCGCCGCATCGTTTCTTTTAGCAAATGTACGGCTTCTCCCGTCTCATACAGGCGCAGCAATCCTTCAGCAATCACGTCCTGATCCTCACGGTTTAATTGTCCAAAGCCTTCCTTTACCTTCGGGCCAAAAATGCCCTCTGCAATATCACGCTGAACAAACCGGATATGGTACTCCCGCCGATTCATCCCTTGATACAAGTCCATTTCCGCCAGGAAATGCATCATAATATCAAATAGCGATTCTCTCAGCTCTAGATACTCTTCAGCATCCGGTGGAAACAGATCCCGAAAAATAGAATAAAAGCGGTAGTACGGATTGATTTCCACTACCTGCTCCAAATGGGAAGTATTCAACTCTGCCAGACTAAGCTCCATATACGGAGAGTAGCTGACAGCGGGTACGAAGCGGAATTTATCTACATCCAGCCCCTGTTCCCTCGCGCGCATGAGCAAATCCCAGACGTAATTCACACCCATTCTCCTTCACACTTGTACTCCGGAAAATACATCTGCACTTCTGATACTAGAAAGCTCATTAAATCGGATAAAATATAAGCAGGCGCAGTGGGCAAAACATCGTCAGAACCACGTCTGAACCCCAAACGCATGATCTGCTTGCCTTCCTCTGTCCGTACGTTATCGCTGACAAACGGATTTAACGGATACGTCTGGGTTTTGGTTAAAAGGTTGCTTACATCATTTCTCCCTGCACCTCCCCAGATGTCTACACGTTCCAGCTCAAGCCCCTGCGCTGCTTCAAACGAGTTTACGATGCGCATGATTTCCGCTTTGGCACGGACAATCACGGCCTGTTTTCCTGCATAGCGGCCCAAAAAGCTGTCCTGTCGCCGATTGGACAATAACGGATAAGTCTGACGACTAAGTCTCGTTGTAACAGGCTTCGTAACCTTCAACACATTCCATTCGCCAGACTTATCACGTGGTGTGACAATCGTCAGTTCCTCTTCTGTACGCTTGATATACCGGATATCGCCTTCAGTCCCGTCAATCAAGTAACCATGCTCAGGACCTGTTTTTCGCAAAGGTAGCACATGCTCATAATTCACACGATCCATAGCGGGTATAGGAAAGCCGCTGTTCTTTAGAGATAGCCTTTCAATGTTCCAAAGCGGAAAAACGTCACCCTTCTTAAAACCGTCGAATTCCTCCAATGAAATTGTAATTTCATGAATTTCTTCATGGGCGGCCGGCTCGCCGTCTCCACCAATCAATACACAGTCCACAAACTTATAAGCGTACGGGTGATTAATTGTTTTCCACGGCATGCCATTTTGCATAAACGTGTGATATAACTGCTCAATCTCTAAAATATAAGAACGGTTATGCTCCAGACGAAAACGAATCGGATAATTGCCGGTTTCCGTGACCAACATTCCTGAGAAAATTCGTTTGCTTCGCACCAGTGCTGAGATTCGTTCGGTCTCCATCTCAAGGAAAAGCGTAAACAGCGGCATCGATCCGCCTTCGCGTACCACCTCTGCCACATGGCTGATGTCAATCTGCTTTTCCTCCGTATCAGACGGTAACACAGGGTATAAAAATTCATGAATCGGGTCATAGTCCTCACGCGATGTCAATGACACGTACACATCAATCTTTTCTTCCGTATTCTCAATTTCCTCAAATACCCGCCGTTCTAGCTGGCGGGTCATTTCTTCCTGATATTCGACGAGGTTCATAAATACCCCCGCCATCATATTTTTCAGTAAACGTCTCTGCTCCAAATCGTCCATCTTGCTCAAACGGTCCTGTACCAGCTCTTTCACGACGTCTCACTCCTTTCGGCTCCAGCTTCATTGAACATAAAAACTTAACTTCCATTCGCAGCAGCCCGATCTTGGTTCTCTGAATCAGACGCTCCTTCTGCTTTAGAAGCGGAATCAGCAGTTCCTTGTTCTTTGCTGGTGCCCGCCTTGGCCGAAGAGGCATTTCCATCGCCCGTACCGCTATTTTTTGCCGCTGAAGAGACTTCCTTCTTCGCGGGTGTAGTTCCCGCTGAAGCCGTTGGCGTAGCCTTCGTTTGCGATTCTGCAGCAGGGGTTGCAGCGACGGAAGCTGAAGCATTACTCGCTGCGTCCCCTGCGTCCGTGTCGTTCAACGCTCCGTCAGACAATCCCAATCCAGCAGGAAGCTGACCGTTTTTCTGCTGCTCAGCGCTCTGCTTTTCCTCCGCCTTGGCTATGCTCCGCTCCAATGCCAGAACACTTTCGAGCTTATCGATCTCCTGATAAATTTCCTGTGCCCCGCTATAGGCATCAATGGCTCCTTCATAATCGAGATCCTTCATCATTCGATCTCCTTTAGCCTGAAGCTTGCCAGCTTGAATCTCCTTGAGCTGCTGCTGAATAGCAGTCAATTTATCGTTGGCCTCGGTAATTTTCTTCTCCAGTTCTTTTTGCGCAGACGTATAACCGGATTCCATCGCAGCCTTATTTGCTTTTTTGTACAGCTTGAGTGCATTCGTGTAATCGCCGCCCTGAAATTTCAAATCTCCGTCCTTCATCCAGCTCGCCGTCTCAGCATAGCTGTCCAGTTGGTCGATTTTATGCTCAATATCCTTCACATTGAAAGGCGGGTACAGACCAGCGCTTTTCCGTGCTTTCTCGTAGCTGGCTTCAGCTTTGGTAAAGTCCGCCTTTTCCACGTAGCCGTCTCCGTCCACCAGTAATTGAGATAGTTTCTGCTCGGCTGTATATAGTCGCTTATGAATCTTATCGTTAATTTTAACCGCCGCGTTTTTCGCTTCACTGTAGGACTTGAGTGCCTTCGCATAATCTCCTGCCCTGGCATAATCATCCGCGGCCTGAGCCGATTCGACCATCGTTTCCAGCGCAGCCGCCTTGTTCGCTGCCATACGCGCCAGTGTAATCCATGCTCCCCCTCCCACGATTACAAAGGCGAGCAACGCAATCAAAATCCGTTTGATCAGCTTACGGCGGTTTTTAGGCTTTTCCTGAAAAACTTTATTTACATAAATGGCCGCAGCCGTGTAATTGTTCACCGTCCGGTGCTGTTTGCTTAGCAGAACCTCTTCCAATGTGTCCGTCAGCATGGCCGGATCCTTCGCTTCCTCTAGCGCCCCCAGCATTTCCGCCAGCTCAACGTCCTCCCACATCCCGGATGTGGCGAGCAGGATTACATCTCCATCTGCAAGCTGGGTCTTTTTGGCGTAATGGGCATGAACTCCATTCGGATTTCCCAAGTATTCCAGCAGATTACCTCGTTCCTCATGTGTGCTGGTCGCTTCGTCTGGAATGCGTCCATCATCTGCCAATGACTGAGCCAGACTATGATCCTTGCTGCGAAAATTAAGCCTTCCATTGCGAAAATGATATAGCCGCACATTACCGCACGAAACGTACACCATTTTGTTGTAGTTGGTCACTACCATCAGCAGACTGGCTTTGAGCCGAACACGACGGCTTTCAAATTGCAGCCATTCCTGCGCTTCACGCAGATCTCTCATCAAGCGCCGCTTGGACATGGAAGGCTTCTCCATGAAGTTTTCAAGCACCGTTTTGACAACCATTTCTGCGCTGCGCAGCTCCTGATCCGAATCCAGACCGTCTGCGAGGACATAACAGGCCATGTCGTCCGTCTCCATGAATGCAAAATAGTCCCGGTTGTCTATGTAAGAGCCCGCTTCCGACACAAAGGCGGTACTAAAATCGCTGTTGTCCTTGCGCATCGCTACCCCCGTCTTTCTTGTTTCATCCTATCGCCAAAATAAGTACTGTTGCATTATCCTGACTTTTAAAGCCTTTATCATTAATGGCGTCGATCATGGCATCCGCTGTTTCCTGCGGTGTTCCACCCTTGCGCATAATCTCTTCCAATTCAATCTCCGTCAGCGCCTCCTGAATGCCATCGCTGCACAACAGCACATGATCGCCCGAATACAGACGAATCGGTGCACTCCCCAGTTCCATGCTCTCAAAGCCCTCATAGCCCAAGTAGTTGACCAGTTGATTGCGCACTGGACTCGTTTTGGCTTCCTCCGAGGTCATTTGTCCAGCAAGCACTCGTTCCTCCAGCAGTGTTTCTGCTGTATGCTTGGAATTGACTGTTTGGAAATGACCATTACGGTAAATCGTAATCAGGCTGTCACCCACCGCTCCGTAATGCAGCTGATATCCGCACACAATGACCGCAGCCAGCGTCGTTCCTCCACCCTGTCCATTCAAATTTTGCAAAATGCCGCGATTGCTTTGAGTTGCCGCCTCTGCAAAATATCCGTTCAAATTCGTTGCATCTTCCAGCTTGGCAAATGCCTTTGTAAAAGTCGTCACAGCCAAGGTACTGGACATACGTCCATTGGCCAGTCCACTAATACCGTCTGCGACAACAGCCAGCGTACCGACAGGTGTCGTCATACTGGAGAAATAATCATCCTGCTCGCTCCGGCTCCCGATCGTTTGACCATTTCCGATTTCAATTCCACTTACGGTACGGCTGCCGGAACTTCGCGTCAGTCGTATACGGATCATGAGAAGAACAGCGAATAGCACCGCAGCTCCACTTACAACAAAATAAGGCTGCATATCGTTACCTCCCTGCACCATTGCCCAATTCCATCCTAGTTTTCGTTATCCCACTCAAAATGGGCGCCACACAGCGGGATAAAGATAAATTTGCTGTGTCCCAGCTGAATCACGTCATAGGCAGCCAGCTCTGCTGGTGAATATACCGCCTCGTTATTGTGGTACGCTAAACCTGATGAATCGCCTGGCAGCAAGTAAAAGTTGCGTTTCTTCGGATCATACACAATGACCGCATGATTTCTGCGAGAAATCGTGTTGTCCCCGATAATGCGGACATGCATTTCCTCTGCGCGTCCGATAAAGTTCTTCTCTGCCATAATGCGATAGTCCTGACCCACCTGTGCTCCTTCGATGCATACCAGCCATCCAGTTACCGGATGAATACCCACCGTCTCACCCAAATACGGCATTGTTTTGTCATTATCTCCCGCGACGTTTGTTTTCGCTGCTGGCTCCGCGCTCTTGGGTGCAGCTATATTTACTACCGTGTTGCAATAAGGACACGTATTTCCGTGCTTTCGTGTACTGAACATGTGTCCGTTCGGGCATCTTGTCAAACTCATAGTCGGTTCCTTCCCCCATTGTCATGATTGTCTTTTCAGCGATCTGAGAATTTTGCAGCATCCTCATCTATTTAACGAGCACCCTCGTATTGGCAATATATAATAAGTCACCTGAGTAAATCCGGTATGGCTCACCGCTTTCCAACTTCTTGGTTACACTTTCGTTGGCAGACCGCAAGCCTGTACCATTACCGGAATCCACATCCTCTACAAACCAGTCGCTATTCACCCGGTTGAGTACCGCATGTTCCACACTTATCAGGGAGGCATAATCTGTACCTGCCAAATCAATATCCGCCTCCGAACGTGACGTCGTTTTGCCGATTAAGAGCGACGTTTCCCCTTCGATATACCATTCTTTAATGGACTCGCCCTCTTCATCAATCAACACCAGCTTGGCAATCCGCTGACGTTGTGCCCTTGACTTGGCCACAGGTACAACGGACACCAGGTTGCGCAGTATGTATACAAGCACGCCGATTCCAATACCTGTCGCGACCACGGTTTTCAAACCGCTGTAGCCTGTACGATTAAACACATAAAAGGCGATCGCCAGCATCAGCCCGAACATGGCAACATCTATGATGAAAACCCATCTGTTCTGCGCCGTTTTCACTGCTTGCTTCCCCCATTTCTATCCTGAAATCATCATTTTTTTCGAATACCAAAAAATTGGTTAAACATCGCTGAGGTATCCGTCGGATCACCGGATTTTTTCGTTTTTTTCCCTGGTGAGCCTTCCTTCGTTTTCGGATGAAAACCAAAAAATTGCTCAAAATCAGTTCCTATGTCAGCTGGATTGAATCCTTTGGCTGTCGTACGCGCACCACCGGAAGATGTATCCCCTCTCCCTCTCTCTTGCTGTTCCCCGCCAGCTCCCTCAGTTTTTCGGATGAGCTCGGCATCGTATGCCTGCCGCAATGCTTCGTCACGCAAGGTATTGTAAGCCTCGTGAATCAGCTTGAACTTGCGCGTTGCTTCCTCGCTTCCCTGGTTGGTATCAGGATGATACTTTTTGGCCAGTTTACGGTAAGCCTGCTTAATCTCTGCCTCCGAAGCATCCCGGCTGACACCGAGCAGCTCATAGTAGTTAGTCATTGTGTGATGTTCCCCTCTCCGAAAAAAATAAATATTAAGAGACCCGTAGGCCTCTTAATATTTATCCACCCTGCACTTATGTGCCGGGTGAGTGTGTGTTTAAGCTGCACTTAACGTGAAGACGTTAAGCTTAAACCGGATATCCGCCGTCGATTGTAGCCAGCTCGGTTTTGTCTTTCTTTTGTTTGATGTAGAGTGTAAATGCACCTACACCTTCTGTGTCGCCGAAGTGCTCGTTGTAGTCTACAACGAAAGCATTCGGGAAGTGGATTTTACGCACAACTTGATCAGCTGCGATAACTTCCAATGTTACTTTACGGTAGCTGTCTGCTTTTTCAGCAGGAACCAGAGACCACAAAGCCAGTTTCAGCGTGTCATCCGCGCTGTCACCGTCTACTGCTGTGATGATTTTACCGCTGATGCGCAGCGTGGAGCCTACGTCAGTGGAGCGTGCATTGGAATCGTCCGGTGTATCGGTGTCATAAATAACCGTTTGGATGTTATCCAAGCCCAGCTCAATTGTTTCTTGTCCTTCTACTTTCAATCTGAATCCCATGTGTGTTGCCTCCTTGAAATTAGGTAATATGATGGCGGAAGAAGCAGAGCTTCTTCGCGATTTATGTATAAAGGCGGTTCTGGAAAGAAACGCCTCTAACATCTTTCGTAGGGCTCGGATCATGATTTGACCGAGCTGGTTCCTTTAGTGATCATGACTTCCAGGTTCTTCACATTACCGTTGAAGACCAGGTCGATATGGCACATATTGCTTTTCTCATCAATAATGAAGCTCATATCGTCTCCGTCCTGAATGATCGAGTTAACAGATCCTCTGCTGCTCAGCCACTTGCTCTTCTGACTGCTCGGATTGTTACTGAAGAAACGGACGATATTCTCGTGTTTGAAGTCCCCTGTCTGGTAGCGCAAAATACGTTCAATATACGTGCTGACCAGCGTCTTGTAGATGGAGTCAAAACCGTCCTCGGACATCGCCATGCTTCTCGCCTTGTAGACGGTAATCCGGCGGATATCCTTATCCTGGATCTGTGCATTCTCCGACGAGAATACAAAGCCGAAGTTTTTACGGTTGATGGCATCCTTGATCGTGTTAGTGAAACCGGTGATCTCCTTGGCCATCGTCGTTACCGTGCGCAGACTGTTGTCTCCTGCTTCGATGTCGAAGCGTACGCCAGGGAAGTTCTTATTGACCGTTTTGAACGTCTCACGCAGGTATTCAGGACACTGATAGGAAGCAACCAAGCCGGCGGCAACGTAGGCTGCACCTACATAAACGCCCTCGATCCACAGCTTGAGAATATCCTCTTTCTCCTTAGAGAGCTGTACACCATCTTCGGTCTGTAGCATTTTGCTGTCGATAATGACACCCGATTTGTCCTTCGGAATAATCGTAAAGTTCGGTACACAAGGAATTGCAAATTCGCTATATTCTCTGCGAACGAGACTGGCGCATTTATCGACATATTTATCGATGCCTGCTGTTGCCATACTGTTGAAAGTCGTTTCTTCACCGGATTCAAAATTAAAGAACATTTGAATTTTGTAATCCTTCACGACTTGCAGCAACATCGAGAGCGATTCCATAGAATTTCCGCCCTGCTTAACGACCTTCTCGTTGCCCTTGAAGCGTTCACGTGAAACCTTTACCTTACCGGCTGCTTCCAGCTCGACGGATGGAACGATACCGAACCAGATCGTGTCGCTGAATTCATTCTTAGCATTCACAGTGTTCAGGTACGTTTCCAGGCGCGGAATATTGCTACTTTTTACCAGCATGTCCAGTTTGTTGTTCGCCACCAGCATTGTCGGCAGCATGCCTTTGCTCTTCGTTGCATATTGATCGAAGAACATTTTGACACCGAGAATTTTTTCCACAAGCGGCTTAACCGCCTTTACGAAATCGTCCTTGGCATTTTTATAGAACTCCAGATACGTGTTGTAGTTCTGAACCTCAACTGCTGTATCCACCTTGGTCTGAACAGCTGGCAGTGGCACAAACGTGCGAACTACCAAATCCTTCACATAATCAGAAGGCGTATCTGTGATAGAGTTATAATCTTCTTCGAATACTTGAGAGAGATCGCCAGTGCTGTTCTCATCCAACAACATCAGCTCAGTGCTGTCGCTCTTCGGCGCTTCAATAATTTTCAGTTCGCCGCTTTCCCCAATGGAGAGCATGCCCACCTGGATCAGTTCACCGGAGTTTTCCTCTTGCGCGCCACCGAGCAGAAGGCGGGTTTTGATGTCCTCAATTGCCAGTGGAAGCATAGCCATAACGTTGTTGTAGTTTTGACTCGCTTCCTCGAACATGCCATTCAGCTTGTCCCCCATGTCGAGTTTCTTCGGGTCACCATCATCCAGCTTGTCGTATTCACCGTACATATAGTGAATTTCTTTGCGGACTTGGCGAATATCATCCATGACCTTTTTCGGTGAAATCATATCCAGCAGATTTTCAAATTTGAAATCTACATTAGTGATTCCTTGACTCCGCTTGGTATCGATGAGCGTAAACAACATTTTCAGAAAGTCATTACTTTGATTTACACGAATTTCAGAAATGCTATCCTCATCAATTCCTTCTGGCTTTTTAAGGGTGTAGACGACTTTTTGATTGGCCGCGTTAAAAAACGAATACACGGTCGGCGAAAACTTATCCAAAAATTCGTCAAAGCTGCGCACCAGAAGGTGCTGATTAATTTCCTTGATCTTCTCATCGCTCAAGCTGTCAATACCCTTCACATCACCTACTATGGTGATCAGGTCCAGCTTTTCCGGGTTAATCTCTTCAAAAAGCATTGTCCGGTTGGTTTGATAAATGATTTCCATCGCTGTCGGCAAATGAATAAAGTATGAGTTATAGGTCCATTGCTCCATATACGGACACGGGATGTCCAATTTGAAACGGACGAATACTCATTTTTAGTTCTTTTGCCTCCTCCCCCCTACTTAACATTTAAATTCGTCAAAGGATTGAGCTTATACCACATTTACGGTACAGGCATGTAACCTCGAAAATCGGTCCGAAGCGTTATTCGGCTTTTAACGGCAAAGCATGCACATGAGATGTTTTTTCAAAATCAAAAGTCAGATAACACAGAAATTTCAAATTTATGATTTCGTATTCCTAACTTCAATCCCAATTTTTGCCGTTGATACGAGAGCTATCATACAAAGTACCCTTCAGTTTTGTCAATTTCTGTAGTCTCAGATTGAAATAGGGCATTTTGACTCATTTTATGCGTGAATACGTAATTTTCATGATATGTTAGACCTGTTTCTTCAGGGAAATATTCACAAATGGAACTTAATTACCGATAGAAGTCCATTGGATATTTCTGATAAGCGTAAAAGAATCAAATTCATGGCTAATGTGAGGGTTATCAGCTGTTTTGATCCTTTATCCCTTATATCCCAAGGATTAGGAGAGTTGATCCCCCATGTTGGCCTCGGCGATGGAGGAGCTTATGTTCAGAATAAGGAAACTAGGGATTATCATTTTCATGACTTTTGTACTATTTTTACAAATGGGCTTAAACGGGGTCATTTGCACTGTAAATCAGGCTAATGCAGCATCTTTAGGCGCTGTCCCGATCGAGGGTTATGATGCCGTTTTTGTATTGGATACCAGTTATTCCATGAGGGATACCGATCCTGAGGGCATTGCCGCGGAAGTCATCAATATGTTTATGGATTTGAGTGATGCAGACCGCACACGCGTCGGATTCGTTGCCTACAATCATAACGTGGTCGCCTCGAAACCACTAACTTCGATTGCCGTGGCAGCGCAAAAATCCCAGATCCAGCAGGAAATCAGAACACTTAACCGTTCCGGTTATACGGATTTGGGACTTGGGTTGCGCAAAGGCTCGGAGCTACTAGCGGCAGGAGCATCCCAAGGGCGTCAGCCTTTTATGATTCTATTGTCAGATGGAGAGACTGATTTTGGTGCCTCCTCTGGTTCCCGATCCAAAGGTGACTCCAATAACGATGTATCCTCTGTCATCAAATCTGCACAGACCAAAGGATATCCGGTGTACACGATTGGTCTGAACCATGATGGCACAGTGAACCGACAAGAACTCGAACGGATCGCTTCTCAAACGGGTGGAGCTTCTTTTATTACGAGTAGTGCCGAGGATCTGCCGGAAATTCTGAACCGTATTTTCGCCAGTCAAATTCGCTCCAAGCTCGTTCCAATTGCTGCAATTACGACCACTGGCGAGATGCAGGAATTAACTGTAACTCTACCTGATTCCAGTATGGAGGAAGCCAATCTGGTGCTTTTGTCGGAGCATCCCCTTCTGGAAACACAGCTATATTCCAATTCAGAAAATGTCCGCAGGTACAAGTCGAGCCGATATGCGATTTTAAAAATCGAGCATCCACAGGCAGGCAAAGTGAAGTTGAAACTACGGGGCATACGCGGGGATTTGGTGAAAATCAATTTACTTGGCAGCTACCGACTGGAAGCCGAAGCAACCATAGGAGGAAAGCAAGCATCAGCCACTCATGGCAACAAGCCTGTGCAGTTGCTGAAAGGTCAAGCCACACCGTTTCAAGCTCAGCTCCTGTTACCCGACAGTCAAAAGCTTACGGATGAAGCCGTATATACGTCTCTCCAAGCCCATATAATTGTTACTCCAAAGGGGGGCACAGCCAAAAAGGTGCCTATGACCTATAAGTCAGGAGCCTTCCATACCGAATATGCATTCCCTCAAACCGGGGATTATACATGGCAGCTATCTCTGGATAGTCCGCAATGGTACCGTAAGGGAACTGTACATAAAGTTCACGCGGCCAATGTAGCGCCACAGGTCTTAAAAGACCTGACGATTCACCTGGTGAAAGAAGACGGTGATTCCCGTCGAAGTGTATCGGATTTTATTGTTGACCCGAATCATGACAAGCTGAACTATAAGTTGGATTCAGAAGCCTTTGGGGATGCGATCCATGCTGAGATTAACGGTAATGATCTGCTGCTATCCGAGCTCCGCACAGGTGACTCTCAGCTAAAGATTACTGCCACCGATCCGGAAGGAGCATCCAGCAGCGCTACACTAACCGTTACCGTACAATCTCGGTATACAGCCATTAAATGGACAGTAGCCATCAGTATCGTGGTAGCCGCTCTTCTGTATTGGTTCTTGCGGCCGAAGCCGCAGTTTGCCGGAAGAATCGAAGGATATTTTCTCGCTACAGCAAGTGGGCAGGAGATTCCGGTAAAATCCTGGCCGCTCACCTCCTTTCCGGGTCGTAAGGTCAGCTTGCAGGAGTTGTTCCGTACGCTTGACGTTCACGAACCGTTGCCAGAAGCGGAACGGATCCTATTTTCCGCAGGTAAAAAAGGGAGCCTGATCGTGAAACATGATACACGCTGTGCCTTACAGCATGGAAAGATCAGATTAGCTCGCAACAAAAAAGCGGTCATGGAGTACAGTGACAAACTGTACATTACATTCGAGGATGGTGTCACTGAAATCGAGCTGCGATACAAAGCGATTAAACCAAATACTTCAGTGTACACCGACCATATCCAAGCTCCGACAGGATAATGTCGGTCACAACGTAAAAAAAGAGAAGCGCCGTCTCTTACGATTAACGAACCGTAAGAGTAGGGCGCTTCCCTTTTTTTATCCAATATTCCGCACGTAGTGCGGCTTTAAACCATCGAAGTGAGCGGCAGCGCTTGTTAGCCTGTACCTCCAGACCACGCCGAATGACATACGGCAGCAGAGAAAGTCCCGCATTTTCAATCTGAATCCGCTCAGCATGATCTGCAAATAATCGGCCTGGCACATCTGGCGGAGGTGTTCCTTTTCGGCAATAATACAGCGTAGCGGCCAAACTATAGATATCCGACACAGGTCCCTGCTGCGAACGATTAGAATAAAATTCCAGCGGAGAATAGCCCGCTGTGGTGAAAATCGGATGCTCTTTGCCTTCAAAATGCACAGCCGAACCAAAATCAATCAGCTTGACGTTGCCATTTTCCCCAATCATAATGTTGCCCGGCTTAATATCCCGATGAATAATTCCTTTGTCATGAATGTACTCCATGGCATCAATTAAAGGTAGCAGCGTATGGTACAAAAAAGTGGGGTCATACGTTGGCGCAGCCTCTTCTTTCATCATTCGATCCAAGGTCTTGCCTGCACAGTATTCCATGACCAGATAAGCAGTTCCATTTTCCTCAAAGTGATCTATATAACCGACAATTCCCGGATGACTTAACTCCTTCAACATTTGCCCTTCACGCAAAAAATAATGCATAAACTCCACATATTTGGATTGCATCGAAGCACCGCAAGTGACCGTTTTTCGATCCATCCCCCGCAAAGCCAGTGCATTCGGAAAAAATTCCTTCACAATGACTTTTTCTCGGTTGTCCAACAGCCTTGCCGTATACACGATGGCCAGCTCACTGCGGGACAAGGCGCTTCGAATTTGATATGTATTTCGCAGCTTCGTATTGCGGGCAAGCAGATTCCCGCTTGTATCCACGATCATGACTCGTCCTCCTGTCAGGTTCTTAGCTTATGTCTTTTGTATATATCGGCTTATTACATATCTTTTTATTATACCGTAAAATAGATTATTGGAAAAACAAATAACCTGCCATAATCTCCCTTAGAGAAATGATGACAGGTCTTTTGGCATTCATCTGGTTCTTTTTTCTCAAATCATTTAACCCAGTTTCGTTCCAGGCTTCATGCTGCGCACACTGTTCGTATTTTTCTTCCGTTCACTACGCAGTTTGCCTTTACCTTGTTCTGGAGTGCGAATGGTAAGGGCAATCAGGAACGATACGACGCACAGCACAGCAATTGTGGTAAAGGTCGGGATGAATCCGCCGAGCAAGGCTGCGATAAATGACCCCGCCAGCGCACCAAGGCCAAAGCCTTGATACACAATACCATAGTTTTTACTTTGATTTTTCAGTCCAAAGAAATCAGCTACGATGGCAGGAAAGACTGTAATGTTGCCGCCGAAGCAAAAAGCAATTCCTGCTACACAGGCAAAGAACAAACCATAATTCAGCGGTACCAAACTTAACACTGTAACTGCAGCCGCCGTTGCCAGCAACGCACCCGCTACTACTTTCAAACGACCTACTTTATCCGATAGCGCACCTAAAATGATCCGACCCGCCGTGTTGAAAATGGCGACCATAGCGACCGCATTAGCGGCTGTTGCTACATCCAGACCGGCCATCCGTACGCCGATATCTTTGACGACTCCAATCAGGTAGAGACCACTCATACAAGCGGTAAAGAACATGACGAACAGCAGGTATGCCTGCTTGGTGCGCAACATTTCTTTAACGGTGTAGTCCCGCTGTACGACCCCATTTTGTACCGAAGGCTTGTTCACGACTACAGCTTCTCTTACCAGGAAAGAACCACCCACAATCATGATCAGCACGATCATTCCCCAATATAAGAACGCTTGCGATACACCAACGGACTGAATCAACGAACCATTAATATACTTGAATATAAGACTGCCTGTTCCATATGCCCCAACCGAAATACCGGAAATAAGTCCTTTTTTCTCAGGAAACCATTTAATCAGATTAGAAAGTGATGTAATATATGCCGTTCCATCCGCAAAACCTACGACAATACCCGCCAAAATATATAGCAGGGATAACGAAGTTACCTGTGAACTGAGCATGAGCCCTGCTCCTAACACGACACCTGCACACAAAATCAAACGACGTAGTCCCCATTTATCCTGTAGTTTGCCTGCGAATAAGGTAGCAAACGCCAGTGCAAAACTGGTAATTGAAAATGTAATGGCAACCGAACTGAGGTTCCAGCCAAAGCGGTCCACCAACGGTTGATTAAATAAACTCCATGTGTAAATGGTTCCTAATCCCATTTGTACAATTATTGTTCCAAGTACGACAAGCCAACGATTTCCGCTGTTTGTTTTCATTTCAATCTCCTCTTTTCATTCCGGCTCTACAGCGTCAATTTGTGATTATGATAACCGGGAATCCAGTATACTTTGCGCCTGAGGAGGAGCAAGTCTGTAAGGATTCTCTCTACACGGGTTATTATAACCCTGCATGTCAGCCAGAAATCGTTTGAGGAATGAAATGCACATATAGCGGAATGAAATGCCTTTAAAGTCGCATAATTTGCCGAAATTCCTTGGCCTTGCTACGGCTTACTGGAATTTCAGCCTCTAGTCCACGCAAACGCAGGAGATACGTATGATTAAACCAAGGTACAATTTCACGGATCTGCGACAGATTAACTGTGTACGATCGGTGACAGCGGAAAAAGTCCTGCTGCGGCAACCGGCTATGAAATTCTGAAATGCTCATCGGCATCGTATATTCTTCGTGCCTAGTAAAGACACGGGTCACCTTTTCCTGCGCACACGCATAGTAAATATCGTTCGCATCCGTTACGATGATTTTGTCATTTTTCAGCAGATTAATACGACCTGGCGCAGCAACGGTGCTGGCTTCAGCAGCTCGGGGTTGCGCCGTCTGGACAGGCTCCTGTATTGGAACGTTCTGCTGCTCATAAGCATTTTCCAGCTTACGCAGCATAGATGCGATCCGTTTTTCATCATAGGGTTTGAGGATGTAGTCGAACGCCTCCAGTTCAAAAGCCTGCGCCGCATGTTCTTTATAGGCGGTCGTAAAAATAATATAGGGCTTTTTGGCAAATTTGCTAATGTTCTGTGCCAGCAGCATCCCGTCCAATGAAGGAATATTAATGTCCAGAAAGATCGCATCCGTCTCCTGATCTTGCAGAAACCGAAACACATCTAGCCCATCCTCGAAACTATCGGTCACCTCAATGTTGCTATGAGTCTGAATAAGATACTCCAGCTCTTCACGCGCCGGAAGTTCGTCTTCTACAATTATGGCCTTCATGACTTCTCCTTTGGTATGTCAAAATAAACTTCGGTGCCCGGCTCATGCTTCAGAATAATAACTCCTTCGCCGTACATAAGCTTGAGTCGTCTGTGCACATTGTACAAGCCGATCTGTTTAGCCGGAACCCGATCATGATACAGGTTATCCACAACATCATCGCGTATACCCACCCCGGTATCTGCCACAGAAATACGCACCTTTTCTCCACGATCCTTTACAGAAATGGTTACTGTACCTGCCCCCTTTTTCTTGAGGATTCCATGATTAATCGCATTCTCAACCAGGGGCTGGATAATAAGGCTTGGAATACGCACAGACACCTCATCCATTACATACTCTACCTGAAGCCGGTTGCCGAAGCGTGCTTTTTCAATTTCTACGTAATCAGACACCTGCTGAAGCTCCTTATGAATTTCAATCAAATCATCATTCAGCTCCAAATTATAGCGCAGATAACCCGATAAATTAATGATCAGCTCTCGTGCCTTATCCGGCTTGGTGCGTGTCGTCGAGGCAATGGCGTTCAGCGCGTTGAACAGAAAATGAGGATTGATCTTAGTCTGGAGTGCCTTTAACTCGGCCTTATTCGCCGCTTCCTTAATTTGCTCCACACGCGATACTTCCATTAACGTGGAAATGATTTGAGACAAGCCAATCGCCATCGTCTGCAACGGATACGTGATTTTATAAGCTTTGCGATAATAAATCTTCAACGTTCCGGTTACTTCTCCCCGCTCCTCTAACGGGATAATGAGCAGGGACTGGATTTGGGGTGTTTTATCGTCTGCAATATGATTGCGGATCGTGATTTTACCGCTGCGGATCGTCGATTTAGTCACATCGCTAATGATCTCATCTCCGATGTGATAACGCTCTTCGCCAAAACCGACATAGGCCAGCACATCTCTGGTATCCGTGATCGCCACCGCGTCTGCCTTAATATCTTCTTTTATGATCGAACAAATGGTATGCAAGGATTCGGCATTAATGGAGCGAAAATAAGGCAGCGTCTTGTTGGCAATATCCAGTGCCAGCTTGGCCTGTCTGGCCGCGATATTCTCCTTTTCCCCCTCCACACTCTGGATCAACAGAACGATTAAACCGATACTGACTTCTCCGATAATCATCGGTAGACCAATCTTGGAAACGATGTCCACTCCAAGGCTATGGGGTTGTGCCATCACCATAATGAGCAGCATCGTCAACGCTTCGCAGACCATACCTGCGGCGATACCGACCAGCCATCTCTTGGAACGATTGACCCGGCGGCCGATGTATCCTGACACCACACCTGCCAGAATACTCGTAATCAGACACGGAATCGAGGTCACTCCCCCGATATCAATCAGATAACGATGGATACCCGATATAATACCTGTAACGATCCCAACCCAGGGTCCAAACAAAATACCGCCTGCCATAATTGCTATGATTCGAACGTTAACAAGCGAACCTTCAACTTCAATCCCGGTGTAGGTGCCGAACAGTGCAAACATGCAAAAAATCAATGTTAGTATGGCCAGCTCTGCCGGAGAATGACTGTTCTTTTGCAAGGTTTCCTTAAACCGTGGGATACGTGTAATAAAAAATAAACAAATCAGCAACAATGCTGCGCGCTCAAATAGCTGCATCAGCATTTCCAACAAGGCATTCACATGCGTTCCTCCCAAATAAAAACGGATATGCCTACATAGTTGTTATCGTGTACGTCGTTCATACACACCATACCCAAGTATCATCAAGCCACATACGAATAAAATAATAACAAATATATTGTCAACAAAACTCGGCATATCAGGTTCTGACATAGAAATGCCCGAACTATTCAATTTAACAGGTACGGAATTCGCAGCCCATTGAATGACCGCTATAAAGCGCTCCATCGTATATATCACTCCGCTACCCAATAGGCTCAACACGCCGAATAACAAATATTTAAGCTCCATAAGAATTTATCCCCCCCTTAGTTACAAAGCATTTAAACTGCCACAAATTATACCATCAACTTCCATCTAATTATAGCTTCTAGAAATCGCCTCTTCTTCATTTCCCTTCTTCAAACGCAGAAAAAAACCGGAGAGTACCGCTTGATAGCGATACTCCCCGGCTCTCTAGTCCGATGAAGAAGCTTGTCGGTTATTTGCTTTTGCTGATTTCGGTAGGACTGTTGTACTCCTTCTGATCATGTACCAGTTCTTTTAATTGGATAATCAACGCCTCTAGCTCACTAAACCCGGTCACCATATTGGAGGTTATATTTCGTTGTTCCTCTACTCCAGCCAAAATTTGTTCTGATGCTGCACTCGCCTGTTCCGTTACACTTGAAAATTCCGTCATCTCTTGAACAACCTGAGATGAATACTGCTGCATGCTATTCGTACTGTTTTCCACATCCACGGCCTGCATCAGCACTTTATTGGCGTTTTGCAGGATGTCTTCCAGTACAATTTCAGTCGAATGTGCCGATTCCATACTTTGCTGTAGCCTGTGCTGTCCCATGTCAAATTGGCTTACGACAGAATCCATCTGAGTTCTCAGTTGAGTCAAAATAGCTTCCATCGCCACCGAGGTGTTCCCTACCATTTCAGCCAAATTACGCACTTCGCCAGCTACGATGGCAAATCCTTTTCCATGCTCTCCCGCTCTGGCGGCCTCAATGGATGCATTCAAGGACAGCAAATTAGTTTGTTTCGAGATTTGAGTAATATCTTTAAGCATGGCAGACATGTTATCACTTTGTACTCTAAACTCGTCCAGTTCTTCTTTGGTACGACTCATGACTTGACCCAAATCCTTAATTTGAGACGTCAATGCAAGCAGTTGACTGCTCCCTCTGTCCCCGGCATTTTTCGTATCTTCGGAAAGCTGCTTCAGTTCTCGGGAATGATCAGCTACCTCTCGCACGTGCTGGTCAGATTGAGCCAAGTTATCCGTAACCTCGGTGATATTCGAAGCTTGCATTTCTACCCCTTTGGCAACCTCCTGAAATCCGATAGCGACTTCATTTGTCACGCTGCCCGTCGCATCTACTTGATTCCTGAATCGTTCTGTAAAGCTATGCAATCCAGCCACTGCTTGTCTAACTTGCTCAAACAGAAATTCAATTCGTTGCCTTGTAGCATCGATATCTTTATTTTGCTCTTCACTTTTCTTAAACTGCTTTTGATTTAACACCGATACCACTAACAGTAGCAAACCAATGAGTAAAACAATAATAAACTCATGCACATAGCGCAAAGAACCGGTAGCCGGGGGAATTGGGGGCGTACCGATTGTTATTTGCACAAATATATTACAGAGATTTAAGGTCATAGCTACCAGAAAATACCGGTAAGACGGATACAGCAAAAACAAAGAGCAAATTAATATGGTGGTCCCTACCTCGACGTTAGATAAGTTCAAAAATATACACATTAATACGCTAAAAAACGTAGTAATCCACGGAATAAGGCGGATTCCTTTCTTTTTCACATTCAGGATCGTTAAAACTGCCGCGACTACAAATCCTACACCATTAGATACCCACATCGAGGGATTAGATAATGCCGGGACGATGCCGCTCAAGGCCATAATCCAAAAAATAATGATCACCAATTTGTTTCTTTGCCACAACAATTCACTCGTTCTGTCCATGATTGTGTACGCGCTCCTTAGAATATATATTAGGTATTTATAAAATAAAAATGTAAATACCATACTTTATATATCGTCATATCAGAACACGTAGTGAATGAAAATCATGCAAACACTCCACATTCCCTTTAATCGTCAAATTACAACAGGACAACTCTTAAAGGGAAAGAGTATGTAATTGTAAATAAATGAATGCAAAGAATCGCCCCCCTGACAGGGAGCGATTTTGAATTCATTTTTGATGATCTTTGCAATTGGAAAAGGTTCATGTACCACTGATAATATTAGGATTCCTTGTTTTCAGAAGCCTCTTCAGCGCCTTCGGTTGCCGCTGCATCACCTTCCACAGCAGCATTTTCTACTTCAACTGCACGTGGAACGATAATAGAAGCAAGCAGTTCTTCTTCAGGGACGTGCAGTGTTACTCCTTTAGGGAGTTTCAAGTCGCTAGCGCTCAGCTTGTCACCAACATCCAGCGCGGATACATCCACCTCAATGGTAGATGGCAAATCAGCCGGAAGACCTTCGACCTCAACTTCCGTTTCCTGAACTTGCAGAATACCGCCTGTTTTTGTACCTGCAGGTGTACCCTGATAATCAATAGAAACACGCACGCGAAGCGGTTTGTTTTTGGAGATTTTCAGAAAGTCGGCATGCAACCATTGGTTATCACGCTGTTGATAATCTTTAATAATAACTGGAATGGTTTCTCCACCCTCTACTGTGAGGTTAAACACCTCTGAACGTCCGGTTTTGACTACTTTATTAAATTCCTTGGCATCGACATGTACAGGGGTTCCTTCAAGCTCAGAGCCGTAAACCACAGCTGGAATCCGTCCTTTTAACCTCAATCCACGAATGGCCGAACCCTTCTTCTCTGTTCTCGGCTGGGCGGTCAGTTGAATACTTCCTCCATTAGAACTCATGATATACAACCTCCTTCAGGTTACCTTACAAATGATTTTCCTCCAAGAATCTTGCCTGTTTACCAGTCGTACTACAGGATGTAAGCCAGCTAGCTGGCAAAACTAAACAAGTCCATAATTCTATTTTACCCCTTTTTTCTGAAACTGACACACGTTTGCATAAAAAAATAGCATTTCTCGAAATGATCGAAAAATGCTATTTTTGTGTATATACGCAACCAAGCACGCAAGTCTAACCGGCCCGATTATCATTTACCAGTAACAAATATTCTTCTCTGCCACTATGAATCAGTACCTGCATCACAGACTGGTTCTGGTCTATATCAATATATCGATCTGCCTCAACATCCTTGGCATCCCAGTGATTAAGCCGGACAATGTAGCCAATTCGCTGTATATCAGGAGCCACCTGAATACGCGCTATTGCACGACCGTCATCCAAATCCCGAAATTCGACATGTCCGTCGCGATGCCCAGTTCCCCATACCCATACGTTCCAGCCAGTGTATTGCCGATCCGTACGCTCGTAGATCAGTTCAATCGTACGAAATGGAGCGACTTCATTATCGTTTCCAAGCTGCACATCTGTCAAAGCCATGGCTGTACCTGCAATTTCTTGATCTGTTCCCTCATCCGAGTCTTCCAATTCGTTCTCCGCCTGACGATTAGCCTGATCTTGTTCAGTCAAAAAGGAGACTCGTGCAGGTTCTTCCTGATCATATAACACCATCATTGACCAGCGCGATACAGTTACACGATGGCCTACGACTTCATACCGTGTCTCATTACCAGCCCCGTGTGCGTCCACGACCACATGCCAACGATCCGATTCCGCAGGCAATACTATCGTCTGCTCCGTATCCGAGCCGTTATAAATCACCACAATATGATTCCAGGCATCGCCGTTAGCATGGTGCCTCAAAGCAAAGGCCACCACATGCCCACTGCTTTGCAGCACTTCCATGTGCTGCTCCACCAGCTCACGTTGGTCCATTCGGAATGCTGGGTGGCTGCGTCGCAAAGCAATTAAGCCTTGGTAGTAATCAAACACGGGGCGAAACCTCGCCTTGTTATCCCAATGAATGGCATTGACCACATCTGAGCTCCGGTAACTATTGTGGTCTCCATATTTGGAGCGCAACAGTTCATCCCCTGCATGAATAAAAGGAATACCTTGAGATGTGAGTACCATGCCGTTGGCCAACAGGGACTTGCGCACGGTTTCGTCCTCTAGCAGGTTATTTTCATCCAGTTCCCCATACGGATCTGCTTCGGCAACAGCATGTTCAGGTGTCCTCCCATCCTGTGGCTTCCCCTGCTCCCATTGTGGAAAACGACAGTGCTCCCGCAAATGTCTTACCGTCAAAATTTTATCCCACAGATTGAGATTATCGTGGGCAGTTACATAATTGACGGTCTCCGATGGCTGAGCTGTGAAATCATGAATAGCCCCAAAAGCACCTTTGAGCACCTGCTCCTCCTGATGTTCTGCCCCCGTGGCAAACCCGCTTCCAGTACCGTCGCTATCCCCCTTAATAGCAGAACGGTAGTTGTCGTTAAAAACAGCAAAGCCTTTGTCCCGTTGTGTTCCTTTTAGCGTAAGCAAGGGTTGTGGAGATTCTCCTCCCGTCCAAGGCTCACCATAGATCAGCAGATCCGGACGCACTTCAGAGCGAAGTTCTTGCGTAAGCTGCACCACGGTTGGTGTATCAATCAGACCCATCAGATCAAATCGAAAGCCGTCTATATGATATTCCTCTGCCCAATAGCGTAGTGAATCCTTGATATACTTGCGCACCATCGGACGTTCGGTTGCCACCTCATTGCCTACACCTGATCCATTGGTGAGCTGCCCTTGTTCATCCGTGCGGTAATAATATCCAGGTACAACAGGCTCAAATGGCCCCTGTTCCACCGAATACGTATGGTTGTATACAACGTCCATAATGACACCGATGCCGGCAGAATGCAAAGACTTTACCAGCAGTTTCAGCTCTCGTATACGTGCCTCTGGATCAGCCGGATTGGAAGAATAAGACCCCTCCGGCACATTATAATGCTGGGGATCATAGCCCCAGTTATATTCAGTATCTAATTCCGCAAAGTCATTCACCGTATGAAAATCAGCTACTGGAAGCAAATGAACATGTGTAATGCCCAGTTCCAGCAGATGATCCAGCCCGATACTGTTCCCCTCAGGATCCTTCAATCCCGTATACGTAAAGGCCTCAAACCGTCCCTGAGCAGCAGATAAGTCTTTTTTCCCTGTATTAAAATGGGTATCCATCGAAAAATCACGCACATGAACCTCATAGAGAATGGCATCCGTCGGCCGCTTAAGGGTAGGCCCCGCATCCAATTCCCATCCATCCGGGTTGGTTTGAGCCAAATCAATGATCGCTGTACGTTGCCCGTTGGCTGATACCGCTGTGGCATATGGATCGGCAGCATAATGAACAGTGTTGTCCGCCCACTCCAGCCTGTACATGTAATAATATTTGTTCCAGTCACCTTCCAGCTCTATAGACCATACCCCTTGATCATCACGGATCATGAGAAATTCCTGACCCCCGCCGTGCTCCTGAACGTTCCCCTCCTGATCGTACGCCCCCGCATCGCTATACAACGCTATATGGACCTGCTTCGCAGTCGGGGCCCATACCTTGAACTTGCTGCCCGCAGGCGTATAAGTAAGACCCAAATCATAGCCTTCATATATGGGATATTTTGTGTGCTCAAGCTCTTTAAGCTGATTGAAATCTGACATTTCTGTTCACCACCCATTTCTGTACATCGGCTTACAGCCTCTGTTCATCCATCATTTATGATGTTTATGACTTGTCAATATACCTCAGGATTTGCAAAATCCTCACCTCATAGGCTATCAAAATAAGACAAGCTTGAAAAGCTGGATGATTTAAATAAGGATGACGCTCCCATTTCAACACGCACACTCCATTTTATGACAAAACGATGAACAGGCTACAGCTTTCGCCTTCAAAGCATCACATTTATTTCCCAGCTTTCATCACGTTCAGGAGAGTCGGCGGTTATCCATTTGAAAAATTTCGTCAGCCATTCGCATAGTAGAGCTTCGATGCGAAACAAGGATGATCGTTTTGTCTTGCTGCTGTTCTTTTAACGATTTTAAAATAATCGCTTCGTTCAAACTGTCCAAATTGCTAGTTGGTTCGTCTAGCAGTAAGAGGGGCGCATCATGAACAAAGGCTCTGGCCAGCCCCAAGCGCTGGCGTTCACCACCAGACAGCCTGTCCCCCAACTCTCCGACCCGGCTGTCATATCCTTGAGGCAATGTCATAATAAAATCGTGTACTGATGCCTTACGGGCTGCTTCCACAACCTGTTGATGTGTAGCATCCGGCTTTCCAATTTTGATATTAGCTGCAATGGAATCGTCAAACAGGAATGTATGCTGATCGACATAGCTCTGTAAGCCTCTCAAATGTCGGGTTCCAATTTCCTTCAAATCGTGTCCGGATAGCAAAATTTCACCTTGCTGCGGGTCCCTAAATCGCATCAGCAACTTCAGCAGTGTAGACTTGCCAGAGCCGCTTTTACCCTGAATGCCTAAAATCCGCTTATGCGGTATCATGAGACTTACATCATTCAGCACCGTTTGACCATCGTATGAAAAAGTCACCTTGTCTACTCGTGCCCCAGTAAAGGCGACACTCATCCCGTCGATATTTTCCTCTACCTCCGGAGTTTCCTCCAATAGACTCAACACTCGTTCCCCGCTCGCCAGCGTTTGAAGCAAATTGTTGGACAGATTGCTCAGTGCGATGACCGGACCAAATGAACTAAACAGGGCAATGACAGAAATCAGCATACCTGTAAAGTCAACCTGACCATTAGACATACCGTACAATCCAGCCAGCAGCATCAAGAATGAGAATCCAACTACAGCCGCATCTGTGATGGCTCTTGTGATGCCTTCATGATGCTTTAAGTCCTTCTGCTTGGCATCCAACTGATCCGTACGACGGTTAATCTCATTCAAACGTTGTTCTCCTTGTCCATATTGCACAATTTCCTTCATCCCCCGTAAGCTGTCCAAAAAATAACTGCTCAGCTTGCCAAAGCTGCTGCGGTATTCCATCCCCTGACGCTTGCCCATACGTGACGTGAGCAGAGGAATAAATAAACCGACAGTTAGGTAAGCAAGCGCAGCAAGCCAGCCTAGCAGAGGCTCATAAGAACCGATAAAAAACACCATGAGCAGTGAGGTGATGATGCCAATCATAACAGGAGCTATCGTATGCGCATAAAATACTTCCAGCAACTCAATATCACTTGTAATGAGTGAGATCAGATTTCCCTTGTCCTTGCCTTCCAATTTGGCTGGAGCGAGTCTTCGCAGGGCTTGAAGCATCTTGTCACGTAGTACAGCCAGCAGCTTGAAAGCGAGATAGTGACCACTCATTTGCTCGCCATAACGGAATACCCCGCGCAGTACGGCGCAAACCACGATCGTTGTCAGCAAAAACGATAGGGTGTAGCCTGTCGTGATGCCCGTTGCTGTAAGCAGAGCCAGGGCTCCAAACACTATAATGCCAATAGCACAAACAAAACCAAGCACTCCTGTAACAATCGTGATGAGCAGCACAGGTAAAAGAGGTCCCGCCAGTACCAATAATTGGCCCATGATCCGTAATCCGTGTCTACGCATATACAGCCCCTCCTTTTCCAAACTGCTCTACCCGGTGTTGACTGAGATACATCTCCGCATAATGCCCCTGCTGGCTCAACAGCTCATGGTGCGTCCCGGATTCTGCCACCAAACCGTTTTGCAGCACATAGATACAGTCGGATTGGACTACGTTTTCCAGTCTGTGAGAGATAAGAATCACTGTTTTTTGACCTGCCAGCGCATGTATAACCTCCATAATGCCTTCCTCACTTTCACTGTCAATGTTAGAGGTGGCCTCGTCAAAAATGTAGACACGACTATCATGTAGCAATGCTCTGGCTAGTGCTAGCCGTTGGCGCTGTCCTCCTGACAGATTTGCTCCCTGCTCTTCCAGTTCTGCTTCCAGACCTCCTTCTGAGAGGATAAAATCATACAGCTTCACTTGTCGCAAAGCTTCCAGCATGTGTTGCTCATCCGCGTGCTCATTGCCCATTTTTAAATTTGCTTCCACGGTGCCTTTAAAAATATAGCTGTTAAAACCGATCCAGGTCATATGACGCATGCGGCTTTCTTCCGAAATATCGGTAAGCTCGGTTCCTCCAATCGTCAGGCTTCCTCGATACCCCTCGTGATGCCCAACAATCAATCCGGCTACCGTACTTTTACCAGAGCCTGATTCCCCAACAATGGATACAAAGCTGCCCTGGGGAATATCCATGGATACATTTCGTAAGGTATCTCTTTCGTCGTAGGCGAAACTCACCTGTTCCAGACGAATATCTGTGGTTTCTATGCTTTTTTGTCCTTGGATAAGGTCCTCTGTGCTCAACATTTGGAATATTTTGTCACTTGCAGCCATTCCGTTCATGGCGATATGAAAGTAAGAACCCAGAAGACGCAGAGGAATAAAAAATTCTGCCGACAGCAAAACAATGATGATTGCTCCTGCCAAGCCAATTCGTCCAGAAGAATATTCGCTTACCGCGACCAGTACACCCGCAGCGGCACCACCAAATGCGATAAGATCCATAATGGCCACGGAGTTAAGCTGCATAGTCAGCACTTTCATCGTCATTTTGCGAAAATCTTCAGCTGCTGTGTTCATTTCCTGATGTTTATCCTGGTCTGTTCCGTACATTTTGAGCGTAGTCAGACCTTGCACATTCTCCAAAAAGCTGTGGCCCAAATTGACGTAACTACCCCAATATTTCCGAAAAAGCTTTTTAGCCATCCTCATAATGACAATGATCGACACTGGAATTAAGGGAACGCAGATCAATAGTATAATGGCTGCTTTGAAGCTGACAAAAGAGAGGGTAATGAATAACGTTACGGGGGCAAGCAGACTGTAAAATAGCTGAGGCATATATCTACCGAAATAGGTTTCAAGCTGCTCTACCCCTTCTACAGCAACCTGAATAACCCCCGAGGTGGAGGTATGATCTGTATATGCGGGCCCTATCTTCAGCAACTTGCTGTAAATTTGCGAGCGCAGCGTTTTTTTAGCATTTACCGAAGCACGATAGGATAACATACTGGCTGCATAATTGCTCAGGCAGCGAACTGCAATAGCAGCAATAACAATGACCGTCATAGATAGAATCAGCTTGCGAGTCACTTGTCCTTCCCATGCCTGCTGCATAACAAAGGCCATAGACAACACAGCGGCTATACTCCCCAAAAGACCGATCCACTGCACAAGCACACCCCATACGATATATTTTCGAGAATGTTCCACTAGACCGAGCAGACGGCTGTCGACCATTTTAGACTTTTTTTTTGGAGTAGGTGCAGGTGAAGATGATGGTGTTATTTTTGCTGCAGCGTTTCTCACTGTTCCGATTCGGAATATAAAGTAATAATATTTAAAAAGGATGACCAAGACGATGAGCGTTTTGCCCCACACATTAGGGGTGAAAATAAAGCCTATAATCAGCATCGTTGACGCTAAGCCCAATGTCGTGATTTTCGTAGACAGCTTCAACGACCTTGTTTGAACAAAACTCTCTAGATGCTTTTGGTACAGAGAGGTATTCGAAAACCACTGGTGAATCCTTTCGGACCCCCGCATAAAGAAAAAGGTCGCGAGCAGCAGAAACGGTGTAGTCGGTAGCAACGGTAGCACTACACCAATAACTCCAAGCGCTAAAAATAAAAACCCTAAGGTAATATAGATCGGTTTCACTATAATCCTCCCTAATAGTTATAATAGTAATGGTTTCATTTTATAGATAATGATAATCATTATCAATATAAACAATTTAAGCAGGTTGTTATGTGATGTAAATCACGCATATAAAAATCCTCTTGAAGCACATCTCTACAGAACACGCTAGTGTTGATGTGGATGCTTTGTCTTCAAGAGGATTATCGAAATTTAATGTTAGTAATCCGTTGTTTTATGAATTTATAATATCATATTGCTCCAATATCTGCCGATGTAACGGGTGGTCTGCGGTTATGGAAGTATAACGCGTCAGCGCCACACCCAGCCCTTCGTTGCGGATCACCTGCTGAAGCTCGACTGCCTCGGGGTCTTCCGTAATATCAAATTTACAGGCAGCAGCCATTCCTAACGCCAGATGATCCGTCGGAATGCCATACTCCTGCGCTTGGAGCGCGGGACGTACAAGACGGTCATTGGGAGACAGCTTGCGTAATGGTGAACGTCCGACCCGAGTAACATCGTCTATTAGATTAGGGTTGCGGAAGCGATCCAAAATTTTAGAGATGTACTTCCTATGCTCCTCTTGATCCAAACCGAAGCGCTTCACAAGCACCGCTCCCGTTTCCTCCAGTGACCCTTGTATCGAATCCACCACCTTGCTATCCTTCATGGCCTCCTGAATGGTAGCATAACCTGCGGTATAACCAAGATAAGCTGCCACGCAATGTCCCGTATTTACCGTGAACAGCTTTCGTTCAATGTAAGGCTCTAGATCCTGCACGTACAGGATACCTTCGATTTCTTCATGCTCAGATGCCATTTGCGAACGATCCACCACCCACTCGTAAAAAGGCTCTACCTGCACATGTAACGGGTCCTCGTGTTGCTGGATCGGCACAATCCGGTCTACGGCAGCATTTGGAAAATACACCGAAGCCTCAGCCTTGGCACGGGTCGCCTCATCTAATAGCGCAAAAACATGCTCTTTCAGTTGCGCACTACCTCCGATTGCATTTTCACAGGCAATCACATGCAGCGGCCTCGCTCCTCTCTCTACCCGCCGCTTGATTCCTTCCGCAATACCTGCTGCTATGTGCTTGAGGATGCTGACCCCTACCGCGGTCGTTACCAGATCTGCGTGGTCTACTGCATCGGCTACAGCCGCTGCATCCTTGCCGTCAATCGCCGTCACATTCGTGACCAGCTCCGTATCCTTTGTATCATTGGCTAATTCTACGGTGTATTGTTTACGACGGCGTAACTCGGATACAAGGGTGTCGTTGACATCTGAAAAAACAACCTCATAGCCTGCACGCGACAGAATCAATCCGATAAAGCCGCGACCGATATTTCCTGCTCCAAAGTGGACGGCTCTCATAGCTCCAGCTCACTTTCGAACAGATCTATAATTTCCTGTGGGGTCACCGCATTGCGAAGTTTATCCATATTTTCTTCCTCCGCACACACCACAGCGATACTCGTCAAAATCTCCATATGATCGCCGCCTTGTGCTGCAATGCCGATTACCATGTATGCTTTTTCTCCCCCAAAATCTACGCCTTGCGGAAACTGGACGATGGAAATGCCTGTGGATTGAATAAGCGTCTTGGATTCCTTGGTGCCATGTGGAATAGCCAGCCCGTTCCCGATATAGGTGGACACGATCTCCTCGCGTTCCAGCATCTTGTCAATGTACTCACTTGAAATATGTCCTGCATCCAGCAGGATTTGTCCAGCCATACGAATCGCCTCATATTTGTCTTTGGCGGTTGCATTCATTTTTACTTTGTCTATCGTCATAATACTCACGGTAGGTTCCTCCCTGTCCCTAATTTACTGTGTAAAAATCCAGCTAGCTCACTCGATATATAATTGACAATATGATCCCTGCTACCGTGTTCCAGTAGCGTAACCATGTCTTCCTGCAAGAGTAATGCACTAATCTCGCTCAATACCTCCAAGCTTTCTCTCGGCAGCTCACGAGGTCCCAACATGAGCAGCACGCATTCTACCTGTTCGCCTGTATCCGCCAACAGCGGCTCTGCCAGCTTATACAAGGTAAGCGAAGGTTTGCGAATATAGTGGCTACGCGTATGAACTAAAGCAATGGAGGTATCAGAGATCACCTGACTACCTTGGCGCTCTCTTTCCATGAGTTGTGCAGCAACCGCAGAAGGCTCTGTAACATTCCCCCGCCCCGCCTCCAACATGCATATAGCCTCTACGGTCGCCGCCATATCCATCTCCTGATTTTCCAGCGGGTACACTTGAAATTGCTGTACAATGTGTACAATTTCATCGAGACTTTTCCGCAGACCGGTAAGCCACTCCATGTCCTGACCGGGCTGAACGACGTGTTCCTGCTGATGGTCATCAGGATGATTGAGTGTAATATGCTGGATAAATTGACGCAGGCGATCACTCTCCTCCTGCGTCAGCAGCGGGCTGATCTTAAGATAGCGATCTGGTTCAAGCGGTAGCTCTACTGTCGAAATGATCAGATCATAATCCTCCTTGGGGATCCGCGCCGCCTCGTACCATGAGGCCCTATCCACAATTTTGATCTGTGGCAGCTCTTTGGCGAGCCTTGTTGCCAGAAGTCTGGATGAACCAATGCCGCTCGTGCAGACTACGATGGCCCGCACCTCCCGCCGCAATTGTCGCAGCCGCTCCAGCGAAGCGCCGAAATGCATGACGAGAAATCCGATCTCTTCATCAGGGACTTTCATTTCTGTCATGTCCGCCGCAGCCTTTTTCACTGAGTCGAATAAGCTGCTGTAATCCTTGCGGATTTGCTGAAGGAGGGGATTACGAATCGACTTGCCTTCCTTCAAACGTTTGAATACCGGAGCCATATGGGCAATCAGTCCTTCACGCAGAACACGGTCCTCTTCCAATGGCGTGCCTGTTTCTTCCTCCACACGACGAATCAACTCATGAACCGACTCCAGCAGTACAAGATCATCGAGCGGCAGCAGCCGGGTAGAATGATCCTCGGCATCACGGAACAGCAGCCTGAAATAAGATCGTTCCGGGTCCGGAAAGTTAATATCCAGCGCCGCTGACAATTCTGCGCATATGCGTTCTACCATAGCTGTACGCAGCATGATATTCTCATCCGAATCTGTTTTTAAATAGGAGAGAAGAGGATCCATAACATACCCGAGTCGTAGACGTGCCAGCGAAACGCAAATCTGAATCAGCAACTCCATATATTTGCTTTCCACCATGTTTTCCAGCCACTTTTCATGGGGCTGCCAGAGGGCCTTTTCCACGATCAGCAAGTTCCCTCTGCCAATCATCTCCAGCAATTTGTCGGAGACACGAGTCACAGAACGAACCTCTCCCTGGCTGGAAAACAGATCAGATTCATCCAAATGTTCGAGGGCCAGCTCGGAAATCGCCCGTCTTTTGTCTATCTCCCGTCCGGTAATCTCGACACCATATCCCCGTCTGCGGACAAGCACGAGCCCTCGATCTCCGATCCAGTCTTGTAATTCGTCCAGATCATGACTGACCGTAGTTACCGTGACTTTCAGATCTGAAGCCAGCGCCAGCAGCTTGATCGGCTCCCGTGTATCCAGCAGCATGCAGAGAACCACGATCTTTCTCTCCTCAGCCGAATATTCGTCTGGATTCGTATACAGCAATTGCTTTCGCAGGCATACAAGCTGAGCTGGGTCTGCATCTATACAGATACCAATCCCTGACTTTTTCTCCAGCTTCACCTCATGAGTTGCCAGCCAATGCTCGACTGCGCCCAGTTCCCGATGAACCGTCCTTGTGCTGACATTGATCTTCGTGGCAATTTCCCCGGCAGTAACCTCTTTGGACTGCTCCAGAAGATATTCCACGATGTCACGTTGTCGTTTCGTAATATTCATAAGCGCATACCGTTCCTTCCCAAGCTCATCCCTCCAGCAGGAGACGTACACTGCATACAGTCCGCCTGACTATGACGGGGATTAAGAATCGGATTTCAGACGTTCAACCAGCGCTTCGTATTCAGGACTCTTCAGAAAATTGTCAATGGAAATGTGTTCAGCATTCGGGACTACTGTTTTAGCCCGGTCTGTCAACGTTTTTTGCGTAATGACAATATCCGCATCCTGTGGAATTTCACTGATTGCCGTATTCGTAACTGTTACGCCTACGCCCGCCTGCTTCATTTTTTTGCGTAAAATCGAGGCACCCATCGCGCTTGAACCCATACCTGCATCACAGGAAAAGACAATCTTGTTCACTTCGGATTTATCCTTGAGCGTTCGATCTGCGACAATCTCGGCAGCACGATCAGATTCGTGGTTATCTTCCATTACAGTGGCGTTAGCACTGGCACTCTTGCTTTGACTTTTCATATCTTTCAGGCGAGATGCAGCTTCCTCCAGCCCCTCTTCTTGTTGCTTACCTGTCTTGAGTAACACTGCTGCAACAGCAAAGGATACGACCGCAGCAGCGATCACCCCGCTCAGCATTGGCAAATATCCACCTTTTGGCGTCATTAGAAAATAGGCGATGATACTACCCGGTGAAGGAGCAGCAACCAGTCCGGCACCTGTCAACATGAAACAGAAGGTTCCCACAACACCGCCAGCTATAGCTGCAAGAATCAGAATCGGCTTCATCAAAATATAAGGGAAATAAATTTCATGAATCCCGCCGAAAAAATGAATGATGACTGCGCCAGGAGCTGACGACTTCGCAGAGCCTTTACCGAACAGACAGTAGGCCAGCAAAATACCAAGCCCCGGCCCAGGGTTGGATTCCAGCATGAACAGTACGGATTTGCCTGTTCTTGCAGCTTCCTCCAACGCAATCGGACTCAATACTCCGTGATTCAGCGCGTTGTTTAAAAATAATACTTTTCCGGGCTCAATAATGAGGTTGACAAGCGGCAATAGCCCCGCGTTCACGAGGAACTGTACCCCTGCCGACAACACTTGACTGATCATTTGTACAACCGGGCCGATCGCCACATGGGCAAGCAGTGCTAGAATGGCACCGATAATCCCGGCCGAAAAATTATTGACCAGCATTTCAAAGCCTGATCTGACTTTGCCTTCAATGGCCTTGTCGAACTTCTTCAATATCCACGCAGCCAGCGGACCAGCTACCATCGCGCCCAGGAACATCGGGATATCGGCTCCTACTATGACACCCATCGTCATGATGGCACCGATCACACCTCCACGCTGTCCGTGAATCATCGTGCCCCCTGTATAACCAATCAGCAGCGGCAACAAATAATTTTTCATCGGATCAACCAACTGTGCAAAACCTTCGTTCGGGAACCATCCGGTCGGAATAAAGAGTGCCGTAATCAACCCCCACGCAATAAAGGCTCCCATATTGGGCATAACCATACCGCTAAGAAAACGGCCAAAACGCTGTACGGCGACACGAGTGCCTCCTTTTGAACTTGGCTTTGCGTCCAATGTACTCATATTCAAATCCTCCTTGTAGGTAAGCATCACTACCTTTTCTTAAAATTCATACTAAATGACAGCGCTATCTTCATCAACGAAATGAAAACGTACTTTCGTCATGAACGTTGATGACAACATTTAAATTTAAATTATCCAGGAAGATATTATACCTGCATAATTCTTCTTAATATGACCTGTAGCTATAGAAATTAGTCGAAAAACCGCGCTGGATTATGTATGATTCCTATATGGGGACAACCCACTATATCAGAACAACACACGTAATTACGTTTTCAAAAAAAGACAAAAAAATAGCCGCTACGTCAAATCATAGCGACTATTTTATACAAAAATCGAGCAAACTAACGATGCTCTTATTCAATTAAAAATCAATATAAAATTCCGAATAACACGCTATTATTTCATGCTGCATTGCTCTATTTATTACTCCGAAATCAACTGCTCATACTGATCCGCCGACAGTAGTTTGCCCAATGATTCCTCCACATCTTTATCCATCTCTACTTCTACCATCCAACCTTTGTCATATGGAGATTCATTCACTAGCTCAGGTGTACCTTCCAGCGCTTCATTCACTTTTAATATGGTTCCCGTCACCGGAGCAAAAAGGTCGGATACCGTCTTCACCGATTCAATCGTACCGATCTCCGCTCCCTGCTCAATCGTTACTCCCGCCTCAGGTAATTCTACAAAAACAATATCACCCAGTTGGTGCTGTGCAAAGTCTGTAATACCAATCCGCACCGTTCCATTCTCTGTCCGCTGAACCCACTCATGTTCGTCTGTATACCAAAGTTGCTGCTTCACTTCACCCATTCTGTTCCCCTCACTTCCATATGAATAAAATCGCATTTGCTCACCTGTATTAGACAGGTTAAGATTATGACAATACGAACACTCATGTCAATAATACTAACAAAAATACTTCATATCACCTCCTATAGCGCTCTATATAAAAATATAATAATTTATAACAAACGCTTACATATCCTTATTTATATATTAAATGTTTTTTCTATTGTTTTTGATGACATTTTTATTGACATTTTGAATGAATTTGCGTATTAATGGGTTATAGCAAATACTTTGGGAAACACCCGACAACTGCAAACGCGGATGAACGCAGAGGGAGAGACTGCCAAAAAGATTCGCATAGCTGTTGCCGCTTGTGAGACAGTTGTGCACGCGAATCGGATCAAGTTGTTATCTGCAAAGCCAGGTAATATACTGCTGATCCCGAAGGTAGCGCCGAAGGAGTAAGCCTGCATTGCAGGTGAATCTCTCAGGCAAAAGGACCTCTGCCGGACGCATCTCTGGAGAGCATTCGCTATTGGAGCGGATCACCCAAGAGGAAACCCGGTACATACCGGGGTAACTTTCTGGTATCAAGGACAGAGCTGAAAAAAGAGTATAGACTGCTGTCTATACGTTTTTTTCGGCCTGTCTTTTTTGTTTTGCCGATCACACCGGATAGGAGTGGAAACATGACTAATTTGCGAAAAACACCGCTATATTCGTCCTACGGGACGCAGTCTGGGGTTCGTTGTATTGACTTTGGCGGCTGGGAGCTCCCCGTTCAGTTTAGCGGTATCCAAAAGGAGCATGAGGCCGTCCGGCAACGTGCGGGTTTATTCGATGTATCGCATATGGGTGAGTTTTTGGTTGAAGGCAAAGAGGCCGAAGCTTTTCTACAAAGGGTGACCACGAATGATGTCAGCCAGTTGGAACCAGGTCAGGCACAATATTCACTCCTGTGTTACCCCGATGGAGGTGTAGTAGACGACCTGCTTATTTACTGCAAAGGACCGGAGCGCTACATGCTCGTTGTGAACGCCTCCAACATTGATAAGGATTGGGATTGGTTACTTCGTCATGTGCCTGCATCCGTTCACATGGAGAATGTGTCTGATTCAATAGCATTGCTGGCATTGCAGGGACCGGAAGCAGCACGTATTGCCGCAGCCGTGGCAGATACGGATATTACGAATCTGGCATCTTTCCACTTTCATGAGAACGTGCCATTGTTCGGAGCAAAAGCACTCGTCTCACGAACCGGATATACGGGCGAAGACGGTTTTGAATTTTATGTACCTGCTGCGGAAGCACCCGCCGTATGGGAGGGTTTGCTTCGTTCCGGTGAGTCGTATGGGCTGATTCCCGCTGGACTTGGTGCTCGGGATACACTACGCTTTGAGGCTCGGTTGCCGCTGTACGGACAGGAGCTATCTGCCACGATTTCACCACTTGAAGCCGGTCTAGGGTACTTCGTCAAGCTGAATAAAGGAGATTTTATCGGTAGAGAAGCACTGCAACGTCAGAAAGATCAAGGGATTCCTCGTAAATTGATCGGGCTGGAAATGATTGATCGCGGCATCCCACGCGCCCATTATCCGGTATTCGCAGAAGGACAACGCATCGGTGAGGTCACAACGGGGACTCAGTCGCCCACCTTGAAGCGTAATCTGGGCCTCGCCTTGGTGGACAGTCGTTTTAGTGCCCTCTCCACACCGCTGGAGGTTGAGATTCGTGGCAAACGCCTGCGTGCCGAGGTAGTGGCAGCACCCTTTTATAAACGCCCGCGCTAATCTTAAACTCTCTTCATTCCAATAAAGCAAACATGTCAGATATGAACTTCCGGGTTTTTCAGCTCACACTTTTTTATTAGCTAATTACGATTTAAAATTTTGCTTTTCGAAAGGAGCCAGAACCTATGAAGCAGCATCGTTATCTCCCTATGACTGAACAAGATCAAACCGAAATGCTGCGTGTGGTGGGTGTATCATCCATTGATGATTTATTCAGTGACATTCCAGAGGCCATTCGATATCAAGGGGAACTCCCTCTTTCTTCTCGACTCGATGAGAAAGCCTTAACCCGCCACTTGGCCGAGCTGGCTGGACACAACGCCAATACAGACACACATGCCAGCTTTCTTGGCGCAGGAATTTATGATCATCATATTCCGTCGGTCATCCAGCACATCACTTCACGCTCGGAATTCTATACAGCCTACACCCCCTATCAGCCGGAAGTAAGCCAAGGCGAGCTACAAGCCATTTTCGAATTTCAGTCGTATATTTGCGAATTGACGGGCATGGCTGTAGCTAATGCCAGCATGTACGACGGAGCGACTGCACTGGCGGAAGCGGGCTCACTGTCCGCCGCAGCTACCCGCCGTAAACAGCTTATCGTATCGAGGTCCGTCCATCCAGAGGCACGTCAGGTATTGGCAACCTATGCACGCGGATTGAATTTGGACATCGTGGAGATCGGCTGTTCGGACGGTGTAACGGATGCTGATGCGTTAGCGGCGGCCGTATCGGAACAGACCGCGGCTGTTTTGGTCCAAAGCCCCAACTTTTTCGGAGCCGTGGAAAATCTACAGCCGATGGCTGACCTCATCCATGCACACAAAGGTCTTTTGGTCGTCAGTGCCAACCCACTGGCACTTGGCTTGCTGGAGACACCCGGCAAACAGGGCGCGGATATTGTGGTAGGAGACGCGCAGCCACTTGGCATCTCCTCTTCTCTCGGCGGTCCGACCTGTGGATACTTTGCCGTTTCTCAGGCACATATGCGCCGTATCCCCGGCCGTATTGTGGGTCAGACCACTGATCGCAATGGTAAACGCGGCTTCGTGCTGACCTTGCAAGCGCGCGAACAGCATATCCGCCGCGAAAAGGCCACCTCTAACATTTGTTCCAATCAAGCGTTGCTAGCTTTATCTGCATCTGTATACTTGTCTGTTATGGGTAGACAGGGGATCAAGGAAGTAGCCGAGCTAAATTTGCATAAAAGCCGGTATGCTTTAGAGCAATTGCTGAGCTTGAAGGGCGTAACTGCCTCGTTTAACGCACCGACCTTTAACGAGTTTGCCCTGAGACTGCCTGAGGGTACAGATATGAGCAGACTCCAGGCCGAGCTGCTAGCTGCTGGATTTATCGCTGGCTACGATTTGGGCCGGGACTATGAGGAACTTGCTGGTCACATGTTGATTGCCGTGACGGAGCAAAGAACCAAAGAAGAGATTGACCAATTTGTGCACACCTTGGGGGGATTGCTATGACACATACCGGACAGGATCAGAAACAAGAGCTGTTAAAGGAACACGATCAAGCGCTCATTTTTGAATTGAGCCGTCCGGGTCGCATCGCCTATTCCCTTCCCGAGTGCGACGTTCCCCGTCGCCCGGTGGCAGAGCTTTTGCCAGACTATACGCTGCGCAGCGAACCTGCAGCATTACCCGAGGTATCCGAAGTAGACGTTATTCGGCATTATACCGCCTTGTCCCGGCGCAATTTTGGCGTGGACAATGGATTTTATCCGCTCGGCTCCTGTACGATGAAATACAATCCGAAGGTGAATGAGGATGTCGCCCGATATACAGGCTTCGCCAAAATCCATCCATATCAGCCCGAGGAGAGCATCCAGGGTGCCATGGAGTTGCTGCATACGCTCCAAAATGATTTGGCTGCGTTAACTGGCATGGATGCCGTCACGCTTCAGCCCGCCGCGGGCGCCCATGGCGAATGGACCGGGCTGATGATGATTCGCTCATACCACGAAGCACGTAGTGAGCGACGTACCAAGGTGCTCGTGCCGGATTCGTCGCACGGAACGAACCCCGCCAGTGCAACCGTCGCAGGCTTCGAAACAGTCACCCTTCCTTCCACCCCTGAGGGGCTAGTGGATCTGGATGCGCTGCGTCAAGCCGTAGGCAACGACACTGCTGCGCTCATGCTGACCAACCCGAACACGCTTGGGCTGTTCGAGAAGCAAATCACTGACATTGCTGCCATCGTGCATGACGCGGGGGGTCTGCTCTACTATGACGGGGCGAACTCCAACGCCATCATGGGGATTACCCGTCCCGGAGATATGGGCTTCGATGTAGTGCATCTCAATTTGCACAAAACGATGAGTACCCCGCATGGTGGCGGTGGCCCCGGCGCTGGGCCTGTCGGCGTAAAGCAACGGCTCATCCCTTATTTGCCCAAGCCGCTTGTCGCACGGGATCCACAGGGGGTGTACCACTGGGACCGGGAACAGGGAGATTCTATTGGACGGGTTAAAGCCTTTTACGGGAACTTCGGTATTCTCGTCCGTGCCTATGCCTATATCCGTAGCTACGGTCCTGATGGCTTAAAGCGTGTATCGGAATGTGCTGTACTCAATGCCAATTACATGATGCATCGGCTCGCTCCATATTTTGATCTGCCCTACCCTGGACATTGCAAACACGAATTCGTGATGTCAGGGCGAGGCTTGAAAAAATTTGGAGTGCGCACGCTTGATGTAGCCAAACGTCTGCTTGATTTCGGCTACCATCCACCTACAATTTACTTCCCGCTGAATGTAGAGGAGTGCATCATGATCGAGCCCACGGAAACAGAAAGTAAGGAAACACTTGATGCTTTTGTCGACACTATGATTCATATTGCGCGGGAAGCAGAAGAGAACCCTGAGCTGGTGCTCAATGCACCATATACTACTCCAGTCACACGATTGGACGAAACTACTGCAGCCCGCAAACCTGTACTGAATTGCTCATGCAGTTGAAAACAAATTCTACTTAAAGGATGCAAAAAAGCCGGTATCTAATTAGATACCGGCTGCTGTATGTACACAGCAATTTTTTGTTGGAAAAAGATATAACCTTTGAAATGTAATACCCTTCCTTAGCCTTCGATGCTTTGAACCAATTCAACAACCTGTTCTGCTGTTTGCATGTCCAGAGCTTTTGTAGCCAGTTTTTCCATGTCCGCACGGGACAACTTGGAAATTTGACTACGTGCTGGCAGAATGGAAGTGGCGCTCATACTGAACTCATCAAGTCCGAGACCCAGCAGCAACGGAATTGCTGTTGTATCTCCTGCCATTTCGCCACACATACCAACCCAACGTCCTTCACGGTGAGCGGCATCAATAACCATTTTCACCAGACGCAGAATGGATGGATTGTATGGTTGATACAGGTAAGAAACCCGCTCGTTCATGCGATCCGCTGCCATTGTGTATTGAATCAGATCGTTTGTACCGATACTGAAGAAATCTACTTCTTTTGCGAATTGGTCAGCCAATACCGCTGTAGAAGGAATTTCTACCATGATGCCCAGTTGAATTTCTTCGGATACGGATACACCCTCAGCTACCAATTTTTCCTTTTCTTCCAACAAAACAGCTTTAGCTTCACGGAATTCGTTCAGCGTAGCAATCATTGGGAACATGATGCGCAAGTTACCATGCACACTCGCACGCAACAAAGCACGCAATTGAGTGCGGAAAATATCCTGGCGATCCAGACACAGGCGAATAGCACGGAATCCGAGGAACGGATTCATTTCTTTCGGCAGGTCCAGATAAGGAAGTTCTTTGTCACCACCGATATCCAAAGTACGGACTACAACCGGTTTACCTTCCATTCTTTCCAGAACAGTTTTGTACGCTGTATACTGTACTTCTTCGGATGGAAGCTTATCGCGTCCCATGTACAAGAACTCCGTACGGTACAAGCCAACGCCTTCACCACCGTTGTCCAGGACACCAGCTACATCATTAGGCGTACCAATATTGGCTGCCAGTTCGACATGGACACCATCGACAGAAACCGTAGCTTCGCCGCGCAGCTTGCGCCACTCTTCGCGTTGCTTGTCGTATGCCACTTGTTTAGCACGGTATTCTGCAACAATCTCTTCGGTAGGGTTCACGAATACGTGACCATCCAAACCATCAACGATAATCAAATCGCCGCTTTTAGCTTGAGACAATATATTTTTCGTTCCCACAACTGCAGGAATTTCAAGTGAGCGAGCCATAATAGCCGAATGCGAAGTACGTCCGCCGATATTCGTTGCAAAACCTTTAACAAATTCACGGTTCAGCTGAGCTGTGTCGGAAGGTGTCAAATCTTCTGCAAGCACAATCGTTTCTTCGGCAATTTCTGCAGGACTAACAAAATGAACACCAAGCAGGTGATTCAGGATCCGCTTGGTTACATCACGCATGTCCGATGCGCGTTCTTGCAAATAGGCACTTTTCATGTTTTCAAACATGGAAATGAACTGTGTAGCTACTTCATTCAAAGCATAGTCAGCATTAAGCTGCTCGTCTCTGATTTTAGCTTTAACCGGATCGATCAATTCAGGGTCATTCAAAATGAGCAGGTGAGATGCAAAAATTTCTGCTTTTTTCTCTCCCAGTTCCTTAAGCGTTTTCTCCTTAATCGATTCCAATTCGGTTTGAGATTGTGCCAAAGCCGCATCCAATCTTGCGATTTCAGCTTCAACATCACCAACCGCGCGTCTCTCTACAGCGTAATTCGGATGCTCCAAGATAAACGCCCGGGCAATGGCTATGCCTGCCGAAGCGGCAATCCCAGAAATCTTAAGCATGAACTTCGCCCAGCCCTTCGTTGACGATTACATTTTCAAGAGCTTTCAGTGCTTCGGCAGCTTCAGCGCCTTCGCAGATAATGTTAATAGTATCGCCTTGTTCCAGACCCAGAGACAATACACCCAGAATGGATTTCAAAGTTACTTTTTTACCGTTAGCTTCGGCAAAAGATTCAGCACCGCTGAATTTGTTAGCTGTATTTACCAGCGCAGTTGCAGGACGTGCATGGATACCGTCTTCATCCGTAATTCTAAAAGTTGTTTGCATAATTTGTTCCTCCCACTTTCCTAAAGATAATATTTGTTTACACGCAGTATACCGAATAATTGATCAGACGGCCTAAGCCGCCTAATCAACTAATCCGAAACACATAGAGTTTATTTTATCGTAATTATACCATCTTCGCCAGCCTTCAATACTCCAGTTTTGTTTAAAGTTACCGAAGAACCTTCAGGAAGGTTAGTAAAAATGACAGGTGAGATGATGGATTTAGCGTTTGCCTTCACGTATTCCAGGTCTACTTTCATAATAGGCTGGCCAGCTGACACAAGATCGCCTTCGTTCACCAAAACGTCAAATCCTTGACCTTTAAGCTTCACTGTATTCACCCCGATATGAACAAGCACTTCTTTACCGCCATCGGATTGGATACCAACCGCATGCTTGCTCGGGAATACATTGAATACTTTGCCGTAAACAGGGGACACAATCGTTCCATCATTTGGCACGACCGCAAAGCCGTCACCTGTCATACGTTCTGCAAATACCGGATCGGGAACCGTCGAGATATCAACCAATTCGCCGTTAACAGGCATTACAATATCTTCTACAATAATGGTTTGTTGTTCTTCTCCAGCTTCCTTCTCCTCTTGTGGAGCAGGTTGCGCCGGAGCTGGTGCAGGTGTACGTCCAGCCATGATATCAGCCATTTGAGTTTTAATGGTGTCGGAACGTGTACCGAAAATTGCCTGTACATTGTTACCGACTTCAAGGACACCCGATGCGCCAAGTTGTTTCAAACGAGCTTTGTCAACGTTCGATTTCTCATTAACCTCGATCCGAAGACGTGTGATACAAGCATCCAGATGCTTGATATTCGATGAACCGCCGAAAGCTGCCAAAATGTTGTGTGGGAGCTCGTCACTACTACCAGTTGCTGCGCCATCCACATTTTCTGTGGCTTCTTCACGCCCTGGTGTTTTCAAGTTGAATTTCCGTATGATGAATCGGAATCCGAAGTAATAAATAACTGCCAAAATCAGACCGACGATGATTACATACCACCAAGGCGTACGGGTTGGAATAATCCCGAAAATCAGGAAGTCAATAAATCCGCCTGAGAAGGTCATACCGATTTTGACATGTAAAATTTGCATGGTCATAAATGACAGACCTGCGAATATACAGTGTACTGCAAACAGCAGTGGAGCTACGAACAGGAAGGAAAATTCCAGTGGCTCCGTAATACCTGTCAAGAACGAAGTCAATGCTGCTGAACCCATAATACCTGCTACATATTTTTTGTGTTCTGGTCTTGCTTCATGGTACATCGCAAGCGCTGCTGCTGGCAAACCGAACATCATGAATGGGAATTTACCCACTTGGAACGTACTTGCTGTCAAAGCCACTCCGTCGCGAAGCTGGCTGAAGAAGATCTGCTGGTCACCGTGAACAGTTTGACCTGCTTTGTTAACATATTCACCAAACTCAAACCAGAACGGTGAATACCAAATGTGATGCAAACCAAATGGAATCAGCGCGCGTTCGATAACCCCGAACAGGAACGCCGACAAAGTCGGGTTGGAATACACCATAAAGTGAGATACTGCGTTAAGTCCTTGTTGAACTGGAGGCCAGATCAGAACCAGTGCTAGTCCGACAATAAGTGAGGATACCGCCGTTGCAATTGGAACGAAACGCTTACCCGCGAAAAAGCCCAGATACGAAGGAAGCTCAATTTTGAAAAAGCGGTTGTACATGGCTGCGGCCAGTATACCGATGATTATCCCGCCGAACACCCCGGTTTGAAGCGTTGGAATTCCCAACACGTTCGCATAACCCGGTATTTTTTGAGCAATCAGACCAGGTGTGACACCCACGGCTGTACCCAGAGTAATGTTCATAACGAGGTAACCGATGATGGCAGCCAGACCTGCTACACCTTCACCGCCCGCCAGACCGACGGCTACGCCGACTGCGAACAACAGTGCCAGATTATCAAAAACGATTTGTCCGGCATTCATCATGATCGTCGCAACCGATTGAACCCAGCCCGCATTTAATGCCGGAATATACTGGAGAAAATCAGGATTGACCAGCATGTTACCGATACCCAATAAAAGCCCCGCAGCTGGCAAAATCGCTACAGGAAGCATTAATGCTTTACCGACACGCTGTAAAACGCCGAAAAGCTTTTTAAACATACCTTCCACATCCTTCTCTGAAATTTAGAACAGAGGCAAAACAACAAAAAAGGCATGAGCCGATTTAAGTATGTTTGAAAACAACCTTGGGATATAGCTTACCCCAGTAGGCTGTAAACAATCATAACTTAAAACAACTCATGCCTGATCGAATCAGTAACACGTTAAATGTTCAGTTGTTGTCTTCCTCATTGCAAAATTGATTATAGCACCCCACTAAATGCGAGGCAATACTTTTTTATTCCGGTTTTATCACTTTTTGTTGCTCCCCCTGCTCTTTGCGTTGGGACAACCGCTGCAGATGCATTGTCAAATAACTAACCTCAGCCGGATAAACAGGTTTACGTAGCCTTTTCTCCATAATCTTCGTCAGTTTCCAGGACAGCATATACATTTCTGGATATTCTTCATTCAAAAGCTTGTCCAATCGATAAATCTCCTGCACAATCTCTCCCCGGCGCACACGTTCAATCGCAAACCTCAGATGAGTCAGCAGTCGAGAATAATCAAGGGATTGGAGAGGAATTCGATAATCCAGTGTCGTCTCGACAACCTGAACCATATCAGCAATCAGACGAGAATCCTTCCTAACCTCGGAAATATGCTGGTTTGTCATGGCGCTATAAATATGCAGGGCCACGAATCCGATTTCATCTTCTCCCAGATCTACATTCATCTTATCCCTGATTAAAGCAACAGCCTGCTCAGCCATCTTGTATTCCTGAGGATATATTTCCCTAGTCTCATACAAAAACGGATTATGAATCGTAATTCCCTGTTTATGACGGTTGATGGAAAAAGCGATATGGTCAGTTAAAGCAATCAGAATGTGCTCATTTAGAGGCTTCTTTGCTTGAAGCTGAACAAGATGAAGCACCTCACCGATGACCTCGATGAGCTTTTCATCCAGCTCAGGAAGCAACCGTTTGTATTGCTCCTGTTCTTCATGGCTTTTTAATATAAATAATTTTTCAACTGAATCCAACGGCATAAGATCGCCGGGTCTGCGATTGAAACCGATTCCTTTTCCAATCACGACAACCTCATCATGCTCGGGGTGCATTCCTATAATCACATTGTTATTCAGCGCTTTGGCCACTTTTAGGCTGCTCACATCCGCACCTCTTTTATCAGAACCTTGATCCTAAGAATTATAGCATGAAGCTCAGAGGAATCCACGTTAAAGTACCAAATATTCGGCTAAAGGTCAATAAAAAGAAAACGCTTTTCATCACATTGCCGGAAAATGCTGTGATGAAAAGCGGTCTTTTGGTTAGGGATAGAAGCTCCCAAAGACTTATCGTTATTCTTTATCTGTTAGTGCTGCCTCCACCGAGGCTGGAAGAGGCTGCTTGTTCGCTTCACCGGAGGACGGCACGGAATGAAGGCCTTTTTTCCCAGTGGTAAGCCCCTTGATTAACTGTTCCACATCAATACCGGATACACTCTTCAGCATCTCGGGCGCCGTAGCCATCAGTTCGGTGACATAATTACTGACACGCGCTGCTCCTTCTCCTTTTCCTGTATCAACTACGGTGAGTTTATCAATGGACGCAATCGGTTCGGCAATACGTCCAGCCAGATCAGGCAACATTTTTACGATAATATCAAGCACGGCAGCCTCTCCAAACTTCTGGAACGCCTCCGCCAGTTTTTCCTTGGCCTCCGCTTCTGCAAGTCCACGCAAACGGATGACATCTGCGTCTGCCGTACCTTTGGCGCGTTCGGCATCCGCTTCTGCTTGCCCGTTTAGACGTTTTTGTTCAGCTGACGCTTTAGCCTGTGTCTCAATCGAGTATTGCAGTGATTCAGCCTCACGCATTTTACGCGATTTATCTGCTTCCGCCGCTTGTTCGACCGCATACCGATCGGCTTCTGCCTTCTTTTTCACTTCCGCATCATATTGCTTTTCACGTACCTGTATTTCCTTGGATTGAAGGTCAATTTCCCGTTCTTTGCGCACCAGCTCGACCTTCATCTGCTCCTCGACGGCAGTCTGCTTGGCACGGGCCTCCTGGATGTGATAAGCCTGATCGGCTTCTGCCTTCGCTGTATCCTGTTCTTTTTTAAACGAAGCCACTTTCAGTTCTTTCTCTTTGGCTGCCTCGGCAATGTTGGTATCTCGCAGCAGTTCGGCCTTCTGGCCTTCCTGTTCCGCACGCGCCTTCTGAATCCGGGCATCCCGCACAGCTTCGGCTTCCGCAATCTCAGCATCCCGTTTCACAGCGGCAATTCTCGGCTTACCAAGCGCATCCAGATATCCGTGCTTATCACGCACATCTTTGATGGTGAATGAAACAATTTGCAAGCCCATTTTTTTTAGATCACGAGCAGCCACGCCCTGTACTTCCTGCGCAAACCGATCCCGATTACGATAAACTTCCTCCACTGTCATCGAGCCGAGGATTGCGCGTAAATGCCCTTCCAGCACTTCCTGAGCCTCTCCCCTAAGAGCCTCCAGTGGCTTCCCGATGAACTGTTCGGCTGCTGTAGCCACATCTTCAATAGAACTGCCGACCTTGATGATCGCCACACCATCCGCAATCACGGGAACTCCTTGCTCCGTATACACTTCCGGTGTGGTTACGTCCAGTTTATGGGATAACAGAGAGATGAATTCGGACTGCTGGAAAATAGGCCAAATGAAGGCCCCCCCGCCGCGTACAATTTTAATTTTACGTCCAGAGTCATCCTCGGAAATATTTTTATTTCCCAGAAAAGAACCCGTCACAATCATTCCTTCATCCGGCCCTACCGTTTTGTAGCGGGCCCAAAAGGCGATCCCTAATATGACAATAACGATAACAACAATCCCAGGGACCAGCACAATATCTTGCAAATTTGACACTCCCGATCACGCTCCCTTCAAGTTAAGCGAATGCGCCGTCTAGGTGTCCAGGTACGCTACGCGGACGACGCCCTCTGCGACCTCAACCACGACGATACGGGTTCCCGCAGCAAGCGGTTTGTGATCGAAGCTCGATGCTGTATGTATGGTGTTGCCTGCACCCAAGCGGATCATAACCTCCCCGTAACCAACCTCAGGAACAGGAATGGTGACCTCACCAATCCGGCCATTCAGCTCACGCATGGAGAAGCCGCTGGAAACCTCCGAATTCGTCATGGGTTTGATAAACGCAAAGAACACGAGTATTCCGATGACAAACGAAATCCCTAAAGCAAGCACGACGACCCATCCCGTGCTCAGCCCGGTATACTTTGTCAGCAGTACTCCAGCTCCGCCAAAAGCGGTCATGGCTCCAAGTAAAACGACAGGTCTGAACCAATCAAGGCCCGGCAGCTCCAATGCACCATCCAGCCAACTACCGAGTACATCCCCGATCAGCACACTGACCACGGTAAAGATAGCGCCCCCTGCCAATAGCCACCAAAATATGATTTCCATTCGACTCCTCCTTCCATGTACCTTTTCAGTCTGGTTTCCAGTCTATAACTATGTTTACGTATTCAATCTTAAAAAGTTTCAAAATTTTCCTCCAATATCCCAAATCAAACCCAAAAAAGCACGTTCGTACGTCTAATGACGCACAAACGTGCTTTAAATGATACAAATGTCGTTTTACAGGGATGCTTTGTAAATTTCGACTACATCTTCGCGATTGAGCTTGTTAAAGCCACCAAAAGATCCGAATTTCACAGCTTTATCAGCCATAACATCGATTTTGGACGCATCAATCTCGTAATCAGCCAGACGGCTTGGTGCACCAATCGAGTTCCAGAAATCACGCAACGCCTGAATACCTTCCAGCGCCACTTCCTCATCACTCTTGCCTTCTGGGTTTACATGGAACACATTGACCGCCAATTGTTTGAAGCGTTCAGGCTTCACATGCAGATTGTGTTTCATCCAGTTCGGGAACAGAATAGCCAGTCCTCCACCATGTGGAATATCATAAACAGCAGACACCGCATGCTCGATATTGTGAGTAGCCCAGTCACCTGTTAGCCCCATGTTCAGGAAGCCGTTCAGCGCCATCGTACCACAATACATAATTGTTTCACGCAGCTCGTAGTTTTCCAGATCGTTGACCAGACCTGGAGCCGCGTCCATTACCGTACGCAAAATCGTTTCGCACCAGCCAAGTTGGACCGGAGTATTGGATTCCAGATGGAAATAATGCTCCAGCGTGTGTGACATCATATCTACGATTCCGTAAACCGTTTGATTTTGCGGCAGTGAGTATGTGTTCACTGGATCAAGAATAGAAAACGCAGGGAACGCAAATACGCTGCCCCAGCCCAATTTTTCCTGTGTTTTTTCATTTGTAATAACAGAACCCGCATTCATTTCAGAACCAGTGGCTGCCATAGTTAAAACCGTACCTAATGGCAATGCTGCCTGTGGTGCCGCTTTACGCTCTGCAAAATCCCACATGTCGCCATCATATTTTGCACCAACAGCAATGGCTTTGGAACAATCCAGCACACTACCGCCTCCTACAGCCAGAACGAGGTCGATTTGATGTGTTTTACACAATTCCACGCCTTTATGTACTGTAGATAAGCGAGGATTCGGTTCCACACCAGCCAGTTCCGTTACCTCTGCACCGATTTCACCAAGCAAACCTATTACATTATCATACAAGCCGCTGCGCTTAATGCTGCCGCCGCCATATACAAGCAATACACGTTTACCATATTTAGGAACTTCACGCTTGAGAGCCTCCAATTGTCCTTTACCGAAGATCAATTGTGTAGGATTATAAAATTCGAATGCTTTCATCGCAAACGCTCGCCTCCAATAGTTCTAAAGTTTAATATTAAGAAACTACTCTATTATAACCTTTTCGGTTACAGGAAACAAATCTGCTTTGTTTTCAGAAAAAAACCACACTCCTTGAGGAGCATGGTTCCATGTCATATCTTGGGAGGGTTCTCGTAGTATAGTATGTGCTTCGCAAGCAATTTTATTCTCCCAAAGTATATCCCAATTGTTTCATAAAACGACCAAAGGCCTGCTGTCCGGACGGATTCCGTTTATATACTCCTGCATGCTCTAAAATTTCACTGAATTTCAGTCCAACCTCATTTTGTATGGTACGAACAGCCGTCTCCTTGTCAGGCAAACGACCGAACCGAGTGTTTAACTGGTAAATCCAGTCTGCATGCTTAAACAGCGGATGTCCTTCTTGCTGTACAGCCACAGCCAGTTTGTCATCCCCACACAAAATATCTGCAATTCCATCCAGTTCATCCTTGAGCCGCCCCGGTAATATGGCAAGTCCCATAACTTCGATCAGACCGATATTTTCCTTCTTGATGTGATGCATCTCGCGGTGAGGATGAAAAATACCTTCCGGGTACTCTTCACTCGTTCGGTTGTTGCGCAGTACGAGATCCATCTGATACCTGCCTTCGGAATCACGGCGCACAATCGGCGTCACAGTATTATGCGGAATCGTTTCCCCCTCTTGCTCTGTATGAGAGAGGACATCAGCTACAGGATCACTATAAGCTTTCCAGGCTTCAAAAGCAGCATTTCCCGCTTCCAACAGCGCCTCGGCATCTGTTGACGTAAAACGGATGACCGACATCGGCCAATTTACAATCCCTGCTGTAACCTGCGGGAACGCTTCATTATGGTATACGCCGTCCACACCCGCTTTTTCAATTGGGAATGTATGACGACCACCCTGAAAATGATCATGGGTCAGAATCGATCCGCCGACAATCGGCAGATCCGCATTGGAGCCAATAAAATAATGCGGAAACGCTTTCGTAAAGGCCAGTAATCGGCGCAGTGTATCCTTCGTGAGCTTCATCGGTACATGATTATGATGGAACACGATGCAATGCTCGTTGTAATACACATAGGGTGAATATTGAAAAAACCACGGTTCCCCATTCAATTCCACCGGAATGATACGCAAATTTTGACGGGACGGATGATTTACTCTTCCTGCATATCCAACGTTTTCACGGCATAATTGACACTTGGGATAAACAGGCGGCGGCAAAAGCTTCGCCATCGCAATTTCCTTGGGACTTTTTTCTGGCTTGGACAAATTAATCGTAATTTCCATATCTCCGTAAGATGTCGACTGATTCCAGTACACATTGCTGGCAACCCGATCCATTCGGATGTAGTTCGAATCGATAGATAATTGATAAAAAGCATCAGTCGCCGCCTCTATGCCACGTTCAGCCTCCGTTTGATGAAAGTCACGGATGACTTCAGATGGTCTCGCCATCAGTAGGCCCATAATTTTGGAATCCAGCAAATCACGATACGTATCTGTGTTTTCGGGGATAAGGCCTATGGCAAAACCATAATCTATCAATACATTAAGCACAGGCTGGAGGGCTTCAGGGGCCATAATGCCCCCTACATCCCTACCTGAATAAGGCTCGGAAAAACCAAACTGATCCAATAACAAATTACGGCTGTAATCTGTGTCTTGCGGACCGACCAAGCCCTTATTTTGTGCGAATGCAACCAGTTGCTCCACCGCATATAGAGCCGACTGCTGTACAGTTTCGTCGATGTCATGGGCCAGATGCCGGGAATGTTCCCGGCCTTGGCCTTTATCTGCAGATTGGCGCTCGCTCATATGTCATCGTCTCCCGTCTATTCGTCGCCGTAGCCGTGAGGGTGCGACTGATGCCATCCCCATGCTCCGCTAATAATATCCTCCAGTTGGGTACGCGCTGGACTCCAGCCCAACACCGAACGAGCCTTGTCAGAAGATGCAACCAATATCGCTGGATCGCCTGCGCGGCGAGGTTCTGTCACAACTGGAATCTCGAGCCCGGTGACCTTGCGTGCTGTCTCAATTACTTCTTTCACAGAGAAGCCCTGTCCGTTGCCCAGATTGAACACGTTGCTGTCATTGCCTTCGCGCAAATAATTTACTGCACGCACATGAGCATCCGCCAGATCACTTACGTGAATGTAATCCCGAACACATGTGCCGTCAGGTGTCGCATAGTCCTCACCAAACACAGCGATGTGTGGACGCTGTTTCAAGGCTGTCTGGAGCACCAATGGGATCAGATGACTTTCTGGTCGGTGATCTTCGCCGATCTTGCCGCTCTCATGCGCACCAGCCGCATTAAAATACCGTAAAGACACATATTTGATGCCTAAAACTTTATCAAACCACGACATCATGCGCTCCATCATCAGCTTTGTTTCACCATACACGTTGGTTGGCTCTGTACGGTCACCCTCTTCAATCGGTACCTTTTCCGGTTCGCCGTAGGTAGCCGCAGTAGAGGAAAATACAATTCGGCGCACTCCGGCATCTTTCATCGCCTCCAACAAGCTCAGCGTGCCAAATACATTGTTGTCGTAATATTTACCAGGATTTTGCATACTTTCTCCAACCAGCGAGTTGGCTGCAAAATGGATAACTGCATCGATACTATTTTCAGAGAACAGTTTGGACAGTAATTCTTTATCCCTCAAATCCCCTTCATACAACTTGCCCCCAAGCAACGCTGCTTTGTGCCCGGTTTGCAAATTATCCAGCACCACAACTTCTTCTCCCAGATCCAACAATTCTGCTACGGTATGTGAACCGATATATCCAGCTCCACCTGTTACTAAAATGGCCATGTTATTCGTCCTCCTTCAGTTCTTTAACTCCGTCTCCTGCCTTGCATACATAAAAGCTGGCTTCCAGCCCTGTGCGGGTCTGATAAGCTTCGCCGACTTCCTTCACAAAACGTTCAACATCGTCCTCATGAACCAACGAAACCGTACACCCTCCAAATCCAGCTCCCGTCATACGAGCACCCAACGTGCCAGGAATGCGTCGGGCTTCTTCAACCATGACGTCCAGCTCCGTGCAGCTGACCTCATACAAATCGCGTAATGAATCATGAGAAGCATTCATTAACTGACCAAAAGCTGCAAGTTCATTCGCCGCGAGAGCATCGACAGAGGCCAATACACGAGCGTTTTCCTCCACCACATGCTGTGCCCGCCGACGCACTGTTTCGTCCGTGATGTGGTGCTGAAGCTCTCCGAAACGCGTCTCATCCAGCTGAGCGAGGTATTCCAGTGACGGCTCCTGCTGCTGCAAAATGGACAGTGCTTCGGCACATTGGCTACGACGCTCGTTATAGGCCGAGTCCACCAAACCGCGACGCTTATTTGTATTGCCGATCACCAACTTATAATCTCCCGTACGGAATGGAACTTTGCGGTAATCCAACGTATCGCACATCAGTAGAATTGCATGATCAGCTGCTCCGTTCGCTACAGCGAACTGGTCCATAATGCCGCAATTGACACCAACGTAATTGTTTTCTGCTCGCTGGGACAACAAAGCGATTTCGACCGTATCTGTTTTCTGTTTTTCAATAGTGAGGAACGCGTATCCTGTAACAACCTCAATGGAGGCTGAAGAGGATAATCCAGCACCGTTCGGTATTTCTCCGTGATAGAGCAGGTCATATCCCTTAGACGGATAAACTCCCTTATCAGCTAGCTCTACCAACACGCCCACCGGATAGTCCACCCACTCATCCGTTTTGTTTTTACCTATTTCTCCGCGGGAGATAGATACTTCATACGACAGGTTTGTCGAAGCAAAATGAATCTCATCATCATTACGCGCACGAAGGATCAGCGTCGTTCCAAATTCCAGCGCAGCCGGGAGTACATAACCACCATTATAGTCGATATGCTCTCCAATCAGATTGACACGTCCAGGTGCATGAAATATCCGCAGTTCATTGCTGCTTTCACCATATTTTTTAATAAAATGTTTCTTTAATTCAGTAGAGTTCATATCCGCATCCACCTCGTATACCGTTAGTAAAGGCCACCTGATTTCCCTGTAACATCTTAATCAGGTTGACATCTCTTATGATTTCAGTATAAATGAAAGCGTCACACAATGTAATGCATCCATGTGTTTAAGCTATGGATAAATGTGACTTGGATATGTACAATGTAAGTATACCGCATACGCTAAACTATTCACAAATGCAGGAAGGATGACCCTATTTTGCAAACGCATTCATATAGTTATGCTGTCGCCTCTAATCCAGTGTTTTATGAAAATAGCCCACTGCATGTGCTTTTTGCAGGAGAGAGCCAAACCAAATCCGGTCATGCCGTAGGGCCGAAAATCTATGATTACTATCTGCTCCACTTTGTAGAATCGGGCAAAGGCATCTTCCGAACGGAACAGCACACATATCAGCTTGAAGTAAACGATTTTTTCCTTATCCATCCTGGTCAGCTGGTGAGCTATACCTCTGATGAAGAGGAACCGTGGCGTTATCGTTGGTCTGCGTTTACTGGACACCATACTGAGCAGGTGGTGCAGGAGGCAGGGTTGCGTGTTCACCAGCCTGTCTTCCATGCTTCCGATCAAAGTCCAATCCCCGGTTATTTGAAGCAAATGCAATTGGCCTTTTATAGCAGAAAATCTAGTTCTCATTTATCAGCCTTGGGCTATTTGTATCTGATTATGGGGGAAGCAGGCAATTACCTGAGCGACTGGACTGATCCGTCCGGGGCGGATTCACAAATTCAACGTACAGTCAAGCAGATGGTGCAATATATGTCCACTCAGTACGCACATCCCGTTTCCATTGAGCAAATGTCTGAAGGACTTGGTTATAACCGTGCGTATTTGTCACGGATATTCAAAAAGGAAACGGGCATCTCCCCCGTCACCTATCTGCTTAAGCTAAGAATTGACAAATCACGTCAACTGCTGCGTGAGCGTCCTGAACTATCGGTAGAGCAAGTGGCCGCTTCGGTCGGACTAACTGATGCCTTATATTTCTCACGTCAATTCAAGCGCTTCTGTGGTCAGTCTCCAACCGAGTACCGAAGCAAGGTTAAGCAGTATCCACAGTCGTAAAACAGACTTAAACAGCCCGCATCCTTTAAACGGATACGGGCTGTTAATTTATATTGTATAAGAGAACACGAAATTAGGCCGATGACTACAAATTAACTTTCGCCATTAGGCTGTGCCGCCGCCCTGTCAGTTCCCGGCATTCAGAATCGAATCAATCCGATCCAGTTCCTCCTGAGAAAAGTCCAGATTGGATAAAGTAGCAACATTTTCTTCAATTTGGCTTACACGGCTTGCCCCAATCAAGACAGAGGTCAGACGTTCGCCGCGCAGAGCCCAGGCCAGCGAGAATTGAGCCAAACTTTGTCCGCGTGCAGCAGCCATCTGATTCAGGGCGCGTACCTTGCGAAGTGTCTCTGGCGTCACATGGTTCTCATTCAGGAAAACCGATGTACTCGCTGCACGTGAATCCTCAGGAATTCCGTTCAAATATTTATTGGTCAGCAATCCCTGCGCCAGCGGGCAAAAGGCAATGCTGCCTACCCCGTTTTCGTCCAGTACATCTTGTAATCCATTTTCAATCCAGCGGTCAAGCAAGGAGTATTTCGGCTGATGAATCAGAAGCGGTGTTCCCAGTTCCTTCAGAATGCGAGCTGCTTCCGCTGTTTGCTCCGCACTATAATTGGACACACCCACATACAGCGCTTTGCCAGAACGTACGATATGATCCAGTGCTCCCATCGTTTCTTCCAGCGGCGTATCAGGATCAAATCGGTGAGAGTAGAATATATCGACATAGTCCAGCCCCATCCGCTTCAGGCTCTGATCCAGACTAGATATCATATACTTGCGAGATCCCCAGTCTCCATAAGGCCCTGCCCACATATTGTAGCCCGCTTTGGTGGAGATGACCAACTCATCCCGGTACGGTTTCATATCACTGGCTAAAACTTGTCCAAAAAATTCCTCAGCTGATCCCGCAGGAGGGCCATAGTTATTAGCTAAATCAAAATGCGTAATTCCCAGATCAAAGGAGCGGGTAATCATGCTACGGCCATTCTCCGCGTTGTTAATCCCGCCAAAATTGTGCCACAAGCCCAGCGAAATAGCGGGCAGTTTTAGACCTGATCTCCCTGTACGGTTATATTTCATACTTTCATAACGATCTTCGCCAGCTAAATAAACCATGCTATCCCAGCCTCTCTCGAAACATTGTAATGTCCATCACAACATCATCATAGCGCTTTTATCCAGGCGTTGACAAGAAAACGATTACAAACCTAATTGATGAGCAAGTTTTTCCATAACTTTACCGATTGGATCAGTGATTAAAAGATCCGCCTTATGATCATACGAGGTCGGATCTGTATTCAACAGCACCGTATGTTTACCACGAAAATAAGTAATCAAGCCCGCAGCGGGATGTACTGTCAGCGACGTTCCTCCAATTAACAGCAGATCAGCCTGTGAAATAGCCTGAACGGATTGAATAATGGTATCCTGATTCAGCTCCTCCTCATATAAAACGACATCCGGTTTGATAATTCCTCCATCTATCGGACATTTGGGTACAACCTCAGAGCTGTTCATCACTTCATCTAGACTGTAAAAGCGTCCACATTCCATACAGTGGTTGCGATGTACCGAGCCATGAAGTTCTAGTACATTCACACTACCTGCAGCCTGATGTAAACCGTCAATATTTTGGGTCACAACCGCTTTTAGACGGCCTTGTTTTTCCAATGACGCGAGGAAATGATGACAACCGTTCGGCTCCGCATCGGGATGCAGCATTTTGCTGCGATAGAAGTCGAAGAACACCTCAGGATGCTTCACAAAAAATGAACGGCTCAGCATAACCTCAGGGGAATAAGGCAATTTCTCCTCACTTTGATACAGGCCTGCTGCCGAACGAAAATCCGGAATACCGCTTTCCGTCGATGTGCCTGCTCCGCCGAAAAAAACAACATTCTGCGATTGCTGTATCCATTCCGCCAACGTATTAACTTTCATACCCTACGCACCTCCAGTTCTTCATATCCACGAACAACCTTATCCGCATCCAGTAAATGACCAGAACGTTCTGCTTCTGGCGCAAATCCAATAGCGAGCCGCACTCCGGCACGCTTGCCCATCTGCATGTCCCCATTACTGTCTCCGATGACTACCACGTCCGCCGGCGACAATCCTAGTAATGCGCAGGCTTTTTCAGCCATTTCCGGGTCAGGCTTACCGTATGTAACCCTATCATGTCCGATAATCTCGTCAAAATAAGATGTCAGCCCCATCCACTCCAAATGCTCCTGTGCAGCCTCGGTACTGTCAGAGGTCACAACTGCCAGCTTCAGCCCGGCATGGCGGCTTTGCTCCAGCAATGTCCGCAATCCTGGAAACACCTTCGCTGCCCGATGTCGCCGAATATCAGCCATCGCCGTTTTATTAAAGTCGCGGACAAGCCGCACAGCCTCATTCCACGGTACACCAGCAGTATAAAGCTGCCAAGCCAGTACCCCTGTACTTTCGTCCACCGTCCCCACGGCCAGCGGGCCAGAAGGATCGTAACCGATCACACGCCCCTCCTGATCGTGAACAGTACCTAGAACGGTACCTTTTTCCACCGTAAAACCGGCACCCGCCACGGCAAGATGCTGCTCCATCATATCCAGTATAGAACGAGCCCAGGGGCCCCACAACTGAATAAAATCCAGCAACGTTCCATCTTTATCCAATAGAATACCACGGCATGGGTACCGCTCCCCCTGCACGATCAGCTCAGACATGCAGCATACCTCCTTTACTGATTCTTAGGAGCCACATCCACACTTTCTTTCATCCAGTCCTGTAAAGCCGTTACCGTCTGATTCCATTGCTCGACAGCGCTAATTTTTGCAGGATTATCCCCTTTTTGGGCACCATAACTGCCGAATTGAGCATGATTACCCCCTTCGACTGTAAAATACAGCGTGTTGGCTGGTAAATAAGTTCTACCACTTTGGACATTTTCCATCTGGACGACTCCATCATCACTTCCCAGTAGAGAAATAACAGGCAGATTTTTATCCTTTAAATTTCCTTTGTTATCCGGGTAGGAGGCAAGGAAAAATACACCTTTGACCTGATCAGGATGCGCAGCTGCATATCGGGCCGCCATCACTCCACCTAACGAATGACCTCCAATAACAAACGCTTCTTTCGGATATGCCTTTAGCACTTCATTCGCTAGATCCGGGGAGATCAATGCAAGGTTGAGTGGCATTTTTGCAATAATCACATGATGACCCTTTTCCGCCAGACGGCGTGCCAAAGGCGCATAGCTTTCGGGCTTCACCAACGCCCCTGGATACAAAATGACTCCAGCTCCGCTTCTTTTTACAGGCTCAAAACCAACCCAATGTTCTTGTTCATTTACTTTCACAGCATCCGCTACTTCGGCTAATGCAGCCGCCGCCGTCTCGTCAGGCTGATAAGGCGTAAATACCTTCCATGCTCCCCACCCTGCTATCAGTGCAATAATAATCAGGATGCCTAAGAGAACTTTCCATATTCTCCGAGGACCACGTGTCCCATATGAATTGTATGATCTTCTTGTTCTTCTTCTCATTGTAAAAGTCCCTTTCGTCTTTCGTACCTCGTAATTCGTAATTTGAATATAAAATGTGCCGCTGTATTCTCAGCGTAACTATAGCCTTGTTAGGGTAACATCGTTGCACATACAGGGTCAAATCAGCATACATTTCCAGGTATTAGCCCGTCTTTGTCTGGTGTTCAAGCTTTCGCCACACAATAAGGTTATGATAACGCTTACTATTGTGAATAAAATCACAATGATAAAGTCCAGAGTATCGTACCTTGTTCCTTGTAAAGAATTATTTTTTAAATAGTTTATTCGGCAGAAGCCGCTCGGAGGGAAACACATGACGACAAGCCATGATGTACAAGGGGAAAGCTTCTTTCTCAATTTGCGATTTCTGTTGATCATATGCGTATTTGCAGGAAATGCTCTGGAACCTCTAGTCGGTTCATTTCATATTGCTCAACAATGGTTCAGCTGGATATTCATGTTTCATATGCCGTTGTTTGTACTCGTTACAGGCTACTTTGCCCAAACATCTTTGACCGGATCTGCAGGCCGAAAAGTTCTGCTTCAGATCGGTATGCAATATCTTATTTTTCAATCGCTCTATTCGATCTTGGATGTTGCGCTCTTCCACGTTCCCCATATCCATCATTCGTTCTTTGCTCCTTATTTGCTACTCTGGTTCCTTGCCAGCCATATCTGTTGGAGACTGCTAATGCTGTCTTTTCAGAAAATACCACCTGTCCTCCAATTGGGTATATCCGTGCTGCTCGGTATCCTCGTCGGGTATCTCCCTGTGGATGGTATATGGCTGAGCGTATGCAGAACCTTTGTTTATTTGCCTTACTTTATAGCAGGTTATCATTTGAATTATGCGGACGTTCGGCGGTTCTTCACAGCTCCAGTCCGCATAATCGCTGGCTTTATATCTCTTCTGCTTATGGTACTGGCGGGAACGTCGTATTTCGACATCCCGGCAGGCTGGCTGTATGGCAATATGACTTACGGTGAATTGGGCCATACCGAATGGTACGCAGGAATTTACCGCATCGGCATTTATGGAGTTCAATGGATAGCATCCATGGCGTTCCTAAGCTTTGTTCCAGCTGTCACAGGACGTATAACCGAGATGGGAAGACGGACACTATATGTCTTTTTACTGCATGGCTTGATCGTCCGTACCGTCGTTGCGAAGGGAGTCTACGAATATATAGACACTCCAGTGGAAGTCATGTTGATTGTGGTGTGTGCTGCTGGTCTGTGCTGTATGTTGACCATGCCTTGGGTTCGAACTGCAACACGACCTCTGATTGAGCCACAGGTAGAGTGGATGCTAAGGCCAGCTCCTTATCCTTTTAGACGGTCCGCATAATTTTTTTATCCATTTTTTATTTAACATTGAACACGCCACAACCCACTTACAGACCAACATGTGAGCAAGTCTACCCCCTCTTTACTCCACTTGGAGCCTGTTTCATACAGGCGTGACGTGGTAAGTAAAGGATGCGCGCAACAAAAAACAACTTTTTTATTAAGGGGTGATTTGTAATGGCACGTAATCAAAATCAGGGGAAAATGAGTCGCGAAGAGGCAGGTCGTATGGGTGGAGAAGCTACTTCCAAGAAGCACAATAAGGAATTTTATCAGGAGATTGGTAAAAAAGGCGGGGAAGCAACTGCAAACTCTCACGATAAAGAATTTTATCAGGAAATCGGCAAAAAGGGTGGCGATGCTACAGCTGAGTCGCACGACAAAAATTTCTACAGAGACATCGGTCGTAAAGGTGGCAGAAATTAAGGTGTAATGTCCTCTTCCGCTCTCCTTTAACATATAAACAAGCTGAGCCCATCTGCTTTATTGCGGTATGGGCTCTTTCATATTTTCCCTGATACACAAACCTATCAGTATAGATATTTCTAATAGATTCAAATTAAAACCTCTTCTAAATGCAATATATAGACAAATAAAACTGCTCATGTCTATATATTGTTGATTACAGAACACTTCTTGTATTTTTTCAATATCTTCATATATGTAGAAAAAAGCTCACATCTATGATAGACTCTTTAGAAAACATCTGCGCTATCACGGCGTCCATTGAACGCCATACTATTTTTATACTTTGGGGGGAAACCAGCATCATGACAGCTAAGACGAAAATGCGTTCCGATATGATTAAAAAAGGCTTTGATCGCGCTCCTCACCGCAGCTTGCTGCGCGCAGCGGGTGTCAAGGAAGAAGATTTTGACAAACCGTTTATTGCGGTATGTAACTCGTATATTGATATCGTACCGGGCCACGTCCATTTGCAGGAGTTTGGCAAAATTGTCAAGCAAGCCATTCGTGACGCAGGCGGTGTACCTTTCGAGTTTAACACCATCGGTGTAGACGACGGCATTGCCATGGGCCACATCGGTATGCGTTATTCTCTGCCCAGTCGCGAAATTATAGCTGACTCTCTGGAAACTGTCGTGTCCGCTCACTGGTTTGACGGCATGGTTTGTATTCCTAACTGTGATAAAATTACCCCTGGCATGATGATGGGCGCATTGCGCGTTAACATTCCAACTATTTTCGTCAGCGGCGGTCCTATGAAAGCTGGTAAAGACAAGAACGGTCGCTCTATTTCCCTGACCTCCGTCTTCGAAGGCGTAGGTGCATATCAGGCTGGTAAAATCGACGATCAAAGCTTGCTTGAATTAGAACAATATGGCTGTCCGACATGTGGCTCCTGTTCAGGGATGTTCACAGCGAATTCCATGAACTGTCTCGCAGAAGCAATGGGTCTGGCTATGCCGGGTAACGGCACCATTCTCGCAGTAGCAGAAGAACGTAAAGAATTCGTTAAACAATCTGCACGCCAATTGATGGAATTGATTAAGCTGGATCTTAAACCACGTGATATCGTGACTAAAGAAGCTATTGATAATGCATTTGCATTGGATATGGCAATGGGCGGTTCCACAAATACAGTATTGCATACATTGGCACTTGCCCATGAAGCAGAAGTTGACTACCCTATCGAACGTATTAATGAAGTCGCAAACCGCGTACCTCATTTGTCCAAATTGGCACCTGCTTCCGACTATCATATTGAGGATGTTCATAATGCAGGCGGCGTAAGCGCAGTACTGAATGAATTGTTGAAGAAACCGGGCGCACTGCATGGAGACTGTATTACTGTAACCGGAAAAACCATTCGTGAAAACGTAGAGGGTCAGGAAATTCTGGATACTAACGTCATCCACAAACTGGACAACCCTTATTCCGAACGTGGCGGTCTGGCTGTATTATTCGGTAATCTTGCACCGCAAGGCTCCATCATTAAAGTCGGTGCAGTTGATCCTTCGGTTGGTGGTTATCACAAAGGTCCTGCTATCTGCTTTGATTCACAGGAAGATGCACTGGCAGGTATCGCCAACGGTAAAATTAATGAAGGACACGTGGTTGTTATCCGTTATGAAGGTCCAAAAGGCGGACCTGGTATGCCTGAAATGCTCGCTCCAACTTCACAAATCGTGGGTATGGGGCTTGGTGCCAAGGTGGGTCTGATTACAGACGGACGCTTCTCAGGTGCTTCCCGTGGTATCTCCATCGGTCATATTTCCCCCGAAGCTGCAGAAGGCGGACCTATCGCTTTTGTTGAGGACGGCGATATCATCGAGCTGGACTTGAACAATCGTAAGATTGAGCTCCAGATTACGGACGAAGAATTTGAACGTCGTCGCGCCAACTGGAAAGGCTTTGAGCCGAAGGTGAAAACAGGTTACCTGGCGCGTTATTCCAAGCTGGTGACGAACGCAAGTAACGGCGGAATTATGAAAATCTAAATGCTTTGCTAAGATAGGACTACTTTATGAACGGCTAAAAAGCCTCTCGATCCCTGACAAAGGATCGAGAGGCTTTTTTATTAGGTCATCAGGGTTAGCCTATTCAGTCAGCTCGCTGTTGAGTGCATGGACATCATCTCTCTGAGCTGTTTGCTCAAGAGCTTCGTTTGAGCGGTGTGAGTCTCCCTGATGAAAACGTTCAAACAAGGTATCCAGTGGCATCACAATTATTTTTGGTACCATTACATCTTTTTTTTCACTCAATTTCTCTAAGCCCGAAGGATGGATAACACGAAATAACAGCTTAAGATATACAGTGGACACATGCTTAAACAATCCTTTGGGAAGCTCTCGAACTTGAAATCCCAACTTCTCTGGTCCCCGATGAATCATACTTACTGCATAGATCGCCTTTACACCTTTCATTTCAGAATCATGTACAATGCGTTGGGTCAGATCAGGAAGTTGTTTTTTTACAATCCGAATTAATTGAATAGCTAGATGTACCATCGACTTTGCCGTCGAACCCAATTGGAACAACTTTTTATTATCAAAATGAAGTTCGATTACCGGGTCCCCTTTTTTTAGCCACCTGCTGTTCTCCATATTTACATTTGGCCCATGATAGATACGGCGACGATAATAAAAGATCGTATCCTCCTGACTTACGGGACGAAGACGAAACAAAACATGAAATAGACGCTCATACTGAAGCCATCCAAATACCAGCGTTCTTTTATACCAACCCATACTGGACATCTCGGAGGCAGTAGGTTGATTGACAGACTGACGGCAAAACAATGTATCCACCCGCACGCTGCGTAATTGTCGTTCTTGGGCGACCCTCAGTAGCTTCTCCAGTGCGATTAGCATATTCTGTGGCGCTTCCGCGTCTGCCCCCAATGTCGTACCACAGTCATGGAGCAGCATCACCTCGCCACCCCTTAGCTTTTTAAGCATTCTCTCTGCCAATTGTTTCGCTCCAATGCTTGCCTTCCAGTCCCCGAACATGGAAGACCATAATACGATTCGACGACCATTGGTGTTGGAAATATCAAAGAAGTTCACTATCCCCCAAGGTGGGCGATAAAAGGTCGTTCCCTCGCCAGTTACTCGACGAATGACTGACTCTGTCTGGGCAATTTGTCTTCTAACAGTAACAGGCCGCATAAGCCAATTCGATTTGTGCACATAATTATGAATACCGATTAGATGACCTTCATCATGCATGCGTTTCAGAAGCTCAGGGTGTTTTTCTGCATTTATCCCAACAACAAAAAAAGTAGCTTTGGCATCAAAACGCTTCAGTAAATCAAGCAGCTGCGATGTATACACTGGATCAGGGCCATCATCAAAGGTGAGCGCATATTCTTGTTCACTTTTGCCGCGCCTGAACACCCGGAAACCAAATATACGACTAACCAGCGCCGGAATAAAAGCATAAAAAGTTGAAATGTAAAACATCCATAACAGCAAAGTCTGCACGTTTTATCCCCACTTTTCTATTCTGAACTCCCCAAGCAGGCTTCCTGAGGAAAACTCACTTACTTATATGTTATCACAATGACGTAAACATGCCGAGATTTCGCTACTTCATACGGTCAGCATTGAGGTCCAATTTAGTGTACAATAAATAAAAATCTAAAAGGAGTCGTTGTATCCATATGCTTCCATTGTACAAAAAATATTGGCGTACCGTTTTTGATATCGGTTTGATCGTATTAACCGTGTATTTAATTATGTTCGTATCCAGCAAACTGTATCAACTTGCCGCACCTGTGTTCCTTTCGTTCGTCGTGTTCTGGTGCATTGAACCTGCTGCCCGTTATTTTCATCGAAAAGGAATGAAAAAAACTTTTGCCTCCGCACTCTCCGTATTGCTGTTTATTATCCTTTTACTTGCTATTTTTTTCGGATTGGGTCTGATTCTGGTTACGCAATTTACGAAAGTCGCGCAAAACCTCCCACAGTATACTCAGATTATCCAAGCGGAATTCACGCGGTATCTTCATCTTTCTCAAGATAAAATCGCTGCTTTACCTCCGGGTGTTACCGAACGTGTGAATGAATATTTTGCGACTGCCACCACCATTGCTACGAAATGGGCACAGCTAGGCTTATCCTTTTTCATACAGTTCCTCAGTTCTTTCACTGTTTTTATGGGCAACTTTGCCATTGCAATCATTTTAGCGTTCTTTTTAAGTATGGAAATTAATCTTTGGAAGAGCATTGCCCGTAGTAAAACACCCAAGACACTAAAAACTGCTTATCTTTTTCTGAAAAACCACGTACTTAAAGCTATCTCCGCTTTTCTCAAGGCTCAAGCTCTACTGGTAGGGATTACCTTTGTTCTCGTATTTATAGGTTTACTCATTTTGCAAGTGGATAATGCCCTCTCATTGGCGCTCGTGGCAGCTTTGTTTGATATCCTGCCCCTGTTGGGTGTACCTGTTATTTTTATTCCGTGGGCCGTGTATCTGTTCATCACAGGCAATACCGGCCTGGCAGTAGGCCTGCTTATTGTCATGGCTGTCACGGTTATCGTTCGTCAGCTGGCAGAGCCTAAAATCACTGGTAATTCCATCGGTGTTTCATCTGCCTATCTGATGCTTTCCTTTGCCATTATATCGTTGTCCATCTTTGGACTGGCCGGATTAATCCTATCCCCCATTCTGATCATTTTGCTCAAGGAATTGTGGCAGCAAGGCTATCTGCAGCAATGGATTCGGTTTCCGACAGAGGAATTTGACGAGCCTCCGTTTATCGTTAAAATACAGGAGGAGGATCGTGAAGCTACTCGTGGTACTCAGGAGGATTGAGCTAACAGATCCATCACTTGACCAAACAATGCTGTAGCTTGATTTGCAGAATGTGTTGAAGCATTTTGCACAAGGACGGCGACCGCATAACGAGGCCGCTCTATCGGACCATACCCTATAAACCACTGGTGATTGATGGGGTGACCGTTCTTCAAAGCTTGGGCCGTACCTGATTTGCCGGCCAGATTCCATGATTTATTACGCAACGAGGCACCAGTCCCCTGTGTCACAACCTTTTCCATTGCTTCACGAAGCGTGCGAGCCGTCGATGTATGAATCAAGCGGCTACCCTCAGGTGAAGGTGCAGCGTGAGTAGGTAGTTCCAGTAAGGTGCTACCATCTGCATAACTGATGCGTTTGACGACGCGTGGTGCATGTACTTGACCATCATGCAGCAAGGTGACGATGAGATTGGCAGCTTGGAGAGGCGTCACCAGCACATCACGTTGGCCGATAGCTGTCTGTACACGTACGCCCGGATCAGACGCGTTCGTATGGGGGCCGAATACGGCTCCCTTTTCTTCGTGATCCAGCGGTCTGAATTGAGGTAGTCCTGCAAGATTCCGCTCCTGCCAGCCCACAGTTCGGCCCAATCCCAGTGCAGAGGCTGTGGCCTGAATTTGCTCAGGATTAAGCCGTTCGCCGAGATGAGCGAACACACTATTACAGGATACGGCAAGCCCTTCCTCCAGGTTCAGGGTACCGTGTCCTTCTTTTTTCCAGCAAGCCAAACCGTACTTGCCATAAGTTCCATGACAATGGAATTGTTCCTGCGGTTGGACAACACCTGATTCAAGTGCAGCAGCAGCCGTAACCAACTTAAAAATGGAACCAGGCGTTATCGCCTTAAGTGCACGATTAGACCAGTCTGTTTTTTTCTGGGGATCAACATGACCGGGATTATAAAAAGGGCGAGACACCATCGCCAGTACATCCGCGTTGCCTGCATCGAGCACTACCACCGCCCCTTCTGCCAAATGACTAGATTCCGTCAGCTTTTCAATCTGTTCCTGTATAGGTAGATCAATTGTAGTCTGTACCTGTAATGGATAGTGACCATTGGATGGAGCACTGACACGCAGCGGTACATGAGCCAATGGACGACGCTGCGCATCTACAAATCGGGAGACGAACGTTTCACCGACGCCGCTCAGTAGCGGCTCCAGCGTTCTTTCCAGCCCGGCTGCCCCCATCGGCAGTTCACTCGCTCGGTCGGCACGTTCATACAAAAAGCCAAGCCATTGCCTGCCATTGGGGAAATCCCTGTAACGTTTCGCATAAGGTACAAGCTCAATAAGCGAAGGGGCTAACTTCAGCAGCTTGCCTGCTTCATGCGGATTGATTTGTACGGGCTCTCCGCGCCCATCTCGCCATATGAGCGGGGATTGCAGCCCTTTCCATCGTGTCAGTAGTTGCTTCTTATTCGTACGCAGTAGCTCGGCCAGTTCTTCGCCATGTAAAGCCGCTTTGCCATCTACATCGGGAAAAAGTACTGGCGTCCATACTACTCCGCCAGTCAAGGGTCGCCCATGCCGGTCCGTAAACTGTCCACGTCCAGAGTCGATAGAAATGCCCTCCTGTCGCTGACGTGCTGACATTTCCTTAAGCGAATGCCCCCCATAAACGGACATATGAATGCCCGCTGTCCCCTGAAGCCAAGCCAGTCGGAATAATAAAATCAGCAGTAGCGCCATCACCCCCAAGGCCATATATGCAATTCGACGTTTTCGTATGAAACTGCTACCACGCCTCGGCACACCCATCCTTCTTTCATCTTTTTTCCAGTAGTATGTCCTGTAGTTGAAAAAGAAAACCCACTCAACTTTTAACGTTGAATGGGTTAACCACGGAGATCAGTGACAATCCTGATTCCCATGGTTTAGTTATATCTACACCGTAAACCGCGAAAGCTGTTCCTTCAAGTTCACTGATACTCCTTCCAGTTTATCCGACAAACCTACCAGTTGATTACCAATATTGGCCTGTTCAGTGCTGAGTGAAGCGACTTCCTGTGAAGTGGCCGAGGATTGCTCAGCTACTGCACTTACATTGGTCATTGCCTCGGACAATGTGGTCTGTGATTCACTCAGATGATGAATGGAGGCGGTGACCGTTCCCAACCGAAGCGCGAACTCTCCCATTTGCTGCTGCACCGATTGGAAAATGTCCGTTGTTTCCTGCACGGCTCCCATTTGCTCCCGGAACAGCGGGTACACCTCAGATAATGCCTGTACCGTTTCATTCATCTCATTGACGATGTTATTAGTAATACCCGTAGCTGTGCGAATAGCTTGACGTGATTGTTCAGCCAACTGCCGAACCTCATTAGCTACCACCATAAAACCACGCCCAGCCGTCCCCGCTCGTGCTGCTTCAATCGTCGCATTCAGTGATAGAATATTCGTTTGTTTAGCAATATCCTGTAATACGTCCAGCACCTTAAAGACATCGGAAGTTGTCTTCTTCAGTTCATCTACTTTGCCTACCAGAGCATGCGTAGTTTCTTCCGTAACCTTAGTCTTGCTCAATAGAGTTTTCAGTTGAACTGTCCCTTGTTCACTGGATTGTTCAACTTCTTGTGCGACCAGACTCATTTCATGATTGGAAGCCATAACCGTATCCATTTGCTGAGATATATTCCCGGTTAGTCCGCTGCCACGTTCGGCCTCTGTTGCCAAACTGGCGGCGCCATGAGCAATTTCTTCCGTTGCTGCTGCTATTTCTTTGGCTGAAATGGCTGTCTTCTTCGAGGCATCGCCTAGTTCCGTCGCTGTTTTCAGAACCTCCTGAGCTGAGGCATTCGTCTGCTCTACCAGCAATGTAATTTGCTCCATCATGATATCAAAGCTTTCTGACAACTGCCCAATTTCATCCTGAGCCTTATAGTTCGTTCGAATTTGCAAGTTGCCTTTGGCGCCTTCGACCATTAAATCCTTCAGGTGTGTCAATGGACGAGCCACGAGACGCACGATCCATAGGCCAATGAACAATGCAATGAGTGCAGCCACTGCAGCAAATATCCAGGTCGTGGTTAGAATCCCCTTAGCGTCTCTCACCAGCTCAGATACAGGTACTACACCCACGAGAATCCATTTGGAAGTTCCCAGCGTATTATGAACCGCAAGCACATTTTGCTCTTTGCCGTCTGCTTCCTGCTCCATAATTTGATTTCCTTCGATCCCCTCAAGCTTGGAAACGTAATCCAGCTTTGTCTTTCCTCCAGCCAAGCTCTCATTGTTAGAGCCTACAAACTCCCCCTTGTCTGTCACAAGGCTAATCATACTGCCTGAGCCCAAATTAACACCTTTCAACTCGTCCTCCACCGCACTGGACTTTAAATCCATAACCAGAACGTAAGTCCCTCCCAACCCAGACATACTGTTCATGGAGCGTGCTAGGCGAAAGGTCTTGCTGCCATTGTCATTCACCTGTGTAGGTAACCAAACAATTCCCTTGTTTTTCAAAATATCCTTAAACCATGCTTCCTGCCGTACATCTTTTTGTGTTCCAGTGCCCATAGCAGCAAACTTGGTTTCTTCCGGGTACAAATACAATGAATCAATCGCTTTATTCGTAAAAGCAATATTCGTTAATTTCTTGTTTACTTCGCCCATAGCAACAAAAGATGCAAAGGGATTTTTATCTTGCTTTACAGCCTTTTGCAACTGATCACTTAATTCAGTATCAAAAAATACCTGTGTCGATGTGTCTTGAAAGCGCTCTAGAATAATGTCAAGCTTTTCTGAAGTTTGCTGAACGGTCTGCTGATAAGCCGTTGCTGCATTTTGCTCAATCGTACTTTTAGCCTTGTAGTATGAGAGCATCCCCAAGCTGACCACAAATAACATAATTGCCGCAAAAAAGATCAGAAACAACTTCATTCCAACCGAACGTATCGGATTATAGTTTTTGACCAAATGCATGAAATCTTTACTGTACCTTTCTGGCTTAAGTAAACGCTTTAAATTGTGTGTACCCTTACGAATCGCCTTAGCTAACCAGGGCGCAACCTTCGAAGACATCGCAACCGTTTGTTCCCCTTTATTCGTTGCTTTACTGCCTTTCAAACCCTGCATTTGATCCGTTTTCTTGGGTTGCCTTTTTACTGTATTCCCCTCTTTTTTCCGTAAACCCATTCCTCTCACCTACCACCATATAATTAGTTTCTAATTCCACGTCATCCATTATGTATCTATTATCTATATAACTTCTATCGGAACTATTCGACAAGGAATGTAGCTTTCCTTTGAGCATCGACTAAATTTTGTGAAACTTTTTTCCTAGAAAACTATTCAAAAAAAGGCCTCTCCAACCGATAGGAGAGGCTTTTGATTCTTTCACCTGTGACTTAAGGCTTATTTATTTCTTTTTACGCATCATATCAAAATACGATACGGGCTGATCTACCTTCATTCTAATTCGTTGAAGCGGGTGACGAGCAGCATCCAACTCGTTGCCTTCCTCATCCCAGATCGTTCCGACCGTTTGTTTGAAGAATGTTCCGTTCGGACCGAAAAATTCAATTTCATGACCGGGTTTAAAATGGTTCCGTTGTTGAATAGTTGCGATCCCACTCGCGGCATCGTAGTCCATGACTAGTCCAGCAAAATCATAAGGGACTGCCTTTTCTTCCGGCTCATAAATATGATCCTCATGATCCGGTGTATCGTAGAAAAACCCTGTATTCAGCGGACGATTAGCTGCCTTGTTAATTTCTTCAATCCATTCTGGTTTGAGCACATAATTTTCAGGATCAGCCATATAGGAATCAATCGCTTGACGATAGACATTCACGACCGTTGCCACATAGTGGATAGACTTCATCCGTCCCTCTACTTTAAAACTGTCTACACCTACATCAATCAGATCAGGGACATTTTCAATCATACATAGATCCTTGGAACCCATAGAAAAAGCATTATCACTCTCTTCAAACAATGGAAGCTGGTTAACACCGAGCTGGAACTGTTTCAGTGCATTGCTAACCTGTGCCTCTTCTTCAGATATCCAAACCTCACCTGGGCGGGCATCCTCAAACAGATCGTATTTCCAGCGGCAAGACTGACAACATCCCCCACGATTGGAATCACGGTCTGTAAAGTGATTGGACAACACGCAGCGGCCGGAAAATGAAGAGCACATCGCACCATGGACAAAAGCCTCGATTTCGATGTCCACATGCTTTTTAATTTCTTCGATTTCCTCCAGACTGGTCTCACGTCCAAGTACCACACGCGGTAACCCCTCGTTTTTCCAAAACTTTACCGCTTGCCAGTTCAGCGTGGACTGCTGTGTGCTCAAATGCACTTCCAATCCAGGAACAGCGCGCAATGCCACGGATACAATAGCCGGATCAGCGACGATAACGGCATGAATTCCCGCCTCGTACAGATTGCGCAAGTACTCCTCAATTCCGGCAATATCTTCATTGTGGGCATAGATATTGGTGGCCACAAGCACTTTAGCACCATACTTGTTCGCAAATTCTACACCTTCGCGCATTTCCTCAAAACTGAAATTATCGGCGTTAGAACGCAGACCATATTTTTGTCCACCAATATATACAGCATCCGCGCCATAGTGAACGGCAAACTTCAGTTTTTCCAGATTTCCGGCAGGAGCCAACAGCTCCGGCTTGTCCAAACGATTCCGTTTACCTATATATTTTCTCGCTTTGGTTATCGTCCCCATGACGTTCCCCCCTCTGTAAATTCATTTTAAAATTAATAAACCTGCTCTTTATAGAAAAATCCGAAGGAAAGTTCCCGTTCAGGATCTTGAAGACGGCGAACTTCATCCAGCCAGCTTTCATCATAAGCGTAAGCATCTGGGTCGGCTGTATAACTATCTATTGCTTTACGATAAGCACGAACAACCGCCTCATTGTAAGCCGTAGGCTTCAATAAGCCCTCGATCTTAAAGCTATGCACGCCCGCCTCCATTAGAATATGCAGGTCCTCCATGATGCAAAAATCATCTGAACTCATAATATGTGTCCCATTTATATCCTCGTAAATAGGGAACTTCTCTTCTTTCCGCTCTGCTTCAATCAGAAACAAGCCGCGTCCTCTACCCAAATCCCCTTCTACATTACGTCCCTGGTGCAGCATATAACTTTGAACAAGCTTACGCTTGGAGTGATAAATATTAGTCATGCCATGTACCTGAACCTGTGCTTCTATGTTCAACTTTGGTATCATTTCGGTAATTTCATCCATACTCAGCTCACGAGCCAAAATGACCCGGGAAGCCCCCTTTTCACCCCAATAGTTGGCGGTTGCGAAGTTGGTAGAGATCATCTCACCGTTCCAGAACAGCTTCAGATGCGGGGCATACTCCTTCACGGCCATAAGCACTGCGGGATCATTAAACTCAATGGCGTCTATGCCGCATCCAGCTAGGGTCTGCACATATTCGGGAATGAGCGGCAATAGCTCGTTCGTCATCAAATTCGTCATAGATACATATACCTGCGCCGCATGCTTGCGTGCTTCTTCTACCACTTCACGGATTTGGTCCGGTGTAAAATGTCCCGGCAGTCGCATTCCAAAGCGGTCATCTCCAATAAGTAATGCAGTAGCTCCAGCCCCCAGCATATGGCGGGCATCCTCCGGAGAGCTGGAAGTTGCCAGTAGTTCGGGTTTGTAAGCCATAGGCTCACCTCCTAATTTGTCTTACGGTTACTTACCTGAATGTTATGCAAATGTTCTTTATACGTTTTGGCAAACAAATGTTCATGTGTCCCGTCTTTTTTGGTCACATAAAATAAATAATCTGTAGCTTTCGGCTGTAAAGCCGCTATCACTGAGTTCAGACTGGGACTTGCAATCGGCCCTGGTGGAAGTCCCAGATGCAAATACGTATTATAAGGGCTTTCCACAGCCAAATCCTTGTAATACAGCCGTTCTTTTTGCTTGTCCAGCATATATTGAACCGTAGCATCAATTTCCAGCTTCTTACCCTGTTTGAGCCGGTTATAAATGACGCCAGCTACTACAGACCGCTCATCTTCCACAACCACCTCGCGCTCTACCAAAGAAGCAACCGTCAGCAGTTGATGCAGCGTTTCACCCCGCTGTTTCAGCTTGGCATCCAGATCGGAAACAGTCTCCAACCGCTTTTGTGTCTGTTCTAGCATCACCTGTATCATATCTTTGGCCGTGCTGCCCTTTTTCAGCTCATAGGTTTCCGGGAAAAGGTAGCCCTCCAGCGCATAGCGAAGCCCCGCCTGCTTTGGAATGTCCCGCACCAGCGCGACGTCAAAAGCGGACGGATCGTTGGCCAGCTGCAAAAATTGCTGCCGGTCTGCCAGTCCTTCCTTTTGCAGCTTATCAGCCATCTGTCTAATCGTAAAACCTTCCGGGATTGTAAAACGAATCATTTCCTCTTTGACAACATCTCCAGCCGATAACTTAGTAATCAACTGATCAAAGGTTGCGCCAGGCTGCGCCTCATATTTTCCGGCCTGAAATGCGCTTCCTTGCTGTTTGAATTTTACATAAGCCTTAAACACGAGCGCATTACGTATAAGTCCCTTTTGCTCCAGCGTATCTGCGATTGCCGATGTTCCTGTTCCCTGCACCACCGTAAAAGCAACGGGTTGTGTTTGGGGCTGAACAGGCTGCATGGCATTCCAAATATAGAGGGCTACCCCTCCTGCTATAATGATAAGCAGTAGCAACAACGTAAACATCCTCGTCCTTCGCTTCACATCCACCCAACTCCTTCACAGCCAAAAAGGGCGGACTGGTCCGCCCTTTCAGGTTTGATCTCATCGCTATCCAGACTTACAGTTCTTCCGGCAACGTACATTCATCGTACAGTTCGGAAATATCTTCCCACTCATCATCATCTTCAATGGTGGTGATAGAGATTTCGCCGTCTGTGGATGAGCTTACATGGTAAAGTTCATGTTCGCCAACAGCAGCCCCGGGTCTACGCAATACGGCGTACCGTTGCTCCCCTACCTTGAACTCTGCTTCCAATTCCATGCGAATCGCATGGCCCTGTTCATCCTGCAACTCTACATCGCCGTCGAACGTTTCCTTCAAATCAGAGGTCCAACTCAGGTCTTCACGTGAATAGCTCGTCATTTCCCGTCTTCCTCTTCCTCTTCTTCTACGAATGTATTAAAGGTCTCTTCGACGATTTCCCATTCGGCATCGTCTTGGATCACAAACAATTTAATATCATCGCCTTCTTCCTCGTAACGGAAGGCGTACACATCGGACTCATCAGCTTCAGGGTCCACTGGCGCAACCATCATGTACTTCGCTTCGGAACCATCTACCTCAAACTTCATAATGACCTCGAACTCTTCCTCGTTGCCCTCGTCATCGGCAATATAAATAATTTCCGGCTCTTCTTCCATACCCACTTGATTTTCAGCCATTACGAAATCCCCCTCACCTTGTACTGTGTGCGTCCAAATAGTTTTGCAAGATCAGGCTTGCGGCCAGTTTATCTACCACCTGCTTGCGTTTTTTTCGGCTGACGTCGGCCTCCAGAAGCGTACGCTCCGCCGAACGCGTCGTCAGCCGTTCATCCCAAAGGTGAACGGGTAAACCCAGTAACTCCTTGAGTCGGTTCGCAAACTCGATGCAAATCTCACCGCGTGGACCCACGGTTCCGTTCATGTTTTTCGGCAAGCCAACAACAACCTCGCCGACCTCATTTTCACGAACCAAATTTGCAATTTTACCGAACTCGCTGTCGTCACCGCGTCGTTCTATGACTTCCAATCCTTGGGCGGTCCAGCCGAAGGCATCACTTACGGCGACCCCAATTCGGCGATCCCCGTAATCCAATCCCATTACTTTCATGCCTGTCTCCTAACGATGCTTAGCAAGATAGAAACGAACCAACTCTTCAATCAACTCATCGCGTTCTTTTTTACGTACCAGGCTTCTAGCATTATTATGCCGTGGCACATAAGCCGGATCACCGGATAGCAAATAGCCGACGATTTGATTGATCGGATTGTATTCTTTTTCTACCAACGCATCATATACGGTCAACAAAATCTCCTGAGCAGAAGCTTCCTTTTCATCTGCCTTGACATTAAATTTGACCGTTTTGTCCATGGAATCCATTGTTGACACCTCGCTTCCACAAAACATGTGTACATGTTTATGCCAGCTTATTCTTTTACATCATACCATAAGCAAAGCCCTACAAGGAAATATCTAAGCCCGTTTTTTCCCAAAAATCTGCAAAAAATATCGAACTTTATCCTTGTGAGGCTGCCGCCACCAGTTCATGCGCACGTTGAAGTGCTTCATCCAGCTTGCTGGCATCCTTACCACCGGCTTGCGCCATGTCAGGTCGTCCGCCACCGCCGCCACCGCATACGGCAGCAATTTCTTTCACGAGCTTGCCTGCATGAAGTCCGGCCTTGGTATGCTCTGCCGGAACTGCTACGACAAAATTAACTTTATCGTCCATTGCAGCGCCGAGCACCAGCACAGCAGCCGGAAGTTTCCCTTTCAGTTCATCAGCAATCGCACGCAACGCGTCCATGCTGGAAGCCTGCACGCGCGCAGCCAGCAGTTGCACCCCGCCTGCTTGCACGACCTGATCGGTCAGCTGGCCTGCCTCAATAACGCTCAGCTTGCTTTGCAGCGATTCATTTTCACGACTAAGGTCTTTAATTTGTTGCTGCAATGATTCGATACGCTTTGGTACCTCAGACAGCTTGGATTTTACAAGTCCAGCCGATACCTTCAACAGCTCTAATTGACCTTCCATATATTCAAAACCAAAACGTCCGGTCACCGCTTCAATACGACGTACACCTGATCCAATGCCGCTCTCGCTGACAAGCTTGAACAAGCCAATTTGCGAAGTATTGCTGACATGACAGCCACCGCATAGTTCAATGCTGTAATCGCCTACTTTAACGACCCGCACGATATCTCCATATTTTTCACCGAACAGCGCCATTGCTCCGAGAGCCTTGGCTTCATCAATCGGTTTCAGTTCAATATTAACGTCCAGTTGGCTCCAGATGGCACGGTTTACACGCAGTTCAATATCCGCCAGTTCTTCTGGTGTAATGCTTCCAAAATGGGAGAAATCAAAACGCAGACGCCCAGGCTCTACCAAAGAACCCGCCTGATTGACATGGTCACCCAGCACTTCTTTAAGCGCTTTGTGAAGCAAATGCGTAGCCGTATGGTTTTTCTCAATTTCTCCACGTGAAGCTTGATCAACTTCAGCTTTCACCGTATCGCCAACGTTCAGCTCACCAGCTTCTACAACAACCTGATGCACATGCTGACCTTGTGGCGCCTTAAACAATCCTTCGACCTTCGCGGTTACCGTACCTCCACGCAGCAAGCCTTGGTCACTGACTTGTCCTCCGCTTTCGGCATAGAAAGGAGTCACATCCAGCACGACCTGGCAAGACTGCCCTTCACTAACAGTGTCCACCAGTACATCTTCATATACAATCGCCACAATTTTAGACTCAGTTACGAGGTCATTATATCCAACAAATTCACTTTTAACCGCCAGATCGGACAAAGCTCCGCCCTGAATCTTCATGCTGGCGCTGTCCTGATGTGCATCACGGGCGCGTTTGCGTTGTTCCTGCATCGCTTCATCAAAGCCTTCACGGTCTACTTTCAAGCCCTGCTCGTCTGCATAATCCTCTGTGAGATCGAATGGGAACCCGTACGTATCATACAGTTTGAAGGCATCTGCTCCACTAATGACATTGCGACCTTCTGCCTTCGCCTGAGCACTGATATCGGACAAAATTGCCAATCCATCTGTCAGTGTTTCATGGAAGCGTTCCTCTTCCGTTTTGATCACTTTGATGATGAAATCACGCTTGTCCACTACCTCAGGGTAATACACACCCATGACATCCCCAACGGTTTCCACCAGCTCAAACATAAATGGACGGTTCATGCCCAGCATTTTGCCATAGCGCACAGCCCGGCGCAGCAAACGGCGGATCACGTAACCGCGTCCTTCATTAGAAGGCAGCACACCGTCACCAATTGCAAAAGCTACGGTACGAACATGGTCAGCAATAACCTTAAGAGCCACATCACTGTCCACATTTTCGTTATATTTCACTCCTGCCATCGCCGCTGTTTTTTGAATTAGTGGCTGGAAGATATCCGTATCAAAGTTGGAATCCACATTTTGCAGAATGGATGCAAAACGCTCCAATCCAGCCCCTGTATCAATATTTTTGTTTGGAAGCGGCGTATAGCTACCGTCTTTGTTATGGTTGAATTGTGAGAAAACGAGGTTCCACACTTCCAGATAACGCTCATTTTCTCCCCCCGGATACATTTCAGGGTCCGTCATGTCGCTACCGTAGGCTTCGCCACGATCATAAAAGATTTCCGTACAAGGTCCGCAAGGACCTTCACCGATATCCCAAAAGTTATCTTCCAGTTTGATGATACGTTCGGCAGGAAGTCCAACTTTTTCGTTCCACAGCTTGTACGCTTCCTCATCCTCAGGATACACAGTTACAGCCAGACGTTCCGGATCAAAACCAATCCATTTTGGATCCGTCAGAAACTCCCATGCCCATGTAATGACTTCTTCCTTAAAATAGTCGCCAATAGAAAAGTTGCCGAGCATTTCGAAAAAGGTGTGATGGCGGCGCGTTTTACCGACATTCTCAATATCGTTCGTCCGAATACATTTTTGCGAATTGGCGATACGTGGATTTTCTGGCTTCACACGTCCGTCAAAATAAGGCTTAAGCGGTGCCATACCCGCATTAATCCACAGCAGGGAAGGATCTTTATGTGGAACAAGCGGCGCGCTTGGTTCAATCACATGTCCCTTGCTTTCAAAAAACTCCAGCCATTTGGAGCGGATTTCACTAGCTTTCATATAAGTAGCCTCCTAATTATGGTGTCACTGGTTCCTGGCACAGGCCATAAAAAAACAGAAAAACGCCCCTGAACGGATCAGGGACGATTGTATCGCGGTACCACCCTGGTTAACGCCGTCCCCTCTGTACGAAATGCCCATGCGCAAGCTGCACACCAACATTTGCTTAACGGACGATCGATCGCCTTGTTTTCACTGGTAACGGGAGCATCCCGGCGGGTTCAGCCCGCACTTCGAAATGAGCTTTCCCTACTGGATAAACACATTTAAACATACTCAATTCAGTATATCCGTGTCATTTAGCCGTGTCAACGCGATATCAGACAAGATACATACGGTGTAAGGACAAAATCAGATCGTTTTCCGCTTCACGTAATAAGCAAAAAAATGTTGAAGTCCTACCTTTAATACCGCCATCACGGGAACCGCTAAAATCAAGCCGGTAATTCCCGCAATTTCACCACCCACTAGCAGAGCGAAAATAATGGCTATCGGATGCAGATGCAGCGTTCGTCCTACCACCTGGGGAGAAATGACATTGCTTTCCAACACTTGAATACAAGTGTTAACGACCACGACCAAAAGCACCATTTTGAAGGAGATTGTAGAAGCCATGATTACTGCCGGAGCGGCTCCCAAAAAGGGGCCCAAATATGGAACGATGTTAAAAACCGCAACCACTCCTGCCAGCAACAGCGCATAAGGCATGCCAATCAGCATATATCCGAGATAAGCCAGCACGCCAATAATGACGCATACCAGTAATTGTCCCCTGACATAGTTGCCAAGCGCCTGATCAATTTCCTTAAGTACCGTTACAATCGCCTTACGACGAGAACGCGGGAGGTAAGACACAATCGTCCGCTCGAACACATCAAAATCTTTCAAAATATAAAAAATGAGGAACGGTACAATGAATACATTGAACAGCATGTTGATCATCCCGCCGATGTTATCCATAAAGGTAGAAATTCCGGTTGCCATCCGATTCTCTAGTTGGAAAAACCATTGATTCATACCCGTTCGCACCCCTTGGGGCAAAATGCCGCTATCCATATTCGTCATTAATCCCTGTGCATGCATGGTCAGCTCAGGCAGATGCTCATTCAGCTCATCCAGTTGTTCAATAAACATCGGAATCAGGTTCATCAGAATCACAACGAGACTGGCCAAAAATACAGCATAGATGAGCAGCACAGCTACGCTTCGAGGCACCTTGCGACCGCCCAGCATATTGACAACAGGATTAAGTACATAGGAGATGATCATCGCTACCGCAAACGGAGCAATGATTGTTTTCAGAAATTCATACAAATGAAAAAACAAAGGTCGCAGCAGCCAGATAAAATATAGAATGACAAGTCCCAGCAGCGTCCATATTCCGTACCGGAACAGTCTACTTTTCGTTAATTGCTCCATTTCGTGCCCCCTTACCGGACTAGCCTTCTTTAAGTATATGCCTGTACCTCTACTTTAATCCTTCCCGCGAGTCTGGAATGCTCCATCGATTACCATTGTAAAAAAATGATGAAAACGGATGAAAATAATTAACAAAGTCATTCCATCTGACGATATAAGTACAAAGCACTATTTTAGGATTTCATATTTCTGAAACATCGGGGGTCATTACATGAACTTAAAAATCAAGCTTATTCTCCTTTTCACTTGCATTGTTATCGTTGCAGCCGGGCCTTTATCCGTTATTAGCATGACAAGTATCAAAAAACAGGCCAACCGTGACATACAAGAGCTTATGACTAGTAAAGCCACCGAAACCGTCAATCAGCTCGACGGATGGACCAGCGGCAATGCCAAAATTATCGAGACACTGGCTGCAGGTCTGGAATCGAGTGATATTTCATCAGATGCCAAAACCGTATCTCTGAAAGCAGCCTTTGAAAACTATAAAGATCAAAATATTTCCAACATCTACGCAGGCTTTGAAGATGGATCCTACTGGGATGGATCTGGCTGGTTTGAAGCTGGTTATGATCCTCGCGCTCGTCCGTGGTACAAGGATGCCAAAACCAAGGGAGAAATGTATTATTCCTCACCTTACACCGATGCAGGCAGCAAGGACTTCACCATTTCTATTGCTAAACCTCTCAAAGATTCCAACGGCTCTATCACCGGGGTAGTCAGCGAGGATATTATGTTAAATGATATGACAAAAATCATTAAAGACATAAACCTGAACGGATTAGGCTACGCATTTCTGATTGACCAGAATGGAGTTGTGGTCGCACACCCAGACAGCAAGCTGGCCGGTAAAAACCTTAAGGATACGCCCGAGTTGGGTTCATCAACTGCGGCCCTGCTGAGCACAGCTTCGGGAAAAACAGACTATACCTATAATGGCAGTGACCGTCAGCTTTATTTTAAAAAGATGCCTAGCACTGGCTGGATTGTAGGATTGTCCATTTCAAAAGATATTGCTTTTCAGGAGTATTACTCCACTCGTAATCAGTTGATTATTACCGTTGCTATCATCTTGGTCGTTGCTATGCTGCTGGCGATCTGGGCGGCAAACAACTTTATCAAGCCAATTCGGAAGCTTCAAGTGAACGTCAAACGTATAGCTGAAGGCGATATGACAGCTCGTGTGGATATTAAGGGTAAAGATGAAATTGCCAGCCTGGGTACAGATTTTAATATCATGTCTGATAATCTCTCTCACCTGTTGCGCAAGGTATCAGATACTGCAGGCGATGTCAGCTCAGCTTCCCATGATATGCATCAGCACGCTAAGGATACTGGAACCATCGCGTCACAAATCTCCAGCGCAGTTCAGGAACTTGCCCAAGGAGCGAGCGACCAAGCTGAGGCTGTATATTCCGGCTCTGAGAAGCTGACTCACATGACAGGCTCCATCGACCAGATTGGCGAAAGTGTCAAACGGACCCAAACTGCCGTATTCGAAACAGATTCTGCCGTGCTTGCAGGGTATGAAACAGCTGAACGTCAAGCGAAACTGGCCGCCGAGTCCAGGCAAACGACGACTGCGGCAGGGGAAGCCGTAGATTCACTCACGCTAAAAACTCAGGATATTGAGCGGCTGGCCGGAGCCATCCATGATATCGCCGCACAAACAAACCTGCTGGCCCTTAATGCATCCATCGAAGCAGCACGGGCCGGGGAACACGGACGAGGTTTTGCCGTCGTCGCCGGAGAAGTGAGAAAGCTGGCTGAGCAAGCGGGCAGTTCCAGTGACAGTATCATGAGTAAGCTGGAAGAAATTAAGATTGCAGGAGTACAAAGCGCGGAGGAAATGAAGAGGGCTCTTGCTGTAACTGTAGAACAGGAGCACGCTGCCATTGCAACGAGACAGGCGTTTGAGTCCATTCGTGGCGCTTCTCAGCATATGCTTGCCCAAATTGAGGACGTTACAGCCGCCGCAGATGATCTCCGTGTGAATGCCGGGCATATTTCCGACGTCATTTCCAGCGTTGTCGCTGTTTCTGAGCAAAGTGCAGCATCTACAGAGGAAGTGGCCTCCTCTGTGCAAGAACAAGGTCATGCCATGAATAATATTGCTGACCTTTCTGCCAAACTCGATTCTCATGCAGATCTTCTATTGGAAGAGGTCAAACGCTTTAAATTGTAGAACTAACCATCTTCACAATAACGGTATACAAAAGAGGGTGCCCTCAGCCATTATGGCCGTACGGGGCACCCTCTTCGTTGTTTTTTATCAAGCGTTATACAACCTACTAAGCCGTATGTAGATCACACCTCTTAGTAAGCAGCCTGTCCACCTTTGGTGTCCAGCTTAGGAAGAAGCGTGAATTTGCGGCAAGTCCTGTTGTGCCATCTCATCTCCAAAGAATAGGTCGTCCAGCGAACTGAGCGTTCCATCCTCTTCCACTTGGTAGACAGACATTTTTTCACCATTCACCTGAAGTTCGATAAAGCATCCCCAGCAATAAAATTGATGGGAGCCAATTTTTCCGATATCTTTGGAATTACAATTCGGACATCTCAATAAACTCACCCTATCCATTAACAGAATATATGGCTTTTTCCAGACGCTGCTCGCTTAATGGGGGAACCATAACAGCATTTTCCCCGATGGACATCTCTTCGGTGCAGGGCAGCCATTTCCGCCCCTCTATAATATCCGATACAAAACCATCGCTGATTTCCAAGCCTATTATGTTATTGCCCATTTCCTGGTCAAAATAAACATCCGAGATGTGCCCGAGCATAAGCCCTTCCTCTGTTAGCACGGATAGATCCTTCAGTTTACAAGGCCCAAGCAAGTACGTATGTTGTATATCATGGGCCTCCATTTTACGCACAGCCTGCTGATTGCGAATCATGATCGCATCCTCACCGTAAGCAACGATGTCATCCCAAGCAACCATTTTCACGTGAGAAGAAAAAAGTCCCTTTCCTTCCAACTCGATCCCTGAGATTCGCCAATCCGCTGTCACCATAAAGTCATGTATTTTACCAATCTGCTTCCCGTCCTCCACATCGAAAACGGCAAGTCCGATCATATCTTGAAGCTTCATATATAGGGTACCTCCTCATTCTGCAATCTGAACGAAGGTGCGGTCCTTTTCCTACATGCCTGTCAGACCTTGCTTCCGTTCATGCAATGAAATGGAAAAACCGCCCCTCCCTTCTTATTAAAATGCGGAGAAATCCCTAGTACCTAGTACGCAGCCGCTTCCATATGGTTTCAATTTTCTTGGCCGTGTATTCCATTTCTTCCGTAGTATTACCCAAACCGAAGCTAAACCGAATCGCTGAATGTAAAACATCTTCAGGAAGATCCATCGCCTGCAATACATGCGATAGCTCTAAAGATCCGGAAGTGCAGGCTGATCCGCTTGCTGCTGCGATTCCTTCCATATCAAGGTTCATCAACATGGTCTCTGTACCAATGGCCGGAAAGCTAACATTGAGAACATTAGGTAAAGAATGATCAGGGTCACCGTTAATCACAAAATTTTGGCTACCCAGAGTGTCTTCCAACCCTTTAAGCAACGTCTGGCGAAGAACCGTATCGTGCGCCCCACGCTCCTCAATGGAAGCATTAGCAAGAGTTGCGGCTTTAGCCAGCCCCGTAATACCGGCGATATTTTCTGTTCCGGCACGGCGTTTCTTTTCCTGAAGTCCCCCATGCATTAGCGGCTGAAGGCGTGTACCTTGGCGGATATACAATGCCCCAACCCCTTGCGGTCCGTTAATCTTATGACCAGACACACTCAGTAAGTCAATCGGGAGGTTCCGGCAGTCGATGGATATATGACCGAAAGCTTGAACCGCATCTACATGGAATACAACTCCATGTTCTCTCGCAATCTGCCCTACTTCTGAGATCGGCTGAATGACGCCCACCTCATTGTTGGCATACATCATGCTGATCAAAAAAGTATCTGGTCGAATGGCAGCCTCGATATCCGCAGGGTTCACGCGTCCAAACCCGTTGACCGGGACATAAGTTACCTCATACCCCGCTTTTTCCAGCTCATCACAAGCATGAAGCACTGCATGATGTTCAACCGCAGTTGTAATCATATGCCCTGAAGTACGGCCGTCTGCCGTAGCCGTCCCAAACAGGGCCAGATTATCACTTTCTGTTCCTCCGCTCGTAAAAATAATTTCTTCAGGCTTGCAGCCCAAAGAGGCCGCAACGGCATCCCGAGCAGCGCTGACGGTGCGCTTGGCATCGCGGCCAAAGGCATGAACGCTCGAAGCGTTGCCGAATTGGCCAGTCATGATGTCCATCATAGTCTGCGCAACCTCAGGATGCATAGGAGTCGATGCGGCATGATCCAGATAAATTCTGTTCATGTTATCCACCTCAAATGTAGAACATGTAATTATCCAATTCATCATGTTCTTGGTATGTGATCAAGTCCTTAAGTGTAGTAGAATCCAACACTTCAGCGATGCTGTCACGAATTCGCAGCCACAGCTGACGTTTTGCCGGATCGTCTTCTTCCGTGAAATCGACCGGAGAAATCGGACCTTCCAGTACACGAATGATGTCTCCCGCTGTTACTCCTGCCGGTTCATTTGCCAAAATATAACCGCCGTAAGCACCACGGATACTTTTTACCAAACCTGCATTACGCAAAGGCGCAATGAGCTGTTCCAGATAATGCTCTGACAGCTGATTTTTTTCGGCAATACTTTTCAAAGAAGTTGGACCTTCGCCAAACCTGGCTGCAAGTTCCATCATAATGGTCAGGCCGTAACGGCCTTTCGTTGATATTTTCAATTGTGCCACCTCACTTATAGTAACAATTCCGTTAAACACGCGGAATAACTGGTGTTGTAAACCTCTCTATTCCGATCCTAACCCTCAGCTTATGTTAACATATTAGGGCAGGTAAAGGGAAACATTACGGTAACTATCTTAAAAAAAGTTGCTTTCGGGCGATTTGGAACAGCTTTAGCCCGCTTTATGTAGCTTTCTTCCATCGTTCGCCGTGTCGTTTGATCGTCCAAACATCGTATCTTATTATCGTTTATGTTACAATAGGTGGGTTCTACAACTATATTGAAAGAATTGGGTGATGACCATGGCTAAAGCCAATCATGAAACCCGTGTCGTCGTCGGGATGTCCGGTGGCGTCGACTCATCCGTTACTGCGCTGCTGCTGAAGGAGCAGGGCTATGACGTAATCGGCATCTTCATGAAAAACTGGGATGACACGGATGAATTTGGCCGTTGTACGGCTGAGGAGGATGCGGAGGATGTGCGCCGTGTCTGCGAACAGATCGACATTCCTTACTATACCGTCAATTTTGAAAAAGAATACTTCGATAAAGTATTCTCTTATTTTCTTGATGAATATAAAGCTGGACGCACACCCAACCCGGATGTCATGTGTAACCGTGAAATTAAATTCGGCGAGTTTCTAAATAAAGCGCTGGATTTGGGAGCAGATTATGTTGCTACTGGACATTATGCACGGGTTGTGGAAGAAGACGGCCACTTTACTTTGCTGCGAGGCGTGGACAGCAACAAGGATCAAACTTATTTCCTGAATGCGTTAAGCCAAAAGCAGCTATCCCGAACCATGTTCCCTATCGGTCATCTGCCGAAACCAGAAGTGCGTAAAATTGCGGAAGCTGCGGGACTGTATACGGCCAAGAAGAAAGACAGCACAGGCGTATGTTTTATCGGCGAGCGTAATTTCAAGGAGTTTCTGAGTGGATATCTACCTGCAAAAGGTGGAGACATGGTGGATATCGCTACTGGTGAAGTCAAAGGACGCCACGATGGTCTGATGTACTATACACTGGGTCAACGTCAAGGCTTGGGCATTGGCGGCTCAGGTTCAGGCGAACCGTGGTTCGTAGCGGATAAGGATCTGGAGAAGAATATTCTGTATGTGGTACAGGGTGATCGTCACCACAGCCTGTATTCTACCAGCCTGATTGCAACAGATGTGAACTGGATTGAAGGCGCAGATACTCGTCCGACCGGCGAATTCCGTTGCACAGCCAAATTCCGTTATCGCCAACCTGATCAGCAAGTAACTTTACAATGGCTTGCGGATGGGACCGTGCATGTCATATTCGATGTACATCAAAAGGCCATTACGCCTGGACAAGCTGTTGTATTTTACGACGGGGAACGCTGTCTGGGTGGAGGAACCATTGATAAGGTTGAAAAACTTCAGCCTGAAACGGTTTAAATGAAAGCCATTTTGCATTGATATAGCAGGAATTAAAAAAGTCGTCTCTCCAGATTTGGAAGGGGCGACTTTTTTTTATGAAAGTTTATTTTAGTTCATGGCTTGTAAAGAATTCATAATCTGCTCTTTATGATGTCTGTCATGCTGGACAAACATTTCTTGCAAAAAATTTCCCATGGTGTATGAGCTATTAGGAAATTGACGGATAAACATTGATTCTGAAACCATCTTGAGCTTCACAATCATTCGCCTACGCTCTGCAATAGCTTCATTTAACAAATCATGTGGTTTCATATTTCTGCCGAATGCAACGGACGAATCGTTAAACGCTTGTACATCAGGATGTTCTTGGAGCGTAATTTGTTCCTCATTGATAATCTGTATGAGTGTCTTAGTGAAGCTTTTGTCCCACCCCATAATATGACTGATCATATCTTGTATTGACCATGTACCCACTATGGGTTTACGAAGTAGCTCATCTGAGTATGGAGATAAAGCTGTAAGAAATACAGTCCATTTTTCTAAATCTTCAGAAATCTCAGCTATCGTCGCCAATTGAATTCCTCCTTTAAGGTAAGTAACTTTTGATAACATCCTCATTTGGGTATATGATGTAAACAAGATCATACTTCAATTGAAAAGGAGCGTGCCTTTATGTCTGATTCATTAGGAATGCTGACACCAGGTAAAAAAGTTTCTTTGAAAGAATGGGACCCTAAGGATACAAATAATATCAAAAATAAAGAAGAAATCCGACAGGAAACAGATCAATTGAAGGAACGCTTCACGGAATTACAAAGCAAATTATTTACAGAGAAAAAACAATCCGTTTTGTTTATATTTCAGGGCATGGATTGCAGCGGCAAAGATGGCGTCATCAAACAGGTATTTTCTAATCTGAATCCGGCGGGGGTGACGGTCCACAGCTTCAAATCGCCTACGGCTGAGGAATTAAGTCATGATTTCTTGTGGCGTGCTCATAGCGTTACCCCAGGACGTGGATATATTGCAGCATTTAACCGTTCTTATTATGAGGATGTGCTAATTACACGTGTTCACGGACAGATATCCGATAAGCAGGCCAAACGGAATATTAAGCATATCAAGCATTTTGAACAGTTGTTGCTGGATAATGGTGTAAAGGTGGTTAAAATCTTTTTACATATTTCAAAGCAATTTCAGTTAGAAAAGCTGATCGACCGAATTGAAAAGCCTCACAAAAACTGGAAACTCGATCCAAGTGATTTGCAGGAACGGAAATTTTGGAAGCAATATACCCAGTATTATGAGGATGTATTAGAGCTAAGCTCAACCAAACAAGCTCCTTGGTATGTCATTCCTTCAGACAACCGTTGGTATAGGGATTATACTGTGCTGCGGATTGCCGTCCAAACGCTGGAGGAAATGAAGTTGTCTGATCCTGATCCAAGACCTGAACTCGAATCCCTTTTACCTGAATTGTACAAAGAACGAGATAAAAAATAGCTGTATAGGTACAGCACTAAGCTTCCAAAACCGTATCACGGCTGAGAATGCCTTGAGTCGGGATTGGAAGCTTTTTATTGCATTTTTACGTGTTATTTCGAAAATGTATAAAGCTTAACTGACTCTGTACCCGATAGCCGCAGCTACAACTCCTACCACGACAGAGGAAAGTACATACGTAGCCATGCGTCGGTATTCTTTGCGCTCCATCAGTTGAAGAGATTCATAGCCGAATGTGGAAAAGGTGGTGTAGCTGCCACAAAAACCTGTTCCTAACAGCATCCAGAGTGCAGGAGACAACTGGTGTTGCGTAAACTCACCATAGAGCCAGCCTAGCAGCAATGAACCGCTGACGTTAATGATCCACGTCCCCCACGGGAATACGGTACCCAACCTCTTGCCGGCCCACATACCAAGCCCGTATCTCGCCAGTGTACCCATAATCCCGCCTGCCGCCGCCCACCAGATCATAAGCGTTCCTCCTTCGGAGCAGCCTGCGTCATTTTTGTACCTAGACGGATACCTGTCCATGTCAAAAATAGCCCTCCGCCTACGCTTAGCAGGAGGTACAACACAGCCGTCAGCATACGATCGTGAACTGTGAGGCGTACAGCATCCACTGCAAAAGTGGAAAAGGTGGTAAAGCCCCCTGTAAAGCCTGTTCCGATGGCAAGTCGCAATCGCGGCTTGATCCGCCATGATCGCAAGGTTACCGTAAAGAACCAACCAAGAAACAGGCAGCCGATCCAATTAATTAGCAGCACACCAAGTGGAAAATCCGCACCCGCCGCAGGCAGCAGCGATTGCAGGCCATAACGGGTAGAGGTTCCAAGCGCTCCGCCCGCGGCAACGAATAACATGTCTTTCATTTTTTTATCCCCTTCTTCGCACTTGCACGATCATGGCGTAACGTGACGATATCGTACACACTCTGTATATTAAGTCGCACATATATTAAGACTGTGAATCCCGCCAGCGCTGGTTTTGCCTGATTTTTGACTCATTCCCCTGCTCAGTAGCCTGATAGAAGGTTTGGTCTGCTATCGCATCGGGCAAATATTGCTGCTTCACATAATGATTCGGATAATTATGTGGATATTGGTAGCCTACATGACCGAGCTTTTCCGAGCCTTTGTAGTGTGCGTCACGCAAATGGAGTGGCACCTCAGCCGATTTGATATCGTCCATAGCCAACATGGCCCGTGAAATCGCCGTATATACAGCATTCGATTTGGGGCTTTCCACAGCGAACAAAATAGCCTGTGCAATGTTCAGCTTGGCCTCGGGCCAGCCGTTATTGCGATAGGCTTCAAGCGCACTCACCGCTTGCACCATTGCCTGCGGGTTCGCCAGACCAATGTCCTCGCTGCTTGCCGCGATGAGGCGGCGGATAAAGGTCATCGGGTCCATACCGAGTTTTTCTACGGCGTACAGGAACCAGAACAGCGCGGCATCGCTGGAGCCGCGAATGCTTTTGTGGAAGGCCGACAACACATCATACTGCGTGGATTCATCTGCTTTGACAATCGGGCGGCGAATGGATTCCTCAGCGACTTCCAGTGTCACGTGAATCGTGCCGTCTGCCAGCGGAGGCGTTGTGAGCGCCGCCAGTTCCAGCGCGTTTAAAGCGCGGCGGATATCGCCGTTCGCCATGGAAGCGATGTGAGCCAGTGCAGCTTCATCGACCTGGAGCTGCATGTAGCCAAGCCCTTTGTCCGCATCGCTTAAGGCGCGGCGCATAGCAGCCAGCGAATGTTCCTGCGTTAGCGCTTCAAGCTGGAACAACGTAGAACGGCTCATTAAAGCGCCGTTGACGTAGTGAAAGGGATTTTCAGTCGTGGCGCCAATAAACACGATCGTGCCCTTTTCCACCGCAGGCAGCAGTGCATCCTGACGTGAACTGTTAAAACGATGTACCTCATCGAGAAACAGAATGGTTTTTTTGCCATACATCGATTTATTCGTCTGTGCAAGATCAATGACTTCTCTTACGTCTTTCACAGATGCTTCTACAGCATTCAGACGTACAAAATCGCCTTGCGTGTGTTGCGAGATGATATGTGCCAGCGTTGTTTTGCCGCATCCCGGTGGTCCGTACAACAAAATTGAAGAAACCTGATCTGCCTCTATGGCTCTTCGCAGCAGCTTACCTGGACCCACAACATGCTCCTGTCCAATATATTCATCCAGTGAAGTCGGACGCAAGCGATCCGCAAGCAACCGATTGCTTGGCGTTGACTCTTGGGAATATGAAAATAAGTCCATTTCTTTCACTTCCTTATGATTTATGAACGAACACTTTCTTTTATCTTTGAAAACATACTATATTTAGGTTCGCTCATACGGTTGAAAAACATGAAAATTCAAGTCATCTATAATTCTGATACGGTGTAAACCGACTCTTATTCTACCATATCCGTTAACAAGTTGCAGATAGCATGGTCATGGCACAGCTGTAGGTCTTCAAGTCAGTCGCCCATAAAAAAGAAAGAACAGCCTTAGACGAAAGATGATTTCGTGGCTGTTCTTCGACTGGCATGATTTCATAATTTCATCACTAAGATAAACAGTAAACAAAAAGGAATACAACAACTCAGGCGGTACTTTACAACGCTTTTTCTGTTTACTTCGTCTGTGCCTGTACGTAACTAGGAAGTGAGCCATCATGCAATAGCCACAACTCATGCAGCGCACGGGTACATCCTACATACAGCAGCTTGGCATCCCATGCCCGTTCTCCATAATGCTCATGGTCGGCATCCGCCACAATAACTGCATCGAACTCCAGACCTTTGGATAGGTATACAGGCAGTACTGACAAACCGCCTTCATATTGCTTTTTACCACCGTCAATCAAATTCACATCCATCCCCGCACTTGTGAAAACCTCATGCAGTTCCACAGCCTCTTTTAAGGTGCGTGTCAGCACAGATACAGTACGATACTCCCTGGAGGACAGCTCTTTTAGAGCGGTGAGCAAACTCTGCTCACGCACCGATGAGTCGTAAGATATAGTGCGCACCGGATCGCCACTACGAAATACTGGAACTGCCGTAATACCGCCGCGAACTCCCTGCTCCAAAATCGTGTTTGCAAATTCTATAATTTCCAAGGTTGATCTATAGCTTCGCGTAAGCGCAAAATACCCGGTATGTTCCGGTGCAAAAAGAGAACTCATTTCCTCCCACGCATGTACGCCACGGTATTCATGAATGCCCTGCGATAAATCGCCCAGTATAGTAAAGGAATGTCCTTTGACGAACAAATCCAGCAATGCGATATGAAAAGGTGAAAAATCCTGCGCTTCATCAATGACCACATGGTCAAAACGTTGAGATGATTCTACCTCATGAATCAGCACGTGGAGATACACTAACGCAGTCAGATCTTCTTCACGGATAATCTGTTTTCGCAGATCCGACTGTGTAGCCTTAAAAATAGCAGTCGGCAGAGAAGCCTTCATCTCCGCAGCCGTATCTGCGGGTAACCCTTTAGCTGCTTGAAAAAGCTGCTTGTAGAGCGTCAGTGCGTCGTATTGTGGCCATTTTTTAGCATATGCCTTTTCCCGTGCCCCTGCCTTTTTTTTGCGTTCCTTGAGTGCTGCCGCCGAAGGCGTCTTTTTCAGCTCCATTTCAATCCAGCGGTGCACTCTTGCCAGTACACGCTCCTTCCGCTTCGCGAGCGGATAAGGCTTATACTCCTCATTAAACCAATTCAAAATCTCAGTTCGCGGCAGAACCGCTCCATCCCATGGTGAAAAATCCCCCTCGGGAACGGAAATGGGCTCCAGTCGTTCAACAAAAGCTTGAAGTAACTCCATAAAGTGAACTGAACCCTTGAATCTTCCCGGCGCCTCATCCATGGATTCCTCTCTCAGACTGCCACTCTCAAACCAATAAGATAATGTTTCGGCAGGATCAGCCAAAGGTAAATCCAAACCCAACAAGTCCAGCGCCCAGTCTGCAAATGTACTTTGCTGAATATCTCCGACCCCCAGCTCAGGAAGTACATCTGAAATATAGTCGAGAAACATATGGTTTGGTGCGAAAATGACCATTTTGTCCGCTGATACCTGATCCTTGTATTGATACAGTAAAAATGCGAGACGATGCAGCGCTACCGTCGTCTTGCCACTACCCGCTACCCCCTGAATAACGAGGGCAGTATTTTTAGCCGCGCGGATGATCTGATCCTGCTCCGCCTGAATGGTAGATACGATATCCCGTAAACGGTTATCCTTGTTTTCACCCAAACGATAAACGAGAAACTCATCGGAAACGGCCGGCTCGTCGCTTTCACGATTATACGTATCGGCTACCCGTTCCAGAATTCTTTTCCGAATGACAACGTTGCGCTTCAGATAGACCAAACCCTCAATAGTTCCCTCAGGAGCTTCATAGGACGCGGTTTCTTCACCACCTGTAAACGAATAAAATAAGCTGGCAATCGGTGCACGCCAATCAATCACCAGCGGATACGCTGACGTTTCTTCACGCTCTACTCCAATTTTACCGATATAAAGCGGCTTCCGCTGCCCTCTGCCACGCTCGTCAAAATCCATACGCCCAAAATAAGGCTCCTGCGAGCTTTTAGCCAAAGCCTGACGTTTTTCCTCCCGTGCAGATTCCAGCACTTGCTCTGTAAAATCATGCCCAGTGTATACTGGCGTATTGCGAAGCCGTTCCAATCTCCGATCAATTTCCTCCATAGCAAGCGACAGCCTGTGCTGTTCTTCTTGATAGGCACTTTGAAACTCATTCTCCATTTCAGTTACCTCCTAAGAATATCAAGTCTCGATTTCTGCATCATCCACTTGCTCCGACACAAAAAAAGGAAAGTAAGCGTAACACATTTAACCATAAAAATCCAACCTTATTTCTAATCCCCCTATTTCCCTACTCTTTCACAAAAGTATGGAGCTTTTCGGCACCAGCGAAGCGGGTGATTTGAATCCGAAGAAGCGGAGCGATCGGAGGATCAAGTCACACGCGAAGCGGCCTCTAATACTCCATACTTCTCTCCCCCATCTCCACAAACTGCTTTTGAGCCAGCTCACGGTACACCTGATGGGACTCTAATAACTCTGTATGAGTTCCTGCACCGGTCACCTTGCCCTTGTCCAACACGATAATCTGGTCGGAGTGAACCACCGTAGACAAACGATGAGCAATGACAATCGTCGTGCGTCCTTCCATCAAGTTCGCTAGGGCCTTCTGTACCTCATGCTCAGATGAGCTATCCAGACTAGATGTAGCCTCATCCAGCATGAGGATGTCAGGGCTACGAAGAAGCGCACGCGCAATACCGATCCGTTGACGCTGCCCTCCGGACAGCTTCATTCCCCGTTCTCCCACCTCAGTATTGTAGCCTTGAGGTAGATCCATAATAAATGTATCCGCATACGCCATCGTGGCTGCTCGTCTCACTTCTTCCAAGTCAGCTTCGCGCCCCAAGCCATATGTAATGTTATCTCTGACCGTTCCAGTCATCATTGAGCTTTCCTGCGATACATAACCAATTTTGGAGCGCCAGGAGGAAAGTGTATATGACGATATCGGTTCGTCTCCATAACGAATTTCACCTGTATCTGGCACATAAAAGCGTTCCAACAATGAAAACAAGGTGGACTTCCCACTTCCGCTCGGCCCCACGAATGCTGTCGTCCGGTTAGCCGGAATGACCAAGTTCGCATTATGAAGGACCTCTTCCCCTTCGGTATAAGAAAAGGCAACATCACGAAGTATGATATCTCTGCTCTCTTTTGCCGCTTCCTGCTTCAACTCGAGCGGTTCCTCTTCATGATCTAAAATCGTCTGAATCCGTTCAGTAGCCCCAACCACCTTTTGCAGACGTGAATACAGGGTCGTGAATTGTGCCATCGGTGTGATCACCTGAAACAGCAGCAAAATAAAAGCCACCAAATCCCCAGCGGTCAGCACACCCGATGCGACACGAACACCACCAACACCCAATATAATGACCAGCACTGCAGTCAGCAAGAAGGTAGAAATGGGACCTACAAGGGCCAGGATACGTGACTCTTGCAAACCGAAGCGGAACATCCGGTAAATACGATCCTCACCGGCCTGAGCCTCTCTGCTTTCGGTTCCGTAGGCCTTCACCAGTCTGATTTCGCCGATAACCTGACTCAACACTGAGGTCAGATCTGCCATCTCATCCTGCTGTTTTTTGGAGATGCGGTACATTTTTCTGCCTACCGGAAATAAAATCAGGGCAGTTAGCGGAACAATGGCCATAATAATGAGCGTCATCACCCAATCCAGATAAAATAACAATGCAATACCACCAATAATTGCGATCACATTAGAAATCAGATTGACTAGATACTCCGTAATTAAGTTCATAATCAGGCTTGTGTCATTGGTGACGCGACTCATCGTATCTCCTGACCGATTCCGATCAAAGTAAGGGATAGGTAGAGATAAGATTTTATGCCATAAACGTTTGCGCAAATTAGCCACAATCTTATGCCCGGCATAGTTCAACATATAGATAGAAACCGCCGAAGCCACCGCTTGAAGCACAAAAGCGCCAAGCAGACCAAAAATGACCATACGGTTTAGTGAAGAAAAGGTCAAGCCATCAATCAACCCTTTGGTCATCATGGGTACGATTAAACCAGCAATGGTCTGAATCAGCGTCAGAATCAGGGCGATGATCAGAATAGCCTTGGGCGGATGCGCACTCGCAATCAATTTGATAAACCGCCCCATGCCAGCCTTATCCGGTCTTTTACCCGGTTTTTCCTTCATCTGGTCCTCCTGCTCATCTTGGTGTGTATGATGTTCTTTTTCCATATACCATCAACCTCGCTTCCTGTCTGACCATTCTTTTTCAAACAACAACACCCGCGCTCTGCGCGGGTATGAACAGTACAATCTATCTTCGAGTTTACTACACCAGAGAATGAAGCACAAAGTTAGCCACAAACAGTACAGAAATGATATATAATGCAACAGGCACTTCCTTGCCCCGTCCTGCTGCCAGCTTGGCTACGGGGTATGCAATAAAACCAAATGCCATTCCGTCTACGATACTATAAGTAAAGGGCATCATCACCATGATCAGAAATGCAGGAAACGCTTCAGTAAAATCACTGAAATCCATCTCTCGCACATTTTGCACCATTAGCCCCCCAATGATGATCAACACGGGTGCAATGGCACTATCAGGAATATAAGCCAACAGTGGAATAAAGAAAAACGTCGCCCCGAATAAAATAGCAGTTACCAGCGGTGTCATTCCCGAGCGTCCCCCTGCTGCAATACCAGCCGTCGATTCCGCAGCGGCTACCGCCGGACTGCTGCCCAAAATACCGGCAAAGATATTGGTTACAGCCAACACACGCAAGCTGTTTTTAAATAAATCCGGTCTACCAATCATGTTGGTTTGTGCAGTAATCATACCAATATTCTCGAATAGCACAATGAGTAGGAGCAAAAAGACAGCGATCCAGAAAGCTACCGAGACAATGCCTGAAAAGGAAAGCTCTCCAAACAATTGCCCATACTGTCGCACCGTTTCAGAGGTTCGTACCGTGCTTGTAGGCTCTACAGCTCCCAGTATATAAGCAAGCCCAGTTCCCGCCAAAATACTAATTAGTAAACCTCCCTGAACGTTACGCACAAACAATACAATAGCGAGCAGCAACGTTACACAAGCCGTAATTACCTTGGGATCATTAAAATGGCCAATAGCCACAAAAGTCGTCTGATGAGCAATCACGATGCCGCTTTTTTGCAATCCGATAAAGGTTAAAAACAAACCAATGCCTACCGTAATTCCGTGCTGCAAATTATGGGGAATCGCTTGGCTAATCAGCTTGTACAATGATGTAAAGGCCACAATGGCGAATATCACCCCTGTGACGGCAACTACCATCAACGCTTCCTGCCAGCTCAGCTTCATGGAATGTACCAGCGTATAAGTGAAAAAGGCATTAATCCCCATCCCTGGTACAACGACCATTGGAGATTTCCCACCAAAAGCCATCAGTAGACAGCCGATCATCGATGTCAGCAGTGTCCCGAGCATCGCCCCTTGGAGGGGAATCCCGGCATCTGACAAAATAGTCGCATTAACCATAACAATGTATACCACGGAAAAATAAGAAATGACCCCAGCGGCTAATTCCTTTTTCCAATGATGCTCGGGCTTGTAACCGAGACTTCTGGACCATAGTCCATCCTTCATACCAAAACCCTCCAGCAAGTTGTTCAATCTGTTTACAGTAAGCTGCACTTTTTCAAAACAAAAAAGAGCTGTAGCAACTGTGACACAAAGGATGTGATGCACAGAACTACAGGTCTTAAAGTGAATACATACTGCTGTAAATCTACGAATGCACTGCCATGCTATTTTTACAACTTACACACCAGCGTGTTCTAATAAATCCTTCACGGCTACACTAACCATGATCAGTCCTGCTACCGGAGGTACAAATGCATTGCTTGCAGGCGGCTGCTTCGCTTTCCGGATTTCAGGTGCGTTGGCAGGTACAATTTTTTTTGTAATTTCTTCACGTGGCTTCTTTGGTTCCTCATCGGAGAATACAACCTTGACGCCTTTGGTAATGCCTTCCTTACGCAACTTGGTGCGGATGACACGGGCAATCGGGTCCATTCTGGTTTGGGAAATATCCGCTACTTGAAAACGACTTGGATCCATTTTATTCGCAGCGCCCATACTGGAGATCAGCGGAATCCCCCGTTTCAGGCATTCCTTAATCAAATGAATTTTGTAAATAATCGTATCTGAAGCATCCAGCACATAATCCAGTTCGTACTTAAATAACTCCTCATACGTTTCTTCCGTATAAAACATGTTCAGTGCAATCGCTTCACATTCAGGATTAATCAGCTTCACACGCTCTACCATCAGATCCGCCTTTTTTTGACCTACCGTCGTTGTCAACGCATGTATTTGGCGATTAATATTGGTGATATCTACAACATCTTTATCAATCAAAATGATACGTCCAACACCTGTGCGCGCCAGTGCTTCCACTGCAATCGAACCGACACCGCCGATACCCAGCACGGCCACCGTGCTATTTTTCATAACCTCAAGACCTTCAGTTCCGATAGCCAGTTCCGTTCGTGAAAATTGATGCAACAATATGGTATATCCTCCCTCACTGATTTAAACTCTATACTTGAACTCCAGCATACAAACCACGAACCCATTATCCATAAAAGGGTAACGGGTTCACGGCATTCTATAATCTATCCACAGTGCACTTGCAAAGACAAACGTTCATCTTAAGCTTTAGGAGTAACAGGTTTCGGGGCAAGACGGATGTGAAGCTGTTCCAATTGAGCTTGATCCACTTCGCTTGGCGCATCCATAAGCAGGTCTGTCGCGCTAGCTGTTTTCGGGAATGCAATGGTTTCACGCAGGTTTGTACGACCTGCAAGCAGCATCACAAGACGGTCAAAACCGAAGGCAATACCACCATGTGGAGGCGTACCATATTCAAATGCATCCAGCAGGTAACCGAATTTATCCTTCACTTCCTCAGGCGGCAGGTTGAGCGCTTTGAACATTTTCTCCTGAACTTCACGCTTGAAAATACGCATCGAGCCACCACCCACTTCGTAGCCGTTCAGCACGATATCGTAGGCCTGAGCACGAACTTGACCTGGATCTGTGTCCAAGAGGGCCAGGTCTTCTTCCTTCGGACGAGTGAACGGATGGTGCTCCGCTACATAACGTTTTTGTTCTTCATCATAGCCCAGAAGCGGGAAGTCTACGACCCAGGCAAATTTGAATTTGTTATCGTCGATGAGGCCCAAATGACGGCCAATTTTCAGACGAAGTGCGCCCAATACATCAGCAACTACTTTTTTATTATCCGCAGAGAAGAGTAACAGATCGCCTTCTTCAGCTCCCGTACGCTCTTTCAAGGCTTCGATTTCTTCCGGTGTGAAGAATTTAACGATAGGCCCCTTGAATTCGCCTTCTTTCACTTGGATCCAAGCCAAGCCCTTTGCTCCATAACGTGCTGCAAAAGGACCCAGGTCATCAATGTCCTTACGGCTCCACGTGCCACATCCTTTGGCATTGAGAACTTTAACTTCCCCGCCCTTTTCAATTACTGAAGCAAATACTTTCACACCACTGGTTGCCACGATATCATTGACATTAATCAACTCCAGACCAAAACGTAGGTCAGGCTTGTCTGAACCGTATTTATCCATCGCTTCTGCATGTGTAATTCGTTGGAACGGTGTTTCCAGTTCTACTCCAACGGTTTCTTTGAACAATTTCACCATAAGACGCTCCATCATAGGCAGCAAATCATCCTGTTGCATGAAGGAGGTCTCAATGTCGACCTGCGTAAATTCAGGCTGACGGTCAGCACGCAAATCTTCATCACGGAAACAACGTGCAATTTGGTAGTAGCGCTCCACGCCACCAACCATCAGCAATTGCTTGTACAGTTGTGGAGATTGCGGCAAGGCGAAAAACTCACCTTCATGTACCCGGCTAGGTACCAGATAATCACGGGCGCCCTCTGGGGAACTTTTTGTCAAAATCGGTGTTTCCACCTCAATGAAATCCTCACCGTCCAGGAAATCACGGAATACTTTTGCTGCTTTGGAACGCAGCTTCAAGGTCTGATGCATTTCCGGACGACGCAAGTCCAGATAACGGTATTTCAAACGCAGTGACTCGTCTACTTCCACGCCATCTTCAATGAAGAACGGAGGTGTTTTGGATGCATTCAATACTTCGATTTCAGTGACACGCACTTCAATTTCACCTGTAGGCAGGTTCGGGTTAATCGTTTCTGCATCCCGTTTGACAATGGTACCAGTAACCTCAAGCACATACTCACTACGAACACGGTCCGCAATTTGCAGTGCGTCACCGGAATATGCCGGATTAAATACGATTTGTACAATTCCGCTACGGTCACGCAGGTCTATAAAAAGTACGCCCCCCAAATCACGACGGGTTTGTACCCAACCGTTCAGTGTAACTGTTTCTCCGATATGCGCATGAGTCAATGCGCCGCATTGATGACTCCTTTTCATAATACACACTCCTGTTTATGTTTAGTAGTTAATGCTATATGACAGCCAGAGGGAGACTCCCCCTGACTGATGTTACACATCTTCTTTATCCTAGTTCTTCCACCAGCTGATCCAGCTTAACAGTGCGCTGCTCGCCCGTTTCCATGTTTTTCAGTGCAATTTCACCTTGAACCAGCTCATCTTCACCCAGAATCGCAGTATACCTTGCTTTAAAGCGATCGGCTGATTTCATCTGCGCCTTCATTTTACGACCCAGATAATCTCGTTCTGCGGAAAATCCAGCTTGACGCAATTTGAATAGTTGTTTGGTTACTTCCGTTTCTGCCGCCTCACCCAACGCCACCATATAGATATCTAACGGCTTGGATTCGTTCAGTTTGACACCTTGATGCTCCAAAATCAGCTGGATTCGCTCCAGTCCAATACCAAAACCAATCCCTGGCTGATCCGGTCCGCCCAGATCTCCAACCAATCCGTTGTAGCGGCCGCCTCCACCGATCGTGTCTATGGCACCAATTCCTTCAGCTTTGAATTCGAACGCTGTCAACGTATAATAATCCAACCCCCGTACCAAGCGCGGGTTAACTGTATATTCCACACCCATGGCATCCAAATTTTGCTTCACTTTCTCAAAATGTGTGCGAGATTCCTCGTCCAAGCTATCCAAAATCGAAGGTGCACCTCCAAATTTGTCCTGGTCATCTTTGCTATCCAGCACTCGCAGCGGATTACGCTCAATGCGTGCTTGGCTCTCCTTGGTCAACGTATCCTTAATTGGCATCAAGAAGTCCACCAGATGCTGCCGATAAGCTGCGCGACTGGCTGCATTACCGACGGAGTTAATCTCCACCTGTACTCCTTTCAGACCCAGTTCACGGCAGAATTGATACCCGAAAGCAATAACTTCTGCATCCAGTGCCGGATCGACCGCCCCAAATGCCTCAATTCCAAATTGGTGAAACTGGCGCTGACGCCCAGCCTGTGGACGCTCATAACGGAACATCGGACCGATATAATACAGCTTAGTTACATCCGGCTCCCCGTATAGTTTGTTCTCCACATAGGAGCGGACAACCCCTGCTGTTCCTTCCGGACGCAAAGTCATGCTGCGCTTCCCTTTATCCTCAAAAGTATACATTTCCTTTTCCACTACATCCGTCGTTTCACCCACACCTCGAACGAACAAATTCGTTTGTTCGAACATTGGTGTACGAATCTCTCGATAATTAAAGCGGCGGCTAATCTCACGGGCTTTTTCCTCGACCACTTGCCATTTTTCTACACTGCCCGGCAGCAAATCCTGTGTTCCCGTCGGTTTTTGAAAGGCCATTAACGTATCCCCCCATCGTTGTATTTCATATTGTGCTCTTTCTTCTTGCTCCACTTTCAATATAAAACAAAAAATCCCTCGTCCTGTTAACATTAACAGGGACGAGGGATTGTCGTTTACAAATCACCCGTGGTACCACCCACATTCCGGAGTTTGTCCAGACAACCAGCATAAAATCACTCATTGCCCGTCAGCAATATACTGACTCCGCTCATACGTATAACGCCCGTAACGCGCAGTACGGCTATTATGCAGGACCATCCACTGTCGGCACAATTACAATGTACTTTCAGTAGGGTTTCCTCAATTGTTCGCCGCCTGTTCTCGGGGAGGTCATTCATCCGTTCATCAAGGGAATTTTTACAGCCTGGAAATTCCTCTCTGCGCTTGTGGGTTCGGAGTACTTGGTCCCGTCATCAAATCATTTTTCATTATTTTATGATTTTAATGAACCGCTTCGACAAAGTCAAGACATTCTATAGCTTCTCTGCAACTTTGTATCATTGTCACACATGGACACGAAGAGTTTCCGATGTTCGCCAGGTAGGCAGACACCTCACAAAATACAAAAAAACAGCCTGACTTAAAAAGCCTAAACTGCTTTTAGTGATGTAATGTATCCCTGGTTTTTCCTAACAGTCTGTGTTTGGGAACTATCGCATGCTTTGACGAAGGATGGGAGAATTTACGTATCTTCATATTTCAATTTTATGTTTTCCATTTATTTAATTCAGATTACAACTCGTTTCTTTAATATAATGAAATTGGATTTCAGCGATTGTTTATAGTGGAAGGCCAGTCTCCAAGAGATTTAATGCTTCAGATAATAATTCAGAAAAATTTTCAGTTGGATTTTCCGCATAATGCAACATAACAGATATGTTAACACCTATGACGGCGCCTGCAAAAGTTCGAATCTGCAAGTCTCCAGGATCTCGTCCCACCCGTTTGGAAACCATCTCAGCAATCATATGCATTGTATCAGTCAAATTATTCAAGGTTGCAGCCCGGAGTTCCGGTACTGACATCACGAGTTGGTTACGCTCACGTGTAGTAGACATTTCGTCGCCGGACATGTCAGACATGGTTGCTAACATAGCATTACGCACAGCTTGAAGTGGAGTTAAATGAGCTGGCTGTTCTTCAAATGCAGATATAAGCAGGGGATCATAGTTATCTGTAACAATCACATCCTCCTTGCTCGAAAAATAGCGAAAAAAGGTGCTTGGTGAAATCTCCGCTGCTTCTGCAATCTGTTCCACAGTAGTTTCGTTATATCCCAGTTCGCTGAATAGGCGTAACGCATGCATTTGAATCGATGCAATGGTTTTTGCTTTTTTTCGCTCCCTCAGCCCAAGATTTTGCTGGTGTTCAAGTGACATTTGTTTCACTCCTCAATAGATTGCTCATTCAAGTTTCACTCCTCATCGAGCAATTTGCTTCAGCATATATTTTTGACCACATGCACACTATTGCCCGATTTTGCGTTTACACTCAGTTTATCATGATCCTTTGTACTTCACGATACCCAGGATTGTATTATTCCTGACTGTAAAGCAATACATCAAAACTTGAAACCACTCCAATTTCAGCTTTTATAGGCGAATATGCGGCGTACAGAAGCTGATAGGTTGAATCAGGTTGGTTCTATTGAGAAATTCAAAAAATTTATCTCCTCACCTCGTTAGTACAATTCCCTGCCCACCATCAACAATAACCCTGTCGCCGGTTTTCATTCTTGTAGTAGCATTTCCACATCCTACAACAGCTGGAATGCCTAGCTCTCTGGCTACAATTGCAGCATGAGAGAGTGGTGCTCCTATATCTGTTACAATCGCAGCTGCTTTTGGAAAAAGTGGAGTCCAGCCTACATTCGTTGTCGAGGTCACCAGTATTTCACCAGGAAGGAGCTGGTGTCCATCCTCAGGATTCCTCAGTACACGTACAGCCCCCTCAATTCTACCTGCCGCTCCAGCAACTCCTTCAATGATTTCAGAATGGATAGAGCTATCTAATGGTATATATGGATCATAATAATCTACTCTGCGATTGGGATCCTCCATCCATTGTAAAGGTTCAAATCGCCCACGTATAATCGAGGGGAACGCAGGCAGTTGCTTATATTTTAAATAGTTCACTTTTCTGGTCGAGATTCTCTCCTCAATAACACTTCCTCCTGCAAGCCAGCCCAATATCTCATCCACATATAAAAAAAATACATCTTCTCCTATGCCAATCAACTCGCCTGCTTTCAGCGCGAAAGAGCGATTTAATCTGAAGACACGCGTCCATTCCGAACGAACAGCTTCCCTTAAATGCGGTCCTTCAGAAATTTTTGCTATGACACGTTTCAACTTATTTATCTTGTATGGAAAACGCTGCTCCAATCTTCTCCAAACCACTTCATTTTGTTCACGTTGTTTATACAATAAATCGTCAACATTTATTCCAGATTTCTTTGTTTCTTGGATTTGCTTTTCCAGCCAACTGGGTTCTTCTCTTGGATCAGGTATCGATAGCTCAAACTCATGTGGGCCTCGATGACCATATTCCAATAGATAATCCTCCTGACTCATTTCACCTTTCACGACTGAAGATATACCAACAACAGGTCCCAAGCTGGCCAAACCTGTACTTCCGCTCAGATTAGATAGAAGTACACTAGCATCATCACGTCCAAGCCATTTCTCCAACTTTTCCTTCAATCGAACAAAATTTTGCATCTTGCTACTAGGTCCTTCCAGTGCAATCCACATCGCTTCAATATTTTTAGGCCAAAGCTGCTCACGCCATAATGTAATCAATTCTTCCTTGGACTGGACATTGCCAATTAACTCTTCCGTTTGAGTGCACCAGGCCGCTGTTTCTTTTATGTGCTGTGGTAATAATTTCATCGCTTTTCGGGTCTGTTTAAAAGCATACAGCATCTTGGGGAGCATTATTTTAATGAGCTCTTTCCTAGAAAACGGATATATAGGAATTTGGATTTCATCTGGAATTCCCCCAAAAACATTGCTCATTTTTTTTAATATTGACTTTTTATTCCACCCAAATGCAAAAAAAACGGACAATGGTACACTCACATTGGAGTATACTCTTCCACAGATATTACCAGACATTAAATAATGACCAGGAATCACATTATGTTCTTCGTCCAAAGCACGAATAATAGACCAGCTTAAGGGAGTAACAACATCTGAAATGGATTCACCTACATTAGTATTCGTCCAAAGAAAATCACCTGATAAAGAATCATTCCATTCAAATGTATCCATATTTCCAGGGCTTAAAGTAGTAACAGGTCGTGCTTGTAAAAAAAAGAGTTGGCCATTGGCAATGGCCCATTCAATATCCTGTGGTTCTCCCATCGCTTTTTCCAGACGGGAAGCATACCAATATAGCTTTTTGATATAAGGAAGTAATTCTTTTGGCCCTTTATATCGACCTGAGGGTTTAAATAAGGAGAAAACACGAGCATTTCCTTTACCAGATACCAGTTGCTCCCCTAACCCGAACACAAAATTTCCAGACATTACTGAACGATTGCCCGTAATAGGGTCTGCTGTAAAAAGAACACCCGAGATTTCAGAAGGAACCATGATTTGGACTACAATCGCCATTTGGTGTGCTTCTTCAAAACCCTTAACTGCACTGTATGCCCGCACCCTCTCACTGTATTGAGAATGGTGAACCACATACAAGGCTTTCAGAACGTCCTCGTTTGTTTGTACTTCTAAGACACTTTCAAACTCTCCTGCAAAAGAAGCTAAGGCTGAATCCTCGCTCAAGGCTGAAGACCTTACTGCAAATGAGACATTAGGGTAATCCTTACGAAGCTTTTCCAAATACCTGATCATTTCTTTCCATGTCTTTTCCTTAAGTTTTTCCCCTTGAAAGGCCTGTGGAAAAACAATAAAACCATTAGGAATCGGATAACCAGCTTGAAGCATCCTAGCAAGCATCCCTCCTTTGCCTCCGGTCCATTTCCGCAGCTCAGGAGTTATCTCTGCAAACCATTCTATTTCATTACCCATTTTGACACTTCCTAACTTTTTCAGTTGTAATATTTCGGTCCCGTAATTGGAAATGGGTATATTTATTGTTTATATTTTTATTATTTCGGGACTTAGTATCTTTTTACACTTTATACAAAAAGACAGTCAGTGTCAAATTAAATAATCTTCCACTTTTTTTGTATCCTGTATCGTTAGCCTCATAGCAACTTACTGTACAAATAAGTCCTAAAAAAGAAAATAGCCTGCGGAAACGGTCCGCAGGCTCAAAAAGATATATCAAAAGGGGGTCATGCTGTTATTATAAACTGCTAATATTAAGGAATGATGTTTCGAATATTACAATTGTATTACAGTCACTCTTTTGTAGCTAAATTCTCAAGTATCGACAATCTTGTGCCGTGCTCTCAACTTTAATCCAACTGCGATACATATCCACGATTGGAACGCAGCTTATAAATGACCTCATCATAATCGGCATCATTCACCTTTGCAGATAATACATACCGTAATTCATCTTGATCACCGTTAATATACACATCTGTTGCACGGAGCAACCCTCCGTCATGATTCGTTGTTCCGCTCCGATCTTCATCCAGATCCCTTTGGGCTGAGCCAGAGTTAATCTGGCCATCCTTCACATCTGGTAAAATATTCTCGCCATAAGCACCCGCCGCAGGGATTGCCGCACCCGCTGAGCCTCCTGTGCTCACAGAGCCAGTATTGTTATAAGGGACCAACGGAATTAAAACCCTCGTCTCCCGACCGAGCGTCTCATCCAGAGCACCTACTTCCAAATGTTCAGTTCTATAAGCCTGAAGCGAAGCTCTAGCGCCCTCAGCTTCATCTTCTGTGCGAAAATAAGCCTGAATCTGTTTAGCCATATCAAATCCTCCTCGTTAGGGAATTGTACTGGCATAAATCTAGGAAGCATTCACGGAAATTACAATGCCTTTAACAACTCACGCACAAAAGCGGGCTCATCCTTAGGGGTCCGAGACGTAATAAAGTTACCGTCCACAACCGCCTCTCGATCCTCAAAATAAGCACCCGCATTAATCAAGTCATCTTTCAATGGAGGATAAGCTGTAATCGTCCGGCCTTGTAACAAATCGGCACTCGCCAAAATTTGTGGCCCGTGACAGATAGCGCCAATCGTTTTTTTGGACTCATTAATTTCAGTTACAAATTTCAGAACATTTGCATCCAAACGGAGATTTTCCGGAGATGATCCACCAGGAATAACAACTGCATCATAATCACTTGATTTCACATCTGCAATGGCTTTTTCAATAGTATAGCTTGCTTTACCTTGCTTACCGCTCACTTTCTCACCTTGCTTCAGCCCAACAATATCCGCCTCATGTCCAGCCTTTTTTAATTCATCATAAGGTACCTTCATTTCGGAATCTTCAAATTGGTCAGCCAATAAAAATGCAATTTTACTCATGAATGTTCAGATCTCCTTTCCGGTTATCCCTGATACAAGTTTAAAATTAAGCTTATTTTTCTACCACGATTTGTTATTACCCGCTTGATCTGTTTTTATAACAATTCGCAGCGGCGGAAAAGAAAAAGGAGCCTTTCGGCTCCTCCACTAATTCAATGCTACATATTTTATTTTTGGCCACTTTATGCTACTTTCGGGTGGCACCTTATTAACGCTCCATTTAACCCAATGTTACCTGCGCGGCAAAGCGCCGCGTCCTGGCTTGTCTATGGCTGTTGCAACATGCTGTAATAACGTATCAGCATTACGAGTAAGGCTGATTGCCTCCTGCATACTACCGGGAAAAAGCAGCATAGTGCTTCGATGCCCGTCCATTTTTGGGGTTTGACGCATAGCTTCGTCTCTCCTGTCACCCTTAGGCTATCCGCCTGGCTAATCACCAATTGGGATGACATTATGGTCCCTCTGAACAGCTATTTTATTCTACTCAGACCTCGCCGTGAATGTATAGTTACGAACGTTCGGTATCCAAAATCAGTGTGACTGGGCCCCAGTTCGTCAATGAAACATCCATCATAGCCCCAAAAATTCCCGTTTCTACCTTCAGGCCCTTGGCTCGAAGCTGACTGTTGAAGAAATCATACAGCTTCTCCGCTTCCTCAGGTTTGGCCGCCCCCATAAAGTTAGGCCTTCTTCCTTTACGGCAGTCACCATACAACGTAAATTGAGAGACAGACAAAATGGCTCCACCGACATCCAGAACGCTGTCATTCATTTTGCCTTCAGCATCATCAAATATACGTAATCCCGCCGTTTTATCCGCCAAATAAACGGCATCGGCTGCTGTATCTCCCTGACCAATACCAACCAGCAGCATTAATCCGGTTCCAATCTTGCCAACCACCTTTTGATTCACCGTTACCTGAGCGTCTTTACAGCGCTGAATAATGATCTTCATCGACTATCCGATATCTCCTTTAACCTTCCCTTTTAAAAGGTGCTCACAGCCGTACTACGGCTCTTTTAGCAGCCTATGGGTCTTTCTACCCAAGATATGTTACAAAGGCTATAAACCTATCTGTACGCTTCATAAGGTTATTGCATAATCCGATGCACGGTGTATACATCCTTCACCCGTTTAATCCGTTCGACAACAGAATGCAAATGATCCGTGTTGCGAATGAGAATCGTGATGTGAATCATCGCCATTTTATTTTTATCTGTACGACCTGTAACGGCCGAGAAGCTGGTTTTGTTCTCAGAAATGGCCTGAAGCACTTCATTCAGCAAACCGTTGCGATCATGGCCCGTAATCTCAATATCGACACTGTAATTGACTTCCGCTGCTTCTTCCCACTCTACTTCAATCACACGCGCCTGGTCTTCGCCCGTACCCGAAGGAATATTCGGGCAATCCGTCCGGTGAACGGATACGCCGCGTCCACGTGTTACATAGCCAATGATGTCATCTCCCGGTACGGGATTACAACATCGTGCAAAACGAACGAGTAAATTATCGACGCCTCTGACGCTGACACCGTTGGTAGGTGTTTTTTTCCGTTCGCCCTGCGGCTTGTACTCCTTGACCTCGGTCGTCAATTCGATCAACCGTGCCTCTTCTTGTTCCTTACGCAGCTTCTCTGTCAAACGTGTACAGACCTGCGCTGCGGTTATACCACCAAAACCAATCGCAGACAGCATATCTTCGGAATCGTTAAAAGAGAACTTCTGTGCCACTTCCTGAAGCTTGTCGTCGCTCATCCACACCGATGGCTCGATATCGCGTTTTCTTAGCTCACGTTCCAGATTTTCACGGCCTTTTTCAACATTCTCCTCACGCTTTTCTTTCTTGAACCATTGTTTGATTTTACTGCGCGCGTGAGAGGACTGAGCAATTTTGAGCCAGTCCTGACTAGGTCCATAAGAATGTTTGGACGTCATAATTTCGACAATATCCCCAGTTTTAAGCCGATAATCCAAAGGTACGATTCTTCCATTTACCTTAGAGCCAATCGTTCGATTGCCAACTTCGGTATGAATACGGAAAGCAAAGTCCAGCGGAACGGATCCGGCTGGCAACTCAATGACCTCTCCCTTAGGAGTAAACACAAACACAAGGTCTGAGAAAAAGTCCATTTTGAGCGATTCCACAAATTCCGACGCATCCTTCGCTTCATTTTGCAGCTCCAGGATTTCTCGAAAAAAGGTGATTTTATCCTCAAAGTTAGTGTTGTTTGCTCCGTTGCCTTCTTTATAGGCCCAATGGGCCGCAATCCCGAATTCAGCGGTACGATGCATATCCACTGTGCGAATTTGCACCTCGGTAGGCTCCCCGTTAGGACCTACTACTGTCGTATGAAGGGACTGATACATATTGGCCTTAGGCATAGCGATATAATCCTTAAACCGCCCCGGCATCGGCTTCCACAACGTATGGATAATCCCCAGTGTGGCGTAACAGTCTTTAATGTTATCCACAATAATTCGAATCGCCAGCAAATCATATATTTCATTGAACTGCTTGTTCTTCGTCGTCATTTTTTTAAACACACTGTAAATATGTTTAGGGCGTCCGGACAGATCAGCCTGAATGCCCATCTCTTCCAGCTTTTCTCTGATACGCTGTATGACATTATCAATAAACTGCTCCCGCTCTGCCCGCTTCTTATGCATCAAATTAGCAATGCGATAATACTGCTGAGGATTCAGATAGCGCAGAGCAATATCTTCCATTTCCCACTTAATGGCTGAAATACCCAGTCGGTTTGCAACCGGACAGAAAATCTCTAACGTTTCATAAGCAATCCGACGCTGGCTTTCCTCTGACTGATATTTCAAGGTACGCATGTTGTGCAGACGATCTGCTAACTTAATGACAATGACACGAATGTCCTGCGCCATAGCAATAAACATTTTTCGATAATTTTCGTTCTGTTGTTCTTCCTTGGAACGGAACTGGATACGCTCCAGTTTCGTCAGACCATCGACAAGCATCGCACATGTATCGCCAAAATGCTCGCGAATCTGCGCCAAAGACACCGTCGTATCCTCCACAACGTCATGTAAAAGAGCAGCGATAATGGAGATGGTATCCATCTGCATATTAACGACGATATCAGCAACCGCAAGCGGATGCAGAATATAAGGTTCACCGGACTTACGAGTCTGGCCGGAATGGGCCTGTTCGGCAAAATCATAGGCGTCCCTGATGCGGATAAGATCTGCTTCTCTGGTATAGGCCCCGGCCTTTTTAAGTAATTGCTCTATCCCCATTCTGCTCTATTCCGTGTCCTTTCTATGCAAAATGGAACCCGCCGATCAATGTCGCGCAAAGGTTCCCTTTTAAAAGTGATTTCCTACAATTATGACGGTTAGCACGTCACACGTCAACTATTACAGGTTTGGCATTGTAGCATTATTCTGTCACACATGGATAAGTAAAATGAGGAATGTTGACGAAATGAAACGAATTATATTGAAAAAATTACGAAAAGTAATTAATGTATATAAGAATAATTGAAAGAACTAAGGAGTGAACTGCGTTGCAACGCGAAATTCAAGTTAATGAAAAGCTACCGGCAGGACCTGGGTTCCTGCTCAGCGTACAGCATTTGTTTGCCATGTTTGGCAGCACTGTGCTGGTGCCGAATATTTTCGGCGTCGATCCCGGCATGATTTTGCTAATGAACGGTATTGGCACATTGTTGTACATCTGGATCTGCCGTGGCAAAATTCCCGCCTATCTCGGCTCCAGCTTCGCTTTTATCGCTCCAGTCAGTCTTGTGCTTAAAAACAATCCCGGCGGCAACGGCTATGCTATGGCCCTCGGTGCTTTCATCATTACAGGTATTATTTTCTGCCTCGTCGCACTGGTGATCAAATATGCCGGAACCCGTTGGCTGGACGTCGTATTTCCTCCAGCTGTTATGGGCTCCATCGTAGCCTTAATCGGTCTGGAGCTGGTTCCGGTTGCAGCAGGCATGGCAGGCATTATCAATGCCGATCCTACTAAAGCTTGGACTCCAGATCCCAAAACGATTACTCTTTCGCTCGTTACACTCGGGGTTACTGTTCTGGGTGCGGTGTTGTTTCGTGGGTTTGCCAAAATCATTCATATTCTGATCGGTATCGTAGTGGGCTATGTGCTTGCTTATTTTATGGGCATGGTCAATACACAGGCCATCGCAGACGCTCCTTTTTTCGGACATCCTGCAATTACCACTCCAGTTTTTAATACCTCTGCTATGCTGACGATTCTTCCTGTTGCTCTGGTCGTCATCGTAGAGCATATTGGTCACTTACTTGTGACTAGCAACATTGTCGGGCGTGAGTTGTCCAAAGATCCTGGTCTCCACCGCTCTCTGCTGGGTAACGGTATTTCCACCGTCATTTCGGGTTTTGTCGGTTCTACGCCTAATACGACTTATGGTGAAAATATTGGTGTCATGGCATTAACTAAAGTGTACTCTGTATGGGTTATTGGCGGAGCGGCTATCATTGCCATCCTGCTGTCCTTTTCAGGCACGTTCTCAGCGATTGTTTCTAATATTCCAGCTCCAGTTATGGGTGGCGTATCCTTACTATTATTCGGTGTCATTGCTGCCTCCGGTCTAAGAATCTTCGTTGAGCAAAAGGTTGATTTCGCCAAGCCAACTAACATGCTACTTGCGACCATCGTGCTTGTTGTCGGAATCAGTGGTACTACGCTCACTTGGGGCGCTGTAACCTTGAAAGGTATGGCATTGGCTACAATCATCGGCATCATCCTCAGCTTGTTCTTCAAGCTGATTGACGTGCTCGGCTGGTCCAACGATAAATCGCAGGCACCTTTAACCGAGAAAACACCAGATTGATATCTTTTTTTCAACTTTAAAACGCCGCTCCATGTTAGTTATGGATCAACACGCTCAGGCTGTATAGACAAGCGTGTAAAGATCCATATCTCATGGAGCGACGTTTTTTTTATGCACTGCCTTTTTTTCTAAAGATATCACACACGAAAGCGAGATACGACCTGATTAAGCGTATCAGAGACACCTGTAAGTGTCTTGACAGAGCTGTCCATACCTTCCAGATCCTTAAGCTGCCGTTCGGATCGTTCCGAGGCTTGCTCTGTACGTTTAGCTGAAGCTTTCGCAATGTCTGCAAGATATCCAATAGAGGCTGCAACTTCCTCTGAACCTGCCGACATTTCTTCTGAGGCAGATGAAACCTCCTGCACTTCTATCGCCACCTGCTGAATATCTTGATTCATCGCAATAAAACGTTCTTCCACCTCAAGTAAAATAGATACTCCTTCATCCATCTCCAGAGCACCCTGCTGCATTCCTTCCAAAGCTAATTTGGTTTCTTCCTGCATGGATCGGATTCGACTCGTAATTTGTTCCGCAGACTCGCTCACGTTTACAGCCAGCTTGCCGATTTCTGAAGCCACCACAGCGAACCCTCGGCCATGCTCCCCTGCACGTGCGGCTTCAATGGAAGCATTCAGTGATAGCAACTTGGTCTGCCCACTAATTTCCTGAATCATTCCAATTATGCTGCCAATTTGGGCGGACCGCTCATTCAATGAGCTTACTACCCTGCCTGCCTCATCCATAGATATTTTCGCTTTATGCATTCCTTGGTTGACCACGGTCAACCGTTCATTTCCTTGTTGTGCCTTATGTTCAATCTCAGTGGTAGCCTCGGATACATGCTGGATAGATTCAGCAATACGCTGTATGCCAACAGCCATTTCTTCCATCGCAGTCGCACTCTCTGCTGCTGCGACCAATTGAAGCTCGGCTCCTTCCTTCACCTGTGCCAGTTCTCCTGCATTATGCTGCGCATCTTTAGTAGTCCCAGAAATCTCTTGGGAAATTTTTATAGATACGCCTGAGATAACATCTGACTCTTCGCTCAAACGTGATGCCATTCCTCTGGTTGCCGCAATCACCTTATTGATCCCGTCAGCCATTTGGCCAAATTCATCCTTACGTTGTTGTGTTAGTTCAACGCTGTAATCCCCATGAGCCATACGATTGGTTATCTGCATAATTTTTTTAATCTCTTTGATCATACCTGAATTGTTAATTAATAACGCTCCCATAATTAGCAAGATGCCTATAACACTAACAATAAGAAGAAGTTTAAGCATTTCGTTCGCAGAGCGGTTCAAATCGGATTCTGGCAGTAATACGCCGATTTTCCATCCGGTTTGTGGGAGTGTTTCGTACATTATCCGGTAGTCCTCACTATCAATGGGTACGGATAGTTGTCCGGACGTACCACTTTGAATAGATTGTGCTGCTTCCGCATTCATCGTTTTTGTTAACGGCTCGCCTGCTTTTAAGGACGGAAGACCGGATGACAAAATGGCTCCATTCTTATCCATCAAGATCGCACTACCGTTAGCACCAAACTTCATTTTTTCAATAAACGTTTGAATGTTTGTCATATTCAGGTCGCCAGTAATGACACCTAACAGCTTCCCTTCCCTGTCATAAAATGCTTTCCCTGCAGTAATCATATTGACTTTCAGTCTGCTATCGTAAAAAGGCTCCGTAAAATTTATTTCCTTACCACGTTCCACGGCTTCTGTATACCATGGCTGTGTTAAGTAGTCATATTGTGGATCATCATATTCAATCGTTTGCTTCACTAGCTGGCCATCTCTATGCACATATATGGAACGGTAAGTCACTCCCGGATCATACGCACCTTTAGCAAAATAAATGCCCAACCCGTATGACATATCATTTAAAGCCAACTCTTGTTCAAAAAAACGTCCATAACCCTCAATGTTCATTCCTGCTCCCAGTTGTTCCGCACTCTTAGTCAGCATCGAAACAAGTAAAGCATGACGATCTACGTTAGCTGCAATATCCGATTTAACCCTCGACAAGGAATGAGCAGCATTTTGGCTTATTTCCGTATCTAGCTTCTGCTTGGCAAAAAAATAAGACAAAAAGCTGATTAAAATCAGCGTTATAAGTACAAGCGGAATCAAGGTAGAAAATGTCCGTGCCTGTAAACTCTTAAATCGAAATAAACCCAATATGACCACCTCTGCTCCTTTTTAATTATTTATCGACATTTATTTTAAATTTTTTATAACTATTCCCAATAAAAACAGTGGTAATTTGCACCAGTCAAACAAAGTCACACCTAAAACGCTTCTAAACAAAATAGCCCGATGGAGCAACTCTTTAGATAAAGAGATGTTCCATCGGACTATTTAGGCAATCCATACATAATTATTTCCCGGGAAACCCAGGTTTCGAAATACTTAATACGTAATCAGGGTGAATACATCTACGTCAGGCAGCTTCGCCCGACCGTTTAGATCAGACAGCTCGATAAGAAAAGCAGCCCCTGCCACATTGCCACCAAGCTGGCGTACCAAGTTTACGGATGTAGCAATAGTTCCACCTGTAGCAAGCAGGTCATCAGCAATCAAAACATTTTGGCCTGGCTCTATAGCATCCTTATGCATCGCCAGCGTATCTTTACCATACTCCAAACCGTATGCTTCCTCAATGGTTTCTCCAGGGAGCTTGCCACTTTTACGGATGGGAATAAAACCAACGCCAAGCGCATAAGCCAGAGGCGCACCGATAACGAATCCACGTGCTTCTGGACCTGCAATCAAATCAATTTTTAAATCCGATACCAATTCCTTCATATCGTTGATAGCCTTGCGGTACAGTTCACCATTTTTCATTAGGGTTGTAATGTCTTTAAAACTAATCCCTGGTTGTGGAAAATCGGAAATCACCCGAATATATTCTTTGTAGTCCAACTTAGTTCCTCCTACTGTAAACTTCAAATTAGTATATACATTTTACAACATAAATTACGAAATAGTATCTCAAGACGCACCCTTCATAAGAGACATAATCCAGCTCGTCATCTGGGTGGTGTCCGCATCCAGCAAATACCGCTCCATTTCAGCCATATTATATAATTCCTGATAGCGCGGAGAAGCAGTTAAATCCCGCTTGGGCGGATTGGATACAAAACGGAATTGACCATCTGTACGCGTCATAAACTCAAGCTCTTCGAAGATGTCCAATACTTTGGATAACATGCGTACTGAACAGGAACACTGTCGACTAAGAGCAGGCAGCATTGCCTTTTCATCAATAGGCTGTGTTCCCAATCGGGAAAGCACAACGTAAATGCGCTTGAACAGCTCTCTGTCTGGGCTTACGAGTCGACCGCCACGTTCACTGACTGAATGAAGGAGAAATACGTTTTCTACATTTTCAAAGGTAGACCATAATGCCTGGAACTGATCCGGTGTATCCGGCGGCTCCAGTACGAACAGCGACTTCACAGAGTGCTGTGCATCTCTTTGACCATCACTGGGAATAACGCTGCCATCTTTATCGTATAACCATAAGGATTCAGTGTCCACGGAGCTAGATGTACGAAGCCTAGATGACGGGTGGACCAACACCGCAACGTCTTTCTTTCTTTCCTCTATGCGTGGATGAAAGATCTTGAGTCCCCGCTCTAATTCGGCAAAAGGGTCCGACACTCCACGATAATCAAAAATTTGCGGCGCCTGCACTCGAATGTCCTGCATCATGAGCTGGAGAGACCTTTTACCGTTCCATTCGTTAATTGACAATTCACCCAGCAGATCTATCTCCGTTTCTTGCTGTAAAAAATCAGCCAAATCGCCACGACGGAAGGCAATCGCGTCCAGCGATAAACCGTTCTGCTCCAGCAGGAGCTTCACATGATTTTTCTCACGTCCCATTTTACGAGCCTCACGCAATTGCAGACCCTGTAATACGAATCGTGGAGATGGATTCCCCATACCAAAAGGCTGAAGCAACTCCAGTTCTTCAACCACTTGCAAAGATACCTCGTCCAAACGACAGACCATATCAGCCTCAGCTACAGGAATGAGATCGTCTGGTGTCAAAATGGAACCCGCATAGCGGTTCAGCTGCTCTTCAAACAATTCCAGATTATCACAGGACAGCGTCATACCCGCTGCCGAAGGATGACCACCAAAATGCTCCATAAGCTCATGGCTGTCCGTAAGAGCACTGTAAATATCCAATGCAGGAATAGAACGGGCGGAACCTTTGCACATACCTGTCTCAGCATCTATACCCAGAATAATGGTCGGTCGATAATAGCGATCCAACAGCTTGGATGCCACAATTCCGACAACGCCGACATTCCAGCCTTCACCAGCCAATACAATAACTGACGGTAGCTTGCCTCCGTTCAGTTTGGATGCCAATTGTTGCTCGGCTTGCTCCACAATACGTTCGACCACCTGTTGACGCTCACGATTGAGCAGGTCCAGCGCATGCGCAAGTTGGTCTGCTTCTTCCTCTTTTTCTGTCGTCAGCAGAGAAACGGCTCGTCCCGCATGATCCAGGCGCCCGCTGGCATTAATCCGCGGAGCCAAGGCAAATGCGATGTTGACTGAAGTCACTGTAGATATATCTACGCCCGCTACATGGAGCAACGCACGAATCCCCGGAAAAGCAGAGTTTCTCATGGATTGAATCCCTCTGCGTACCATCGTCCGATTTTCACCATGTAGTGGCATCAGATCGGCTACCGTGCCGATAGCGACGATTTCAAACCATTCCTCCGGCACTTCACCCAACAGCGCCTGAGCGAGCTTCAGGGCAACACCAACACCTGCAAGACCTTTAAATGGGTATGGGCAACCGGGGAGCTTCGGATTAATCAAAGTATATGCCTCGGGAAGTACTGCAGGCGGCTCATGATGGTCCGTCACAATAACGTCTATCCCCAAGGAAGTTGCATAAGCAATTTGCTCTACTGCACTAATTCCCGTATCTACCGTAATGACCAGTGTAACTCCCTGCTGATGTGCCCAATCAAGGGCATGGTTATGCAGACCATATCCCTCGTTAGAACGATGAGGAATATAAATATCATAGGAAGCCTTTAGAAAACGCATGAGCTGAATCATCAATGATGTACTGGATACGCCGTCCGCATCATAATCTCCATAGATTAATATATGCTCGCCACGTTCCAGAGCCTGACGAATTCTCGGCACAGCCTCTTCCATACCAAGAAGCAAAAAAGGGTCGTGTACATCGTCCACACTTCCGTACAAAAAGCGGTTTGCTTCCCCGGCGGTAGTGACGCCCCGGTTCACTAAAAGCCGGGACAACAATGGTGAAATCCCCAGTTCCCCTGTCAACAGCTGAGCCGCTTCCAGGTTAGCCTCTGGGGTCTTCCATCTGTACTGCGAATGAAGCAATCCTATTCACCTTTCTTTCATAGTCGTCCTGCCCTATTGAAGCAACGACGACACATCATTATCTGGCAGTTCATGATTGGATTTGTATGGATATCCGGCTTGATAAGAAATGAACTGCATTTGTACATGGGTCACCTGTGGAAAACGGGCTAACAGTAAATTTTTGGCTCGATCGGCGATTTCCTGCGCTTCCTGTACCGTAATCCGCGGGTTCACACTTATCGTTACATCCACTGTTATGAAATGCCCTGTTTCCTGGGCATGTAAGTGTTCAACCGTTACAATACCATACACCCGTTGAATCGTCTCCATAAAGCGTCGGGAGTCTTCCTCCTGCAAGGGCTGCGCAGGAACCTGGTAAGCGGTATTCATTACCATCAAATATCCTTTACGCAGCACCAGACAGGCTACGAGCAAAGCTGCGGTTGGATCAAGATATAATAATGCAGGCCATTCCATTGCTTCGCCAGTCATTGCGCCGATCATGCCAATCAATGCAATCAACGATGCATACAGCGAGTAACGTTCATGGTTTGCGTACCGATCTGCTTCCTCTTTATGACCATGTTTAATCGAGTAGCGATATTGAAACTGAAATAGCGCTTCTCTCAATACCAACGCAATAAATACGGTAATTAATGCATACAGACCGGGTGCCTGCGGTTCCGAACTGCTTAATGAACGAACAGCCGAGATAGCTAGCTGAAGACCGCTCATCAGCACTAAAATAGCCAGTACCACAGATATGACCGTTCGAACCTTTTCACCGTTTCGCAACCGTGCCAGCATTCCGTGCCCTGTAGCACCCTTGGAACACAGAAGCTCCTGCAAACGGGAAGCACTATCTGCAGCCGTGTGCAGTGCATCTCCCAACAACGCCTTGCTGTTTGCCGCATAACCGACGGCTCCCTTTAGAACAGCCAGCGCGAGATTACCTACAATCCCGCTCAACGCCGCAGTTTCCAATGATCGGCTGCGTTCGCTATTCACAACGTTTCCCCCTCAATCCTGAACTAACCCTTTCCCAATAAAGCTCAATCTAAAATAACCGAATTTCTCAAAATCAAAAACCATTCACATTTAAGTGCCACTACTGAGCCTTACTTAAGGTAAATCTTAAAACCTTAGAAAACCGCGCCCAAGCAGACGCGGCTTTCTCTTTAATTTATACTACTGGTATTTGCGTAACTTAAGACTTTGCAGTTTTGGCCGCGCCCCCGCCAGCTGTCGGAGATTTTTGTTTTCCTTTCAATGCCACCCACAGCGGGCTGGCAATGAAAATGGAGGAATAAGCACCAAACAACAAACCAATGACCATTGCAAGTGAGAACATACGGATCGATTCGCCGCCAAATATGAACAAACATACGGAGGCAATAAACACCGTAAACACGGTTGCAAGTGACCGAGTCATTGTCTGCGCAATACTGTGATCAACTACCTGCTCTAAGTCGTCCCTGGACTTCTTCTTCGCAAATCGTAGATTTTCCCGAATACGGTCAAAAATAACGACGGTGTCATTAATGGAGAAACCAACAATCGTCAGAATTGCCGTAATAAAGGTCAAATCCACCTCAAGCCGGAAAATCGAGAAAATACTGATGACGAGGAAGGCATCATGCAACAACGAAACAATTGCTGCAACGGCAAACCGCCATTCAAAACGGATTGAGATATAAATAGCGATAGCCACAGAAGCCAATAAAATCGCCCATAACGCATTTCGTTCTAGTTCTTGCGCCATTTCCGTATCCACTGTATTGACCTCAAAGGAAGCCTTCGGATCCAGCTGTTTATTAAAAGAAATCTTAAAATCATTCACTTGCTGATCCGTCAACACCTGTGAGAAGCGAATGCCGAAACGCTCTTTCCCCGGTGTATAATCTACCTCTTTACCGATTTTCTGCTTGTCCAGCAAAGTTTGGATCTGTTCCTGTGTAACAACCTTAGTCAAATTGACATCCACATTGGAACCGGAACGAAAGTCTACCCCGTAATTCAAGCCGAATATTGACAAGCTTAGAATACCAAGCAGTGTGATAATAATTGAGAACGTGTAAAACCACTTGCTCATCTTAATATATTTCAAGTTCCAATTAAAGCGCACTGATATCACTCTCCTTCACACCAAAATACTTGGCCTTCTTCACAGCATCCGCTTTAACCAGCAGATTGAGTAAGAAGCGGGAGAAGAAGATATTCGTCAAAATACTGGTGACAATATCAACGATGAGCACCAAAGCGAATCCTCGAACGGAGCCTGTTCCCAGACCAAACATAACCGCTGCCGCTATAATTGTCGTAACATTGGCATCCATAACGGTACGGAACGAAGCCTTACTACCTGCAATGACAGAAGAACGAATCGTTTTGCCTGACTTGATTTCTTCTTTAATCCGTTCATACGTAATGATGTTGGCATCGACCGCCATCCCGATCCCGAGCACAAAGGCGGCGATACCTGGGAGTGTGAGTACAAATCCACCCAAGTAGAAAATCGCAAGCACTACCCAGGTATGAACGATGAGACAGAAACTGGCCACTAATCCCGGTACACGGAACATTGCAATCATAAATACCAGAATAATGATCGAGCCGATCAATCCAGCACGAATCGTCTGATCCAGTGACAATTGACCCAGCGTAGCACCTACACTCTGAGAATATTTTTCCGTCAGTTTGAGCGGAAGGGCACCCAGATTAATCGTATCCGCCAGTTTATTCGCTTCATCACGAGTGTAGCTACCTGTGATTGACGCGCTACCGTCCGTTAATTCCCCACGCACTGTGGGTGCAGACAGCAATTCCTGATCAAGGAAAATAGCTAATTCTTTATTCAGAAGCCGCTTTGTGATTTCTGCAAATTTAGCTTTGTCCTTGACTTTGATACTAATCTCAGGTTGATTCAGCTGATCATAGCCTACAACAGCGCCATTCTCCACAAAATCATTACCGCGGAGCTCAATTTTGCTGTATTGACCTGGCTTCTTAGCATCTGCTGCCGTTGCACTGCGAAACGTTAATTCTGCAGGCTTTTTCAGCATGGAGCGAACTTCTGCCTCATTAGTGACACCAGCAAGCCGCACGCGAATACGGTTGCTCCCCTCTGTTGTTACTTCCGGCTCAGTCGTACCGAGCGCATTAATCCGTCTCTCCAGACTTTGAGCTGTTTGTATAAGAGACTGTCTGGTTACACTCTGCCCGGCTTCCAAAGGCTGGGCTTCATATAAAATTTCAAAGCCTCCCTTTAAATCGAGGCCTAATTTTAAACTGTTCAGTAGGCCCGGGCTTGTCCCGATCATAACACCAGTAGTTATGAGCACGACCACGATGAAACTTAGAATTCTCTTCATTCCGTCCCATGTTCCCCTTTCATTCTCAATATTCCTATTATAGCTACCCCTCAAAAAGCAGTCAATTTGAACGCAAAAAAAGACCCCCTTCTATTCGAAAGTGGAGCCCCGTAATGCGGACATAGTCAAATAGTTCATAAAGCTCGTCGCTTTAAGGGAAAGTATATCGTTAACGAGCTTGTGCAGCGGAGGAATACCCTCCTTTTCATATTTATGGCTGACGCAATTCCACACGTCCTTACTTGTGACATGCTCATAGCCTACGAGAATCAACTCGTCCGCCTTACTTTGACAAAGCATCTCAATTGCGTCATCCCAATCCTGCTCATCCAGCTCTTCCATACCCACGATGGCCGTTCCTCCTCCCAGCGACTACCGGTTCCGCAGATCAGCAATTAGCGGGGTTATTGACTGCTTTGTAGAACATTTCTGTCCTGATCCTGGAAAACCCTTCTTCTCGTTGAAAATAGCCTTAAATCAACAATATATGCAATCATTTCGCTCGTCAATAGCAGAATTCACCACTCTCCCTCTTGTTGTCTAAATCACTTTGTTTCTGAACGGAAAAGCTTGTCATGAAGATGGACAGGTCCAGCATATCTTCTAAAGTAATGTATAGACGCAGAATTACATTTTGGGGAAGAGGGAGTTGCGATTGAAAAAGCAGACATTCATCCATGGAGCAATTATTTTATTGGCAGCAGGAATTATCAACCGGATACTAGGTTTTATTCCCCGAATCGCACTCCCGCGTATCATCGGCCCCGAAGGAGTTGGCTTGTACCAACAGGGGTATCCCTTTTTTATCGTTCTGGTGACGCTTATTACAGGGGGAATCCCTCTTGCGGTAGCCAAGCTAGTAGCCGAAGCCGAAACGGCGGGACAGCCCGAAATGTCGCGGCGTATTTTGCATACCAGCCTGCGCTTCACCATTACACTCAGTCTGATCGCCATGGTGCTCTGTCTTGTGTTCGCGCCTTGGATCACAAGCCATCTTCTGACCGACAGCCGCGTGTATTATACATTCGTGAGCATGAGCCCAATGATTGTCATTGTAGCTGTTTCTTCAGCTTATAGGGGCTATTTTCAGGGAAAGCAAAATATGATTCCTTCCGCTAGTTCCTCGATTGCCGAGACCGTTATGCGCATTTTTTGTGTCATTTGGTTTGCTTACTTGTTACTTCCCCATGGGGTAGCCTACGCTGCTGCAGGTGCCATGCTCGGTGCTCTGGCGGGCGAATTCATTGGCATGATTGTGCTTCTATGGCAATACGTGTGTAACCAGCGAAAAGATCGCATCCTTCAGCCGAATTCGCCTGGCCCCTCCTCTGAGGTTTATCCCGAGCAATCATCTGTTTTGTCACGTCTTATGTCTATATCCGTTCCCGTGACTGCTGGAAGGCTTGTCGGTTCCTTATCCTATTTGCTCGAATCTATCTTGTGCATGCGCAGCCTTGCCGTAGCAGGCATTGCAACTGGCGTGGCAACCGCACAATATGGAGCCATGCAGGGCATGGTCATTCCTGTGTTATTACTCCCTGGGGTTCTGACCAGTTCATTAGCTGTTTCACTCGTTCCTTCGTTATCCGAAGCAGCGGCTAAGGGGCATATTATAGCCATTCACAAACGTCTACATCAATCGCTTCGGCTCGCTTTGGTTGCAGGAGCCCCATTTGCCGTGATCATGTATGTATTGGCGGAACCTCTGTGTCTGCTACTCTACAATAATGGCGATATTGCAGGAATGCTTAAGCTCATGGCACCTTTTGCTCTTTTTATGTACATTCAGGCCCCGCTTCAGGCAGCACTTCAGGCGTTAGACCGTCCTGGAAGTGCCTTATTAAATACCTTTATCGGAGCCGTTATCAAAATTGTGCTGATCGTCTGGCTTGCATCCCAACCTCAGTACGGTATCTACGGAGCTGTCATCGCCATTTGTATTAACAGTGCCATTGTTACTCTCCTTCATGGCTTCAGTGTCAGCAGGCTACTTCGCTTCCGCGTACGTTTGCTCGATTTCTGGAAGACCGGGATAGGCATGATCATCATGGCAGCAGCAGTGTTATATACCTACAGACATTTAACGATGTTCGACCAAATGTGGCTCCAATTTATTTTTGCCGCAGGCTTGGGAATTATTCTGTACCTTTTCCTGATGACCTTGATCAAAATGATTGATTGGGACAACCTTACACGCATTCCAATCCTGAGAAGATGGTTTAAAGCATAAGAAATCTAATCCGAAGATTTTCCATAGGCCGGTGGTGTAATGTACACATCACCTCTATGGTTAACCGAGCATAAAAAAACATCCTTAAAATCTTTGTGTCCCTTCGCTTGAATTTGATTTTTAAGCCAAAACCGGTTCATATCCATTCGTTCCAAATTTCGATCCAGCACCTTACCATCCATGATTAATGGAATAGGCAGTCCCTCATATCTAAACTTTCCACCGATTTGTGGAGAAGGATGGACTTTATCCACCTGTAGCTCTTTGTTTGCCAAATCTGTTCCGTTTAATTCCTGCTTCATTTTTTCGTGTTCCACTCCATCGTTATCATCCTTACCTATAACCGTTAGCTTACCTGTCGTTTCCAAAATAACATATTCAACTTCGTCCAGACTTTCTATATTTTGTTCACGAAGTTGTAACAGCAAGTCATCCAAATTGTAACGTTGTTTCACCATTTCGTCCTTGTTTAATTGTCCATTAGAGTACAATACACTGGGCCTACCATCAAATAGTAAGCGCAGTCGCCGACTTTTCAGACTGAAATAGGAAATCCCAATTTGCAAAATTAACAGCACTCCTAAAGGAATCAATCCTTCGTAAAGTGGACGTTTTATGTCCTCCAGACTGAATACAGCAATTTCTGCAATCATAATGGATATGACGAGATCGAAAACTGACAATTTACCGATCTCCCTTTTACCCATCAAGCGCATCACCAGATATACAATAAAATACATGAGCAGCGTCCGAAAAATATGAGCAAAAATATCGTGACTCAATATGTTCGCCTCCTCCCCTGTACTTGCAATAAGACATGAGTCGTTCATTGTACACGTATTCTGACCGTTCCTCACTTGGCTCATACAAAAAACAAAAGGCTAAATTATTGAAATAAAGAGAAAGACTGCTTGCGACTTGGTACTAAGCCGTGAGGCTTGGCCATAGAATGATAATAGTTCAAACCTTGGTACAGGAGGAATTATCAATGGAGCTCATTCGCCGCTGGTGTTCGTTTCGTCTGGCCCATCCTATTTTATCCGGCTTATTCTATGCTTTTGCATGGATGCTGCTTGGCGCATTGATTCTTTCACTACTCTTGTGGCTGACACAGATGCAGGAACAGGACTTATCATTGTATACGTACATCGTCCATGCATTCGCCATGCTATCTGGTGGCTTCGTCGCCGGTAAAAGATCAGCAAACAAAGGCTGGTATCAAGGCGGTATTACAGGTATCCTGTATGGACTAATCGTTCTGCTGGTCGGTTTTCTGGCATTGGATGCGGGCATGGTCGGCAAGGACCTGTTACACTTAGGTTTCGCGTTTGTCATAGGCGCAGGTGGTGGGATGTTTGGCATTAATCTCAACAAGTAATCAAAATGTTTGTACCCATGTAATAAAACAACACAAAAAACCGAGCCTCCTCAAAGGCTCGGTTTTTGTATAACGGTCACCAGCATTTTACGATTTGGAAACAACTTCCTCAGATGCCGTGTCTTTTGCAATCGCGTTGCTGATTGCACTGCGGTCAAAGGTCAGCTTCGTGACATCATTCACACGCAAAACTACTACATCATCCGTAATCTCCATAATTGTACCGTGAAGACCTCCGATTGTAATGACTTTATCTCCCTTTTTCAAAGCTTGAAGCATCGTTTGACGTTGCTTTTGTTTTTTCTGATTCGGGCGAATCAGCAAGAAATAGAAGATTACAAACATCAGAGCCAGTGGCCAGATCATTTGAAAAAGTCCGCCAGTTCCACCGGGTGTAGCAGCGGCTGTAGCAAAATGAAACATGTTAAATCCCCCTTTCGTATACTCTCCCTAAAACTTAAAATCCTTTATCATTATCATGAAGACCGTACTGCTCAAAAAATTCATCTCGGAAATCAAGCAGCCTGTCATCCATAATCGCTTGTCTGACATTACGCATCAATTGTATTAAGAAATGCAAGTTATGATACGTTGTCAGTCGGAGCCCGAAGGTTTCATCCGCTTTAATCAAATGTCGCAAGTAAGCACGTGAATAATTGCGACAGGTATAACAATCACAAGCAGGATCGAGCGGGCCAAAATCACTTGCATATTGGGCATTGCGAACGACAAGACGACCTTGGCTGGTCATCGTTGTCCCGTTGCGAGCAATTCGGGTTGGAAGTACACAATCGAACATATCCACACCACGGATAGAGCCTTCAATCAAAGCATCAGGCGAACCCACGCCCATCAAATAACGTGGCTTGTTGGTGGGAAGCAGAGGAACCGTATAATCGAGCACTTCATACATCAAATGTTTCGGTTCACCTACGCTCAGTCCACCAATAGCATACCCCGGGAAATCCATGGAAGTCAAATCCGCAGCGCTTTGCCTGCGCAGATCTTCATGCATGCCTCCCTGAACAATGGCAAACAGACCTTGATCATGAGGACGCGCGTGTGCCTCTAGACAACGCTCAGCCCAACGGCTGGTGCGTTCCAGTGACTTTTTCACATACTCATATTCAGCCGGAAACGGCGGACATTCATCGAAGGCCATCATAATATCTGAGCCAAGTGAGTTTTGAATTTCCATCGCCACTTCAGGCGAAAGAAACTTTTTATCTCCATTTAAATGAGAGCGAAAATGAACACCCTCCTCTGAAATCTTGCGCATTTCACTTAAAGAAAACACCTGGAATCCGCCGCTGTCCGTTAAAATAGGGCGATCCCAATTCATAAACTTGTGCAGTCCACCCGCTTCACGAATAATATCGTGGCCAGGACGAAGAAACAAATGGTACGTGTTACTCAAAATAATTTGAGCATCCATCGCTTTCAGTTCCTCAGGACTCATCGTTTTAACAGTCGCTTGAGTTCCCACAGGCATAAAGGTTGGTGTCTCAATAACTCCGTGAGGAGTGTGTACACGCCCGAGACGGGCTCCCGATTGCTTGCAGGTTTTGATATGTTCGTATCTTATTGCTGGTGCCATATTTTCTCTACCATCCTTAATTAATAAATGAACATTGCATCCCCGAAGCTGAAAAACCGATATTGTCGGTCAATCGCCTCCTGGTAAGCATGCATAATATTCTCCCTGCCCGCCAGTGCGCTGACCAGCATAACCAAGGTGGATTTGGGCAAATGAAAATTCGTAATCATCGCATCCACCACACGGAATTCATAGCCTGGATAAATAAAAATCTGTGTCCAGCCACTACTGGCCTCTAATACTCCATCACCAAATTTATTACCCACCGTCTCCAGCGTCCGGCAACTGGTCGTCCCCACCGCCACGACTCTTCCACCGCGCGCCTTGGTTTCATTGAGCACATCGGCTGTTTCCTGTGACAATGAATAGTATTCTTCATGCATTACATGCTCTTCAATCGTATCCACAGACATCGGTCTGAACGTCCCTAAGCCAACATGAAGTGTGATAAAGGCAACGGTAACGCCCTTCTTTTTAATCTGGTCCAGCAATTCTTCTGTAAAGTGCAGCCCTGCCGTTGGAGCCGCAGCCGAACCTTCATGCCGAGCATAAACGGTCTGATAGCGCTCGCGGTCATCCAGTTGTTCCTTGATATACGGCGGAAGCGGCATTTGGCCCAAGCGGTCCAATATCTCCTGGAAAATACCGTCATATGAAAATGACAGTACCCTGCCGCCCATATCTCCTTCTTCCTCAATTACTGCTTTCAGCTCATCACCGAAAACGATAACAGCACCCTTTTTCAGCTTTTTACCAGGTTTCACCAATGCTTCCCATCGGTCCCCTTGCAGTTGCTTAAGCAACAAAACCTCAGCCTTAGCTCCCGTGTCTTCCTTGATGCCAAACAAGCGTGCAGGAATCACTCTCGTATCGTTTAATACCAACGTATCCCCTGGTTGGAGATACTGCACAATATCCGAAAACGTATGATGGCCCACTTCACCGTTATTTTTGTTTAATGTCAGTAATCTGGAAGCGCTCCGATCAAGCAAAGGCGTCTGTGCAATTAATGTTTCAGGCAGTTCAAAATCGTAGTCGTTTACGTTCATATATTGGTCAGTCCTTAACTATATCCACATTTTTATAATAGTGTTGCAAAATTTTCTTGTAATCATACCCCTGCTCGGCCAAACCATTGGCACCCCATTGGGATAAGCCCAAACCATGACCATTTCCTTTACCTGTAAAAATAAAGCTTTGTGTTTTGTCAATGACTCGTGCATGACGATCTTCATTCATGACGATCACCCCGTTACCACTTGAAGTACTGCTGCCAGATGCGGACAGGATTTGAGTGCCTTGTGTACCACTTACATGAGAAGTAGCCCCATCAGCGCCTAATACAGTATAACTTCCGGTACTCGCAATATCAAACAGTGTGCTCGGGAGTCCGCCCATTGCTGAGCGAAACATATCCGGATACTTCACTTTCAAAGGGGATCCGTTCGCTTCAACCTCCAACACTCGCCCTGATGGACCACGTTTGGTGACATCGAGGTGATTAATAGAGGAAGGCACTGTACCCGTTACTTTTCCTTGCAGGGATTTAGCAAGCTGAGCTGACGTAAAGGGCCCCCTCACCCATGCATAGTCTCCGGACTGAGGCACCTTTTCTAATACAATGATCTCTTCACCCGGCTGCGCCTTGGCTATTGGTGTAACCGTCGATTGAATTTGGGGAATAGGACGCACATTTGTATTTTCCGCAGTGACGGTGATTTTGTCTAACCCCGCTTCTGTGACACCCTCCAGTTCCTTAGCATTATCCTCACGAATATACCCTGTCTTGCCACTGGAGAGAAGTACATGATACCATTCCTGTGCTCCTTTTTGCGCCGAAGTATCCCCCGAGCTGTCTACGCTAGCAAAGGCTTCGCCACCACTGTTCCACACCTCAGAAGCATCTGCTGTCACACCGCCCGCATTAGATGAAAATACAGCTTCGACCACTTTGCCGCCACTTTTAATGACTTCACCAGCTGTTGCATCTACAGCCTCATTGACATTGGCATGTTCCGAGCTCTTCCCGTTGTAAGCCTGGCTTAACGTGCCATCTACCACATTGCCGATCTGAAACCGATTGCCTTGGGCAAGCGCATAGCTACGAGCCGCTACCGCTTGAGCCTTGAGCGCTTCATCTGGCCATGAGGAATAGACCTCTGCTCCTACCACGGAATACAAATACTGCTCCAAAGGGACTTCGTTCACAAGCGCCAGCTGGCCTGACGTCATGCCAACCTCCATCTCGCCACGATATGTACGCTGTGATCTTTCCATCACTTGTACTCCATTATTACCGCCGTTGACAATTACCTTGCTATTATCAGAACCACTTAGCATGTAATGAGACATCACCTGCGAGCCGGTCGTGACTCCTGCTTCCTGTCTTATAATGAGGCCGGCTTGAGTAGCATTAACTTTAGACAACGTGAGTCTCGGTTGCTTGCTCTCCAACTCAGTTTTCAAAGCCAACAGCTTGCTGTCATTACTTTCTTCTCCAACCCACACAGCATACTGACCTCTTGATTGAATCACAGTAAAAGCATCAAAGCCCGCCGCAGCAATTGTCGTTCGAACGAGATTAGCTTCCTGCTCGCTTCCGTAGCTTCCAGTGGACCAATGCTTGTTTCCCTTCACCTCGGCCTGCGCTCCGGTTGCCGAGGAAATCCGCTGTACAGCAGCCTGCGCAGACTGTTCACTAGCATATATTCCCGCGTACACTTGATACACAGAGCTACCATTTTTTGAACCGATAAAAACCGTAGGTTTATCATTAGTCTTTTGCAGGGCTTGCGCCGCTTTTATCGCCGCTGCTTCATTTCCTTCAAGTACCTTCACCCGATAGCTGTCTACACTAAAACGAGCTGTACTGTCTGGCAGTCCCATCCAAGTTTGAAAGCTGCCTCCACTGTTCTGTCCAACACTCAGACCTCCTGATGATTTCAAGGTTACAGCGGGGACTGTCGCTTTATATTTGCTACCTAGATCCGCAAAAATCACTACACGAATATCCTCTTGGGCAGCGGCAGCGTGAACGCCTGAAGACCAAGGTATGCACACTGTAGCTAATACCATAATCGCTGCTGCTCGTTTGGCCCGGCCCATCCATGCACCGAAAATACTTTCTCGGTTAAATGCTTTTCCACTCATTTCTGGCTCCCCCAATCTAGCTGCCTAGCACTTATATTTGCGTAATTTATCGGGCTCTCGATCCTTGTCTGTCCCTTTAAATACATCGGCGGAATAAACCAAAATATAAACCCGCCAAAATCTTACTTATACTCTCATTCCCTCAGTCATCCGTCAGCCGATATCGTATTCACCATACTGCATGTAACCATGCAATAATTTTTTTAAAAAGTGCATCATGTTTCCTAATCACCGTGGATCCGTTGGCATGGGGATTCCAAGGTGGGCATATGCCGCCGGAGTCACTGTTCGTCCCCGAGGTGTTCTTTGTAAAAGACCAATTTGTAACAAATAGGGTTCATACACGTCCTCAATAGTCTGACTCTCTTCACCAATGGTTGCAGCAATTGTGTCCAATCCTACAGGTCCGCCCCGGAATGAATGAATCATGGCCTTAAGCATTTTATGATCAATTTCATCCAGCCCGAGAGGATCTATTTGAAGTCTCTTTAGTGCCTCTGCAGCCAACTCAGAATGGATAATTCCGTCTCCGGCAACCTGGGCAAAATCACGCACCCTTTTTAATAGTCGGTTGGCAATACGCGGTGTCCCCCGTGAACGCAATGCGATTTCCTCCGCCGCATCCCCGACAATTTCAATCTCCATAATATCCGCGTTCCTGGACACAATGTAAGCCAGCTCGTCTGTCGTATAAAACTCTAATCGACTAATAACACCAAACCGATCACGCAATGGCGCAGAGAGCAGCCCAGCGCGCGTAGTGGCCCCTATAAGTGTAAAGGGTGGCAAATCCAGACGGACTGAGCGTGCACTCGGGCCTTTACCAATCATAATATCCAGCGCAAAATCCTCCATCGCCGGATACATGACTTCTTCCACCGTACGATGAAGGCGATGAATCTCATCAATGAACAAAACATCACCCTCTTGAAGATTGGTCAGCAATGCTGCCAAATCTCCCGGTCTTTCAATTGCAGGACCTGAAGTCGTACGCAGATTAACCCCCAACTCATTGGCAATAATGTTAGCAAGAGTTGTTTTACCCAACCCAGGCGGTCCGTACAACAGTACATGGTCCAACGCTTCTTTACGCATTTTGGCCGCTTCAATATATACTTTCAGATTTTCCTTAACCTGATTTTGCCCGATATATTCATTTAGATAACGGGGGCGAAGGCTTAGCTCCGCCGTCTGGTCTTCCATCATCAAATTGGCGGAAATAATCCGGTCATCCATATTCCATCGCTCCTCTTTTCACCAGACACTTGTTAACGGACATCCGCGTCCTATCCGGCAAACAACAGTTGCAAAGCCCGCTTCATCAAAATATCGGCAGATTCATCAGGTTTTGCATCTTTCTTCATTCTGCTCCATACCTTATCCAACTCAGTATCAGTATAACCGAGGGCCTTGAGCGCCTCACGGGCCTCGCCCCAATATGAACCTTCGCCTTCTTCTACGACAGGCTCAGCAAACAATCCGGTTGCCATCCCTAACGAGCCAATACCGTCCAGCTTGTCTTTCAAATCCAGAATCATACGTTGTGCCGTCTTTTTACCGATCCCCGGTAACTTGGTGAGAAATGTGATATTCTCCTGATAAATCGCCGTTACCACATGAGCAGGCGTACCGCCTCCTAAAATACCAAGCGCAACACGCGGTCCAATACCAGATACATCAATCAGTTTACGGAATAGCTGCTGCTCCTCACGGGTCGCAAAACCGAACAGTAAAATAGCATCTTCCCTTACATGATGGTGAATATAAATAACCACTGAACCTTCAGTTTTGGCGAACGCGTAAGGATTCGGACAAAATACCCGGTACCCTACACCCTGTACATCTAAAACGACATATTCATTTTCCAAATGGGCCACAGAACCACGCAAGAAATCTATCATTTTCGCAATACCTCATTTAATTTTGAATTTAGTCCATAGGAGTGCGCATGACAAATAGCCACCGCCAAAGCATCCGCTACATCGTCCGGTTTCGGCACAGTTTGAAGCTTTAGAAACATTCTAACCATTTCTTGTACCTGTTTCTTCTCAGCCTTACCATACCCTACAATAGCCTGCTTTACCTGCATCGGCGTGTATTCACCTATAGGCAAATTACGTTGTTTTGCAGCCAGCACCAGCACCCCACGTGCCTGACTTACAGACATAGCGGTTGTAACGTTGCGATTAAAAAAGAGCTTTTCCAGTGCTACCGCATCAGGCTTATATTTATCTATTAATTGCAACATGCCTTCATACACATGAAGCAGCCTTTCTTCTTCCGGTGTATGAGCCTCCGTCTGGATGCAGCCATACTGCACAGGCACCACTTTACTGCCAATCTTGTCTACAAACCCGAAGCCCACAATAGCAATACCCGGATCAATTCCTAGAAAACGCAAAAAAATCTCTCCCCTATCGCTCAATCATGGCGTAACTAATCAATAGCCAGCGTTATCCTGAATATACTCACGGTCAAATACCATATAAAGCGAACATATGTGTCGTTCTTTTCATTATAACAAAACTTTGTATCTAATAGAGGAAAAAATTTAAACATGAGTAAAAACATAAAAAGAGACGCTTCAAGCCTTACCTCATGGGCAAAGCCTAACGTCTCGCAGTTGTAATCAATAGTGCTGTTTTAATACCCTCTGTGTTCGCTCCACGGCAAAGTCACTAAAAGTGGAAATTACACTGTTATACTCATTTATATCCTGTACACGGATTCCCTGCTGAAGTTGTTTATACACCCCTTCTGGCAAGGCCGTCTCCATGGAACCCACATCCAATTGAAAAAAAGTGCGGATTACTTTTTCTCTTTTAGGCAGCCCTTCATACAATGTAAGCTGGCCGTCAGTGCTCAAACCCATGTATCCACGCTCTTTGCATGACTCTGACAAGTCTTCCACCCTGCGTTCCAGCCACACCTCTCCTTTGGTATTAAGTCGTCCCTTCCAATCGGGATGTTGCTTCAGTAAGGTCTCTAGCTGCTGTGAACTTAGCGTTCCCAAGGAAAGTGTTTCCGTACCACATACGTAGGTGGTTAACAGACGGGTCTTCCTGCTTATACCGGAAGCACGAATACTTAGTAATAGTTGCATATGTGAGGAGTGATCTTCAGTTGGACCCAGATGTGAAGCCTCCTCCATGCCCTCCTCTGCCATGACGGTAGTAGCGAGTGGCTGTGACAACATAGCCTGCATATAATTCGATAACAGAATACCCAACCCTGCCAGCAAACAAGCCGCGCCCAAAATGCTACAGGCCCACACTGTTCTTCTCCACTGTTTCCAGCGCCGTTTCATCTGTTTTTTCCAACTTAATCGCTTCACAGTAATCCCTTCCGTCCCACTTTTTGTGTTAGTGTGACCTGGCGATTACTGATTTATACAAAAAGATAATTAATATAACAAAAAAGCCGCTGCTTCCAGCGACTTTCCTTTTGAATCGGGATGACACGATTTGAACATGCGACCCCCTGGTCCCAAACCAGGTGCTCTACCAAGCTGAGCTACATCCCGAAATACATGCCGGTGAGAGGACTCGAACCTCCACGGTTTCCCTCACGATTTTGAGTCGCGCGCGTCTGCCAATTCCGCCACACCGGCTTATGAAGTTAATGGCGCGCCCTGAGAGATTCGAACTCCCGGCCTTTTGATTCGTAGTCAAACGCTCTATCCAGCTGAGCTAAGGGCGCAAATATGGAGCGGACGACGGGAATCGAACCCGCGACCCTCGCCTTGGCAAGGCGATGCTCTACCGCTGAGCCACGTCCGCAATATCATTATATCCATGACATATAAGTGCATGAATGGTGAGCCATGAAGGACTCGAACCTTCGACACCCTGATTAAAAGTCAGGTGCTCTACCAACTGAGCTAATGGCTCCCAACAGGGTAACATAACTTTGTGAAAATGGCGGAACTGACGGGATTCGAACCCGCGATCTCCTGCGTGACAGGCAGGCATGTTAGGCCTCTACACCACAGTTCCATAGCAGTTTACATTCAAAAGTTAATTGGTTGCGGGGGCAGGATTTGAACCTGCGACCTTCGGGTTATGAGCCCGACGAGCTACCGAACTGCTCCACCCCGCGATAATATTAGGGACTGCTATTTAAATAAATGGTGGAGGCTGAGGGGCTCGAACCCCCGACCCTCTGCTTGTAAGGCAGATGCTCTCCCAGCTGAGCTAAGCCTCCATACTACTTATGACCCGTAGGGGATTCGAACCCCTGTTACCTCCGTGAAAGGGAGGTGTCTTAACCCCTTGACCAACGGGCCATACAATAAAATAATTATGG